>NZ_NDYO01000006.1:0-297167 GCF_002165785.1 Campylobacter concisus
AACGCCTCTAGGCTTGCAAGGGCGGTTATGTGTTTTTCTCTTTGGGCTACTCATCTAATAGCTCCTTGTTTTCATATATTGCCTAAGACTTCTAGATCATAAACATCATCAAGGCACTCCATGTAATGCTCTTTAGTGATAAATCTTATGCAAAAGGTAAAAAAATGAGAATAGATAAAAATGTGAAGCAAATAGCGTTAGAAACTTTGTTTGGGTAGGTGTGGATGTAAGGTAAAAAATGAGAACCCGAAATGCAAAATTTAGGCATTTTTTTGCATTTTGAAAGTCAAAGCTTCAATCTACTTCAAAATTACTTCAAAACTTCAAAAAATATTTTAAAATAGCGTAAAATAGGCTTTATGCTAATATTAAACCCGATGGAAGAACTTTTTTAACGACGCCTACAATCCTAAGCTGGTCTAGCTCATCGTCTTCCTAAAGTTCATTCATAGAGGTTAAGCGAATACACTTTTTTATCGGGCCTTTAAGTAACTTTTTGACATATAGATCGCCACCGAGGTTTGCTATAACTATCTCACCGTTACTGGCCTCGTGCGTAGGTAAGACAAGCACCATATCGCCGTCTTTTAAAAACGGTTCCATACTGTTACCAAGCACTTTTATGACATCGTATTGTTTGGCCGGTATACGCAATATAGTCTTTAAAACCTTGAGCTTAAAGGAGAAACAAAGATCAAATTTAATGCACAAAATATCCTTGATATTACTGATAATCCTGATACGGTGCTTAAAATAAAAGGTGGTGATGTTGATGCTAATGGCAATAAAATCACAAAAGTTGATCTAGTTCATAAATGGGCCGCAGATCATTCATATGATACTGCTGGATTTAAAGGCTACTCAAGCATAGATCAAATAAATGGAAAAACTATCCATATCCAAATAGACGACAAAATCCAAACCGATCTTTAATCCCCAAAATGAGTGCGTAAATTCGCACTCATTTCAAACTCAAACTCACATTATTTTTTAAGTCTTGTTTTACTAATATTTGCTCCTTAAAGGAGAAAATATGAAAAATTTAATAGCCGTTATTATAGTTATTGTTGCACTTGCTTTTGGTGCTTTTAAGTATATAAATTCATTTGTTGCATTTGATGAAAATGTAAATGCAAAGTGGTCACAGGTGTTAAATCAATATAAAAGAAGAGCCGAACTTGTGCCAAATTTGGTTGAAACTGTAAAAGGCTACGCAGCTCATGAGCAAAAAATTTTTGAAGATGTGGCAAATGCTAGAAGTAAGAGCATGCAAGTAAGCGTTGATGCAAGTGGTCTTAGTGATGAAGCTAAGATGAAAGAATTTATGACAGCACAAAGCTCATTTGGCTTGGCACTTGGTAGGCTTATGGCAGTTAGTGAGAACTATCCGGAGCTAAAAGCAAATCAAAATTTTTTATCTCTTCAGAGTCAGCTTGAAGGTACGCAAAACCGCATAAGCGTAGCAATGCATGATTATATCGAAGCTGTAAAAGAGTATAACGTAGCCCTTAGAAGCTTTCCAAATAAATTTATAGCAAGTGCTTTTTATCCTGAGCTAAAGCCAAAACAAAATCTTGAAATAAGTAACGAAGAGAAGATAAATCCAAAAGTTTCATTTGAGAAATGATGAAGAAAATTTTTACTCTTTTATCTTTTACATTTTGCTTTTGTTTTGCCATAAATTTTAACGAGCAGATAAATGATGAGGCTCAAATTTTCTCTAAAAATGAGAAGGCTGAGCTTTTAAGCTTGGTGCAAAATTACGAGCAAAATAGCACGACGCAAATTGCTATCGTGACACTTAAATCACTAGAAAATAAAAGCATAGAAGAGATCTCTCTTGAGGTAGCTAGAGGCTACAAGCTAGGACAAAAACAAAGCAGTAATGGAGTGCTTTTAATAATCGCTCCAAACGAGAGAAAAGTGCGTATAGAAGTTGGTTATGGGCTTGAAGGTGTGCTAACTGACGCTATATCAAGCCAGATCATAAATGATGTGATAGTGCCTAAATTTAAGCAAGGAGATATGGGTGGTGGCGTGATAGAGGGCATAAGAGCCATCATAAAAGTGGCTAGTGGTGAAGAATTTGAAAGCGTGAGTGAAGATGAAGAGATACCATTTGGAATAGTTGCCTTTTTTGCTGGCATGATCTCGTGTTTTGTCTCTGGCTTTTTAGGTAAATTTTTTATGCGAATTGGCTTTAGTGCGTGTTTTGCAGGACTGATATCTACGGTATTTGAGCAATTTTTTGGCGTGCAAAATTACTTCATTGTCTTTGCCGTTGTGTTTGTAATATTTTTTATTATTTTAAAAAATGCCTTTAAAAAAAATACTCAAAGCAAAAATACATATAGTGGCTTTAGACGAGATAAATCAGACTCAAATAGCAGTGGCAGCGGACATTCAAGCAGTTCAAGAGGTGGTGGCTTTAGTGGCGGCGGAGGCGGTTTTGGCGGAGGCGGGGCAAGTGGCAGCTGGTAAAATCCCATCAAAGATTAGCTTGTAAAGCTCAAACCCTTTAAAATATATAAAAACTTAGGAGCAAAGATGCTAGCTGGTGAGCTGCTTAAAAGCCATTTTGCTAAATTTGATCTAGTGGCGGTACTTAGTAAATTTTTAGAGCAAAGTCATTTTGATAAAGAAAAATTTAATCTGCTCAAACAAAATAACTTTAAAATTTTAGATAAAAATATAAAGCAAGAGATAGTTGGGACTGCTGGTTTTAAAGAGTTTTTCGACGAGAAATTTCAGAGCTTTTTATACGAGCTTATGCAAAGTAAAGTTTTAATTGTTTCTGGCAAAGAGTATAAATTTAGTGAGCTTGAAATTTATACTTGTTTTGACGCAAATACCTACAAAAGGCAGTGTGAGGCAGGAGAGATTTACTTTCACAACTTTGGCTTTGACATATCTTTTAAAAGCGAGCCATCGCTTTATGGTGGCATTTTAGTAAGAAGCCTAAAGCCCTTAAACGGGCAAAATTTTATCTTTGGGCCAAGAAAATGTGCCTTGCATATCTTAAATAGCAAAATGAGCAATTTAAACTTTGATCTAAAAGAGGCTGATTTTATAAAAGATGAGATTATTTTTACACCACGTATTAGATCATTTGGCGATGAAAACCAGCAAAAAAATGATCGTCTTAGAGCATTTACTGCTGAGTTTGAAAAAGCCTTAGAGTTTGATGAAAATTATAAAAAGAGATTAAATGCCTATAAAAAGGGGTGAAATTCATCTTCTTATCAGCTTTTGCAGTGAGAAATTTAGCCCAAAAATGCTAGATAAAAAAGATCGCAGAATAGTAAAAAAATATCCAAATTTAATAAAACAAAACTCATTTAAAATATCTCGCTACTTAAAATTTAAAACAAAGATGAGAGGTAAAATCTGTCTTTCTCATAAAGAAAATATCGCAGTTTTAGCCATTTCGAAAGCAAAGATTGGAGTCGAAGATTTAAAAAAGAAATTTTAGCTCTAAAATCAATGAAGGATTTTAATAAATTTACCCTTGATGAAAATACGAGTGTGGCTTACGTGAGCGGCTTTGTAAAAGGGGCTAAAAGTGATGAGGTGCTTGCTCGCCACAACGCTTTTAGCCTAAATTTTGCTGATTCGCTAAATGAGAGTCTAACTCAGGCAAAAGAGCTTGCTCTGAAGCTAAAAATGGCAGCACTTGTAGTCGCGTTTTTACTGCTATGGTTTTACTTTGGTGCGCTTATTTCGGCACTTGTGATGGGTGTCATCATCTTTGGTGTACTTCTTACGCTCTTTATCTTTGCCATTTTTGGCGTAAATTTAAGCATCTTTGGCGTCTTTGGGCTCATACTTGCAAGTGCTGTTGGGATTGACTACATGATATTTGCGCTAAATGATAGTCTTAGCGAAAATAAGCGAATTTATGGGATATTTTGCGCATTTATTACGAGCTTTATCTCGTTTTTTACGCTATCTTTTAGTTTCACTGCCGCCCTTAGCGTCTTTGGGCTAAGTGTTAGCCTTTGCGTGCTGATATATGGGCTATGTGCTAGCGTTTTATCTTGTAAAAATATAAAAACTTAGTTTGATTTTCATGTCCCAAGCGGCTTGTCTAGCTCGGGGCTTTGATGGTTTTTGTTATTTTAACTCATTAAATTTCGCGTAGGGGGGGTTTTTATAAAAGATAAAATTTATGCGAAAAATATCTCACTTTTTAGGCGAAATAGGCATAGATACGCACTTAGCACGCTTTGCTCTCTTACGTAGTTGCGATCTCCTTTTAAAAGAAGTCTCTCAACCTCGATGTTGCCATTTCTATCGCCAGCTGCGACATATACCGTGCCAACTGGCTTGCTAGCTGTGCCCCCGCCAGGTCCTGCGATACCGCTAATCGCAAGCGCAAAGTCTGCATTTGTAGTGCTTAGCGTGCCTTTTACCATCGCTTTTACGCAAGGCTCGCTCACGGCTCCGTAAGTATCTAAAATTTCATCCTCAACGCCGAGCCACTCGTGCTTTATATGGTTTGCGTAGGTCACCAATGAGCCATCAAAGCTAGCTGAGACGCCTCCATATCTTGCAAATTTAGCCGCCGCAAGCCCAGCCGTGCAAGACTCAGCAAATGAAATTTTAAGCCCCTTTTGCATGAGCCTATTTGCTACAAATTTGATCACATCTTTTTGCGGGATAAATTTTTGTGAAAATAGCGTTTTTACACCTTGTAAAAAGCTCTCGATCCGGCCAAATTTGTTGCTTTTTGCCCTTACTAGTATCAAATTTGGCAGGATCTGCGCAAGGGTTATATCAACTTCATAAGTTTTAGCAAGTGGCAGCATAAGGATCTTCGCGCTATCTGCGTCGATGTCTATTAGATGAAAGTAGCTAAAATCAGGCTCGTACTCGACTAAAAACTCGCCCAGCTCTTCATTTGGATTAGCTTTTATGAGATTTATCTGAGCGTTATTTAGGCTTGTTAAAAAGCTATTTTTAGAGTAGTCTAAGCTATCTTTAAGCGCAAGTGTTGTGCTATCTTTTAGCTCGAGCGAGCCCCCAGTTAGCGTCGCTACGATCTTTGCGGCGATGGCAAAATTTTCATCTGAGCCAAAAATGCTTACAAAGTCGTAATCTTTTGATAAATTTTCGATGATAAAAGGTAGCTCTTTGCTATTTTTTGGAGCAAAACTAACTACTCCAAGCTCGCCAAAATGATCCTCGTAACTTTGAAAAATGTAGTTTAGAAATTCTCTATTTATCTCAAGATCTTCGCCTATTATCAAGATACTTTGTCTCATTTTTAAGCTCCTTTTTTTGCCTCATTATACTATTTTTCAGTGTGATTTAACCAGCACAGGTGTAAAATTAGCAAATTTTAAAATCAAGGTAAAAAATGGACTACAAAGAGACACTTTTACTCCCAGAGACAAATTTCCCGATGCGCGGAAATCTCCCACAAAATGAACCACAAAGACTAAAATCATGGTACGAAGAGCGCAAGGTTTATGAAAAAATGAAGAAAAACCGCCAAAATGCGGCTAAAAGCTTCAACATCCACGACGGCCCTCCGTATGCAAACGGCCACCTACACATCGGCCACGCGTTAAATAAAATTTTAAAAGATATCATTACAAAAATGCACTATTTTTATGGCGAAAACGTCCGCTATGTGCCAGGCTGGGACTGCCACGGCTTGCCTATCGAGCAGCAAGTCGAAGTAAAGCTTGGCGATAAGAAAAAAGAGCTTAGCAAGGTCGAGATTAGGGAGCTTTGCAGGCAGCACGCGAGAGAATTTATAGACATTCAAAGAAATGAATTTAAAAGCCTTGGCATCATCGGCGACTTTGAAAATCCATATATGACGATGAAATTTGAGTTTGAGGCTGACATCTACAAAGCGCTTTGCGAGATCGCTAAAAAGGGGCTTTTGGTTGAAAGAAGTAAGCCAGTTTATTGGAGTTGGGCGGCTAGATCGGCGCTAGCTGAAGCCGAGGTCGAGTACGAGGAGAAAGAGGACTACTCTATTTACGTAGCCTTTGACCTTGACGGCGATGCGCTAGAAAAGCTTGGCGTAAAAGAGGCAAGCGCTGTCATCTGGACGACCACGCCTTGGACACTTCCAGCAAACCAAGCTATAAGTCTAAATCCAGATGAAATTTACGTGCTAACAGCTGAAAATTTGATCTTTGCAAAGCCACTACTTGAAAGCGTTATACAAAACGGCCTAAGCAAGGGCGAGATCAAAAAAGAGTTTAAATCAAACCTGCTTGAAAACACTCACGCTATAAATCCGCTAAATGGCAGAAAGTCGCGATTTTTACTAGGTGATCACGTAATGATGGATGGCGGTACCGGACTTGTTCACACAGCTCCAGGTCACGGCGAGGACGACTACTACGTATGTTTGAAGTATGGTTTTAGTGAAATTTTGATGCCAGTTGATGATGGCGGCTGCTACGATGAGAGCATAAAACATCACGGACTGTTTAGAAGTGACGTGGTAGATGAGTTTGTCGGTATGCACATCTTTAAAGCAAATGATAAAATTTTAGAGCTACTTGGCAAAAGCTTACTTAGCGTCTCTAAATTTAGGCACTCTTATCCATTTTGCTGGAGAACGCACAAGCCTGTCATTTATAGAGCGACAAAGCAGTGGTTTATAGCTATGGACGAGGCAAAACTAGGTGGCAAAACGCTTAGGCAAACAGCGCTAAAAGAGCTTGAAAAGGTTAAATTTTATCCAAGCGTGGGCATAAAAAGAATAGGCTCTATGATAGAAAATCGCCCAGATTGGTGCATCTCTCGTCAGCGTGACTGGGGCGTGCCGATAGCGTTTTTTAGGGATAAAGCGACAAAAGAAGTTATATTTGATAGTGAAATTTTAGACCACATCGCAGGCATTTTCAAAGAAAAAGGCGCTGATGCGTGGTGGGCGCTAAGCATAGACGAGCTTTTACCAAAGGGCTCAAAATACAAGGCTGAAAATTTAGAAAAAGTTATGGATATCCTTGATGTTTGGTTTGATAGCGGCTCGACGTGGCACGCGGTCTTGCAAAGCGACAACTACGACGCTGGCAAATACCCTGCAAGCATGTACTTAGAGGGCTCAGATCAGCATAGAGGCTGGTTTCAAAGCTCGCTTTTAGTAAGCACAGCTGTAAATTCTCACGCACCTTATGAGAGTATCCTAACTCACGGCTTTACTGTCGATGCTAAGGGCGAAAAGATGAGTAAGAGCAAGGGCAACGTCATCGCTCCACAAGACGTGGCTAAGACTCACGGCGTAGAAATTTTACGCCTTTGGGTTGGCATGAGTGATTATTCAAGCGACCTAAAAATAAGCGAAGATATATTAAAACAAATCAGCGAGCAGTACCGCAAAATCCGCAACACTATACGCTTCTTGCTAGCAAACGTAAATGACCTTGAGAGCCTAAATACTGAGTTTAACATCCTTGATAAATGGATATTAGCACGCGCTAAAAAGGTCTTTGATGAAGCGAGCGCTTGCTTTAAAAATTACGACTTTTCAAAGGGCTTTAACATCCTTTTAAATTTCCTTTCAGCCGATCTTAGTGGCGTATATCTTGACGTTTGCAAAGATAGACTCTACTGCGACGCAAAAGACGCCCCAAGACGAAGATCAGCCCAAAGCGCAATGGCGATCATCACAAAGACATTGCTTCCACTCATCGCTCCAACGCTTACTTACACCGTTGATGAGGTGATGGACTACGCTCCAAAGATCATCAAAGGCGACGCAAAAGACGCGTTTGATCTAGTCTATGAGCCAATTATTTTTGATCTTAGCTTTGAAGATGAGCTGCTTTTTGCCAGCAGGGAGAAATTTAACGAGATCGTGGATGTGCTTAAAAAAGATAAAAAGATAAAATCAACTCTAGAGCTAAGCTTGGAGACCACAAACCACAACATCACAAGCTATGACGAGCGCGAAGTAGCCGATCTTTATATGGTAAGCTCAGTTAGGCCTTATGATGATAGCGAGCCATTAGCCGAGTTTGAGCTAGAGGGCGATAAATTTAAGATCATAGCAAGCAACCTTCACAAGTGCCCAAGATGCTGGAAATTTAACGCTAGCAAAGAAGATGCGCTATGCCCAAGATGTGAAGAGGTCATAAGTGCTAAGTGAGCCAGTAAGCGCAACTATCATAGTCGCAACGATCGCTGCGGTGGTCGTTGTTAGCTTGTTTGGCATATTTTTGGTTAATAAATTTAAAGGATAAAAATAGTGGTAACTTTAAAAGAAGCTTTAAAATTTTCAGCTGAAGAGATAAAAAATTTACGAGCTGAGCTTGAGGCGAAGATTATAAAAGAAAAAGAGCTTGGAGCTTATGTTGAGCAACTAGCAAATTTAGAGATCGCGAAACTAGGCGAGGGCGTGCCAATCGCTATAAAAGACAACATCCAGGTAAAAGGCTGGAACATCACAAGTGCCTCAAAAATTTTACAAGGCTACGTAGCCCCTTATAATGCAACGGTTATAGAGAAGCTACTTAGTAAAAATTTAGCTCCATTTGGCCGCACAAATATGGACGAGTTTGCGATGGGAAGCACGACTGAGAGCTCATTTTACGGCAAAACACTAAACCCACTAAACCACGCTCACGTCCCAGGTGGCAGTAGCGGTGGCTCGGCAGCAGCAGTCGCAGCTGGCATCGCAGTAGCCGCACTTGGTAGCGACACTGGTGGCTCGATCCGCCAGCCAGCGGCATTTTGCGGATGTGTGGGCTTTAAGCCAACTTACGGCAGAGTGAGTAGATATGGCCTAGGTGCTTACTCAAGCAGCCTTGATCAAATAGGCCCGATCGCTCAAAACGTAGAAGACGCTGCCATTTTATATGACGCTATCGCTGGACACGACCCAAAAGATAGCACGAGCGCAGATGTGCCGTTTGTGAGCATTAGCGACAAGATAGATAGCGAGAAAAAGCTAAAAATTTGCGTTGTTAAAAACTACGTCGAAAACGCAAGCGAGCAGACAAAAGTAGCTTTAAATTTAGCTATCGAGAAGCTAAAATCACACGGCCACAGCGTAACTTATACAAATTTTGAAGACTCAAAATATGACGTTGCAGCCTACTACATCATCGCAACCGCAGAAGCGAGCGCAAACTTAAGCCGATATGACGGCGTGAGATACGGCAGACGTGCAGATGCTAGAAATTTAAAAGAGCTATATGTAAATTCACGCTCAGAAGGCTTTGGCGACGAGGCGAAAAGAAGAATTTTACTTGGTACATTTGTGCTAAGTAGCGGATACTACGATGCTTACTACATCAAAGCTCAAAAAGCAAGAGCACATATAAAAGCTCAGTACGAGAGAATTTTAGAAGAAAACGATCTCATCTTTATGCCAGTTGCTCCAAGCACAGCTTATAAATTTGGAGCACACAGCGATCCACTTCAGGCCTATCTAAGCGATATCTACACGATCAGCGTAAATTTAGCAGGCTTGCCAGCCATCTCTGTGCCAGTTGGCAAAGATGATCAAAATTTAAACGTGAGCGCCCAACTCATCGCAAAAGCATGGGACGAGCAGACCTTGATAAATGGTGCCAAGAGCCTAGAAAATTTAATAAAAGGATAAAGATATGAAGATAGTAAAGAGAGCTTTAACATTTGAGGATGTGCTTCTCGTGCCACAATACTCTGAAATTTTGCCAAAACAAGTTGATGTTAAAACCAGGATCAGTAAAAATGTCACATTAAACATCCCGATCGTCTCTGCTGCGATGGATACGGTGACTGAGCATAGGACTGCTATCATGATGGCAAGGCTAGGCGGTATCGGCGTTATACACAAAAATATGGACATCGAAAGCCAAGCAAAAGAGGTCAAACGTGTTAAAAAAAGCGAAAGCGGTGTCATCATAGATCCTATCTTCATACATCCAG
This sequence comes from Campylobacter concisus, assembly GCF_002165785.1. Classification (GTDB taxonomy): domain Bacteria; phylum Campylobacterota; class Campylobacteria; order Campylobacterales; family Campylobacteraceae; genus Campylobacter_A; species Campylobacter_A concisus_W. Next base: position 9,883 of record NZ_NDYO01000006.1, read on the forward strand.
AAGCGACTGTAGCCGAAGCTCTAAGCCTTATGGCTGATCTTCATATTTCAGGCGTTCCAGTCATCGACAAGGACCGCAAACTAATAGGAATTTTAACAAACCGCGATTTGAGATTTGAGACAAATATGAGCACTTTGGTAAAAGACCGCATGACAAAAACACCGCTTATCACTGCGCCAAAGGGCTGCACGCTTGATGATGCGGAGAAAATTTTCTCTCAAAATAGAGTTGAGAAGCTACCTATCGTTGATAAAGATGGCAGACTCGATGGACTTATCACCATAAAAGATCTAAAAAAACGCAAAGAGTATCCAAATGCAAACAAAGATAGCTACGGCAGACTTCGCGTAGCAGCGGCTATTGGTGTGGGTCAGATAGAGCGTGCTAAATCCCTTGTAGATGCTGGCGTAGACGTCATTGTCATCGACTCGGCTCACGGCCACTCAAAGGGTATCATTGATACTTTAAAAGAGGTAAAGGCAAATTTTAAAGTTGACGTCGTAGCTGGCAATATCGCAAACCCAGCAGCCGTAAAAGATCTAGCTGAGGCTGGAGCTGACGGCATAAAAGTGGGCATCGGACCAGGATCTATTTGTACTACAAGGATAGTTGCTGGTGTTGGCGTACCACAAATTTCTGCGATTGACGATTGTGCGATTGAAGCAGCAAAATACGGTATCCCAGTTATCGCAGACGGTGGCTTAAAATACTCAGGCGACGTGGCAAAAGCCCTTGCAGCAGGTGCGGCGTGCGTCATGGCTGGTAGTTTGCTAGCAGGTTGTGAGGAGAGCCCGGGCGAGCTCATCACTTTTCAAGGTCGTCAGTACAAAGTATATCGTGGCATGGGCTCAATAGGCGCTATGACAAAGGGTAGCTCGGATCGCTACTTCCAAGAGGGCACCGCTCAAGACAAGCTTGTGCCTGAAGGTATCGAGGGTCGTGTGCCATTTGCTGGTAGTATAAAAGATGTGATACATCAGCTAATAGGTGGCCTAAGAAGCGCAATGGGCTATGTTGGCGCAAAGGATATCCCGACTCTTCAAGAAAGAGCCGAATTTGTCGAGATAACAAGCGCAGGACTAAAAGAGAGCCACGTCCACGACGTAGTTATCACTCACGAGGCACCAAACTACAAAGTTAATTAGTGTTAGACCTGCAAACTAGAACTATTAAATTTAACGAGCCACTCTATCTTGAGAGTGGCCGTATGCTATCAAATTTCAAGCTTATTTACGAGACTTATGGCACACTAAATGCCGATAAAAGCAACGTTATCGTGATCTGCCACGCCCTAACTGGCTCGCACCACGCTGCTGGCACATACGCAGGCGATGAGAAAGCTGGCTGGTGGGATGGGCTAATAGGCAGTAAAAAGGCGGTTGATACCGATAAATTTTTCGTCATTTGTGTAAATATCCTGGGTTCATGCTTTGGCTCGACCTCGCCCTTAAGCGTGGATAGAGGTAGTGGTAAAGAGTACAGGCTAAATTTCCCTGTCCTTGCCATAAGCGACGTGGTAAAGGCGCAGATGAGGCTATTTAGCGAGCTTGGCATAACAAGAGCAAGGGCTGTGATCGGCGGCAGTCTTGGCGGTATGCAGGCACTTTGCTACGCTATAGAGTTTCCAAACTTTGCGCAAGATATCGTCATGCTTGCAAGCACCTACCAAACCAAACCTTGGGCGATAGCGTTTAACAAGATCGCTATTGAAGCCATTTTGAATGATGAAAATTTCAAAAATGGCGAATACGACGTGGAATTTATAAGAAAAAATGGGCTAAAAGGTATGGCTTACGGCAGGATGGTAGGCCATATCAGCTTTTTAAGCCCTGATAGCATGGATGAGAAATTTGGACGAAACTACGTAGAAACTGACGGTCTTTACGAGCTTTCTGGGCGCTTTCAGGTGGATCGCTACATGGAGTACAACGGCTACAACTTCCCAAAGAGGTTTGATCCACTAAGCTACCTATATATCGTAAAAATGATGAATATCTTTGACTGTACAAGACACTATGACAACCTAAAAGACGCCCTTACGCCGATAAAAGCAAATTTGCACCTAATCGCATTTAAGGGCGATCTACTCTTTCCGCCGTGCTGTATGAGAGAAATTTATGACGCACTTTGCGAGATGGGCAGAGGCGCAAAGACAAATTTTATAGAGATAGATAGCAACTACGGCCACGACGCATTTTTGGTCGAGATAGAAAAATTTGATGGATATATAAAAAATATATTAAAAGGATAGAAAATGGAGCAAAAAGAGCAAAGCTTTGAAGAAAAATTAGCCCTAGCAGATAAAATTTTAAACGATCTAAACAAAGATGATGTGAGCTTGGAAAATAGCATAAAGCTACACGAGCAGGGCAAAAAGCTCTTAAATGAAGCAAGAGAAATTTTAGAAAATGCAAAACTTAGCATAAAGCAGGTGGATGATGAGTAAAATTTGTGCTCTTCAGCTACCAACGCAGCCTTTAAGTGAGGCGAGGCTTGATTATTACCTAAAAATTTGTGCGGATGAAAACGCAAGGCTGGTTGTGCTTGGTGAATATGTTCTAAATAGCTTTTTTAAAGAGCTCATTAGCATGCCAAAAAGCCTTATAAAAGAGCAGAGCGAGCGCAAGAAAGAGGCTCTTTTTGCAATGGCAAAAAAGTATGATCTAAATATTGTTGCACCCATTGTAAATCTAAAAGGTAAGGAAATTTTTAAAAGTCTAGCTAAATTTACCCCAACACAAGTAAAGCTATATGATCAGCAAATTCTCATGCCTTACGCTCACTGGAATGAGGCGAAATTCTTTAATAACACAAGCGATGAGCTAAATTTACCTATCTTTACATATGATAAATTTAAAGTAGGCGTTATGTTTGGCTATGAGGCACATTTTGACATTTGCTGGGCTTATATGAGTGCTAAAAAGGTAGATATTGTTCTAGTGCCAACGGCTTGCACATTTTTCTCTCAGGCGCGCTGGGAGGAGCTTTTAAAGGTTAGAGCCTTTACAAATAACGTCTACGTGCTCCGCGTAAACCGCGTAGGTAGCCATAAGAGTGACGATGCACAGTGGAGCTTTTACGGCGATTCGATGCTTATTAGCCCATTTGGCGAGGTTAAAAATAGGCTCGGAAAAAATGAAGAGATGATGATAGATGAGCTTAGCAAAAAGGAGCTTAGCGAGGCTAGAAGCACTTGGGGCTTTATGCATATAGAGGATAAATTTAAAAGATGAAAGAAGGCCGTAACTGGATAGGAAAGCGAGCTTAACAAGAATGAGCGCTTTTTAAAGGAATTTTGGAGTGAATTTTGAAACGAAGTGACGTTGAGAGATACATAAAAGAGAAATTTGACGTTTTAGGTGAGCAAATTTTCCCAAAATATCTAAAAATTAGCGCCTTTCGTCATAAGAAAAATGAGAAGTGGTTTGCACTACTTATGGAGATAAGCGCTAGCAAGCTTGGGCTTGAAAGTGACGAAGTGACCGAGGTTTTAAATCTAAAATGTAGTCCTGATCTAGCGATGGTACTAGTTGATGAGCAGCAAATTTTTAAAGCCTATCACATGAACAAAAAACACTGGATAAGTGTAAATTTAAACTCAAAAATCTCACAAAAAACCGTTTTTGACCTGATAGATGAAAGCTTTATGCTAAGCAAATAAAAGCCATTTTTCAGCCTTAAATTTAGTAGTTTTTGTTAAAATCACGAAAAACTTAAGGATAAAATTTGCAAGAGCTAAACAACGAAATCAAAAAAGTCCATTTCATAGGCATCGGTGGTATCGGCATCTCAGCCATCGCTAGATTTTTACACGAAAAAGGCCACAAGATAAGCGGCAGCGACATCAAAGAGAGCAAAACGACGCTGGAGCTTCAAAATGAAGGCATCAAGGTCATTACACCGCACTGTAAAGAGGCGATAAAAGACCAAGACTTTGTGGTCTACTCAGCTGCGATAAAAGAGGACAATATCGAGCTAGTGGAGGCTAGGAGAAAGGGTATAAAGTGCTTTTCAAGAAAGGAAATTTTGCCTTACGTGCTTGAGGATAAGTGTGTTTTTGCAGTAGCTGGTGCGCACGGCAAGAGCACGACTTCAGCGATGCTAGCAAGCCTAATCGAAGGCTCAGTCATCATCGGCGCCATCTCAAAGCAGTTTGGCTCAAATATGCGCTATGCAAAGAGTGACAACGTCGTATTTGAGGCTGATGAGAGCGATTCGAGCTTTCTAAACTCAAACCCATATCTAGCCATAGTCACCAACGCAGAGCCAGAGCACATGGAACACTACGATTATGATCTAGCTAAATTTTACGCAGCCTACAAGGGCTTTTTGGAGCGCGCGAAGGTTAGAGTGATAAACGCTGAGGACGAGTTTTTAAGCACGCTTAAGCTTGATGCGATCAGGCTTTATCCAAGCACCGACATCACCGAGCTTACGATGGTTGTAAGAGACTATCAGCCATACACCAGCTTTAATCTTAAAAATTTAGGCAAATTTGAAGCCTTTGGCATGGGCGAGCACATCGCTATAGACGCATCTTTGGCTATTCTTGCTGCGATGCACGAGACACCGCTTAAAGATATCAGAGAAAATTTACTAAATTTCAAAGGCATAAAAAAGCGTTTTGACATACTTTGTGCAAACAAAAATTTCGTTCTAATAGACGACTACGCACACCATCCAACCGAGATAAAAGCGACGCTAAAATCAGTCTTTGAATACGCCAAAATTTTAGGCATAAACAGCGTCACAGCGATATTTCAGCCACACCGCTACACAAGACTTAGCACAAATTTACCTGGCTTTAAAGAGTGTTTTAAAGGCGTTGATGAGCTTGTCATCTTGCCAGTTTATGCAGCTGGGGAAAATCCGATCGAAGTTGATATGAAGAGTGAATTTAGCGAGTATAACCCGATCTTTACCGATAAGGTCGAGCGAGTCGAGGACGGCATTGAATTTACAGATGAATTTGGCGTGAAGAACCGCCTAAGTGGTGGCATAGTAGTTGGCTTTGGAGCGGGCGATATCAGCGTGCAACTAAGAGGCGGCTACTAATGGATCTAGGTAACTTCAAGCACCAAGGTGAAAATGAAATTTTAAAAGAGATAAAAGAAAAAGAGCTAAGTGAGAATGAAATTTCTAGCCTTATAAATTTAGGCAAAAAAGATATCTTGATCGCACTTGCAAGGGAGCAAAAGTTAAGTAGCGCTCAGATAAAAGATATGCTGCCAAATGCCCCGTATTTAGCCGTTTGCTTGCTAGTTGAAAAACAAGATATCAGTGAGGTTATGGCAGAAATTTTAGAAAAGATCAAGCCTCATGCTGAGCTTTACAAAGAGCTCATCGCAAAGTATAAGGGCGTAAAATGGTAAGAAATTTGATCCTAATTGCTGGCTTGATCGTGCTTTTTGGAGCGATCTGGGCGATAAAAGATGAAAAGATCAGCAAAGGCATAAAAGCGCTCGTTAGTGCGGTGCTTGTAGTGATCCTTATTTGCGTCTATTTTTACGAAGAGAATTTATCAAAAAACGAGGATGCCATCTCAAAGCTAGTTAGCGATTTTAAGCAGGGCAAAGTGCTAAAATGTGGCGAATACAACGTGAGCGCTGAGAAATTTAACTACGAATTTGGCACGGCGTCATTTTTAGCTAAAAGAGAATTTAGCGATCTCTCAGGCGTTATCGTGCCTATAAAAAGTTGCGAGCAATGACTGAAGAGATATTTTTAAAGCTCGATCTAGGCGAGTATCTGGATAAATTTAACTCCTTTTTAGCAAGGCAAAAACCGCTATTTTTACAAGGCGATAGCAAAATCCACTTTGAAAACATAAACGAGCTTTCAAAGTATGACTTCAAGGCACCAGGCGAGATAAAAAACCTAGATGACGCACTTATGAGACTTAGCAAGCAAGCGGTGCTTCACATCAGTGAAATTTACGAGTTTGCAAAGATTATTAAGTATTTTTCATATCTAAAAAAGCAAAAATTTGAAGGTAGGCTTGGCGAGTGGATCGCAAAGGTTGAAATCCCAGAATTGATGAGCCAGATGGCAAACAGCTTTGATGAAAACGGCGAGTTTAGCGACAGCGTGGATGAGAGATTTTCTGCGATAAAGCAGGCGTTTAGCGAGAAAAAGCGCCAGATCGACGCTGAGCTTAAAAAGCTCATCTACTCAAAGCATATCACGCCCTATCTTGTAGATACCCAGACGCACTACATCAACTCGCAAGAGGCACTTTTGGTACGTGGTGGCTTTAACCACGCCTTAAAAGGCACCGTAATCGCTAGAAGCTCAGGCGGCTACTTCTACGTCGCACCTGCAAGCACTGAGCGCCTAAAAAAGGAGCAAAGCGAGCTACTTGATAGAAAAGAGGAGATCATTTTTGAGCACTGCAAGAAATTTAGCCTGCAGATGAGCAAGAGCCTGCTCTTTTTGAAATTTATAAATAACGCTTTTGATCAGTTTGACGCATATCAGGCTCGAGTAAATTTGGCTAGATCGCGTGACTATGAGTTTGTTTTGCCAAATAGCTCACATGTTATCAAGCTTGAGAAATTTGCCCATCCAGCGCTAAAAAATCCAAAGAGCGTGAGTGTGGATTTTAGCAAAAAGGTGCTTCTCATTACCGGTGTAAATGCTGGCGGTAAGTCGATGCTTTTAAAATCGATCATCTCAGCCACGCTGCTTGCAAAGTATCTGCTGCCTATGCGTATCGACGCAAACCGCTCAAGCATCGGCTTTTTTAAAGAATTTGACGCGATCATAGAAGATCCGCAAAGTGTGAAAAACGACATCTCGACCTTTGCTGGCAGGATGGTGCATTTTGCAAGGCTTTTTACTAAAAAATCGATCATCATCGGCATCGACGAGATTGAGCTTGGTACCGACTTTGAAGAGGCTGCGAGCTTGTATGGCGTCATGATAGAGCGTCTCATCACTCAAGATATCAAAATGATCATCACGACCCACCACAAGCGCCTTGCGATGTTGCTAGCTAAAAATCCAGAGGTTGAGCTAGTGGCGGCACTTTACGACGAGACGGCTCAAAGGCCTAAATTTGAGTTTTTAAAAGGCACGATCGGCAAGTCTTATGCCTTTGAAACGGCGGCAAGATACGGCATATCTCAAAATTTAGTGGCGCAGGCAAAGAAAATTTATGGCGAAGATAAAGAGAATTTAAACGAGATCATCACAAAGACGCTAAATTTACAAACCAAGCTTGATGAGGGGATAAAAGAGGTCACGGCAAAAGAGGAGCGGCTGGAGCGCTTGCTTGAGGAGCAAAAAGAGCTAAAAGAGAAAAATGAGATCAAGCTAAATGCGACTATTTCGCGCCTTGAAAAAGAGTATTATGAAGCGATAAATGCGGCAAAAGCTGTTATAAATTTCAAGGACATAAAAGACAAGCAAAGGGCGCTAAACGTGGCAAATGAGAAAAAAGCTGCCATCGTTAAGCCTAAAAAAACTGAGCGTGAGAGCCTAAAAGTAGGCGATAGAGTGAAGTATGAAAATATCAAAGGCACGGTTTTAAGCATCTCTAAAAATGACGCGATGATCGAGTCAAATGGCATAAATTTGCGTGTGCCACTCGAGCTTTTAAGAAAAAATGGCAACGAAGTGGTCTTACCTAAAAAAGGTGGTGTAAGTTTAAGTGTCGATAAGCCAAAAACGGCCTCGCTCTCGCTTGATCTGCACGGCATGAGAGCTGACGAGGCGATAGCAAAGCTTGATAAATTTATTTCAGATAGTCTTGTTATGGGGTTTGATGAGGTTAGCGTGTTTCACGGTATCGGCACTGGCAAGCTCGCCTTTGCTGTCAAAAATTTCTTAAAAGAGCATCCAAGCGTGAAAGAATTTTTTGACGCACCAGCAAATCAGGGTGGATACGGCGCTAAAATAGTCAGGCTTTAACTTTTTCCCAAAAGTTAAAATTTATTTTAAGGTTGATATAATCAGGACAAGTACACAAAATAAGGGAAGTAACTTTTGAGTAACAAGGACGAGCAAACGGGTAAAAATCTAAATATCACTAAAACGATTATAGGTTTAGTGTTTGTTTTAGGAAGTATTTTTTTAGTCGAAAACCTGGCAGTTTTTTATTTTAAATTTAATAATGCTTCTGCTGAAAATGGTTTTAATCTTCGAAAGAAAGTTGATTATTTGACATATCAATATGTTGATTATTTCAAAAATGTCAGCAAATATGATGTCGCAAATTTTCAATCTTACATTAACGATAGCGCTATGGGTGATGTCCTTTTATTAAAGGATGATAATAAAAATGGATACAAGGTCGTAGCGTCTTCAGATAAAAGAATAATAAATAAAGAATTTAACGATAAAAGCTGTGGAAATATCTTTGCTCATAATTTCCAAAAAGATTATTTTTGGGCAAAAATTTTGCCAGAAAACGCCGCTCAAGTTTGTATGTTTGTGCCAGTTGGAGAGTATATATTAGGCTTTAAAGGAAAGGTCGATCAGCGTATTACTGGCACGCATGATGAGTACTTTTTTGAGTGGCTTTTAAACAATATGGCTTTAACATTCATCTTAAGCTTCGTTGGTGCAATAGTTGCTTTATCTACTTGTATATGGTATGCGGTCAAATACATAAAAGAAAAAAATAACTATAACGCATTAAAAACAGATACTAAAAAACAGATAGAAGAGCTTAGAGAAAAGCTTTATATCGATCCAATGACTGGACTTTTAAATAAAACAGCATTGGTGCGTGATATTAATAGCTATGAAAATCCTAAAGTAGTGCTTATAGATATTGACGATTTTGGCAAGATGAATGACTTTTACGGTAAATTTGCATGTGATCAGATTTTGGTCAAAATGGCTGATTTGATCAGTGAATTTGCCAAAAATGAGAATATGAAAGCTTACTGCATAGAAGCAGATAGGTTTGCTCTGGTAGAAGATAGCGATAGCTTTATCGATAGATATGAAGATATGGTTGAAGATTTGATAGAAATTTTTAAAGGTCGTATGCTAAGTATAGTCGATGAAGATGGTAGGGAGATAGAAGGTATCGAGATACATAGTACAATAGGCTTTGCTCTTGATAGTGATCAAACACTAAGAAAAGCAACAATAGCGTTAAAAACGGCAAAAGAGCAAGATAAAGACTATGTTTGCTATTTTAAAGGGCTAAATCAAAAAGAGGAATACGCAACTCAAATAGAACGCTCTAAACTGATACAATACGCCACTATAAATAACAATATTGTTCCTTATTTTCAGCCGATAGTTAATGACCAAAAGGTACCCGTAAAATACGAATGCTTGATAAGACTTTTAGATAGAGGCGATGTTATATCACCAAATGTCTTTTTAGATATCTCAAAGCGCATTAAGCGTTATGCTGATCTTGAGAAACAACTCATTGTAAAGTGTTTTAAACAGCTTGTAGAGGATAAGAATTTAGTACTTTCTATAAATTTAAGCAGTAGAGATATGATCGATGGTGATGTTAGCTCACTTGTTTTAAATTTATTAAACAAGCACAATGTTGCCGGCAGAGTAGTATTTGAGATCGTTGAAGATGAAGAGCTTAAAAATTTAGAGAGAGTTTCAAATTTTATCGAGCGTGTAAAAAGCATGGGCGCAAAGATCGCTATTGATGATTTTGGCTCAGGATATTCAAATTTTTCTTACATTATAAAGATCAAGCCTGACTATGTGAAGATCGATGGCTCTATTATAAAAGATATAGATATAAATAAAGATTCACACTCTATTGCAAGTGCGATCGTGGCATTTGCAAAAGACCTTGGTATAAAAACTATTGCTGAATATGTGCATTCAAAAGAGATATTTGAAATCTGTAAAGAGATCGGTGTAGATGAGTTCCAGGGCTTTTATTTTGGTGCACCAGAGCGTGCTGGCTCATAAGGCACTTAGTGGTAATTAGCTTTTTAAAAGAGCTTTTAAGCTTTCGCTCTATCACACCTAATGATGCTGGAAGCTTAGAGTTTATCGCTAAATTTTTACCTGATTTTGAGGCGAAATTTATAGAAAAAAATGGCACCAAAAATCTCATACTTTCTAAAATTTATGGAGACGGCGAGCATCTAGCTTTTGCTGGACACGTTGATGTCGTGCCTCCAGGTGAGGGCTGGGATAGTGAGCCATTTACTCCATTAGAAAAAGATGGCTACATCTACGCAAGAGGCACACAGGATATGAAAAGTGGCGTGGCTGCTTTTGTTTGCGCTGCTAAAGATACGAAATTTAATGGTAAGCTAAGTCTTATTTTAACAAGCGACGAAGAGGGCGATGGCACATATGGTACGCCTTTAGCACTTGAATATTTACGCGAAATAAATGATTTGCCAAAATTTTGCGTAGTGGCTGAGCCAACTTGCGATAAAGAATTTGGTGATAGCGTAAAAGTTGGTAGACGTGGCTCAATAAATGGCAAGATCGTGATAAATGGCATTCAAGGGCACGTAGCATATCCTGAAAAGTGTGTAAATCCGGTAAATTTGATAGCTCCACTTTTAAGTAAAATAGCTGATCACGATATGGACGCTGGAAGTGAGTTTTTTAGTCCAAGCAAGATTGTGATAACTGATATTAGAGGCGGTATGCAAGTTTGCAACGTTACTCCAAGTGAGCTTAGCATAATGTTTAATGTGAGAAACTCAAATTTAACCGACGTAAATGACGTTGAGAGCTATCTTAGAGGCGTTTTAAAAGGGCTTGATTACGAGCTTAGCATAAAGCAAAGCTCAAAGAGATTTTTAACAAATAAAGATAGCAAAATCGTAAAAAATTTGATGGCCTCTGTTACAAAAATTACCGGTGTCACACCGGTTCTAAATACAAAGGGTGGCACGAGCGATGCAAGGCACTTTGCTGAATTTGGTGTAGATGCGATAGAATTTGGCGTCATAAACGACCGCATACACGCCAAAAACGAACGAGTTAGCGCCCACGAAGTAAATAAACTTTATGAAATTTTTAAAGATTTGATAGAAAATTTCAAAGAATAATATTCGCAAATTTTCACTACCCTAAAAACAAAAATACGAACCTTTTTCTAAGATAGCTTTTTAGCTGGTTGTGCTAAATTTTCTATTGAAATTTTTAAAAATAAAATCTACAAAGGTTTACTATGAATAGCTCAAAAGTAGATATTGAAGAAAGACTAAAAGAAATACTAGAACGCAAAGTTGGCACATGTATTGTTTTGGATGGCGAATGGGGCGTAGGAAAAACAACTTTCTGGAAAAATTTTTCTGCCAAAAATTTCGATAAAAATTCTGTTTATGTATCTTTATTTGGCAAGGAAAGCATTCAGGAAATCAAACAAGAGATAAGTTTAAAATTTTATTACAAAAAGAATAAAGCCGTATCAAAGATAGAAAAATATAAAAAATTTGATCTTACAAGCATTTTAAATTTTACTACAAAAATATTTGCCGATAATAAAATTGCAGAATTTGGTTTAATTATGCTGGACTCCCTGTATACAGATAAGTACAAAGATGCAATAATCTGCTTTGACGATTTTGAAAGAATATCTGATAAGATAAATTTAAAAGATATTTTAGGACTGATTTCCGAATATAAAGAGCAGCAAAATTGTCATATAGTTATGATTTTAAATCGCTCAAAGATGACGGATTCTGCTAAAGAAATTCAAAAAGAAGATGAGGAAAATTTAAAAGATAAAGAGCTTAAAAATGATAGTCAAATAAAAGAGGATAAAACAGAACCAGAAAAAATTTTATCAGAATATAAAGATAAAATCATGGACTACGAATTTTATTATGATCCGACTCCGCAGGAATCTTTTAGTACCATATCAAGCGAACTAGAGGAAGTTTACCGAGATGCGGCATTACAGTTTTTTGCAAAGCATGCCATAAATAACATCAGAGTGATGAGGCGAGCGATAAATGCGCTGAATGATTATAAACAACATCTAGAAGACAAGCTGCAAAAATATCAACCTATAAAAGACAACGTAATAACTTATATACTAGGAATATCAATCATAAATGCGCTGAATTCTTCCGCCGAGATCGAACGATTTCTCGGTGTGTTAAATTTTTTTGGAGAGCTTGAGGACGTATACGATTTATTTAAAAATAAAAAAGATATGAGTAAAAAAGAATATGCGGAATATTTGCTTATAATTTCATATGATAAATTCTATCGCGAATTGGGCGCAAATATACTATCTTATGCCCAGAAATCTATTATAGATACTAAGAGCCTTGATACGATTATAGAAAATATAATTAAAAATGAGCAATATCAAAAAATCAAAAAGGAAATTTTGAATGAGTATTTTAAAGGCACGTTAGATTTACAATATGATAATAGACTTTTTATAAAGAGCCTCTTTGCTTATTTAGAAACAAATAAAGAGAATATAATAGATATAGTTGGGTTTAGCCCTTTTCTTTTATACATAGAAACACTAGGAAAATTTGATGAAGAAAATAAGCAAAAATACCATGAATTTGCGGTTAAAATTTTGCTGGATTATATAACGGATATTTTCGAAAACAACCAATATCAAAATTTATATACCGATAATTTAGACGAGATGATAAAATTTGATGATCGTGTCAAGGAACTATACGATAACCTTATAACACAAAATGAAATATATAAGATATCATCTGCAGAGAGGATAATGGAAAATATTTTTAATACTAGAGTTCCGATCCAAAAAGAATTATCTTCAAAAATAACGGAAGAAATTTTAGAAAAATATTGTTATGAAAATTTGGAATTTCTCCGTAGCGTGATAGGATTTTTGCAAAGAAATATTTCTAAGCTTTCGGATAACAAAGAGCTAAAAAATAAAATTTCACAAGTATTTGAAAAGATATCACAAAACGGCGATAAAAACCAAAAACTAAAGATAAAATTTATACTTGAAGATTTGAAGGAAAAGGGTCATTTGGAATGAGCCTTTAAATTTTTACTTCAAATCGCCCCAGTTTTTGGCGATATTTAGCGATGTTTTAAGTGGCACATTTAGCGTGTAAATTTCCTCCATCGTCTTTTGTGTCGCCTTGCCAAATTCCTGTGCAAATTCGTCTTTTACTTCAAATATCAGCTCGTCGTGGATTTGAAGCAACATTTTTGCATTTTTATCTAAATTTGCTCTAACTTTTACCATCGCCATCTTAACTAGATCTGCCGCAGAGCCTTGAAAGACCGTATTTACCGCCTCGCGCTCAAACATGGCTATTTGCATAGGTGTGGCACTTTTAAAGTCAAAGTAGCGCCTTCTGCCAAGCAGTGTCTGCACAAAGCCGTCGTTTTTAGCTGAAATTTTTATCCCCTCTAAAAACTCTTTGATCGTCTCAAATGCCTTAAAATAGCGCTCTATATACTCTTTTGCCTCGGCTCTTGTGATATTTACTTGATTTGCAAGCTTGCTTGAGCCCATGCCGTAAATAAGGCCAAAATTTATACTCTTTGCCACGGCTCTGTTTTGCCCGTCGCTGCTGCCAAATATACTAATAGCCGTCCTTGCGTGGATGTCCTCGTTATTTTTAAACGCTTCAAGAAGCGCAGGATCGCGGCTAAAGTGAGCTAGCAGTCTAAGCTCGATCTGGCTGTAGTCAAGCCCTACAAAGCTATACCCCTCGCGCGCCTCAAAGCACCCTCTGACATCCTTTGCGAGGCTGCCACGAGCAGGGATGTTTTGTAAATTTGGATTTTTACTTGAAAGCCTACCGGTACTTGTGCCAGTTTGTAAAAAGCTCGTGTAAATTCGTGAACCCTCATCCTTTTTGGCAAGTGCTAAAAGCGGCTCGCAGTAGGTGCTTTGCAGTTTATATAGCTCCCTGTAGGCTAAAATTTTCTCCACCACTGGATGAGCGTCTATGAGCTCTGCTAGCACGCTCTCATCGGTGCTATATCCTGTTTTTGTCTTCTTTTTGGTTGGCAGTTTTAGATGCTCAAAGAGTATGACGCCAAGCTGCTTGACTGAGTTTATGTTGAAATTTTCGCCGCTTAGCTCGTAAATTTCACTTGTTAGCGCCTTTAGTTTGGTGTCGTTTTCAAGGATGAGCTTTTGCATTTTGGCTTCATTTATCTTGATGCCGTTTTGCTCCATGTCAAATAGCGTGAGGATGAAAGGAAACTCGTGTGTATCGGCGAGGGTTAGCAAATTTTTATCAAGCGTGTTTAAAAAAGTTTTATAAAATTTAAGCGTTATCCAAGCATCCTCGCTCGCGTATTTAGCGGCATTTTCTAGCGGCACATCGCCAAAAGTTTGCCCTTTTTTGACCACATCTTCAAATTTGATCGTGTCGTAGTCATAAAGTCTCTTTGCTAGCGCATCCATGCCAACGCTCGAGTTTGGATCGCTAAGCCACGCAAGTATCATCGTATCTTTGAAATTTGCAGGTGGGTTTAGCCCAAGGTTGTTTTTAACTATCTCAAAGTCATATTTTAAATTTTGTCCGATCACGCAGCCTTTATAAATTTGCCCTACCGCCCAAGTGGCAAAATTTAGACTTATTTGCTGCGGCACACCAAGGTAGTTGTGAGCTATCGGTACGTAGTAGGCGTCCTCATCGTTGAAGCAAAAGCTAAATCCAACAATCTTTGCGCTCCTGCTATCAACGCCTGTGGTCTCGGTGTCAAATGCGACGATGGTCTCTGGTGTGACGTCTGATAAGAGCTTTTCTACGCTAGCCTCATCAAGGAGTAAATTTGCTCTAAAGCCAAGCTTAAATTCAGCATTTTCCTCTTTTTGCAAGCTCTTAAGAAGCCTATTTAGATCGTACTCTTTTAAAATTTCTGAGATATTTATCAAAGGATTTTGCTCTGGAAATTTAGAGTGCTCAAGATCAAATGAACTAACTGCGTCATCAAATAAAGTGGCTAGCTTTTTGCTCAAAAATGCTTCGTCTTTTGCTGCGGCAAGCATATTTTTAGTGCGCTCGTTTCTAAGAAGGGCTAAATTTTCATAAATTCCCTCTAAGCTGCCATACTCAGCCAAAAGCTTTTTAGCTCCCACTGCGCCGATGCCTTTGACACCTGGAATGTTGTCTGAACTATCGCCTGCGATCGCTAGAAAGTCCCTTACTTGTGCCGGATAAACTCCATACTTTTCAAAGCAGCTAGCACTGTCGTGATCGATCTTGCTTTGCGGGCTGTAGATGCTCACTTTGCCATCCTCTATGAGTTGATAAAGGTCTTTATCGTGGGTGACTATTCTCACAAATATATCTTTGTCTTTACAAAATTTAACAGCACTTGCGATGATGTCATCGGCTTCGTAACCCTCACGGCTAAGGCTGTAAAGCCCCATTTTTTCTATCATATCTATGCAAACTGGAAGCTGTTCTTTTAGCTGAGCTGGCGGCTCGTTTCTGTTTGCTTTGTAATCACCTAAAATTTCGTGACGTAAGGTCTTGCCTTTGCTGTCAAGTGCAAAGATGAGATAGTCGCTTTGGTATTCATCCTTGAGGCTTGCTATAAAATTTGCAAAGCCACTTATCATTCCACTTGGCTTGCCATCGCGGTTTTTAAGTCCGCTCATGGCGTAGTAGAGCCTAAAAAAGAAACCAAAAGTGTCAATAATCGTAAGTGTTTTCATTTTTATCCTTTGCGTAATTTTATGAAATTTAGGCAAAAAATAGGCTGATTTATAAAAATTTTTGATATTATGGCTGACATTACAAATAAAAAATCACAAAAATAAAAAGCTTTGAGGTCATGAAAAAAATAGTTTTTTTACGTATCAATCCAAACGCAGTCGGTGGTGCCGAACGCTATTTAAGAAGGCTTACCAAAGCCCTAAAAGACGTAAGCATAGACACGTCTATACGCTCATATCTAGGAGAGGCTAGGATCTCGTCATGGAAAAAGGCTTTGAGATTTAACGCACAGGTAAAACGCCAGAAACAAAGCGATGAGGTATATTTTAGCTTGGAGCGAGTGAGTTGTGCAGATATTTATAGAGCAGGGGATGGTGTACATAAAATTTATCGTGCCACAAAGCCATTTTGGTGGGTTAATCCTCTAAATTTTGTCTATCCATATTTAGAAAAACGCTGCTTTAAAAATTCTAAAAAGATAATCGCAAATTCAAACTACATAAAAGAGCAAATCATTTCAGCTTACGGTATCGATGAGTCAAAAATCGTTACCATTTACAACGGTATAAATTTGCCACAAAAAGTAGAAAAAGGAGAAGCAAAACTTAGCGTATGCGAAGAATTTGGACTCGATTACAATTTACCAATTGTGCTTTTTGTCGGAAATGGCTTTAAAAGAAAAGGAGTAAAGGACTTTTTACTTCTTGTCTCAAAGCTAAAAACGCCAGTAAATGCGCTAATAGTAGGCAAAGATAAAAATTTAAATTCATACAAGAAGCTAGCAAAAAAGCTAAAGATAAAGGCATTTTTTACAGGTGAGCAAAAAATGACTGCAAAATTTTATGAAGCAAGCGATATTTTTATATTTCCAACACACTATGAGCCATTTTCAAATGTCGTTCTAGAGGCACTTAGCTTTAAAAATATTGTCTTTACAACGGCTCAAAATGGGGCAGCTGAAATTTTAGAAAATCGTTTTGTCATGCGTGAACCAAATGATGAGAGTATACTGGGGCTAGTGGAGCAGGTGCTTAATGATAATGACATGATGAGAGAGCTGCAAGAGAAGTCATTTTTACTTTCACAAAAATTTAGTATAGAAGAAAATGCAAGCAAAACTCTTGAAATTATAAACGAAGTGCTAAATTTGGAGAAAAAGTGAGAGTGTTTATAGAGCTTCCAACTTGGCTTGGAGATGCTGTGATGGCTAGTGCGGCGATAGAAAATTTAAGTAAAAATGCTAAAAATATTGTATTTTTTGGCTCTTATGTGGCCTGTGAGCTTTATAAGTCACATCCAAAGTGCGAAAAAGTAGTAATTGATGATAGTAAAAAACAAAGCTCAAGATATTTAAGCCTTATAAAAACAGCTAGAAGGCTTGGAAAATTTGATATCGCTATTAGTTTTAGAAGCTCATTTGCTAGTAAATTTTTGCTATTTTTTCTAAAAGCAACGCAAAAATTTTGCTTTAAAAAGAGTAGCGAGAGCTTGCATCAGGTGCAAAAATATCTAAATTTCATAAAGCAAAGCCTAAATTTAAAAGAAATTTCAAACGAACTAAAAATTTATTATGAAGCTAAAAAAAGCGAGCAAAAGCTCCTCGTGCTAAATCCAGGTGCTAGCTACGGAAGTGCCAAAAGGTGGTATCCGCACTATTTTGCAGAGGTTGCACTGCACTTTAAAGATGAATTTGATGTAAAGATCACTGGCTCAAAAGCTGAGCTTGAGATCTGCAATGAAATCGAGCAAATACTCTTACAAAATGGTATGAAATGTGAAAATTTGGCCGGAAAAACAAGCATAAAAGAGCTTTGTGAGGTCATAGGTTCTATAAAAAATGGTATCTTTTTGACAAATGATAGTGGTCCTATGCATATTGCAGCTGCCTATAAAGTGCCACTTGTGGCTCTTTTTGGACCTACTAAATTTAAAGAGACTAGCCCATGGAAAGATGAGAGTGCAAAGATAGTGCATTTAAATTTAGATTGTATGCCATGCATGAAGCGAGTGTGTCCTATAAAAACACATGCCTGTATGAAGGAGCTTACGCCAAAAATAGTCATCACCGAAATAGAGCTACTAAGAAAAAAATTAGAATTTTGAAATTCTAAAAATATTAAATATATACATACAAAATTAAAAATTTTAGTTTTTATTTGATTACATTTTTACTAAATATTTGACATTGGTTATCAATATAGCTATAATCACGCAAAAATTTTTACTAAGAAGGTATTATGGAGCTAATTAAACATCACATTGATCATGTAATTATTGCGATTTTAGGCATTATGAGTTTTTTTGTACTTTGGTATACGATTGAGCGTATTATTTTTTATTCACGCGTTGATATAAAAGGCTACAAAAGTATCGAATCGCTTGAAGAAGCACTAACCAAAAATTTAACCACGCTTTACATTATCTACTCAAATGCGCCATATGTAGGACTTCTTGGTACAGTTGCTGGAATTATGATCACATTTTATGATATGGGTATGGCAGGCGGAATCGATACTAAAAGCATAATGGTCGGCCTCTCTCTTGCGCTAAAAGCAACTGCTTTTGGACTACTTGTGGCGATACCAACTTTGATGATTTACAATGGTTTTGTCAGAAAAGTAGATGTGATGCTAAATAGATATAAGGCTGAAAATGCGTCTAAATAAAAAAGATGGGTTAAATATTGTCCCATTTATTGATATTATGCTTGTTTTGCTTGCTATCGTGCTTAGCATTTCGACTTTTATTGCTCAAGGCAAGATAGCTATTGATCTTCCAAGTGCAAACAGTGCTGAGCAAAGCAAAGAGGACGATAAAAAGGTAAGCGTAGTAATTGATAAGGATAATAAATTTTTTATAGATGATGTAGAAATTTCTGAGGATGAACTCAAAGATAAGCTAAATGCGGTTGATATAAAGACATTGATCGAACTAAAAAGCGATAAAAATTCGAAATTTGATAGCTTTGTCAAAGTAATTGATATATTAAAAGAGAAGGGCCACGAAAATTTTGCAATCCAAACAATCTCTGAATAAAATTTCAAATTACAGCGGCTTAGCTGTTTCGCTTATAGTGCATGGAGCAGCAGTATATTTTTTGCTTTCACATAATTTTGATGAGATAAAAATAGGTGAGCAAAAACCGATAAAAATAGCTCTTAATTCATTTACTCCAGTGCCACAAGTCTCAGCACCTCAAATAGCGGAGCAAATGCTTATCCCAGAGCCAACTCCACCAGCTCCACCGCCACCACCAGAGCCACCAAAACCTGAGCCAAAGCCAGAACCAAAACCTGAACCTAAAAAGGTGGAGAAACCAAAGCGTGAAATAAAAAAGGTAGAGCCTAAAAAAGAGAAAAAAATAGAGCCCAAGCCTGAACCGGTAATTGCTCAGCCAGTGCAGCCTATTGTACCGCCAGCTAGTGTAAATACAAATTTACCAGCCAATAACAAGTCTATCGCTGCAGCTCCAGTTCAAAATGTAACACCTGAGCTAAATTTATCAAATTCGCAAGGCGATGAAGATTTTACGAAGGTTATAATCGCAGTTAAGAGGCATAAAAGTTACCCAAATAATGCTAGACGTATGAAACATCAAGGAGTTGTAGAAGTTAGGTTTTTACTCAAGCAAGACGGCAGCATAGATGAACTTAAAGTTAGTAAAAGCTCTGGTTTTGAGTCGCTTGATAATGGTGCTTTAGAAAACATTCAAAGAGCAAGTTCTGAGTTTCCAAAGCCTAAGCAAGATCGTTATCTGCGCTTTCCTATTTCATATACACTAAAATAAATTACAAGCTTATTTAAGCTCGTAATTTATTATCTGCTTTGTAGAATTTCTTTTATATTTCAAGTCAAAATAGAAAAACATAGCTTATTTTATTTAAAAAAGTGTGTATTTTAAACTTGCTTTAAATATTAAACATGTATAATCTGACTTTCTTTAACGAGTGGTTGGATAGCTCAGTCGGTAGAGCAGCAGACTGAAAATCTGCGTGTCGGCAGTTCGATTCTGCCTCTAACCACCATTACCTTCCTTTAAACATCAATCCTTTTTTTCTTAGTTCTATTAAATTTCACATTTACAAGGCTTTTATGCTATTTTTCTAGGTTATTTATAAAAATTTAAATAAATTTTTATTATTAATAAATTTAAAATATAACAATGCTATTTTCATTTTATATATTCTAAGACAAATAAAATCTTCAAGATCAAATAAAAAATTTGTAAGAGATAATCTTATAAATTTTATCCTAAATAAGCCTTATTAATCAAAATATTATATTTGTATCAAATTATCCTTAAAATATAAGTTTAATCTAAATCCATAAGAGATATAATCTTGATTAAATTTATATTAACTTAGGAGGTTTCATGGATTTTCTCATGAATTTAAGTGAAGGCATGCAGTTTGCTATCCAGCTTCTCATCGTCCTTATCTGTTTGTTCTACGGAGCTAAAAAAGGCGGTATCGCACTTGGTATGCTAGGTGGTATCGGTCTTATAGTCCTCGTTTTTGGATTTAACATCGAGCCCGGTAAGCCAGCTATTGATGTTATGCTAACTATCCTTGCTGTTGTTGTGGCAAGTGCTACGCTTCAAGCTAGTGGTGGCCTTGATGTTATGCTTCAAATAGCAGAAACCATACTTAGAAAAAATCCAAAATATGTAAGTATCTTGGCTCCTTTTGTAACATGTACACTTACTATTTTATGCGGTACTGGACACGTTGTTTATACCGTGCTTCCTATCGTTTATGATATCGCTATCAAAAATGGTATCCGCCCAGAGCGACCAATGGCAGCAAGCTCGATAGCCTCACAAATGGGTATCATCGCAAGTCCAGTTTCAGTTGCTGTTGTAACTCTTACAAGCTTTCTTATTAATGCTAAAACTCACTTAGCTGGCTTTGATGGATATTTAGATCTTTTAAAGATTACGATTCCATCAACATTTTGTGGTGTTTTAGCGGTAGGAATTTTTAGCTGGTTTAGAGGTAAAGATCTTGACAAAGACGAGGTATTTCAAGCAAAGCTTCAAGATCCTGAGTTTAAAAAATATGTTTATGGTGATAGTGCGACGCTTTTAGGCAAAAAGCTTCCTGGTTATCAATGGGCTGCAATGTGGATATTTTTAGGCTCTATTCTTGTAGTTGCGCTTCTTGGATATTTTAAAGATCTTCGTCCAAGCTGGACTACTTACAAAGACGCAACGGTCGTTCAAGTAATAGCTAACCTTCCAACTGAACAAAAAGTTTTAAAAACCTTAAAAATAAAAGACGCTAGCATCCAAACAGAGGCGGCTGAGTTAAAAGTAGCAAACGATAAGCTAAATGCCAATCAAAAAGCTCAATCAGTCAAAATCATCGGCAAAGATGCAAATCAAACTCTTACTCGCACGGCTGATGGTGCAGTAACATATATAAATGAAAAAGGTGCAAAAGAAGAATTCCAAGGTGCTTACATCAATATAAGCAACAAACAAGCATCTTCAAAAAGCCTAAGCATGGTTCATGTTATCCAAATTTTCATGCTTTTAACTGGCGCTATCATCTTAATCTTTACACCAACAGATGCTAGCAAGATCGGCAAAAACGAGATATTTAGATCAGGTATGATCGCTCTTGTTGCAGTTTTTGGTATCTCTTGGATGGCTGAGACTATGTTTGCAGTGCATACTCCGATGATGAAGGAGGCGCTAGGAAGCATCGTAAAAGAGCACCCTTGGACTTATGCGGTCATGCTTTTGATTATCTCAAAATTTGTAAATTCTCAAGCTGCAGCCTTGGTTGCATTTGTGCCATTAGCTTTAAATATAGATGTTAATCCTGCTATCATTCTAGCCTTTGCGCCGGCTTGCTACGGATACTACATCCTACCAACATATCCAAGCGACCTTGCGGCTATTCAGTTTGATAGAAGCGGTACGACACATATAGGTAAATTCGTTATCAATCATAGCTTTATCATTCCGGGTCTTATTGGTGTTATATCCTCTTGTATATTTGGCTATATTTTTGCAACTGCTTTTGGATATCTATAATAGATAATTTCTCTTGCTGCTAGTAATTTCTAGTGGCAAGAGTAGAATTTATCAAAGCTTATCTTTAAATTTTTGTTTATTGCTCATATAAACGAAGCTTAGCACCTCGGCTACGGCTCTAAAAAGATGTGCTGGTATCGTATCATCGACTTCACAAATTTTATAAAGCTCTCTTGCGAGTGGCGGGTTTTCATAAATTTGCACACCATTTTCAACGGCTATTTTTTTGATTTGCAGCGCTAAAAAATCAACACCTTTGGCAAGTATTATCGGTGCTTCGTCGCGACTTTTATCATATCTTATCGCTACGGCGTAGTGAGTAGGGTTTGTGATGACTACGTCAGCTTGTGGAATATTTTGCATCATTCGACGCTTGGCTGCACGCATTTGTGCTTGACGAATTCTGCCCTTCACTTGCGGATCTCCTTCCATTTGCTTATACTCATCTTTTATCTCTTGCTTGCTCATACGAAGGTCTTTAAAGTATTGAAAACGCACGATGAGAAGGTCGATAAGTCCGATCACAAAAAGAATAAAAAGCATGACACTAACAAGAATGATGAGCTTTTCTTTTAGCCAAGCAAGCTGATCAAACATAGAAAAAAAGAGCGTGTGCGGTAGCTCCTTTATAAACTGCAAGAAAAAATAAAATCCAACTCCAAAGACGATGCTAACTTTTAGCACGATTTTGATGCTATCTATCACTTTTTTCATCGAGAATAAATTTTTTAGTCCCTTTAGTGGATTTATCTTGCCAAAATTTGGCATTATAGGCTTTGTGGTAAAGATAAATCCAAACTGCATTACATTTGCGATGACACCAGCGATCGCCACACAGATACAAACCGGAAGTATCATAAGAAGCGACCTTGCAAAGGTATTTACGACGATCATTTTTACAGTTGGCAAGGTAAGTGGCTGACCGATAAATTTTGAGTAGTAGATATAAAGTGAGATGATCTGTTCTTTCATAAAATTTAGCATCGCAAGTAGTACGCCAATAGCGATGACAAGGGTCACGAACCCAGCTAGGTCCTGACTTTTGGGGACGTTACCATCCTTTTTGGCATCTTCTATCTTTTTGGGGGTCGCTTCTTCGGTTTTTTCCTGATCTTCGCCTGCCATCTTTATCCTGAGCTTGCTTAAATTTGGGGCGATTATAGCCAAAATGCGGTTAAACTATCCGCTAAAGCCACCTTTTGCATATAAAAAGAGCTAAGCTATCTTAGTCATTTTTAGCTAAAATCAACAAAAACAAGGGGTAAACAAGATATTGTCTTTAGAGTCAAAAAAGTACAAAAATTTTAGGTAAGTATGCAAAGATTTATGCTGAGCTAAAGGGGAGAAAATCAAGTGATTACGACTATTTGTTTGAAAAGTGCCTAGAAGATGGCGATGTTGAGGTGTTGAATAATCTCCTCTTTTAGTATGCAAAGCTAAATTTACTCCCAGGCTACAACGGCGGATATAACCAGTGTGGGAGGCTCTTTCAAGAAGAAATTCCTAGGCCAAAACTCTATTTTGTTTTGCCACCTGAGTTTGAACTGATAAATATGATCTTAAATGCGCCAGTAGCTAAAACTCTGATACATCAGCCTTATTTACCAAATGACAAAACCTTTTTTTCTGGATCATAGCTCTATGATAAGAAATTTAGCCGATGAGATCATAAAATCAGGGGCATTAAAGAAGAATTTATAAACTTTTGGCTAATATTTACACCTTACAACCAACAAAGCTCCATAAATCTTTTGCAAAAAAGTGCTTTTTGGTCTTACCAAATTTTAGAAAGGTAGAGTATGTCAAAATACGCTATATTTAAGCATGGCGGTAAGCAATATCGTGTTGGCGAGGGCGAGTACCTTAAGCTAGATCACTTTAGTGCTGAAGCTAAATCAACCGTTGAGATTACAGAAGTTTTGGCTGTAAATGACGGCGAAGTAAAGGTAGGTGCGCCATTTGTGAAGGGTGCAAAAGTTGTTCTTGAGGTCGTAAATGAAGGCAAAGACAAAAAAGTAGTTATCTACAAAAAACGCAGACGTAAAGACTCAAAACTAAAACGCGGCTTTAGAAGACAATTTACACGTGTAAAAGTCGTAAGTATCGCAGCTTAAGGAGATAAGATATGGCACACAAAAAAGGTCAAGGTTCAACCCAAAATAACCGTGATAGTATCGGACGCCGATTAGGTGTTAAAAAATTTGGTGGTGAGTTCGTTCGTGCTGGAAATATAATCATCCGTCAAAGAGGAACAGCAACTCACGCTGGAAATAACGTAGGTCTTGGCAAAGATCACACTATTTTTGCATTAGTCGATGGCTTTGTAAAATTTGAAAGACTTGATAAAAACAGAAAAAAAGTATCTGTTTATCCAGCTGCATAATCTCAGGGGCAATCGCCCCTTTTTTTCTTAAAATTATTCAAAAATCAAAATTTTTATTTAGTGTTTAGAATTTTTTAAATAGCTATTTGAGAGAAATTTTAAATCAACCATAACTTTATATTTTAGGCTTCATACTGATTATCTTTGCTTTATTTTAGACAAGATATTACGATTTAATTTCAGTAAAGTTGGATATAATCCAAATAAAAAATTTAAGGTAAAAAATGTTTATAGATAGTGCAAGATTGACTCTAAGTTCGGGGCATGGTGGAGCTGGAGCTGTGAGTTTTCGCCGTGAAAAACACGTCATTTTAGGTGGTCCTGATGGCGGAGATGGCGGAGATGGCGGAGATGTTTATTTTGTTTGCGACAACAACACCCACACTCTGGCAAACTACAAGGGTAAAAGGGCGATGAGAGCTAGCGACGGTGAGGCTGGCATGGGCAGACGCATGACTGGTAAAAAGGGCGAGAGCCTAGAACTTATCGTGCCACCAGGAACGGCGGTCTATGATGCGCAGAGTAATGAGCTGCTTTGCGACATGGTAGAAGAGGGGCAAAGGACGCTATTTTTAAAAGGCGGCAAGGGCGGACTAGGAAATTTTCACTTTAAAAACTCTATCAACCAAGCTCCAGATTACGCTCAAAAGGGCATGCCAGAAGAGAGCGTAGAGGTTAGGCTTGAGCTAAAGCTAATAGCTGACGTGGGTCTTGTTGGCTTTCCAAATGTTGGCAAATCAACCCTTATCTCAGCCGTCTCAAACGCCAAACCGCAGATCGCAAACTACGAATTTACCACGCTTACGCCAAAGCTCGGACTTGTCGAGGTCGATCAGTTTAGCGGCTTTGTCATGGCTGATATCCCTGGTATCATCGAGGGAGCGAGCGACGGACGCGGCCTTGGCGTGCAGTTTTTAAAGCACATCGAGAGAAATAAAATTTTGCTTTTTATGATAGATAGTGCGAATTACAGAAGCATGAGCGAGCAGTTTAGCGTGCTAAAAGAGGAGGTCGCTAAATTTTCAAGTGTGCTTGCTAGCAGGGACTATGCTATCGCGATCACCAGAGTCGATGCGGCTGAAAATTTAGATGAAAATATAAGAGAATTTATGAAAAGCATAAATTTAGAGCCAAATCAAGATGGTAAATTTGTCTATAAGCAAGACCTATACAGTTTTGACGCGAAAAAACCATACTTTGTTTTGCCAATCTCATCAGCGACAAACGAGAACATTGACGAGCTTAAATTTGCACTGCTTGAGCTGCTAAAAAAAGAGCTTTGAGTTGCGACTTTTTGGTGCTTTAAACTTAGAAATTTAAGAATATAAAATGAAGAAAATGTTTTGCATTATGCTATTTTGCCTTGGTGCATATAGCTGCGATCCAGCGGATCCAGCGTATATGTTTTTGGATTACAATGACATAGATCGTGACGGCAGGCTAAATTTAGATGAGTGGACGTCCTGCAAAGTGCCATCAGCGCTAAAAATAGCACCAGATCTATGCACTAGTGAGAAATTTAAGAGATTAGATACCGATCATAACGGCAAAATTAGCCTTGATGAGCTAGGAAGTTTATTGTTTCAAAAGATTGATTGGAAAGAAGATCCTTGCAGCTCTTGGCCGTGGGACAGCAAAAACATAGATCAAAATAAAAGTCGTTGAAATTTAAAGGAAAGTGATGAATGTAGTTTTTATGGGGACGCCTGATTATGCGGTTAGGATACTTAGGCACCTAAAAGAAGCTGGCTTTAATATAAAAGCGGTCTTTACCCAGCCTGATAAGCCAGTTGGCAGAAAGCAAATTTTGACTTCAAGTGAGGTCAAAATTTACGCTCAAAATGAGCTAGGAGGCGTGCCAGTCTTTACGCCAAATACGCTAAAAGATGAGGCGGTGATTGCCGAGCTAAAGGCGTTTAGCCCAGACTTTATCGTCGTGGCAGCTTATGGCAAAATTTTACCTCAGAGTGTCCTAGACGTCGCCACCTGTATAAATTTGCACGCCTCGATCTTGCCAAA
The DNA here is from genome assembly GCF_002165785.1 of Campylobacter concisus. Lineage (GTDB taxonomy): Bacteria > Campylobacterota > Campylobacteria > Campylobacterales > Campylobacteraceae > Campylobacter_A > Campylobacter_A concisus_W. Next base: position 35,912 of record NZ_NDYO01000006.1, read on the forward strand.
ATATAGAGGTGCGAGCCCGATACAAAGTGCGATCCTAGCAGGCGAGAAGCAAACAGGCGTGACTTCAATGCTAATGGATGCTGGCCTTGATACTGGCGATATGCTGGACTTCATCTACACGCCTTGCGAGAGTAAGATGTCAAGTGAGCTTTTTAGTGAGCTAGGCGAGCTTGGTGGCGAGCTCATCGTAAAAGTGCTTAAGAATTTTGCAAATTTAAAACCACAAAAGCAAGACGACGCACAGGCTACGCACTGCAAAAAGATAAGTAAAAGCGACGGACTTTTTAGCTTTGAGGAAGAGGCAGGGCAAATTTATAATAAATTTCGTGCGCTCACACCTTGGCCGGGGCTTTATCTAACAAGCGGTCTTAAAATTTTATCGCTTGAACTAAGCGAAAAAAGTGGCAAAAGTGGAGAAATTTTAAGCGTAGAAAAAGATCACGTTGTGGTTGCTTGCAAGGACAAAGCTGTCAAAATTTACGAGCTTCAAGAGCCAAGCAAAAAGCCAACAAACGCAAAAGCATATATAAATGGTAAGCGTCTTAGCGTTGGCGATGAATTAAAATAAATTTAAAGGAGCGGTTATGAAAAATGCAATAAGTATAGCAGGGGTTGATCCAAGCGGCGGAGCTGGAGTTTTAGCTGACATAAAGGTCTTTATAGCGCACGGCGTATATGCGATGGGAGCGATCACGGCGGTCACTGCTCAAAATACAAAGGGCATATTTGGCATGCAGCTAGTTGATACTAAGCTCATCGAGGATCAGATCAAGGCGATATTTGATGATATAAAAGTTGATGTGATAAAAATAGGCGTTGTCCCAAGCGTGGATATCATAAAATGCGTAGCAAAAACGTTAAGAGAGATCAAAAATTTACCGCCAGTAGTGCTTGACCCAGTTATGAGCTGTAAAAATGGCGACATCTGGCTAGAGGGCGCTGCAAAAGACGCCATCGTAGAGGAGCTTTTTCCACTTGCAAGCGTGATCACGCCAAATATCTTTGAAGCGCGCGAAATTTTAAAGCGTGAGCTAAAGGGCGAGAGCGAGCTAAAAGAGGCTTGCAAGGAGCTTTTGAAATTTGGCACAAAGAGCGTTTATCTAAAGTGTGGCGAGCTTGATGGCAAGTCGCTTGATATATTTTATGATGGCAGCGAATATGAAATTTTTAGCGATGAGCGCATAAAAACGACTGCGACACACGGCTCAGGCTGCTCACTATCAAGCGCGATCGCTTCAAATTTAGCAAATGGACATAGTCTAAAAGAAAGCGTGAAAAACGCACACGATTATATATTTAACGCTATTAAAAACGCAGTCATTATTGGCGGCGGACAAAATCCGGTAAATCACTTCTATAAATTTAAGGTGTGATTTGAAGGTTGAGTTTTTCCAAAGTCTGCCTTCGACGCAAGAATTTTTGATAGAGGTCCTAAAAAACGGCGAGATAAAAGCTCCCTATATGGTCGTGGCATATAATCAAACAAAAGGTGTCGGTAGCCGCGGCAACAGCTGGGAGGGGCTTGGCGGAAATTTGTTTATGTCGTTTTGCATAAGCGAAGATGAGCTGCCAAGCGACATACCTCCGCCATCTATCTCGATATATTTTTCTATGTTGATGCGTGAAGTCTTGAGTGAGCTTGGCTCAAAGTGCTGGATAAAATGGCCAAATGATTTTTACGTAGATGGCCTTAAAATAGGCGGCACTTTGACAAATAAAGTGGATGAAATTTACATCTGCGGCATGGGGATAAATTTAGCTAGCGCGCCCGAAAATGCGGGCATTTTAGACATAAAAACTAGCGTAGATGAGCTAGTTTGGGGCTTTGTTAGTATGCTTGATAAAAAGATTTTATGGAAGCCAATTTTTAGCAAATTTAGGATAGACTTTTGCAAGTCAAAAAGTTTTATTACGCATATTGCAAATAGAGCTGTTTCGCTTCAGGATGCTGAAATTTGCGATGATGGAGCGATCTTACTAAATGGGGAAAAGGTATATTCTTTAAGATGAGCGAGATAATAACAATAGCTAATCAAAAAGGCGGTGTTGGCAAGACTACAACAGCCGTAAATTTAGCTGCATCACTGGCAGTTGCTGAAAAAAAAGTATTATTAATAGATATCGATCCACAGGCAAACGCGACAACTGGACTTGGTTTTAGCAGAAGTGACTATGAGTTTAACATCTATCACGTCTTAACAGATAGAAAAAAGCTCTCGCAAATTGTATTAAAAACTGAGATCCCAACACTTTTTTTAGCTCCATCAAACATCGGGCTTGTCGGTATTGAGCAAGAATTTAACGATCAAAATAAGGATTATAAACTAATCCTTAAAAATAAAATTTCAGAAGTTGTAAACGATTATGATTTTATCATCATCGATAGTCCTCCAGCACTTGGTAGCATTACGATAAATGCTCTTAGTGCAAGTGATAGTGTTATCATCCCGATTCAATGTGAATTTTATGCACTTGAGGGACTAGCGCAGATCTTAAATACAGTCAAGATTATTAAGAAGACAATAAATCCAAAGCTAAATATAAAGGGCTTTTTGCCGACTATGTTTAGTTCGCAAAATAATCTCTCAAAAGAGACCATTGCAAATTTAAAGCAGCATTTTGAAAACAAGCTCTTTAAGAGTAAGGACAGCAAAGAGGAATTTGTGGTCGTTCCAAGAAATGTTAAACTTGCTGAAAGTCCAAGTTTTGGTAAGCCAGTGATACTTTATGATATAAAATCACCAGGCTCAATCGCATATCAAAATTTGGCATATTGTATTTTAAACTAAAAAATAAGGAAAAAAATGGCGAAAAAAGGTGGATTAGGGCGCGGGCTTAGCGCGATACTTGAAGATGTAGAGCAGGCCTACAGCAAAGAGATCGCAAATTTAAACGACTCTGAGATAGTCGAAGAGATAAATATAGATGAAATTTTGCCAAACCCATACCAGCCAAGAACACATTTTGACGAAGAGGCTTTAAGAGAGCTAAGTGCTAGCATCAAAAGGCACGGACTAATACAGCCAATAATCGTCATCAAAAAAGATGATGGCTATATGTTAATAGCTGGTGAGCGCAGATACCGCGCTACAAAGATGCTTGGAGCAAGCAAGATAAAGGCAATCATCGCTGATATCAAGTCTCAAAATTTGAGAGAGCTTGCGCTTATCGAAAATATTCAGCGTGAAAATTTAAATCCAATCGAACTTGCAAAGTCGTATAAAGAGCTCATAAATGAGTATAAGATCACACAAGACGGCTTGGCAAATATCATTCATAAAAGTAGAACACAAATAACAAATACGATGAGGCTTTTACTTCTTAGTGACTATACGCAAAAACTTTTACAAGAAGACAAGCTCACACAAGGCCACGCTAAAGTTATAGTTGGGCTTAGCGCCGAAGAAGAAAAGATGGTTGTTGATACGATCATCGGTCAAAAGTTAAGCGTTAGAGACACAGAAATTTTAGTAAAAAAGATAAAAAATAAGGAAGAGATAAAAGATAAAAAGCTAAAAATTTCTGAGGAAATGAGTAAAAAACTATCAAATTTACAAGAAATTTTTAAAAATTTAAAGATAAAAGCAAAAGTAAAATCTAGCAATCTAGTTTTAGAATTTAATAATATTTCACAGATAGAAGAATTTATTTCTAGGCTAAAATAGAATTACAAATTTATTTTTATTTTTAGTAATTTATTGTAAAATCAGACTTTAATTTGAATATTAAATAAAACTTAATGATAAAATAAGGAGAGTGGATGTTAGAAATAGATGTGCCATTGATGCTTTTAACGGCTGTCGTTTTCTTGATATTGATCGCTATTTTGAATTCCTTGCTTTATAAGCCAATGCTCAAATTCATAGATGACAGAAATGCCTCTATAAAAAATGATGAAGAGAGTACTAGTAAAAATGCAAGTGATCTAAGTGTTCATGAAAAAGAGATTGAAGAGATTATATTAAACGCAAGGACTGCGGCCAATAAAATAAGGCAAGAAGCCTTAAATTTAGCAAAAGAAGAGTCTTTAAAAGAAGTAAATGCCGTAAAGAGTAGTTTAGAGGCTAATTATAATGAATTTTTAAATGCTCTAAGCTCTCAGAAAGATAACTTAAAGGCAGATCTATCAGCTAAACTACCTGAACTTAGAGCGGCTTTAAATGCCAAACTCTCTAAAATTTAAAGGAATTTCATGAAGATAAAAATTTTATTTTTTCTAGCACTTCCATTTCTAGCTTATGCTAGTGGGCATGGCGGAACAAATTACGATATAGTAGAGAGAACGCTAAACTTCTTACTTTTCTTTGCTATTTTGGTATATTTTGCAGCTAAGCCACTAAAAGCTCTTTATCAAAGCAGAATTGACAGGATCTCAAACAAGCTTGAAAGTATCCAAGAAAAACTCCGTGATTCTAAGGCCAAAAAAGATGACGCTCTAAAACGTGTAGAAGAGGCTAAGCAAAATGCAAACTCTTTAATCGAAACTGCTAAAAAAGAGGCTTTAAATTTAGCTGCTAAGGTTAAAAGTGATGCTCAAAATGATATAACAAATCTTCAAAAGAGCTACAAAGAGCAAAAAGAATTTGAAGAGCGCAAGATGACAAAAGGCGTTGTAAATGAAATTTTGAGCGACATTTTCTCAAGCGATAGCCTAAAAGTCGATCAAAAAGAGCTTATAAATATCATACTTAAAAAGGTTAGCTAATGAATGAAGTAGTAGCTAAAAAATACGTAAAAGCGATCTTAAGCGACGTAAAATCAAATGAACTTAATATATTTGTTGAAAATTTATCAGAGCTGGCAGCAGCTTTTGCTAGCGATAAATTTAAAAGCATTATAAGTTTGCCTACTTTAAAGGCCTCACAAAAGGTTGATTTTGTACTATCTTTGGTTAAAAGTCAAGATGTCAAATTTACAAATTTTATTAAGCTTCTTGGCACAAATAAAAGACTGGAGCTTATCCCAGCGATCTTAAACGAGATGAAGTTAGAGCAATCTTTGCTTGAAAATATATATCGTGGTGAGGTCATTGGAAATTTTGAACTAAGCGCTGAGCAGCTAAAAGCTTTAGAAGAGAATTTCTCTAAGAAATTTGACTCTAAGATCAAGCTTGATGGCTCAAAGAGCGATTACAACGGCGTAAAAGTTGAGTTAGACGATTTAGGTGTCGAGGTAAATTTCTCGATCGACAGACTAAAAAGTCAAATGAGTGAATATATATTAAAAGCAATTTAAAAAGGAGTGAAAGCGTGAGTGCAAAAATTAAAGCTGACGAAATTAGCACGATAATCAAAGAGCGTATTGAAAATTTTGATTTAAGTGTTGATGTAGAAGAGACTGGTAAAGTCATCTCAGTCGCTGATGGCGTTGCTAACGTTTATGGTTTGAAAAACGTTATGGCTGGCGAGATGGTTGAATTTGAAAGCGGCGAAAAGGGTATGGCTCTTAACCTTGAAGAGAGCAGTGTTGGTATAGTTATCCTTGGAAAAACTAGCGGCATTACAGAAGGAAGCTCTGTAAAAAGACTTAAAAAACTTCTACGTGTTCCAGTTGGTGACGCATTGATCGGCCGTGTTGTAAATTCACTTGGTGAGCCAATCGACGCAAAAGGACCAATCGAAGCTACTGAATCTCGCTTCGTCGAAGAAAAAGCAAAAGGTATAATGGCTAGAAAGAGCGTTCATGAGCCACTTCAAACAGGTATCAAAGCTATCGACGCACTTGTGCCAATCGGCAGAGGTCAAAGAGAGCTAATCATCGGCGACCGCCAAACTGGTAAAACAACAGTTGCGATAGATACTATCATCAACCAAAAAGGTCAAGATGTCATTTGTATCTACGTAGCTATCGGTCAAAAACAATCAACCGTTGCTCAAGTCGTTAAAAAACTTGAAGAGTACGGTGCTATGGACTACACGATAGTTGTAAATGCTGGTGCTGGCGATGCAGCTGCGCTTCAATACCTTGCTCCATATGCTGGCGTAACAATGGGTGAATATTTTAGAGACAACTCTCGCCATGCGCTAATCATCTATGATGACTTGTCAAAACATGCGGTTGCTTACCGCGAGATGTCTTTGATACTAAGAAGACCACCAGGTCGTGAAGCTTACCCAGGCGACGTTTTCTACCTTCACTCAAGACTTCTTGAAAGAGCAAGTAAGCTAAATGACGCACTAGGTGCTGGATCTTTAACAGCTCTACCTATCATTGAAACTCAAGCGGGTGATGTTTCAGCTTATATCCCAACAAACGTTATTTCTATTACAGATGGTCAAATTTTCCTTGAAAGTGACTTATTTAACTCAGGTATCCGCCCAGCGATCAACGTTGGTCTTTCTGTTTCTCGTGTCGGTGGTGCAGCTCAGATCAAAGCTATCAAACAAGTGTCTGGTACGTTAAGACTAGACCTTGCTCAGTACCGCGAGCTACAAGCATTTGCTCAATTTGCAAGTGATCTTGACGAGAGCTCAAGAAAACAACTAGAGCGTGGTCAAAAGATGGTTGAAGTGCTAAAACAACCCCCATATTCTCCACTTCCAGTTGAGAATCAAGTAGTTATCATATTTGCTGGTGCTAAGGGTTATTTAGATGATGTTGCAACTGCAAATGTAACAAAATTTGAAGCAGAGCTTTATCCATATATTGAGGCAAAATACCCTGAAATTTTTGAGCAAATCAGAACTAAAAAAGTTCTTGATAAAGAAGTAGAAGAAATTTTACATAAAGCGTTGAAAGATTTTAAAGCGACTTTTGCCGCTAACTAGGGCTAAGATATGTCAAATTTAAAAGATATAAAACGAAAGATTAAGAGCGTTCAGAATACTCAAAAGACGACTCGTGCAATGAAGCTTGTTTCTACAGCAAAGCTTCGCAAAGCTGAAGAAGCTGCTAGATACTCTAGAGTTTACGCACTTAAGATCAATGAGGTTTTATCAGAGATAGCTTATAAGATCAATCAATATGCTTCAGTTATGACTGAGAGTAAATTTTTTAACACAACAAAGAGTGTAGAAAAGGTTGATATTATATTTGTTACCGCTGATAAAGGGCTTTGCGGTGGCTTTAATGTCCAGACCATAAAGACAGTTAGGCGCATGATCGATGAGCTAAAAGCCAAAAAGATCAAAGTCAGACTAAGAGCTGTTGGTAAAAAAGGCATAGAATTTTTCAATTTCCAAGGCGTTGAACTACTCGAGACTTATGTCGGAGCTAGCTCATCACCTACATATGAAAAAGCTCAAAAGATCATAAAAGACGCTATTGATGACTTTACTAACGGCGTAACTGATAAGGTCGTGCTAATACACAATGGCTATAAAAATATGATTTCTCAAGAGATTAGAGTAAATGATATTGTGCCTATTGAGCCATCTAAGATAGTTGCGGTTGAGACAAATTCTTTGATGGAATTTGAGCCAGAGGACAACTATACTAAGATTATGGATGAATTGCTCAATAAATATTTTGAGTATAGTATGTATTATGCTTTAGTTGACTCTTTAGCGGCTGAGCACAGCGCTAGAATGCAAGCTATGGATAATGCAACAAACAATGCTAAACAACGCGTCAAACAGTTAAATCTTGCTTACAATAAAGCAAGACAAGAGTCTATTACCACTGAGCTTATCGAGATCATCAGTGGTGTTGAATCAATGAAATAAAAGGAGTATGAATGAAGGGTGTTATTAGTCAAGTTATGGGCCCTGTGGTCGATGTTGACTTTAATGACTACTTGCCGAAGATCAATGAAGCTATCGAAGTTTTCTTTGAGGTTGAGGGCAAGAAACATAAACTAATATTAGAAGTTGCTGCTCACCTAGGTGATAATAGAGTCAGAACTATTGCTATGGACATGAGCGAGGGTTTGACTCGTGGCTTAGAGGCTAAAGCGCTTGGTGCACCTATTAGTGTGCCAGTTGGTGAAAAAGTTCTAGGTAGAATTTTTAACGTAGTTGGTGATTTGATCGATGAGGGTGAGGGTATAAATTTTGATAAACACTGGTCTATTCACCGCGATCCTCCTCCATTTGAAGAGCAAAGTACAAAGAGTGAAATTTTTGAAACGGGTATCAAGGTAGTTGACCTTCTAGCTCCTTATGCAAAGGGTGGTAAAGTAGGTCTTTTTGGTGGTGCTGGCGTTGGTAAAACGGTTATTATTATGGAGCTTATCCACAACGTTGCGTTTAAACACAGTGGCTATTCTGTATTTGCAGGCGTTGGTGAGAGAACTCGTGAAGGAAATGACCTTTATCACGAAATGAAAGAAAGTAATGTTTTGGATAAAGTTGCCTTGTGCTATGGTCAAATGAATGAGCCACCAGGAGCAAGAAACCGTATCGCGCTAACTGGTCTTACAATGGCTGAGTACTTCCGTGATGAGATGGGGCTTGATGTTTTGATGTTTATCGATAATATCTTCCGTTTTTCTCAATCAGGTGCAGAGATGTCAGCTCTACTTGGACGTATTCCGTCAGCTGTTGGTTACCAGCCAACTCTTGCAAGTGAGATGGGTAAATTCCAAGAGAGAATTACATCAACTAAAAAAGGTTCAATTACATCCGTTCAAGCTGTTTACGTTCCAGCTGATGACCTTACGGATCCAGCTCCTGCAACTGTTTTTGCTCACCTTGATGCTACAACAGTTCTTAACAGATCGATCGCAGAGAAAGGTATCTATCCAGCTGTTGATCCGCTTGATTCAACATCAAGAATGCTCGATCCTCAAATTTTAGGAGCAGATCACTATAAGGTAGCTCGCGGCGTTCAAGCTGTGCTCCAAAAATATAAAGATCTTCAAGATATCATTGCGATCCTTGGTATGGACGAGCTTAGCGAAGAAGATAAGTTAACAGTTGATAGAGCAAGAAAGATCGAGAGATTTTTATCTCAGCCATTCTTCGTTGCTGAAGTATTTACAGGTAGCCCTGGTAAATATGTAAGTCTTGACGAAAATATAGCTGGCTTTAAGGGAATTTTAGAGGGTAAATATGATCACTTACCAGAAGCAGCATTTTATATGGTTGGAAATATAGATGAGGCTTTAGCTAAAGCTGAGAAACTTAAGGCTTAAATTTAAAAAGGAAGCGTAATGGATAAATTACATTTAGAGATCGTAACTCCTCAAGGTCAGATATTTAATGATGACGTGAGCAGTGTGGTGCTTCCAGGTAGCGAGGGTGAGTTTGGTGTTTTACCAAACCATGCCTCATTAATATCTCTTTTAAAAGCAGGTATTATAGATATAGAACATAAAAATAAAAAACATGATGTTGTTGCGATTAACTGGGGCTATGCAAAGATTGACGAAGGCAAGGTAGTAATACTTGCTGACGGTGCGATTTATGTCTCTGGTGATAGCGAAAGTGAGCTTGCAAATTCATTGGAAGCTGCTAGAAATTTGATAGAGAGCATGAGCAGTGATACAAATGCTTTTGCAGCAACTATATCTAAAATGGAAAATGTAGTGAGAACTAGATAAGTGGGCGGTATAGATTTATTTTTAAATTACATTCAAAGAAGTAGTTTTATTACAATTATTGTTTTAACTTGGCTGTCAATATATTTTATAGTTAGTTTCACAATTCTTTTTTCAAGAATGGCTGGTATTGGAGCTTGGCAAAAACGTGAGCAAAATGCACTTGAAGCACTGCTTATGGGTGCTAAAAATATTCCAAATGATTCGTCTTTGAGAAAATGTGCAAATGGAAGAATCTCAAGAGAAAAACTAAACGTATGTATAAGTATAGCCGAGAAAAATGCTACAAGTGGACTAACGTGGCTAAGTGTAATAGCATCTACTTCTCCTTTTATCGGTCTTTTTGGAACCGTTGTTTCTATTTTAGAAACATTTTCACAGCTTGGAAATGGTGGAGGTTCATCACTTGGTATTATCGCTCCAGCTATTTCAGAGGCACTTGTTGCAACTGGTTGTGGAATTTTTGTTGCCATCCCAGCATATACATTCAACTTACTCATAAAAAGAAAAGCTTATGAATTAATGAGTGTTATTGAGCGTCAGGCTGATGTAATGATAGCACTTAAAAAAGATGATGAGATACTATAAATGGCCGTTAAATTTACCGATGAGACACCAGAGCTAAATATAACTCCTCTTGTTGATATTATGCTTGTTTTACTAGCTATTTTAATGGTTACTATGCCAACTATAACATATCAAGAGGATATTACTCTTCCGGATGGTTCAAAGGCAAAAACTTCAACATCTAAGCAAAAAGACCTTATAGTTTCTATAAATTCACAGGGGCAAGTTAGAGTTGATCAAAGCACTATGAGCCTTGCTGAGTTTCCTGATAATATCGCATTAATGAGTACAAAATACGATAAAACCTCGCCTATCTATATAAAAGCTGACAAAAATTTAAAATACGATGATGTTATGTTTGTATTAAAGACTTTGAAAGGTGCTGGTTTTAATAAAGTAGCTTTAGAGACAAACGGTTAAGATGTCAAATAAAGTTAAATTTCCAACGCTTAGTTCGTTTCTTGTAGCGTTTTGTATTTACGTTATTATTATACTTGTTTTGTTTATAAAGCTTACTTTTTTTGCAGAACCTCCTAAAAAATATACCGATGATAAAGATGCTATTATGGATGTGGTTATGGTTGATAGAGAAGTTGATCAAACCATTAAAGCTCCAAAACAAGCAGATGAAGTAGTTAAAGAGACAAAGCCTGAACCTAAAAAGGAATCTGAAGAAGATAAACAAGAGACTACAAATAAGCCTGTTGTACCAGATGAACCATTGCCTACCCCAAGCTTACCAACTCCTCCAAAAGAGGAACCAAAACATGAGCCTAAAAAACCAGAACCAAAACCAGAAATTTTAAAACCAAGTGAAGAACCCAAAGAAGATGTTAAGCCAGAACCAAAACCTGAGCCTAAGCCTACACCAAAGCCAGTTGAAAAGCCAAAACCAAAAGAACCAAATATAAAAGACCTTTTTAGTGACATAGATTCTACGAAACTTAAAAAAGATGATGGTATAAAAAAGGCCGAAAATAAAGTGCAAAGCCGTAAAAAAAGCGAAGCTTCTAGTTCAAAAGCCGCAAAAGAAGCTAGTGATATAATAAAGAGTTTAAAGATAGACCAAAATCCAACTGCTCCAAAATCACAATCTACCGGTACTTACGATCCACTAATGGGTGCAATAACAAAACAAATTCAAAGAAGATGGCAAAGCTATAAGGCCGACTCTGCAAATTTAGCTAAAGTTAAAGTTATGATAGATCAGAGCGGAAATTTTAGCTATGAAATTTTAGAGCTATCATATAATGAAGAATTTAACGCAAAAGTAAGAGAGTGCTTAGAAAAACTTACAACGGAGAAATTTCCATTTAATCCAGACAAAAGCACTACTTTTAATTTAAATTTAGAAGATAAAATAAACTAAAATTTATAAAATTATGGAGTAGAGATGAAGAAAATTTTTCTTTTTTTATGTGTTTCTCTAGGGCTTTATGCTGCTGATGCGACCATATCTGTTGTAAATCAAGGTATTGCCTTGCCAAAGATAGCTTTGCAAGATGCAACAACTGCTGTTAGCGATGCGGGATTTAAAGATAAATTCTTTAAAATCATGCTAGGAGATCTAAAGGTTAGTTCCGATTTTGAAGTAATCGAAGATCATGTGCCTTCTACCTATGAAGGAGATGCGACTACTAATACAATGAGTGATAAAGGCGTCGAGCTTATCTTTAGATATGCTCTTGAAGGCTCTATGGGCTCACCTCTTACTTTAAGAGTAAAACTGATAAACGCTAAGACAGCAACTACAAGATATGAGAAGGTTTACACTATGCCAGACGGCGCAAAGTATCCGTTTTTGGCACATAAAAGTATAGTTGAGCTTACTAATGAGCTAAATTTACCACCAGTTGGCTGGATGGAAAAATTTATCATTCTTTCAAAATATACTTCAGCTCGCCAAAGCTCTATTATAGTTGCTGATTATACACTTACATATCAAAAGACCATAGTAAGTGGCGGACTAAATATTTTTCCTAAATGGGCTGGGGCCGATCAAAGCAAATTTTACTATACATCTTATGTAAATAATAAACCAACTTTATTTAGGTATGATCTAAATTCTGGTACAAAAACAAAGATAATTGATAGTATTGGCATGCTTATAGCCTCAGATGTTAGTAAAGATGGAAGTAAAATTTTATTAACTATGGCACCAAAAGATCAACCAGATATCTTTATCTATAATACAAATAGTAAAAATTTGACGCAGATTACTAATTATCCAGGCATAGATGTAAATGGAAATTTTGTAGATAATGATAGCAAAATAGTTTTTGTATCAGATAGGCTTGGTTATCCTAATGTTTTCGCAACTCCTGCGATTTCTGGCGGAAGCGTTGAACAAATGGTATTTCATGGTAAGAATAACAACTCTGTAAGCACGTTTGAAAATTATGTTGTTTATTCAAGCAGGGAAGTAAGCGGTAGTTTTAATATATATCTAATTTCAACTCAAACGGATTTTATACGCCAGCTTACAGCAAATGGCAAAAATAACTATCCAAGATTCTCAAGCGATGGGCAAAGTGTCGTCTTTATAAAAGAGCTTGGCGGTCAAAGTTCACTAGGTGTTGTTAGGCTAAATGAAAACAGAAGTTTTCAGTTTCCTTTAAAAGTAGGAAAAATTCAATCTATAGATTGGTAAGATTCTGATAAAATTTAAAATTTTTGTGATATAATTCGACCAAATTTCTAAAAAAGGATAAGGAATGAAAAAAGTAGTTCTAGCAAGTGTTGCAGTTGCAACTTTATTGTTGAGCGGTTGTAGCTCAAAAAACCCTGAAGTTGATATGAATTCAAATTCAAATCAATCTGCAGACAATTCAGGTAGCATGAGCGATGCTGATAGATTAGCAGCTCTTATTGCTAATATCGAGAGTCAAGTTAAAAGTGTATACTTTGACTTTGATAAATTTAATATCAAAGCTGATCAACAAGGTGTTGTTAGCTCAAATGCATCAGTATTCAACCAAGCTGACGCTCAAGCTCTTTCTATAAAAGTAGAAGGTAACTGCGATGAGTGGGGTACAGATGAGTATAACTATGCTCTTGGTTTAAAACGTGCTAAAAGTGCTAAAGATGCTCTTGTAAGAAATGGCGTTAGTGCTGATAGAATCGCTGTAGTTAGCTTTGGAGAAAGCAATCCAGTTTGTACAGATAAAACAAAAGCTTGCGATGCTCAAAATAGACGTGCAGATTTCAAAGTACTTCCATAATTTATAATTAAATAATAATGAATAAAAAAATAATTGTAGTGGCTCTGATAGGAGCCACTATCTCTATCACCTTCGGCCAAGAGATTTCGGCTTTTGATGCAGGAAATATGGATAGTGCTAATCCATACGGTCTAACTGACAATGAAAAAATTACCTTAAATAATAAGCGAAGTGTTCAAAACATTGAAGAGAATATAAATAGTGTTTTAGAACAACTTCAAGGTTTGCAAAGTTTGTTTGAGAGCATGAGCGCTAGAATGAATAAGCTTGAGCAAAGAATAAATGATATAGAGACGAAGGTAAATGGTGGCATAAGTGATTCTGGTGTAAGTTTGACATCGCTGAAGGCTTATGTTGATGAAACTAGAGATATACAAGACAAAAACTACAAGAACATTACTGCTGCCTTAAATAAATTAGGTGCAATAATGGATAAAAATGCTGCCCAACCAAAGCAAAATACAAATCCAAAACAACAAAATAAGCCAACTTCAAATTTTAGTGGAAAAAGCGATAAAGATATTTTGGCTGATGGCATTAAACTTTTAAATTCTGGCAATAGCACAGAAGCAGCTGAATATTTTGAATATTTAAATAAAAAAGGCTATAAAACTGGTGCAACAAATTATTATTTAGGTGAAGTTGCTTACAGTCAAAAATCATACAGCACAGCTATACAATACTACAAAAAAAGCATACAGGACGAAGATAAGGCTGACTATACACCAAAACTTCTATATCACACAGCTATAAGCTTTGATAAGATAGGTGATACGCAAAGTGCAAATAGATTTTATAAGGCTTTAAAAGTCGGTTATCCAGATAGCAAAGAAGCCAAAGCCTCTCCCAATAGAAACTAAATTTTAATCTTTTTTAGATATAATCCCACATTAATCAAAAAACCAAATCTAAGGAGATTATTGTGAGTAAAGATCAAGTTATAACTATGTTTTACGAACTAAAAGATGCTAACACTGGTGAAATTTTAGAGTCAAACATGCAAGAAGGTGGCCAAATTTCATTTATAACAGGGCATGGCCATATTATAGAAAAGCTTGAAGAAGAAGTAAGCAAATTAAAATCAGGCGAAAGAGCAACTATAAGCGTAAAGGCAGCAGAGGGTTGTGGTGAATATAATAATGAAGCCATTCAGTCGTTACCAAAAGAGCAATTTGCTGGTATAGATTTGCATGAAGGAATGGAACTTTTTGGTCAAAATGAGGATGGCTCAAGCGTTCGTGTTATTGTTAAAGAGATCAAAGATGATGAAGTGACAGTTGATTTTAATCACCCATATGCTGGTAAAGATTTACTATTTAATGTTGAAGTTTTAGAAGTTAGAGATGCGACAGAAGATGAAAAAGCAACAGGCATGGTGGCTGGGGCTCATACTTGCGGTTGTGGTGGTCACGATCATGAGCATGAGCATGAGTGCTGCGGGGGTCATGGACACGAGGATGGTGGTTGCGGTTGCGGTGGACATGGACATCACCATCACTAAGAAGCTAAAATGAAAAAATTTGCTTTTGTTTTTGCGGGCCAAGGCTCGCAAAGTATTGGTATGGGTAAAGACTTTTACGAAAATTTTTCTACTGCTAAATTACTTTTAAATGATGCTTGTAATGATACTGGCATTGATTACAAAGAGCTTTTATTTACACAAAACGATAAGTTAGATAAAACAGAATTTACTCAGCCAGCTATTGTCTTAAACTCGCTAATGACTTATTTGGCTTTTTCAAATTTTATTAAAGAAAAACCAGAATTTAGTCTCGGGCACTCACTTGGAGAATTTACTGCTCTTGCAGTTAGTGGAGCATTTAATTTTATTGATGCGATTAGGCTTGTGAATTTACGTGGTAAATTTATGCAAGAAGCCTGCGTTGGCAAAGATGCTGGCATGATGGTAGTTCTTGGACTTAGTGATGAAGTGGTTGAAGAAATTTGTAAAAAAGCAAGAGAAGAAGGTTTACAAATTTATGCTGCAAACTACAACTGCGATGGACAAATCGTTGTCGCTGGTGTAAGAGCTGATCTTGCTAGCTATGAAGCAAAATTTAAAGAAGCTGGCGCAAAAAGAGCAGTGCTTTTAAATATGTCAGTAGCAAGCCATTGTCCGATACTTGAACCAGCTAGTGTTAGGCTGGCAAGCGAGCTTGAGAGTACTTTGGCTGCCAAATTTTCTCCAGTTGTCTCAAATGTAAATGCTAAAATTTATACTGATAAAAGCGAAGCACTAGTCCTACTAAAAGAGCAGCTAATAAAACCAGTTTGCTATAAACAAAGCATTAAAAACTATGAAAATAATGTTGATTGTTTTATCGAGCTTGGCGCTACGACGCTAAAGGGCATCAATAAAAAAATTACCGAAAAGCCAACTTATAGTATTACTGATATGGCAAGTCTTGAAGAAGTTGTGAAAATTTTGGAGGAGAGATGATAGCGATACTTGGAGCTATGCAAGAAGAGATAACGCCGATCCTTGAAATGGTCGGTGAATATAAAACTATTCAATATGCAAATAATAAATTTTACTTAGCAAACTATAAAGGAAAAGAGCTAGTCATTGCCTATTCAAAGATAGGTAAAGTAAATGCAGCCATAACGGCAACTTTAATGGTAGAAAAATTTAAGGCCTCAAAATTGCTCTTTACTGGTGTAGCTGGCTCACTTGATGAGAGTTTAAAAATAGGCGATATGCTTTATGCTACTAGCTTGGTGCAACACGATCTTGATATTACGGCTTTTGGCCATCCTTATGGCTATGTGCCAGGCACAAGTATCTTTGTCAAAAGTGATGTAGGGCTAAATGAACTGGCAAAAAAGATAGCTGATAAAAAAGATATGAGCTTAAGCGCTGGTATTATTGCGACTGGAGATCAGTTTATCTGCGATAATGAAAAGAAAGCTTGGATTAAAAAGATATTTAATGCGAGCGCTACCGAGATGGAAGGTGCTAGCGTTGCACTAGTTTGCGAAACACTTGGTGTGCCATTTTTTATACTAAGAGCTATCAGCGATGGAGCTGGTGATGCAGCAGAGTTTGACTTTGATAAATTTTTGCAAGATTCAGCAAATGTTAGTGCAAAATTTATACTTGAAATGGTAGAAAGCTTATGATAGAGCTTAGTAAAAGGCTTCTTAGGCAAGTTGGTCAGACAAATGCCAGATACAAGATGATAGAGGGCGGAGATAAGATCTTGCTTGGTCTTAGCGGTGGTAAAGATAGCCTCGCACTAGCTCACGTACTAAAGCATATCCAAAACGTTACACCTGAAAAATTTGAGTTTAAAGCAGTAACACTAAGCTACGGCATGGGTGAGGACTACGCTTATCTTACAAAGCATTGCAATGAGCACGGAATAGAGCACGAAGTAATAGATAGCTCAATTTTTGAAATTTCAAAAGAGAAAATCCGTAAGAATTCTAGTTTTTGTAGTTTCTTTTCTCGTATGAGAAGAGGTTATCTTTATACTTACGCCTTAAAGCATGGTTTTAATAAACTCGCGATTGCTCATCATTTAGACGATGCAGCGGAGAGCTTTTTTATGAACTTTACATATAATGGTGCACTAAGGACGCTTGCTCCAAAATATACTGCAAAAAATGGAATCACGGTTATTAGACCGTTTATCTTCATTCGCGAGAGACAGCTTCGCGAAAATGCTATCAAAAATGAATTAAGAGTCATTGGCGATGAAGCATGCCCTGCAATGAGATTTGACGTAAAGATGCCGCATGCTAGATATGAAACCAAACAGCTTTTAGCGACTTTAGAAAAAGAAAATCCAAAGCTTTTTACTTCGCTAAAAGCAGCATTTGAAAATATTCATACTGATACTTTTTTTGCTCTCAATAGCAGTAGTGAAGAGTAAAATTTTACTTGCTTTTTGGGACTAATCCCAAGAAGCAATCTATAAATATTTCTATTTTAATTGGCTTTTGTCAAAATAAATACAAAATGTATGAATAGATGAAATTCTTGTACTTGTGCATAAATCAAAACTGTCATATACAACAAATACAAAAGCATTTAGTGCAAAAACCACTGGTTAAAATTTTGTAACTTAGAAAATTTAAGCTTAAAAAAATAGTCATGTGCTTTAAATATTAAAAAATAGCTATTTAAAATAGCAAGCTATAACTTAAAGTCCGTCAAGTAAAATTTTATAAAGTCGGTTTATCTCATCGTCATTTAGCTCGATCGTGCTTTTTGTATCAAATAAATTTTTGATCTTGCTAGCGTCAAATTCGCTCCTATCAAGGCAGTGCTTGTGAGAGGGTAAAAAACCACGAGTTAGGCAAAGCTCGTTCTCTATCTCCTCGTCGCAGATGAAGCACTCAAGCTCGCTGTGAAGCCTACCTTCATACTCTAAAATTTTAACGTAGCTTTCGATGATAAGGCGTTTTGGATTTTGTAGCTGCATCTGTTTGGCGCAGCGATCAAGCTCATTAAAATAAATTTTATCGAGCTGCTCGACCTCTTTTAGATGATCATAAAGTAGGCGCATAAACTGCTGCCAAATGATGAGCTTGTCTCGCTCTAGCAGCCATTTAAAGCCAAGATGAAGTATGCTTCTAAGCTTTGGTAGAAATTTCGCCTCTTGCTCTAGCTCAAAGTCGATCTTGTAGCCAGTCATGATGTTTGAGTGGCGAGCGCCAAAAAATCTATACGACTTTACGAGCAAATTTGGCGTTAGCACAAAGACTAAAAGGTCCTCGTCTCTGACCTTTTGCACGCGCAGGATATAGCCTTGCATCTAGGCAAAAAACTCCCTTATGCGCTCTCTCATCGCTGTCAGGTCTTTGATGAAATTTATATCGTTTCTAAAGGTTGTTGCACCGTCGATGCCCTTGCTGTATTGATGCAAGTGCTTTCTAAATATGCAAAGTCCGTGCTCACCGTAGTGCTCGATCATCGCATCAAAGTGAGCTAGGATGATCTTTCGTTTTAGCGCCTTATCTACGCTAGTTTTGGTCTTTATCTCGTGAAATATCCAAGGGTTGCCGATGCTTGCTCTACCGATCATTAGGGCGTCACATTTTGTGAAATTTAAAATTTTATCTGCATTTTGCGCATTTATATCGCCATTTGCGACGACTGGAATTTTTACACTAGCCTTTACTCTAGCGATCGCTTCGTAATCAACCTTTGCGCTGTATCCACCAGCTCTTGTACGCCCATGCACTGCGATGTAGTCTGCGCCGGCTTCTTCGCAGGCTTTTGCGATTTTGATCTCATTTTTATCATTAAAGCCAAGCCTAAATTTAACGCTTAAGCTTTGCTTGTTTGAAGTACTTTTTATGGCTGAGATTATGCTTTGAAGTTTATCAAGATTATTTAGTAAGGCTGAGCCTGCACCTTGTCTAACGACCTTTGGTACGGGGCAGCCGCAGTTTAGATCCAGCCCATAAATCCCATCAAATTTATTGATAATTTGCACAGCTTTTTTTATATTTTCTGTGTCATTGCCAGCTATTTGAACGACATAAGGCTCTTCGTTTGGGGATTTTTTAATCATTTCAAGAGTTTTATCACTACTCTCATATACTAGAGCATTTGCGCTGATCATTTCGCTAACAGTGACATCACAACCAAATTTCTTAACTACGCTTCTTAGTGGCAAGTCAGAAAAGCCAGCAAGAGGTGCTAAGAAAAGTGGCTTTTTGCTAAAGTCTATCATTTAAAAAATAGCGAGCTAGGCACCATTTTGCCGTTATCTCGTAAAAACAGCAAGACCTTTATCTCTTTAAACTCATCTGGGTCGCTACCTTCGATAGCCTCTCTTACTTTATCAAGCATCTGAAGCTCAAATAGCGCATATACGTAGGCTTCATCAGCGTCAGCATGGATGCTTTTTAGCTTCTCAAAGATGCCGATAAATGCGTCTGGTTTTAGCTTATTTTTAAGCATTATAGCTGCTTTGTCGTATTGTACTTTTGTTACTTTTGCATTATTTAAAAGATCAAAAATTTCATCGCTACTTAGGTCGATCTCATCATTTACAAAACGCGTGATAATGGTCATTATATCTTCGCTTGCTAGCTCTGGATCGATTTTTTTGATCTCGCTAAATGAAGCTGTTTTTATGAGCTTATCGAAGGCCGCTTTTTTAAGGCTATCGTTTTGCTCTTGATTTTTAAGCACATCAAGATAGTAAGTAGGCATCTGCTCGATCTTGTTTAGCTCGTTTAGGATGTTTAGCTTGCTATCTTTTGCTAGTCTAAATTTCTTTAGATCGACGATCTCTTTGTTTTTTATGCTTTTTATGGTTTGTAAGATATTGTTTATCTCGCCGTCATCAACACCAACATCTTTAAGCTCGCCTACTGGTGAGATAGAGCGTGTGAGCTGTGAGGCGATCTTGTAAGTATCGGTTTTGAAGTCTTTGTTGCTCTCAAAGCCAAGAAGCGTCTCTTTTGCTAAGTCTTTGTAGAGTTGGCTATCTTTTTTTATCCATTTTTTATATCTATAAAAGGCGTATCCGTGATATGCGATGTGAAGTAGGGCAAGGAGCGCCAAAATGGCTACTGGAAGTGCCACCCAGACAGCTACTGGCAAGGTTATGGCTTGACCTAAGAGCTCAAAGGTGAAGTCTGAACTATTAAGAGAATAGGTAAGTCCTGCAACAACTACTATGTAGATTATGCAGTAGACGAGAAATTTTCTGGTTTTCATATTTTCTCCTTAGTTTTTTGCTGTTTTTTCTATTATCTCACGACAAGCTATGCAGTATTTTGCATGCGGTTTTACTTTTAGGCGAGGGACGCCGATCTCCTCTTCGCACATGTCACAAATTCCATAAGTTTTATTTGCTATCTTCTCTAGTGCTTCATCTATCTCTGATAGCTCCGCTCTTTGTTGCGTCGAGATCGAATGCTCTATTAGCTGGTCTGTATTTACTGAGGCTATATCAAACTCGTCGCTTACACCACTATCTCTTAAGCCATTTACTTCAACAGATGAATCATAGATGTTTTTTTTGATCTGTAATTTTCTTTCTTCAAGTAATTTTTTAAAAAAATTTAGCTCAGTTTGTGTCATTTATATTCCTTTATTTGTGGTATGGGTGGTTTGCATTTATGCAAAGTGCTCTAAAAATTTGCTCAAAAAGTACAAGCTTGGCAACCTTATGAGCCATCGTCATCTTGCTTAAGCTTACAATTTTTTGTGCTTTATTCTTTAAATTTTGGCTAAGGCCATAAGCTCCACCTATGAAAAAGTTAATTTGTGAATTTGAGTTTAAAATTTGTGCAAATTCTTGGCTGTCAAGTTGCAAGCCATTTTCATCAAGCATTACGCAAAAGCCTTTTAAATTTGGTTCGTAAATTTCATCATAAGCTCTTAAAGCTTCGTTTTTTCCAGTACTTTGAGCTTTTGCTATTTTTTCATTGAAAAAGACTTTATCGTTTATCTTGGCAAATTTTGCACTCATTTTTATATATTCTTGTATCTCGTTTTCAAAGTTGTCACGTAATGATTTTTGAATGCTAAAAACTGAAATTTCCAAATTTAGCCTTTGGTTTTTAGCTTTAGTTCAAAGTTATTTCCACTCTCATCTTGTCTTTCTTTTTGATGTATTGTCTTATTATTTGTGAGAAATTTAACCATATCGCTTATATATTTTTTATGTTCGCTTCTTGGCACAATAGCATCGATTAAGCCATGCTCTAATAAAAACTCAGCTCTTTGAAATCCCTCTGGAAGGTCAGCACCAATGGTTTGTTTGATGACCCTTTGACCAGCAAAGCCTATTAAAGCGCCAGGTTCAGCGATTATTAGATCTCCAAGCCAAGCAAAAGAGGCACTAACGCCACCCATTGTCGGATCAGTAAGTATTGAGATGTAAGGTAATTTTGCTTCATCAAGTAGTTTTAAAGCGGCTGATGTCTTTGACATTTGCATCAAAGAGAATGTACTCTCTTGCATTCTAGCTCCACCTGAAGCACTCACTATGACTAAAGCTTGGCGTTTTTCTATTGCTCGTTTTATCGCTCTTACTATCTTTTCACCCTCAACTGAAGCTAGCGAACCCCCCATGAAGCCAAAGTCAAAAACAACTAGCTGGATCTCTTGCCCGTCGCATTTACCTTCGCCACATATCACTGAGCTTGTGCGTCCTGTTTTTTCTTTATTTTCTGTGATTCTTTTTTTGTATGATTTTTTATCAACAAAATTTAATGGATCTACCGGTTTTAAATTTGCGTCAAATTCTACAAAGCTACCTTCATCACAGATCAAATTTATGCGATCAGTAGCTTTTAATCTCATATGATAGCCGCATTTTGGGCATACATTAAAACAAGCTTCAACTTCTTTGTAGTACATCAGTGAGTGACAATTATCGCATTTTACCCAGTGTGTAGGCGCTTCTTCCGGACGAGGTTGAGCTTTTCTTATCTTTGAAAAAATATCTGAGAAATTCATATTTTTACCCACTTATATTAAAAATTGTGGGATTATATCTAATGTTTGCCTTGCTTTTTCTTATATGACTTAAAGTTTGTTTATTTGTAGAGGTTTGAAGGGGCAAGTTGGTCCCCTTAAAGTATCTTATTAGAAGCGTCTTCCGATAGTAAATTCAAATGTATTTGTATCATCGCCCTCTTTAGGTTTAAGAGCTTTTGCAAAGATTAGTTGAAGTGGTCCGATAGGTGTTATCCACTCGATACCAGTACCAACTGATGATCTTTTTATCTCATTTAGGCTATTCTCGCCGATCATGCCATAGTCGTAAAATACAACACCACGCATTTTGACACGATCTATTATAGGGAAGCTTATTTCAGCTGAATTATTAAACGAAGTTTCGCCACCATATTCGTAGTAGTCGCCATTATATTTTACCTTTGGAGATACAGTTCTGCTTTCGTAACCACGTAAGCTTCTTATACCACCAAGGTAAAGTCTTTCGTTGATCGGAGTATATCCTCTTTCCCAAATTTTGCCAAAGCTAGCTTTATATCTTAAGATAAGATCGTAGTCGATGTACTCTCTAAGGCCTAGGTAGTAGTTAAAATTTGTACGATTTTTGATAAAGTCTATATCGCCACCAAGCCCAGCTATCTCAAATGATGTGCTAGCTATGATGCCACGTCTTGGCAAGTAATAATCGTCGGTGCTATTATATGTTAAAGCTGGAGTTATAGCGCTTTTTATGGCTTTACCTTCTCTATAAATTTCTTTTTTGGTTTTTGTGTTGATATCTCTTAGCTCATCATCTTTTAAGGTAATTTTGCTTTGCTCAATGTTGTAAGTAAGTGAAGCACTTAAATTTCTAGTTAGTTTTCTACCTAGTGTTGTGCTAAAGCCATAGCTTCTCTCTTTATATGTTCTCCAGTCATAGTCATTTGCGTAAAGTGTTCCGCCAAGGCTATACTCTGAGTCGAAAATTCTTGGGTTTGTAAGACTTATCTGACCTGAAAGCTCTCTGTCACTTTTATCTACGCTTACTTGTCCTTGAAGACCAGAGCCAAAGATGTTTGTGTCAGAAAGTGCAGCGTTAAGTAGTAGTCCGTCGCTGCTACCGTATCCGATACCGCCGCTTATTGAGCCAGTTGAGGCTTCTTTTACTTTTACTTTTAGATCGACTGTATTTTTATCAACTGGATCTTCTTCTATCTCGACATCGTCAAAGTAGCTTGTTCTTTTTAGCGCATCTTTTGAGTCTTGAAGGTCGGTTCTACTATATAAATTTCCTTCGGTTAGATAAAGTTCACGTCTTACAACGCGGTCAACGGTCCTATCGTTTCCTGAAATTTGAACATTTCTTATATATACTTTTTCGCCAGGATCTACTTCATAATCAATATCGACAGTTTTATTTTCATCAAATTTATCAGTCTTTGGATAGACCTTCACAAACGCATAACCTTTATCAGCAACCATATCATCGAGTTTTTTCATATCTTGGCGAAGTCTTGCTGAGTTCATCGTATCGCCAGCCTCAAGCCTAAAGTCATCTATGATCTTTTTAGTGTCAAGCTCCAGCTCTTCAGGTGCTGTAATGCTTACATTTGAAACCTTATAAGGCTCACCTTCATGAACATAATAAGTAAGATCAGCTGTGTAATTATCAAACGATGAATTTAAATAAGGCGACGAAATAGTCGCGTCTAAATAGCCTTTTTGGAAATATTTGTCTTGTATTCTTGCTGGATCATTTTCAAGCTCAAAAAGTTTAACTTTACCGTCATTTCTACCCCAAAGCCAGCCCATAAATTCTCTACTTTTATTTGCAACTACTGGCTCAATGTCGTCATAATCAAACTCTTTTGCGCCGACTAAATTTACATTTTTGATTATCATATTTTCGCCGCGGTTTATGTTGAGTGTTATAAAAAGTGAGCTGTCGTTATCTGCAACTGGTTGTTTTTCTACGTCTACGACGGTATCAAAATAACCCTTTGACTCATAATACTGACGAATTCTCTCTTTAGTTTTTTCTATTGTAAGCTCATCATACATATTGCCTGGTTTGATGTTGATTAACGACTCTATGGCAGTTTTGTCATTTGTTACGACGCCTTTTAGATCGACCCTAGCAACACTTGGCTTCTCTTTTACAGCTACTAAAAGATTACCATTGCCTGTATCTTCTATGTAGATATCGTCGAAATAGTTTTGTTTGTATAAATTTGTGATCGCCTTATCGCTAAGCTTTGGAGTCAGATCCTGACCGACTTTTAAGCCCATTATTTGGCTTGCTACTTCAGGCGAAAGGTGAATTAGTCCTTTAAAATTTATTGACTGGATTGTTTGTGCGCTTAGGCCACTGAAAGCTAATGCTAATAAAAATAATTTCTTTTTCATTAAATTTAACCTAGAGTTTTAGTATAAGTGCGTATAATATCATATTTTATTTTTAATAAATTTAAATTTTATAATTTTGAAGGTTTTTTATGAAAATAGGTATCATCGGACTTGGTCTTATGGGTGGCTCGCTTGGTCTTGCACTAAAAGATGAAAAATTAATCTCTTGTGTTAGCGGATACGATAAAGACGAAAATCATAGCAAAAAGGCCTTAGAGCTTGGCTTGGTGCATGAAATTTTAAGCATTGACGAGATGAAAAAGAAGTGTGACATCATCTTTTTGGCTGTTCCAGTCGAGGCTATCGTGAGCATCGTGCAAAATTTAACTGATATCAGCGAAGATACAACTATCATT
Source organism: Campylobacter concisus (assembly GCF_002165785.1). Lineage (GTDB taxonomy): Bacteria > Campylobacterota > Campylobacteria > Campylobacterales > Campylobacteraceae > Campylobacter_A > Campylobacter_A concisus_W. Next base: position 60,347 of record NZ_NDYO01000006.1, read on the forward strand.
GATTTTGGCTCGACCAAACAAAAGATAATAGAAGCCGTGCCAGAAAAAATTCGTAAAAATTTCATCCCAGCTCACCCGATGGCAGGTACTGAGTATTCTGGTCCAGAGGCTGCTTTTAAATCACTTTACACAGGAGCAACTGTTATCGTTTGCGACTTTGCAGAGAGCGCAGAAAAACATGTAAAAAGAAGTGTGGAGCTATTTTCTTGCCTTGGCATGAAAATCATTTTTATGAGTGCGAAAGAACATGATCATCACGTGGGTCTTATTTCGCATTTGCCTCATGCGATTGCATTTTCTCTAGCGAGTGGAATTTTAAAAGAAGAGGATAAAAGGCACATCGTAGCACTTGGCGGACCTACATTTAAGGGTATGATACGTGTCGCAAAGAGTTCGCCTTTTATGTGGAGCGATATCTTTAAGCAAAATAAAAATAATGTTGTTGAAGCTATAAATATGTTTGAAAAAGAGCTAAATTTGTGCAAAGATCTCATCAAAGATGAACGCTGGGACGAACTTTTTGCCTGGATGAGCGACGCTAGGGCTGTAAGAGAAATTTTGTAATTAACTAAAAATTTATTGATTTACGTGTAAAATTTTGCAAATTAAATTTAAGGTAAAAATATATGTATAGACGTGGAATTGGCGGTTTTAGTATTGTTGTGCTTTTGCTAATTTTAATCTTAGCCGGTGGTTTTGGCTATGCTTTGATGTCAAAAGATTTTGAGCGAAATGAACCGATAATCGGTGTTGCTGATAAGGTTTATTGGAATCTTAGAACCCCAATGAATATCAAATTTAAAGACGATAGTGGTATAAAATTTGTACGAATTAGTATGAATGATGGGAAAAATGATCTAAATTTGTTAAATCAAATCATACAAAATCCAAGTACTGAGCTTGATGTAAATTTAACCTTTCCAAAGACTGGCTTTTTTGCTCAAAAAGATACCTATGAGATGAATATCGAAGCTGTAGATACTAGCAAATGGAGTTTTTTTACTGGCAACAAAGCTAGCAAAAAGGTTGAAGTAGTGCTTGATACTTCAAAGCCTGATCTTTACGTACTTTCGCAATCTTATTCTATCTCAAAAGGTGGTAGTGCTGTTGTGGTGTTTAGAGCGACTGATAACCAGCTAAAAGAGGCCTATGTCCAGACAAATTTTGGTAAAAAATTTAAGGCAGTGCCATTTTATAAAGAGGGCTTTTATGCAGCACTTGTTGCTTGGCCTGTTCAGGTTGAAAATTTTAGCGCAGAAGTCATTGCTAGAGACTTTGCAGGCAACGAGAGCAAGTCTCACGTGAGATATTTTTATGAAAATGTAAAATATAAAACTTCAACAATTGCATTAAATGATAAATTTTTAGATGGCAAGATAGTCGATCTAACAGATCAATACGCAAAAGATCCAAGCGCACTTTCAAGACTTGAAAAGATGAGATTTGTCAATGAAACACTTAGAAATTCAAACGAAGAAAAAATAACAGCACTTACTACAAATCCTGGCGATGAGATGCTAACTGGCTTTAGTGTGACTCCATTTTATCCACTAAGAAATGGTAAAAAGGTGGCTGACTTCGCCGATCATCGTTACTATACATATAATAACGAGCAGGTAAGCGAGTCTTGGCACATGGGAATAGACTTTGCAAGCGTGGCGGCAGCTCCAATAATAGCTACCAATGCTGGGCGTGTTGTGCTTGCATCAGAAAATGGAATTTATGGATTAAACATCGTGATCGATCATGGATTTGGGCTTTATTCACTTTATGGACACTGCTCAAGCTCTAGGGTAAAAGAAGGTGATATTGTTGCAGCTGGCGATCAGATAGGCACTACTGGAACTAGCGGCCTTGCACTTGGGGATCACCTTCACTTTGGAATTTTAGTCCAAGGCGAAGAAGTGAGACCTCAGCAATGGATGGATAAAAAGTGGATAAAAGATAATGTGACTAGTGTCTTAGATGCCGCAAAGGCGATGATAGACAAGAACTAAATTTGCAAAATTGATTTTTTAGTGCTATTATAAGCGGATTAGAAAATATAAGGAAAATTTTTGAAACAAACTACTATCGCAAGACGCGTTGAGACCGTTGGTATAGGGCTTCACAAGGGTGAGCCGATAAGACTTATACTAGAACCTCTTGATGCAAATTCTGGTATTATTTTGCACCGCGAAGATCTTGGTATTAGTTTTAAAGCCGAACCTAAAAATGTGATAAATACGCAGATGGCAACCGTTGTTGGCAATGAAAAGGGCTTTATTAGTACGATTGAGCATCTAATGTCAGCCATAAATGGTTATGGCATTGATAATATTAGAATCTCTGTTGATGCAAATGAAATTCCAGTCATGGATGGCAGTGCGATAAGCTTTTGCATGCTACTTGATGAGGCTGGCATAAGATATCTTGATGCCGGTAAAAAAGTAATTCTTGTTAGACGTGAAGTTGAAGTCGTTGAGGGTTCTAAATTTGTACGAACTTCACCTTCAAGAAGTCCAAAATTTGACTATACGATAAAATTTGATCATCCAGTTATTGGTGAACAAAGATATGTTTTTGATTTTAGTAAAAGCTCTTTTATAAAAAATATAGCTCGTGCTAGGACTTTTGGCTTTTTGAAAGATTTACAACGTTTGCAAGCTCAAAATCTAGCTCTTGGTGCATCGCTTGATAATGCTGTGGCAATCGATGATACACATATCCTAAATCCAGAAGGTTTGAGATTTGAAAATGAGTTTGTAAGGCACAAAATTTTAGATGCGATTGGTGATTTAAGCTTGCTTGGAGCGCCTTTGTTGGGCGATTATACAGCATTTGCTGGAAGCCACGATCTAAATCACAAATTAACTCTTGCTTTGATGGCCGATGAGAAAAACTACGAGATCGCAACTCTAAATGGTGAACTTCTAAAAGAGTATCAAAAGGTATTTGCATAGAAAATATTGAAATTTTAGTTGCCTCTTTATCTACTCCGCTTTTAGTTGGAGCATATAAAGACGGCGTAAAATTTGATGAAATTACAACTGATGAACATGTCAGTGAAGTTTTGATAAAAATCTTAGAAAATTTATCCTCTAAATTTAATATCACAAAAATTATCTATGCAAATACGCCAGGAAGCTTCATGGGGCTAAAGGCGGCCTATGTCATCTTAAAAACATTTTCTTTGGCGAAAGGATGCAAATTTTACGCCGTTAGTGGATTTAGCTTAAATGGAGGCCAAGCGATCAGAGCAAATAAAAATTTAAGCTTCATTTTAAAAGATGGCAAAATTTCACTTGAAAAAGTAGAGCCAGTAGGATTTAGGTTGCCTTTAAATTTAGATGAATTAAAACTAAATTCAGATACACTTCCAGATTATATCATCCAAGCAGTTTAGGAGAAATTTTGAATATCTTAGTGCCTGCAACAAGTGCAAATTTGGGTCCTGGTTTTGATGCTTTGGGGCTTAGTTTGAGGCTTTTTAATAGCGTGAAAATCGAGCCAGCAAAATTTAGCTCAGTGTCGATAAACGGCGAAGGCAGTGGAAGTGTAAATTTAAAGAGAAATAATATATTCTTAAGTATTTTTAATGAAATTTTTTTTGAGCTAACTGGTAAAAATGAAAATTTTAGAGTCGTTTTTGAAAATAATATCCCATTTTCAAGGGGACTTGGCAGTAGCTCCGCTGTTATCGTTGGAGCCATTGCTTCAGCGTACGAAATGGCTGGTTTTAAGGCAAGTAAAGATACAGTTTTAAATAAAGCTATCATCTATGAAACCCATCCTGATAATATCTCGCCAGCAGTTCACGGTGGATTTATCAGCGCGATCGTAAAAAATGGCAATGTTTACGCAAATAAAATAAGTTTAAGCGAAGAGATAAAAGCAGTAGTTGTTATCCCAAATAAACCAATGAGTACATCCTCGTCAAGACAAATTTTACCAAAGAACTATTCGATGAAAGAATGCGTAAATAACTTATCTCATGCCGCTTTTTTAACGTCTTGTTTTTATGAAAAAAAGTATGATCTCTTAAAAATAGCAAGCAAAGATTTGATGCATGAAGAGCGTAGAATGCACGCTTTAGAAGAACTTTTTGAAGTTAGAAAAGTAGCTTATGAAAATGGTGCTTTAATGAGTACGCTTTCAGGCTCAGGTTCAAGCTTTTTAAACATCTCTTATAAAGATGATGCTAAAAATTTACAAGATATTTTAAAGAGTAAATTTAGTGACTTTAGGGTTGAGGTTTTTTTATTTGATAACGATGGATACGAAATTACGCAAAGCTAAAAACAAGTTTAAAAAGATATAATGAATAAAAATAATCCTGTAAGGACATGTGTCGCTTGTAAAATTAAAATTTCTCAGAGCTTGCTAAAAAGATACCGCTTGGTAGGTAAAAATTTAGAGCATGGCAAAGGAAATGGTCGTAGCTTTTATCTGTGCGACAAATGTATGCAAAAAGATATAAAAATTTTAAAAAAAATAATTGATAAACAAACTAAAGGTGCTTTTATTTGTGATGCACCGAAGTTAAAGGAGATACTCTTAAATGAGCAATGTTAGGATTTCAGAGATCGCAAACGAGCTTGGCTATCCAAGTAAAGAGATAGTAGAAAAAGCTCAAGAGTTAGGATTAAAAGTCAAAACTCACTCAAATGCAGTTAGCCTTGAAGAGGCCGAAGCTATATATGAATATGTTCAAACTGGTGTGATACCAGATAAATTTAAAAAGAAAAAGAGTGAACCTAAGCCAAAAAAAGAGTCTAAAAAAGAAGTAGAAAAAGAGTCAGTAAAAAAAGAAGAAAAACAAAAAAGTGAACCTAAAAAAGCTACTACTAAAACTGAGTCAAAGTCGGTAAAAGCTGAGCCTAAGAAAGAGGCACAAATTTTAGAAGAAAAACAAAAAATTGAGCCTAAAAAAGAAGAAATCAAAGTAGAGCAAAAACAAGTCGAAGCTCCAAGACCAAAAGAGAGCTTGGCTGATGTGACTCAAAAAAGACGTGGTCTTGTGATAGTAAAAAAGAAAAAAGATTATGAGGCGCCAATTGCTACAAAAGAAGAGAAAAAGCCTGAACCAAGCATAGCTAATATAAGCGATTTTAAAAGTATGTTTTCAGCAAATGATGAAAATTTAGCTAAGAAAAAGAAAAAAGATAAAAAGGTAGTTGTTGTAAGTAAAAAGGATAGCGTCCAGAAGATGGACCTACTTGGCGGAAGTGACTTTGGCGACATTGTACTAGAAGATGAAGATGTAGTCGTTCTTCCTGATTTTAGTTTTAAAACCCCAGCACCAGCACCTGCTCAAAAGACAAAACAGCCAAACGTTATGAGAACTACGGTCAATAACACGATAAATTCTTTTGGTGAAGGTGGCATTCAAAGAAGAGCTAGAAAAAAACACAAAAAGCCTGAAAATAAACAAAACAATGAAGCCGTGACGTCTATAAATATTCCAAAAGAGATTCGTGTTTATGAATTTGCTGAAAAGCTGAACAAACAGCCAAGCGAGATTATTGGTAAGCTTTTCATGCTTGGCATGATGACAACAAAAAATGACTTTTTGGATGAAGATGCGATCGAAATTTTGGCTGATGAGTTTAATGTAGAGGTTAATATCATCGACGATCAAAAAGAATTTGACTACGTAGCAGCCTATGAAGAAGAGATAAAAGACGATGAAAATCTTCAGCCAAGAGCACCAGTCATAACCATCATGGGTCACGTTGATCATGGTAAAACTTCACTACTTGATTACATTAGAAATTCTCGCGTAGCAGCTGGCGAGGCTGGCGGTATCACTCAGCATGTCGGTGCTTATATGGTAAATAAAAACGGCAAAAATATCACATTTATCGACACTCCAGGTCACGAAGCGTTTACCGCTATGCGTGCAAGGGGTGCTGGCGTAACTGATATAGTTATCATCGTTGTTGCAGCAGATGACGGCGTAAAACCACAGACAAAAGAGGCGGTCAGCCACGCAAAAGCCGCTGGTGTGCCAATAATCATCGCGATAAACAAAATGGATAAAGAGTCAGCAAATCCTGATCTAGTAAAAACCGGTCTTGCTGAGCTTGACATTATGCCAACAGAGTGGGGTGGAAAGTATGAATTTGTGCCAATCTCTGCAAAAATGGGTACAGGTATAGATGATCTTTTGGAGATCGTGCTTTTACAAGCTGAGCTTTTGGAGCTAAAAGCAAATCCAAAAGCAAACGCAAAAGCAACTGTTATCGAGAGCTCACTTCAAAAGGGTCGTGGCCCAGTAGCTACCATTATCGTTGAAAACGGTACATTAAATGTTGGTGACACTGTTGTTGCAGGCGTTGCGTATGGCAAGATAAGAAGTTTGCTTGATGATAAGGGCAGGCCACTAAAAGAGATAAAACCAGGCGAATGCGGTGTTATAGTAGGTCTTAGCGAGATAGCAGAGGCTGGCGAGACGCTAATAGGTGTAAAAACTGATAAAGAGGCTCGTGAATACGCACAGAAAAAGGCTGAATATATCCGCCAAAAAGAGCTTAGCAAGAGCACAAAAGTTAGTATTGACGAGCTTAGTGCTAAGATCGCTGAGGGTGAGTTAAAGACGCTTCCAGTCATCATCAAAGCTGACGTTGGTGGCTCACTTGAGGCACTAAAAGCAAGCTTAGAAAAACTAGCAAATGATGAGATCAGAGTAAATGTCATCCACTCTGGTGTTGGCGGCATCACGCAAAGCGACGTAGCACTTGCTAGTGCGAGCGAAGACTGTATAATCCTTGGTTTTAACATAAGACCAACTGGTGAGATAAAAGAAAAGGCAAAAGAGAGCGGCGTTGAGATTAAAACTTACAACGTTATTTATAATCTAATTGACGATGTGAAAGCGATCTTGGGCGGACTAATGTCACCGATAATTAGAGAAGAGCAGCTTGGTCAAGCTCAGGTTCGCCAAGTGATCCATGTGCCAAAAGTTGGTGCTATCGCTGGATGTATCGTCACTGAGGGCACGATAAACAGAGGGGCAAAAATTCGCCTTATTAGAGAAGGTGTGGTTGTTTATGAGGGCTCAGTTAGCTCACTAAAACGCTTCAAAGATGACGTCAAAGAGGTTGCTAAAGGTTATGAATGTGGCGTTGGTATCGAAAATTTCAACGACATCAGAGAAAATGACTACATCGAAAGCTTTAAAGAAGTTAAGGAGAAAGCTACTCTATGAACGCTAACGAAATAAAGCGTATGAGAACAGAGAGCGTGCTAAAAGAGCTCATACCAGAGGCTCTAGCCACTCTTGAAGATAGCATTTTAAAAGGTCTTTGCGTCACTGACGTCGAGTGTAAAAAAGGCAGATACGACGCCTTTGTTTATCTTGACAAAATGGCATTTGATGAGCGTGAACAAGAGTATATTTTGGGGCATTTAAAGCGAGTTTGTAGGCATTTGCAAAACCACTGCATGGCAGCTGAGGGCTGGTACAGATGCCCAAATTTTCACTTTAAATTTGATGATAGATTAGAGTATCAAAACCATATGGATAAGTTGTTTGATAAAATTTCAAAGGATTTAAACAAAAATGGATAATTTAGACAAACTAGTACGCGAATGCGGTGTCGAGCTTTACGATAGCGAGATCGCAAATGAAAATGGTAGGGCTATTTTTAGAGTTTATATCACAAAAAATGGCGGAGTGAGCCTTGACGACTGTGAAAAAGTGAGTCGATTGCTCTCGCCTATTTTTGACGTGACACCGCCAGTTAGCGGGGATTATAACCTCGAAGTTAGCTCACCTGGCCTTGAGAGAAAGCTTAGTAAGCCATCTCATTTTAAATCAAGCATCGGTGAGCTAGTTAAAATTCAAACCGAGGCTGAGAAATTTGCAGGAAGGCTCGTAAAAGCAGACGAAGAGAGCATCGCAGTAGAAAACGAAGAGGGAATTTTTGAGATCAACATCAGTGAGATAAAAAAAGCAAAAACATATTTGGAGTGGTAAAATGCTAAGCGACATCGAGATAACTCACCAAACAAAGCTAGAACACATCAGTAAAGTTGCCGCAAAACTAGGTTTAAGCGAAGACGAGCTTGAACTTTATGGCAAATATAAGGCAAAAATTTCTCCAAGGCTTGAGCCGTCAAACTCAAAGCTCATCTTAGTCACTGCGACTAATCCAACCCCATACGGCGAGGGCAAAACGACTATGTCGATCGGTCTAGCTGACGCACTAAATTCACTTAATAAAAAGGTTTGCCTAGCACTTCGCGAGCCATCTTTGGGACCAGTTTTTGGCATAAAGGGTGGAGCAGCAGGTGGTGGCTACTCGCAGCTTGCGCCGATGGAGGATCTAAATTTACACTTTACTGGTGATTTTCATGCTATAACATCCGCAAATAATCTTATTTCGGCGATGATAGACAATAGTCTTTATCAAGAAAACCCGCTAAAAATAGAGAAAATTTTATGGAAGCGCTGTATGGATATGAATGATCGCGCGCTTAGATTTATCACAGTAGGACAGGGTGGTAGAACGGACGGCGTGCCAAGAGAAGATGGCTTTAACATCACCGCCGCAAGCGAGATCATGGCCGTACTTTGCCTGGCTACGAGCCTCTCTGATCTAAAAGAGCGCGTGGCAAATATCATGGTCGCCTATGATAGCGATAAAAAGCCTATCTACGTGCGTGATCTTGGTTGCGAAGACGCTGTTTGCATACTTTTAAAAGATGCGATTAAACCAAATTTATTTCAAACACTTGAACATACACCTACGCTCGTGCATGGCGGTCCATTTGCAAACATCGCACATGGCTGCAACTCTGTTATCGCTACAAAAACAGCTCTAAATTTAGCAGACTATGTCATTACTGAAGCTGGCTTTGGCTCGGAGCTTGGCGCGGAGAAATTTTTAGATATAAAGTGCAGGATCGCAAACATTAAGCCAAGTGCTGTAGTGCTTGTAAGTACGATCAGATCGCTAAAATATAACGGCGAAGCAAATAAAGATGAGATCACAAAACCAGATATGAGTGCTCTTAAAAAAGGTATTGAAAATCTTGGCGGACACATCGGAAACTTAAAAGGCAAATTTGGCCAAAATGTAGTTGTAGCACTAAATAAATTTGGCTTTGATACTGAAGAAGAGATAAATTTCGTAAAAGAGTACTGCCAAAAGCTTGGCGTAGAAGTGGCAGTTTGCGAGAATTTTGTAAAAGGTGGCAAAGGTGCGGTTGAGCTTGCTGAGCTAGTTTTAAAAGAGTGTGATAAGCCAAGCAAGATAAATTTCACATACGATATGAGCGACGATACAAAAACTAAAATAGAAAAGGTCGCTAAAGAGATTTATGGAGCTGGTGAGGTAGTCTTTGAAGAGGCTGCCCTTAAAAAGATTGAGATGATAAAAGAGTTAAATTTAAGCCATTTGCCAGTTTGTATCGCAAAAACGCAGTACTCATTTAGCGATGACGCAAAGCTTTTAGGCAGAGCAAAGGGCTTTACATTTAGCGTAAAAGATCTTGATATTAGAACGGGAGCTGGCTTTATCGTCGCGGTTTGCGGTAAGATCATGCTGATGCCAGGACTTCCAAAAGTACCAGCCGCTGTCAATATGAAGATAGACGCAGACGGCAAGATCGACGGCTTGTCATAAATTTATGAAAAGTATGAAATTTGTAAAAATACTCTTTTTAATAGGTTTAGGTGTTTTCTTCGTTGGATGCGCGGGAAGATATAAATATAATGTTGAGCCAACGCCTATACAAAAAGGCGTGGCTAAATACATTGTTGGTGATTTTAACCTAACATTGACAAATCAACCAACTACATACGAGCACAACACTAACTATAAAAATGAAAGCGAACTTCGTGATGAGTTTGTGGAATTTATAAGCAAACATCTAAAAGAGCAGGGTATTTTAGGGGACGAAAATAGCTTCAAGATAAAAATACAAATGGACTATGAAAGATGGTTTAACTGGGGTGGTAAAGCGTTAAACAAGCCACATTTTAGCTACAGCGTGAAAATTTATGATAACGCAGATAGGCTTTTGGTCTCTTATGCTATACCACTCTCTACGACAAAGTATAGCTATTTTAAAGAGATCGCTGTTTTGACGGAGATTGCTGCATTTAGATGGGACGCAGAGGATGAGCCGACCGATATCGACTTGATCTCAAAAACTCTTGTTGATGAGATAAAAGATATAGGAAAATAAAAATAGTCTGCTAAGATGAACGACGAATTTTATATGGATCTTGCTTTAAGTGAGGCTTGGAAATTTCAGATCCTGACCTATCCAAATCCAGCCGTTGGATGCCTTATCCTTGATGAAAATGGGCAAATTTTATCTTGCAAGGCTCATGAAAAGGCTGGATATTTACACGCTGAACCGACAGCGATACTCTTTGCGCTTTGCAAAAAAAGTGAAAAATTTAAAGATAATTTTATAAAAGCATATAATGCTAAATTTGGCTCTAATATAAAAAATGGCGAATTTGGCCTTTTAGAGCCAAAATTTACTTACGAATTTATACTAAACAACCACTCAAGTTTACTAAAAAATGCAAAAGCCTACGTCACTCTTGAGCCTTGCTCGCATCATGGCAAAACGCCACCTTGTGTAAATTTACTAAAAGAGCTTGGTTTTAGTGAGGTAATAATAGGTAGTCATGATGAAAATAAAATAGCAAGTGGCGGTGCTATTTTGCTTAAGAGTGCTGGAGTGAGAGTTAAATTTGGCGTTTTAAAAGAGTGCTGCGATAAGTTGTTTGAGCCATTTTTAGCCTATCAAAATGGTGGATTTAGTTTTTTGAAAATAGCTCTTAGCAAAAATGGCGTGGCAAGTGGCGGCATCATCACAAATGAGCTTAGTCGCAAGCACGTCCATAAACTTAGAAGCGTTATAGATACGCTAGTGATCGGCGGCAACACAGTGCGAGTTGATCGCCCAAAGCTTGACAGTAGGCTAGTAAGTGGCGGTAAAAACCCAGACGTCATAATCTACTCAAGAAGTGATAAATTTGATGAAACATTGCCACTTTTTAGCGTACCAGATCGCAAAGTTAGCATTCAAAAAGAGCTTAGTTTAAAAGGACTTAGTATGTTTGAAGGCGCTGGTGAGTTTTTAAAACTTGTAAAAGAGGGCAAGTTAGCAAACGTGAAATGGCTGCTTATCTATCAAAGCTCAAATTTTAAGGATGGTAAAAACCTGAGCCTTGATCTAAATTTAAAACCACTATTTAGTGGAAATTTTGGAGACGATAGCTACACCTGGTATGAAATTTTGGATTAAATATCTAAGCCAAAATAGTGCTTGACTAAAAAGCCAATGCCAAATGAAATGATCGCAACACCAAAAGTTATCACGCACATCTCAATCGCTCTTGGCAAAAATTTAAGCTCTTTTGCTACGCTTATATAAAAGTTGTAAGTGATAATGGCAACAAAGGCAAAGAAAAACATTGACAAGACAGCGTAAAGACCGCTTGAAAAGATGAAAAATGGAAGTATCAAAAACGCCGTTGTTATGATGTACGAACCACCTGTGTAGAGCGAATAGGTAAGCGGTTTGATCTCGTCACTTGGATTTTCTTTTGACTCAAGATATGCTGAGCCAGCCATGGAAAGAGCAGCTGCAATGCCCATGATAAGGCCTGTTGCGCCAACTGATTTTGTATTTGAAAAAGCAAGTGCGATACCACTTAGTGTGCCAGTTAGCTCAACTAATGCGTCATTCATACCAAGAACAATGCCACCGGCATTGACTAGTTTTATATCTTTTAACATAGAGATTAAATTGTTTTCATGATTTACTTCTTCTTCATAAATATCTTTAGCTTCAGGATACTCATCAACGATACCAAGATAAAATTGCTCTGCGTCTTCTTCACGTGACTCCATAAATTTTAAAGTAAAAGATGTACCAAAAATTTTAACAAGTATCGTGTAGAAAATGACTTTGAATAAATTTGCACTTCTGCTCTCACCTGTTATCTTTTGGCAAAAAGCATAATGTCGTTTTTCCTCAGTGATTAATTTACGAAGTATTTTTTTATTTTCTTCATTTTTTTCACTAGCTTCGAGTAACGTATAGATAGCGGTATCATCTGCTTCATTTTGTAGCTGTTTTAAAGCACGTTTTTTATCTAGCATAAATTCCCCTTTTTAAATTTTGTAAGATTTTGGATTTTGAAGTGTAAGATTAGATGGTGCGATCAGCGAGACTCGAACTCGCACACCTAGCGGCACTACCCCCTCAAGATAGCGTGTCTACCAATTCCACCATGATCGCAAAAAAGAACAAAAGCCCCAAAGAGGGGGCTAAATTTAAGCTCTACGCTTAGCCAAGCATTGGGTTTGCGTAAAGAACGATAAGCGTAATAACAAGTGCGTAGATAACTTGTGCTTCGATCATCGCAAGAGCGATAAACATTGTAGTCATAAGTTTGCTACCAACACCTGGGTTTCTAGCTGTTCCGCTGATAGTCGCAGCAGCTGTGTTACCCATACCAATAGCGCCACCAAGAGCTGCAAGGCCAAGGCCAATACCACCAGCGATAACTGAATATGATCTGATCATCTCGCCATCAGCGCCAAATGCGAATGCAGCAAGACCAAGAATTAAAAACACGATCTTTTTCATCGTTGCTCCTTTAAAATTTTAAAGCTCTTTCGGATCTGTCCCCTACTTAAACTTTATGAGCCGTAATATTACAAAAACAAAACTTTGTTTCAAATAAAAACACTAAAAATTTAAATTGCCCATAAAAAATTCTTAGCTTAGAAAAATAAAAGTTTTTTTATGTTATCTTTGAAAAAATTAATTTATTCTTAATCTCAGGTAATCAATGATAAATGAAAAATTTTCAAAAATAGGCTTTGTTCTTGCGATGGCTGGTTCTGCTGTTGGTCTTGGCAATGCCTGGAAATTCCCTACAATGGTGGGAAACAACGGCGGTTCAGCATTTATAATTTTATATTTGCTCCTTACATTTGCTATCGCATTTGTGGCGTTTTTAGCAGAGCTTAGTATCGGCAAGCTTGGCGAAAGCGACGTTGTGAGCTCTATTTATAAACTTGCTCCAAAGCATAAAAAAGCGTGGTCGTTCTCTGGTTTTTTCATGATAGGAGCGATACTTATTGCTTCATTTTATATGGTTGTAATTGGCTGGATATTAAAGTATATTTATCTTGGCTTTTCGCCACTTTTGAGCAATCAAGAAGAGGCAGTCCAACAGTTTAATACGCTTTTATCGAATGATCTAAGTAGCGCTATTGTTTGCTTTAGTCTAGTCTTTCTAATGGTATTTTTTGCTGTTTCAAAAGGTGTGAAAAGTGGCATTGAGAAGCTAAATATTTGGATGATGCCGGGTCTTTTTATACTGCTTATTTGTATACTTTTTTATGCAATTAGCATGGGTGATGGCTTTGTTAAGGCGGCTAAATTTTTATTTGTACCAAATTTTAGCGCAATCACGCCAGATGTTATTTTACAAGCTCTTGGACTCGCGTTCTTCTCGCTATCTATGGGCGTTGGTGTAATACCGACATACGCTGCAAATTTACCAGAGCAGACAAATCTTATAAAATCAACGCTTTCTATCATCTTTATAAACATATTAATAGGCATTATGATGGGACTTGTGGTCTTTACGTTTATATTTGCTTATGGAGCTGATAGCACGGCAAGTGGCCCGGGGCTTATTTTTATCTCACTTGTTACACTTTTTGCAAAGCTTGGGATAGTTGGCAATGTCATGGCCATCGCATTTTTTGTTTCACTTTTATTTGCTGGTGTTACAAGTGCTGTTTCGATGATAGAACCATTTGCTTATTATTTGGTTAGAAAATTTGAAATTTCACGCAAAATGGCTCTTGTTTATATTGGAATTTTTGTCTATATTTTAGGCCTTTTTTGTATTTTTTCATATTATGCACAGACGGCTAATATCTTTAGTATTTTTGGTAAGCCAGTCTTTGATGCGCTTGATTTTCTTACTTCAAATATAATGATGCCAATAGGTGCCATAATTTTTAGTTTTTTTGTTGGCTATAAACTTAAAAAAGAGAGCCTATATCTACTCTTTGGCGAATTTATGGGAAAAGTATTCTTTGAAATTTGGTACTTCACTCTAAGATATATTGTGCTAATTGCAATTTGTGCCATCATGATCTATCAAATAGTAGGTGAATGATGGATAGATTTAGTAAAGTTGGTTTTGTTCTATCTATTATTGGAGCGGCTATTGGCCTTGGTAATGCATGGAAATTTCCATATATGGTCGGTAGTAACGGCGGTTCAGCATTTATTCTTATATATCTATTTTTTGCTTTTGTGGTTGGGCTTAGCATATTTTTTGCTGAGATGGCAATGGGTAAAATTTCACGCCTTGACACGGTTGGAGCATTTAAAAGTCTAGCTACAAAGGGGGCAAATTCTTGGAAATTTGCTGGTGTTGTGATGGTGACAGGGCTATTCATCGCATCTTTTTATACGCTCATTATCGGCTGGGTTTTAAAATACGTTATCTTAAGTCTTGGTGAGCTTCCAAAAGATATGGCAAGCTCAGAAGCGCTTTTTGTAAATTTTACTTCAAAGGGCATAGAGGAGCAAATTTTATATTTTAGCATCGCTTTTTTTGCATACTTTTTTATACTTACAAAAGGTATAAAAAGTGGAATAGAGCGTATAAATATATATCTTATTCCAGCACTTTTTATTTTGCTTTTGCTTATGCTTGGCTACTCTTTTGGTATGAATGGATTTGAAGAGGCGGCTAAATTTTTACTAGTGCCAGACTTTTCAAAGATCGATCAAGGCGTTATCTTAAACGCTCTTGGGCTTGCCTTTTTTACAATGTGTATAGGCATAGGCTGTATCCTTACTTATTCATCAAGTCTTGGAGATGATACAAATTTATTCACTTCATCGCTTTATGTAGTCTTTGCAAATATAATTATTAGCGTAATTATAGGGCTTATAGTTTTTACATTCACCTATGAATTTGGCTCAGAGCCATCAAAGGGTGCAGGGTTAGCATTTATCTCGCTTCCAACGCTTTTTGCAAAGCTTGGTTTGCTTGGAAATTTCTTGGCTTTTGCATTTTTTACATCTTTATTTTTTGCTGGTATAACATCGGTTATTTCGCTAGTCGAGCCATTTATATTTTTCTTAAATAAAAGTTTGGGATTTAGTAGAAATAGATCAATTATCATTGTCGGTGCCGTAGTTTATGTTTTAGGGATTTTATGTGCATTAAGCGGTATTGGCAATTTTAAAGAAGCACTTACATTTTTTGGTAAGAGCTTTTTTGATTTGCTTGATTATCTTAGCTCAAACATTATGCTCCCACTTGGTGGCATTATATTTGCCATTTTTGTTGGGTACTTTATGAAATTTGAGCTTTTAAAAGAGCTATTTTTGCCTTATATGGGTGAGGTTGTTTTTAAAATTTGGTATTTTTTAATAAGGTTTGTGGCACCAGTTCTAGTTTTTGTGGTGTTAGTAAGGGAGATTGCATAATGGCAAAAGAACAGTTTTCTAAAATAGGTTATGTTTTAGCAGTTGCAGGGTCAGCTGTTGGACTTGGAAATGCATGGAAATTTCCATATATGGTCGGTGAAAATGGCGGATCAGCATTTGTTATTTTATATCTTTTGATAACGTTTTTAGTTGGCATACCTATCTTTATGGCAGAGCTAAGTATTGGCAAACTTAGTGAGAGCGATAGTGTAAATGCCTTTAGAAAGTTAGCGAATAAAAATAAAAATTTATGGCAACTAGTTGGAATTTTAGCTATGGTAACCGCAGCTATAATCTCATCTTATTATATTGTTATCATCGGCTGGGTCTTTAAGTATTTCACACTATCTTTTACCGGTCTTCCAAACGATATAGAAAGCTCAAAAGTAATATTTAACGAGCTTCTTACACATGGTCTTGGCGAGCAGACGCTTTATTTTGTTATAGCATTTGTAGCTTGCTTTTTTATCCTTTCAAAGGGTGTGAAAAGTGGTATTGAAAAGCTAAATGTTTGGATGATGCCAAGCCTATTTATCATGGTTTTAATCATGCTTATCTTTTCTATGACAATGAATGGCTTTACAAAATCGGCTGAGTTTTTGCTTGTTCCCGACTTTAGTAAAATTTCATTTAACTCACTCTTGCTTGCTCTTGGGCTTGCTTTTTGGACACTATCTCTTGGTATGGCAGCGATCATTACATATTCAGCTAGCCTAAGCGATGATACAAATTTAGCTACTTCTACGCTAAGTATCGTCTTTATAAACATCGTCTTAGCCATTATGATGGGTCTTGTTATCTTTACATTTATATTTGAATTTGGTGCCGAGCCGTCTCAAGGACCAGGACTTGTCTTTATCTCGCTTCCAACGCTCTTTGCAAAGCTTGGTGTGATAGGTCAAATTTTAGCTGTAGCATTTTTTGCTGCACTTATCTTTGCTGGCATTACTTCAGCTATCTCTATCGTAGAGCCGTTTGTATTTTTCTTGATCAGGGAGTATGGCATTAGTAGGATAAAAGCTCTTAGCATAGTTGGAGCCGGTGTTTTTGTTTTAGGATTTTTATGTCTTTTATCAAATATAGAAAATGTTGGCGACAAATTTATGCTCTTTGGTAAAAATTTCTTTGATTTTCTTGACTTTACCGCTTCAAATGTTCTGCTTCCAATTAGTGGTATAGGTGGAGCGATATTTGTTGGATATTTTATGAAAAGAGAGGCACTTTATGTGCTATTTAGTCCATATATGAGCGACTTTGTATTTAGTGCATGGTATTTTTTATTAAGATATGTGGCGCCAGTTTGCGTATTTATCATCATGATAAATAAATTGTTTTTTTAAGGGTTGGTTATGCAAAAAGTTGAGAAATTTTTTGATAAGGTCGGCGATATAGTCGGCTATATCTGCATGTTTATTATGGCTTTGATGATAATAGACGTCTTTTTTAACGTTGTGGCAAGATATTTTTTTTCTTATGGGAACGTCGCATTTCAGGAGCTTGAGTGGCATTTTTTTGCTGTGATATTTTTGCTTGGTATGAGCTATGCATTAAAAGAAGATGCACACGTTAGAGTTGATATCTTTTATGCTAAATTTTCACCAAAAAACAAAGCTCTTGTAAATATGATAGGAACTGTTATTTTTGTAATCCCATTTGCACTTTTAGTTTCAAATTTATCGTTTGAATTTGTGAGTGATGCTTATACTTCAGCTGAAGCTAGTGCAGATCCAGGCGGTCTTACTCACAGATGGATCATAAAAGCACTTATTCCTTTTTCTTTTTATCTGCTTGTATTTTTTGCGATTGGCTTTTTTATAAGAAATTTTAATCTTTACAAAAAAGCTAAAAAGGGGGAATAATGGCTGGTTTGATAATGTTTATAGCTGCGCTTTTGATGCTAGGCATTGGCTTTCCGGTAGCCTTTACCTTTGGTGCAGTTTCGATGATATTTGGCATGATTGGTAGTATTGTTGAGAGCATTGGAGACGGAGATGGACTACTTGGAAGTATCGAAGTTTTTAAAGATATGTTTAACTTCATGCCTTATAGAATTTTCTCTATCATGGAGAGTAGAATTTTCATAGCAGTTCCACTTTTTGTATTTATGGGTGTCGTGCTTCAAAAGTCAAAACTAGCCGAGAGGCTGCTTGAGAGTATGGGTATGCTTTTTGGAGAAATTCGCGGAGGCATTGCTATTAGCACTATCTTGGTTGGGGCACTTCTTGCAGCTTCAACTGGTGTTGTTGGTGCAAGTGTCGTTGCAATGGGTGTTATAAGTTTGCCTGTTATGTTAAAGTATAAATACGACCAAGCGCTAGGTTGTGGTACTATATGTGCTGCTGGTACGCTTGGACAGATCATTCCACCTTCTATCGTGTTGATTATTTTGGGTGATATATTTTCAGTGCCAGTTGGTGAGCTTTTTCATCAAGCCATCATCCCAGGACTCACACTAGTAGCAGTTTATATCATTTATATTTTGATTGTTGCTTATTTGAAACCAGATACTGCACCGGTAGTAAAAGATGAGAGCGGTGTTAGTAAATTTAAGCAGATTATGAGAGCACTAATCGCTATCTTTCCACCGCTTTTGCTGGTTATTTGTGTATTGGGTTCTATATTTGCAGGTATCGCTACACCAACTGAAAGTTCAGCTTTTGGCTGCGTTGGAGCCATTATTTTAGCTATTTTTTATAGGACATTTTCATTTTCTATGATAAAAGAGGCATTGGCTGAAAGCGTAAAAACCACAGCACTTGTCTTTGCTATACTTGTTGGTGCGACAGCCTTTTCTATGGTATTTAGTTACACTGGTGGCGATGAGATTGTTGAAAAATTTATGACAAATTTGCCAGGCGAGAAGTGGGGCTTTATCATTTTTAGTATGGTTGTCATCTTTGTGCTTGGCTTTTTTATTGACTTTGTTGAAATTTCATACATTGTGCTTCCTATCTTGGTGCCAATAGCTGCAAAGCTTGGTATAAATCCAATTTATCTAGCAATCTTAGTTGCGATGAATTTGCAAACTTCATTCCTAACGCCGCCATTTGGTTTTAGCTTATTTTTCCTAAGGTCAGTCGCACCAGCTGAGATAAAAACGACTGCTATTTATAAAGGTGTTGTGCCTTATATTTTTATTCAGCTTGCTGTACTTGTATTTTTCTGCGTCTTTCTAATGGAATTAAAGCCAATGCTTGATGCGAGCCACGGCGGATTATTAAACTTCTTACTCTCACTTTTTAAATGATATAAAAGTTTTTGGTTGTAAAATACCAAAAAACAAGCAAAATGGCTAATTTGAGTTTCTGCCCAATTTAGCCATTTTTATGACCGCTTTTTAGTAAATTTATAAATTTAATGAGGTGAAATATGGCGAAGAAATTTATCGATGTTATGGATACGACTTTTAGAGATGGCTTTCAGTCAGTTTATGGCGCTAGGGTGCTTATGAACGACTTTTTGCCCGCGCTTGAAGCAGCCAAAGAGGCTGGTATAGAGCATTTTGAATTTGGTGGCGGAGCGAGATTTCAAAGCCTTTATTTTTACCTAAATGAAGATGCTTTTGCGATGATGGATAAATTTAGAAGCATCGTAGGACCAAAAGCAAATCTTCAAACCCTAAGCAGGGGCGTAAATACCGTAACACTTGATACTGGCAGTCGTGAGCTAATCGACCTTCACGCAAAGCTTTTCAAAAAACATGGAACCACCACCATTAGAAATTTTGACGCACTAAATGACGTTGAAAATTTAAAATATTCAGGCGAGAGGATCGCTCATCACGGACTAAAACACGAGGTTGTTGTTACGATGATGGATCTGCCTAGTGGCTGTGTGGGAGCTCATGATGTTAAATTTTATGAGAAAATTTTAAGAGAAATTTTAGATGCAAATATCCCATATCACAGCGTTTGCTTTAAAGACGCAAGTGGCACAAGTAGCCCACAAAAGGTCTATGAAACCATAAAAATGGCTAGAAAGCTGCTGCCAGAAAAAACTCATATCAGACTTCACACACATGAAACTGCAGGCGTAAGTGTGGCTTGCTATCTTGCAGCGCTTGAAGCCGGCGTTGATGGCATAGATCTAGCCGCAAGCCCAGTAAGTGGCGGTACAAGCCAGCCAGATATCTTAACCATGCTTCATGCAGTAAAAGGCAAAAACTATGATCTTGGCGGACTTGACGTGGAGAAAATTTTAAAATATGAAAGCGTTTTGAATGACTGCTTAAAAGAGTATTTCTTACCACCTGAGGCCGTGCAAGTAAGCCCACTTATACCATTTTCACCGATGCCTGGTGGCGCACTCACTGCAAATACCCAGATGATGAGAGATAATAATATCTTAGATAAATTCCCAGAGGTCATCCTTGCGATGCGTGAAGTAGTGCAAAAGGGTGGATACGGTACTTCAGTGACCCCGGTTAGTCAGTTTTACTTCCAACAAGCATTTAATAATGTGATGTTTGGCAAGTGGAAAAAGATCGCCGAGGGATACGGCAAAATGGTGCTTGGCTACTTTGGCAAGACCCCAGTTACGCCTGATAAAGAGATCATTAAGCTTGCAAGCGAGCAACTAGGGTTAAAACCAACTACAAAACACGCAGTTGATATAGCCGATAAAGATGAGAGCAAGTCGCTTGCTCATGTAAAAGAAATTCTAAAGCAAAACAATATAAAAACTACCGAAGAAAATATATTTATAGCAGCTGCTTGTAAAGAAAAAGGCATCGCATTTTTAAAAGGTGAAGCCAAAGTAAATGTAAGAAAGATCGATCCAAACGCTAAGGCAAATGAATGCAGACAAACTCAAAGTGGCAGATATAGTGTCGTCGTAAATGGTAGCCGCTACAATGTCGAAGTAAGCGAGGGCTTTAACGATAGCATCCAAGTAAAATCAATCACTGAAGTTGAAGGCAAGAGTGTAAAAAATGCCAAAAGTGCAGTAGCAGGTGCAACTGAAAATGATATCGTTGCAAGCTTGCCAGGCGCTGTGCATAAAATTTTAGTAAGCCCTGGCGATCAAGTCAAAAAAGGGCAAGCTGTAGTTGTGCTTGAAGCGATGAAAATGGAGATAGAGGTCAAAGCCCCAAAAGACGGCGTCATAGGCTCTATCGAGGTTAGTAAAGGTCAAAGCGTTGCAAACAATCAAGTGGTGGCTAGATTTAAATAAATTTGCCACTTTTAAAAAGATAGTGTTAAGCGAAATTTGATTAACATTTTGATGACTTTTAGGTCAAATTTATAAAGAAACGAAAATTTAAAAGGAAACAACATGATAAATAAGCTAGACGAGCTAGGTCTAAAAGAGATCAAAAAGATAAATCACAATCTAAGCTATGACGAGCTTTTTGAGCTTGAAAAGGCAAACAACGAGGGCAGAGTCTCAAGCAACGGCACATTTATGGTTGATACTGGAATTTTTACAGGTAGAAGCCCAAAAGACAAGTATTTTGTCAAACAAGATCCAAGTCAAAAGTATATCGCTTGGGGCAAGATCAACCAGCCTATCACAAAAGAGCTATTTGATAAGCTTCTTAAAAAAGCAAAAGAGCAGCTAAGCGGTAAAGAAATTTTCATCCAAGATGCATTTTGTGGAGCTAGCAAAAAGAGCCAAAAATCAGTCCGCTTTGTCACTGAAGTAGCGTGGCAAGCGCACTTTGTAAAAAATATGTTTATCCGTCCAAGCAAGGAAGAGCTAGCTAAATTTGAGCCTGATTTTGTAGTATATAACGCTTGTAAGACAAAAAATGAGGACTACAAGGCTGATGGGCTACACTCAGATGTCTTTGTTATCTTTAACGTCGAAGAAAACGTCGCGGTGATCGGCGGCACATGGTACGGCGGCGAGATGAAAAAGGGCATTTTTTCTATGATGAACTACTGGTTGCCACTTGAAGGAAAGCTAAGTATGCACTGCTCTGCAAACGTAGGCGAGAAGGGCGATACAGCGCTATTTTTTGGTCTATCTGGCACTGGTAAAACGACACTTTCAACTGATCCAAAACGCAAGTTAATAGGTGATGATGAGCACGGCTGGGACGATGATGGCGTGTTTAATTTTGAGGGCGGCTGCTACGCAAAATGTATCAACCTTGATCCAAGCAGCGAGCCAGAAATTTACGCAGCGATTAGGCGTGATGCGCTACTTGAAAACGTCGTGGCTGACGAAAAGGGCGTGGTTGATTACAAAGATGGCTCAAAGACTGAAAACACACGTGTGAGCTATCCGATCTATCACATCGACAATTACGAGCCAAGCTCAAGTGCCGGCCATCCAAAAAATATTATCTTTTTAAGCGCTGACGCTTTTGGCGTGCTTCCTCCAGTTGCAAAGCTGACAAAAGAGCAGGCGATGTATTATTTCCTAAGTGGCTATACAGCAAAAGTTGCTGGCACAGAGCGCGGTATAACTGAGCCTGTTGCTACTTTTAGCGCTTGCTTTGGCGAGCCATTTATGCCACTTCACCCAACCGTCTATGCAAAACTACTAGGTGAGAAGATCGATAAACACGGCGTTAATGTCTATCTTGTAAATACAGGCTGGAGCGGCGGTGCTTACGGCGTTGGCAAGCGTATGAGCATAAAAGCGACACGTGCTTGCATAAATGCAATCCTTGATGGCAGCATCACAAAATGTGAGTTTGAAAATTTTGATAAATTTAACTTTGCTATACCAAAAGAGCTTGATGGTGTCGAGACAAAACTGCTAAACCCTATAAACACATGGGCAAATCCTGCTGAGTATAACGCTTCACGTGATAAGCTCGCTAAAATGTTTGTTGAAAATTTCAAACGTTACGAAGATGTAAAAGAGGGTGTTGAGTACGCTAAAGCTGGACCAAAAGCTTAATTTGCATAGCCTTGTAAAAAATTTTGCAAGGCTAGTTTTTTAGTTGGCATTTTTGATATTAAAGTATCTTTCTTCTAAATTCCAAGTTCAATTGTTACATTTGTAAATTTATTCTAGTAAGTAACAAAATATTAGATATTGCCAAATATATGAGTTGCTAATAAAATTTTCCTATTACAATTAGCCTCTAGTTTTTCTTTTTGTGCTTGAACCAGTTATCAAATATCATTTATTGCGATGCTGTTTTTAAAAATTTTTATAGGTTTGAGGAGGAGATTTATCGCATTAAATTTAGAATAAAAAAATAATAAGGGCAAAGTTGCCCTTATAGTTATAAATGTATATTATGAGTGAAAGTGAAATTCTTCTGGATGATCTAGCGCATATCTAAATTTATCCATATCGACTTTTTTATCCCAGATAGAAACTATCATGCAGCCAACTGCGTTACCGCAAAGGTTACCTACGGCACGCATCTCTGACATAAATTTATCAACGCCAAGTAGCACAGCTACGGTGACAACTGGTATGCCAGTGCTCGGAAGTGCGCTTAATGTGCCAGCAAGGACGACAAAGCCCGATCCTGTAACGCCAACTGCGCCTTTACTTGTGATCATTAGCACGATTAAAATGCTTATTAGATGCTCAAAACTTAGCGGTATATTAAATGCTTGAGCTAAGAAAATAACGCTTAAGCTCAAATAGATGTTTGTGCAGTCAAGGTTAAATGAGTAGCCAGTTGGGATGATAAGGCCAACAGCGCCTCTGTTTATACCAGCTGATTCTAGCTTTTGCATAAGTGGCGCAAGAGCTGTTTCGCTCGAGCTTGTCGCAAAGACTATCAATACCTCTTTTGAAATAAAACGCATAAATTTAAAGACATTGATTTTCGCAAAATAGCAGATAACGCCAAGCACCACAAATATGAAAAAGCAGCTTGCAAGTGCCATAACAACCAAAAGCTCCATCATGCCAAGAAGCGTTCCGATACCAAATTTACCGATTAGATAAGCCATAGCTGAAAATGCAGCCACCGGGCTAAAGAGCATAAGCCAACTAAGAAGTTTTAAGACATAGTGCTGAATAAATTCAAGTGGCTTTAGGCAAGCTTGTTTTTTATCATGAGCTAGCAGTGAAAGTACGATTGCAACGATAATAGCCATAAAAAGTACTTGAAGTGTGTTTGATTTTATAAATGGATCAAGTATATGAACGTATGGGAAAATGTCATCTACTGGCACCGCACCTCTTAAAAGATGAAGTGTATGTGCTACAAACCCACTATTTGCGTCCATATTTGCAGCTTGAGATGTAAATTTAGCCACACTTGAGGCATCAAGCTGAGTGTAGTCAAGATTCATGCCATGTCCCGGACGAAGTGTCTCGCCAAAGACGATACCAACAGCAAGAGCAAGCGTGCTAACTATCTCAAAATAGATAAATGCCTTTAATCCAATAGACCCAAGATCTTTTAAACTCTCAAGTCCAACGATACCTGAAACGATCGTTAAAAAGATAATAGGACCAATTAAAATTTTAAGTGCTTTTATAAAATAATCAATGCCTGGCTTGCTTGCTATACCAAGCTCAGGTGCGACCATGCCAACGATAACGCCACCAACAATACCGATCACAACCCAAAAGGCAAGATTGGTAAATAATCTTACAGCAAGATTTCCTTGCTTTTTAGTATTATTCATAAATTTCCCCTTTATAGGCTTTCTCTGATCTTAGCAGAGATGATCTTATCGCCTTGTCTTATAGCGTCAAGCACCTTTAGGCTCTCTTCATCAACGCATTTTCCAAAGACTGTGTGCACGCCGTCAAGATGAGGTTGTTTGCTATGACAGATGAAAAACTGTGATCCGCCAGTATCACGCCCCGCGTGGGCCATGCTTAGGCTACCGCGCTCGTGTTTTACCCTTTGGTTGTCGCATTCGCATTTTATTCTCCAGCCAGGACCGCCTGTACCTGTGCCATTTGGACAACCGCCTTGGATGACAAAATTTGGTATAACTCTGTGAAAATTTAGACCATTATAAAAGCCTGATTTTATCAAATGGATAAAATTTGCGACAGCTTGTGGAGCTTCTTCGGCAAAAAGTTCAAGTCTGATCTCGCCTTTGTCTGTCTCTAAAACTACAAATTTATCTTTTTTAAGTTCATCTAAATTTATATTATAAACTTTTAATTCATCAAAACGCATGTATTTCCCTTTTATTCGATATTTGTATAAACTGCTTGAACATCATCATCATCTTCTAGCTTATCGAGAAGTCTCTCAACCTCAAGCATTTGCTCTTCGCTTAGATTCACGGTTTGATTTGGTAAGTATTGAAGTGAAGCTTTTTTAACCACTAAATTTAGCTTTTCGATACCTTCATGAAGTGTGCCAAAATTTGCATAATCACCGTATACAAATAGCGTCTCATCGTCAGCCTCGATATCGCTTAGACCATAATCTATCAGCTCAAGCTCGATCTCTTCAATGTCTGCACTTGGTTTTTCAAGCTCAAAAACGCTCTTTCTTGTAAACATAAAGCTAAGGCTGCCACTTGGTAAAATTTCTCCACCATTTTTGCTAAATATCGCTTTAACATTGGCAACCGTTCTTGTTGGATTGTCGGTCGCACACTCAACGATGATTTGCACGCCGTGAGCTGCTTTACCGTCATAAAAAATAGTCTTAATATCGGCGCTATCTTTGCCATTTGCTCTTTTTATAGCTGCATCGATGTTATCTTTTGGCATATTTTCAGCTTTTGCCGCTGCGATAGCTGCACGAAGTTTAGGGTTCATATCCGGATCACATCCGCCATCTTTTGCCGCTACTGTTATAGCCTTTGCAAGTTTTGGAAATACTTTGCTCATCTTATCCCATCTAGCTTCTTTTGCCGCTCTTCGGTACTCAAATGCTCGTCCCATAAATATCCTTAAATAAATTTTTTACGGATTATAACTAAAAAAATTTTATACTTTTTTAAAACATTTTTAGTTTGCCAGCCAAAGCGCCTAACTTTGTAAATTTAAAAAAATATTTGGTAAAAATTTAAGCTAGAGTTTTATAATGACGCACATGATACAAAATGCTCAAAAACAAGATGCAAAAAGATGCATAAAGCTACTAAATCTAGCAATGGAGGATATCGCCTACAAGCTAAGTGGCTACGATGATCCTATTAAAAGTGATGAAATTTTAGAAATTTTTTTCAAAAGTGAGACAAATAGACTAAGCTATAAAAATGTCTTTGTTTATAAACATAATGAGGAAATTATCGCTGCTATGTGTGTATATTTTGGTGGCGACGCGGAACAACTTGATATAGAAATTTTGCAGCATTTAAAGGCGCTTGGCAAAGACGCCCAGGTAGAAAAAGAGTGTTTTGATGATGAGTTTTATATAGATAGTATCGCTGTTGATGAAAATTTTAGAGGCCAAGGGCTTGCAAAAGAGCTTATAAGGCATTCATTTGTCAAGGCAAAAGAGCTAGGGCATAAAAAGGTTTCATTAATAGTAGATACAAACAAGCCAAAAGTTCGTAAATTTTACGAGAGTTTGGGCTTTAAATTTAATGTTAAGAAAATTGTAAATTTACATGAATACGACCATATGATAAAGGAGATAATATGAAAACATTTGAAGCAAGCAATATCCACTGCCAAAACTGCGCAAACACTATAAAAAACGCACTTGAAGATGACTTTGGCAAGATAGAAGTTGATCTTAGCAAAGAGCCAAGACAAGTTAGGGTTGATCTTAAAGATAGTGAAGTTGAAAAATTTAAATCTGAAATGGCTGATCTTGGATTTGACGTTATAAAGGAGCTTTGATATGCCTTTAAAAGTCAAGCTAAATATAGCGGGAATGAGCTGCGTAAATTGCTCAAACGCTATCGAGAAAGTTTCTAAAAAGATAGATGGGGTGCTTGAAGCAAATGTAAATTTTGCAAATGCAAGCGGCGAATTTGTCCTAAAAGACGCTAGCGTGCGTGAAGTTTTAGAGCAAAAGATAAAAAAGCTTGGCTACTTTGTGGCGACAAATATTGATGAATTCGAAGCCAAAAGAGACGAGCATATAACTGCGATCAGAAATAAATTTATATTTGCATTTCTAGCGAGCATGGTCATCATGGCGCTTGAGATGTTTGTAAGGCCTAGCGTGGTTGTAAATTTAGCCATTTTAGCGCTTGGCTTTTTGGTGCTAGCTTTTAGTGGCAAAGACTTCTTTGCTCACGCCATAGAGGCTGTTAAAAACAAAAACTACGATATGAACGTGCTTGTAGCTCTTGGAAGCGGCAGTGCATTTTTATACTCGCTTTTTGTTGTGATCTTTTCAGATTTCATCCCAGATGATCTAAAAAATGTCTATGTCTCGGGCGCAGCGATGATAATAGCCTTTGTTTTGCTAGGTAAGTATCTTGAAGAGCGCTCAAAGGCAAAGGCAGGCGACTACCTAAAGACGCTACTTAAAATTTCGCCAAAGACCGCCTTTTTGGTCATGCCAGATGGACATAGTAAAGAGGTAAATGTAAATGAGCTAAAAGTAGGCGACATCGTCATCGTAAAAAATGGCTACAATGTTCCATGTGATGGCGTGATAGTTCAAGGTGGCGCTGAGATAGATGCTTCTATGCTTACAGGAGAGAGCTTGCCAGTTTATAAAGAGGTGGGAGATGGCGTATTTGCCGGCACTCTAAACACAAATGGCTACATAAGCGTCAAGGTGACAAAGAGCTCTTACGAGAGCTTGCTATCTCAAATTTTAAACCTACTAAGCGACGCTAGCTCTAAAAAGATGCCTATCGGACGGCTGGCTGACAAGATAGCAAACATCTTTGTGCCAAGTGTCGTGGCGATCTCAGTTCTTACATTTTTAATATGGATAATTTTTAGTGGAAATTTCGCCTATGCGATCTCTAGCGCGATCTGCGTTTTAATAATCTCATGTCCATGCGCTCTTGGACTTGCTACGCCAATAGCAATAGTAAGCTCGCTTGCACGTGGTGCAAAAGCTGGAATTTTAGTAAAAAATCCAGAAGTTTTAGAGCTAATAAAAGATGCTAAATTCGTAGCATTTGACAAAACAGGCACACTTAGTAAAGGACAAATCAGCGTCAAAAGCTCAAATTTAAGCGAGCAAGATTTAGCTCTTATCGTTTCTGCTGAAAATTTAAGTGAGCATCTCATCTCAAAAGCTATCGTTAGATATGCAAAGCAAAAATGTATAGATTTACAAAAGCTAAATGGAAAATTTCAAAATGTTGTCGGGCAAGGCATCATCTATGAGGATGAGAATAATCAGATAATAATCGGAAACGAAAAGCTGCTTTTGGCAAATGAAGTAAGTTTAAATCCGGATGAAAGTAACGCTATAAAAGAGGCTACAAACGATGGAAGCGGCGTCATACTTTGTACTATAAATAAAAAATTTGTTGGTTTTTTAACGCTTAGTGATGAGCTAAAAGACGAGGCAAGTGATGTTATAAACGAGCTTACAAGTCTAAATTTACAAAGTGTGATCCTTTCAGGCGATGATGAGAAAGTAGTTGCAAGCATCGCTAAGAAGCTAAATGTGAGTAAATATCACGCAAATATGCTGCCTGAAGATAAATTTAATGAGATAAAAGAGCTTACAAATCATGGTGGCGTTATCTTTGTTGGAGATGGCGTAAACGACTCACCATCACTTAAAGAAGCAAGTGTTGGTATCGCTATGAACTCGGGCTCAGATATAGCAAAAGGTGCTGGAGATATCGTGCTTATTAAAAATGATTTGCGTGGAGTGACTGGACTAGTTAGATTAGCAAATGCTACTATGGCAAACATAAAAGAAAATTTATTTTGGGCATTTATGTATAACGCGATTTGTATCCCAGTGGCTGCAGGCGTGCTCTACCCTGTCTTTGGGCTACTTTTAAGCCCAGTTTATGGCTCAATGGCAATGTGTCTTAGCTCTGTTACTGTCGTTTTAAACGCACTTAGACTTAGATATTTACGACTTAAGGATTAAAATTTGAAACTTGGAGAACTTTATAGCGTTGTAGCGGCTGCGCTTGCTGCAAATTTTAGTGGCATTTTGGATGTTTCATCTTTTATGCGTATCAAAAAGACAAATGCGTGGATAACGCAGACAAATAGCGAAGCAAATAAAAAAGGCAATGAGCTTTATACCAAATTTATCAAAGATGAAAGTAGTGCTGCTTTATGTGACGATTTTGTCATTTTAAAGTCAAAATTTGAGGCAAGCTACTATTTTTCATCTGCAAAAGATGATCTAGCTCAATTTTATAAGGCTATAAATTTTCAGCCAAAAATTGGCGAGGTTGATAGCATCTCAAATCAGCTAATTTTAATAGCAAATATTTTAAAAAGCGAAG
Organism: Campylobacter concisus; assembly: GCF_002165785.1. Classification (GTDB taxonomy): domain Bacteria; phylum Campylobacterota; class Campylobacteria; order Campylobacterales; family Campylobacteraceae; genus Campylobacter_A; species Campylobacter_A concisus_W. The sequence continues at coordinate 89,059 of NZ_NDYO01000006.1, forward strand.
CATCTAAGGAGTCTATGAAGCTTCTTGCAGCTTTTAGTGTCTCATTTTTCTTGCCTTATGCTAAACAGCTTTCAAGAGATATCCAAAAAGACGCAACTAGCAATTTTTATAAATCAATGGGATATTTTTTAGAGGATTTTTGCCTAGTTTTAGAAACTATTATTGGCAAGGCTTAGTTTTAAGCCTGTGTCATTTCTATCATTTGAGTTTTAATGCTTAAAATGTTATTTTGAATAGCTGACTGCTCTAAATTTAAGTAATGAAGCATTTGCATAGAGTTACGATCTTCTAGGCTTTGGATGCTTGAAATTTGATGCGAAATATCTAGCTTTTGATCTTGTAATTTTTCTAAGTCCTTTTGTAACTGTATAGCGCTCGCTTTATTAATAATTATAGGAGAAATTTTAGCATCCTCTCTTTGTTCTACATTTATTTCATTGCTTCTAACAATATCTTTCTTGTCATAGCCAGAAGATACTAGCATACTTGTTTTTGAGCTATTTGAAGAGATAGATGTATAGCCATCATGATAGAAAATGTTTGAGTTCATATTCGCATCTATTTGCATATAATCTTTCCTCTTATAGATTATTTTTATTTTAAACTATATTCAATAGAAAATTAAAATAGTTTTTAAAAAGTTATATTTTGAATTATATTTCTATATCCTTAAAGATAAATTATATTTATAACTTTTTTGCAACTTTATAGTTAAAATACCCAGTTAAGTACTATTTTGTTAAAATCACGCAAAACTAATTAAAGGCAAAGCTATGAAAGAAGAGAAAAGCGCACACAAAAAGATGTGGGAGGGAAGATTTAGCGAGGCTAGCTCGAAGTTACTTGAGGAATTTAATGCTTCTATAAATTTTGATAAAAATCTTTTTGAAGAAGATATCGCCGGGAGTAAGGCTCACGCAAAGATGCTTGGAATTTGTGGAATTTTGAAAAAAGATGAGTCAGAGGCGATTATAAAGGGGCTTGATGAGGTTTTGGCTGAGATAAGAGCAGGTAAATTTGAGTTTAGAATAGAAGATGAAGATATACATATGGCAGTTGAAAAGCGTCTTAGCCAGATCATCGGAGCTGAGCTTGGAGGCAGACTGCACACAGCTAGAAGTAGAAATGACCAAGTTGCGCTTGATTTTAAATTTTACGTTTTGAAGAAAAATTTAGAAATTTCTTCATGTATAAAAGAGCTCATCGCCACGCTTACAAATTTGGCAAAAAACCACAAAGATACGTTAATGCCAGGCTACACACATCTTCAGCACGCTCAGCCAGTAAGCCTTAGCTATCACTTGCTAGCATATGCATTTATGTTTAAAAGAGATTTCGAGCGTTTTGTTAGCTCATATGAGCGAAACAACCTAAGTCCGCTTGGTTCAGCAGCCCTTGCAGGCACTCCCCATAAGATAGATAGAACTATCGTTGCAAGTGAGCTTGGCTTTGCAGGTTGCACGCAAAATGCGATGGATAGCGTGAGCGACCGTGATTTTGCGCTTGAGATTTTATTTAACATTAGCGTTTTTATGATGCACGCTTCTAGGCTTTGTGAGGAGCTCATACTTTGGAGTTCGCAAGAATTTGGCTTTGTAAGCATTAGCGACGCTTATAGCACAGGAAGCTCCATAATGCCTCAAAAGAAAAATCCAGACGTCGCTGAACTCATACGCGGTAAAACTGGGCGCGTAAATGGAAATTTAGTAGCGTTACTAACCACGATGAAAGGCCTGCCACTTGCTTACAATAAAGATATGCAAGAAGATAAAGAGGGTGTGTTTGACAGCGTCTCAACCATTTTAAGCTCGGCTACTATCCTAAATGAGATGATAAAAACAGCTAAATTTAATGAAAAAAACATGTTAAAAGCGACAAAAACTGGGCATCTAAGTGCGACTGATTTGGCAGACTATCTAGTGCGTGAAAAAAACATCCCATTTAGAACGGCACATTTTATCACAGGCAAAGCTGTCGCAAAGGCTGAAAACTTAGGACTTGATTTAAGTGAATTAAATGAAGAGCAGCTAAAAAGTGTTGATGAAAATTTAGACGAAAATGCTATTAAATTTTTAGATCTTCACGCTTCAAAAGAGGCGCGTTGTTCGCAGGGCGGCACGGCAAATAAAAGCGTTGATGAGCAGATAGAAATTTTAGACTACTGGCTTAAGTAAAAAGAGTTATAATTATGCAAAATCTACAAATTTTAAAGGATGAAAAATGTTTTTTGATGGCAAAAATAAAGAGCTTTGTAGTAAAAATGAAGCTTTGCAAAGAGAAAATGAAGCTTTAAAGGCTGAAATTTTAGCACTTAAAAATGAGCTAAAAAATGTAAAAACTTGCGAGCCAAAAGAGCAAGCCAAGGATAAGCAAGAGGCTGTAAATTTATTGCTTTCAAGTTATCAAGATGGTATAAATTTCTTGCAATTAACAATGGAAGAAAACCTAAAAATGCTTGAAAGTATAAATGGACTAAATGAAAAGACTTTCAAAGAGACAGGCGAACTCAAGTCGCAAACGGCTGAAATTTTAAACTCGATTGAACAAGTAAGCCAGATGAGTGGTGATCTCTCAAACGACGCCTCTTCGCTTGATGGAAGCGTAAATTCGATTGTTGAGATTATAAATCTCATTAAAGACATCTCAGATCAGACAAATTTACTAGCTCTAAATGCTGCTATCGAGGCAGCTCGTGCGGGTGAGCATGGACGAGGTTTTGCTGTCGTAGCAGATGAGGTTAGAAAGCTAGCTGAACGCACTCAAAAAGCGACACTTGAAGTAGAAGTAAATATAAATGGCCTTAAGCAAAGTGCGAATACGATGATCGAAATGAGTGAGAATTTCTCAAAAATTTCTGCAAATGCTATGAAAATTTTAGGTGGATTTGAAGGAAATATCTCAAGCGTAAATGCAAATACGCAAAATATCCTAAATCAGGCTCTAAATGTTACAAATGAAGTCTATGTAAGCAATGGAAAAATAGATCATATAAATATGAAATTAAATGGATATAGAGGCGTGCTTTTAAATGAGTTTAATAAGATTCAAGATGTTCATGAGTGTAGATTTGGCAAATGGTATGAAAAAGATGTGAAAAATACTCTTGTAAAAGATGCCAAAATTCTCTCAAGTATCTCAGCTCATCATGAAAATGTTCATCATGGACTAGAAAAAGCGATGGTTATTTTTGCTGATAAAGACAAAGGAAATCTACCTGGCGTTGAAATATTAAAGGATGTAGAAAACTCAAGTAAAGTAGGTTTTGAAGAGTTGCTTGAAGCTATTAAGTCTGCAAGAAAATAAAATCTTAGACTCATGCTTTGAGTCTAAGATTTATAAGTTATTAAAATGTGCTTTGTGGATCAGCTACGCCTTCGCTCCAGCCAAGCTTAGCTCCGCCAAGTAGGTGAAAATGTAGATGCATAACTTCTTGACCGCCGTTTTCACCGCAGTTTGTGATGAGTCGGTATCCGCTCTTATCAACGCCCATTAAGGTCGCCACTTCTTGGATAAATTTTGTCATCTCTCCCATTAAAATCGGATCCATCTCTTGGAAATTTTTATAGTGTTTTTTTGGGATGATTAGGATGTGGATCGGCGCTTTTGGGTTTATGTCGTTAAAAGCTAGAAATTTCTCGCTTTCAAGCACTTTGTTGCAAGGGATTTCACCAGCTACGATCTTTTCAAATATGGTCATTTTAGCTCCTTTGAAATTTTGCAAAATTATATCAAAGTGTGCTTAAATTTCGTGCTCTTTATCTTGATTTTAACTCTTTTTCTATAAAATCGACTCAAAAATTTATAAAGGTAAAAAATTGCAAGATTTCGTTAATAAAATCAAAAATGAAATTTCAACGCTTGACGATCTTGAGAAGGTCAGGGTAGAAATTTTTGGCAAAAAGGGCATCTTGGCGCAAGGTTTTGCAAAGCTAAAAGAGCTTGGTGAAGATGAGAAAAAGGAATTTGCAGCAAATTTAAACAAGCAAAGAGATGAGCTTGGCGCGCTAATAGAAGCTAAAAAAGCTGAGCTTAGCGAACAAGAGATAGATAACAAGATGAAAAAAGAAGCCGCTGATATCACGCTATTTAATGAGCCTGTTGCTAGCGGAGCGCTGCACCCTGTTATGGCTACGATGGATAAGATAATTGAGTACTTTTTAGCGCTAAATTTCTCACTTGAAACCGGACCACTGATAGAAGATGATTTTCACAACTTTGAAGCGCTAAATTTACCAAAATACCACCCAGCAAGGGACATGCAAGATACATTTTACCTAGATGATTTTAGACTTTTAAGGACTCATACAAGCCCAGTTCAGGTGCGAACCATGTTAAATCAAAAGCCGCCTATTCGCATGATAGCGCCTGGCACCGTCTTTAGACGCGATATGGACTTAACGCATACACCGATGTTTCACCAGGTCGAGGCCCTTGTGGTGGAGGATGCAGACAAAGTTAGCTTTGCAAATTTAAAATCAATGCTTGAGGGCTTTTTAAAGCACATGTTTGGCGACGTTGAAGTGCGTTTTCGCCCTAGCTTCTTTCCATTTACGGAGCCTAGCGCTGAGGTTGATATTAGTTGTATATTCTGTCATGGTAAGGGTTGCAGGGTGTGCAAGCAGACTACTTGGCTTGAGGTGCTTGGATGCGGCGTCGTGGATCCAAATGTATTTAAGGCGGTTGGCTATAAAAATGTAAGCGGATATGCCTTTGGCCTTGGCGTTGAGAGATTTGCGATGTTGCTTCATAGAGTGCCTGATCTAAGGTCGCTTTTTGAGGGAGATTTAAGATTGTTGGAGCAGTTTAAATGATAATTTCAAAGTATTGGTTAAACGAGTGGATCGACCTTAGCGACGTTAGCGGCGAGACACTTTCAAAGACATTAAATTCTATCGGGCTAGAAGTTGATAGCTATAAAGAGATAAATTTACCAAAGAGTATTGTGGTTGGCTACATAAAAAGTAGAGAGAAGCACCCAGATGCCGATAAACTAAGCATTTGTCAAGTGGATGTTGGTGGAGAGACGCTTCAGATCGTGTGTGGGGCTAAAAACGTTGAAGCTGGCCAGTTTGTGCCAGTTGCACTTATTGGCACGACTATGCCAAATGGTCTTGAGATAAAAAAAGCAAAGCTAAGAGGTATCGAGTCAAGTGGTATGATCTGCTCTTCAAGTGAGCTGGGACTTCCAAAGGTAAGCGATGGAATTTTACCACTTGATGAGAGTATCGGCAAGCTAAAACTTGGTACAAGTCTTAGTGAATTTGAGATATTTAAAGATACGATAATCGAAGTTGATGTAACAGCAAACAGAGGCGATTGCCAAAATTTACATGGCATCGCAAGAGAAATTTGTGCAGCGCTTGATTTAAATATGAAAGATAGTCACGAAGACGATGAGAGCGAAAATTTACTAGGTATTGGTAGAATAGCTTCTGTGCGAGCAGAGGATAAAGTAAATGGGTCATTTTTATATAAGGCTTTTGAACTAAAAGAGGGACTATATGAAAATCTAATAACTCGCATGCGTCTAGCATTAATAGAGTGCCAAAAGACAAATTTAGTTGAGAGACTGCTTGAATACGCGACATTTTGCACGGGCGTTTTATTTAGGGCTTATGATCACGCTAAACTTGTAAGTGAAGGCGAAAAGGCTGTTTTTGATATAAAAAATGGCGAGAATAGCGAATGTGTCGTTTATTGCGGGGATAAAAATTTAGGCATTGCTGGAATTTACCAAAGTGACGTAGCAAGGGTAGATGAGAAGTCAAAAGTGATCCTAGTAGAAGCTAGCTACGTAAAGCCAGATGTAGTTTCAAAAGCTATTTTTGAAAATAAAAATTTACCAAAAGGTAATCAAATTTATCGCTCAAGTCGTGGCAGTGAGCCAAATTTAGCTTATGGTGCGGATTATTTATTTAAAAGGCTTGCTAATTTTAAAGATGCACTAAATCTCTTTGCTGGCTCACAGCAGTCGCTTTTAAACACCGAGCCTATAACACTAAGCATCTCTCTTTTTGAGCTTAAAAATATGATCGGTCAAGATATTGCTAGAAATGATGTCGTTAAAATTTTAAAGAAACTTGGCTTTGAGATTGCGGTAAACGTTGAGCAAGAGAGCTTTAACGTAAAAGTGCCGTTATTTCGCCATGATATAGTAAATTCTCACGATGTTTGTGAGGAGATCGTAAGGATAGTAGGCATAGACAATATCGCCTCAAAACCACTAAATTTCTCTGAGAAAAATAGGCTAAATAAGACATATTTTGACTATAAAAACGCCCTAAATTTAAGACGCCGTGCAGCTGATAATGGCTTTTTTGAAAGTGTGCACTATGTCTTTGATAGTGAGGACGAGCTTAGTGAGCTAAATTTTAAGCCATGCAAAGTCAAGATACTAAATCCTATAAACAACGAATTAAACACGCTTAGACCGACACTTGTTAATCACCTTCTAAGCTCAAGCGAGAAAAATATCAAAAACTCGAAACGCTCAGTTAGACTATTTGAGCTTGGAGAAATTTTTGATGAAAATGCAAATCAGGGCTTAAATTTAGGCTTTGTTGTGTCTGGACTTTTGAAAGAGCCGACTCTGATAAACGGCGCAAAAGGTGAGGAGGTAAATTTCTACGCATTTGCATCGATGGTGCAAAACGTCATAGGTAAATTTGAGCTAAAACCTTGCCGCGAACTATCGTATCTTAGCCCATACGAGCAGGCACATATCTATCAAAATGGCGAAAATATTGGCTATATCGGTAGAGTCGATGCAAGAGTAGAAGCAAAGAGAGATCTGCCAAGAACATATGTTTGTGAGATTGATTTTGCAAAGCTTAAATTTGAACCAATTTTGGCAGTACCTTACTCAAAATTTCAAAGCACAACAAGGGATCTTAGTCTTATCGTACCTGAAAATTTCGAGGCCGGACGAATTTATGAGTGCATAAGAGGACTAAATTTAAAAGAGCTAAAAGAGTTTTTACCAGTTGATATTTATAAAGATGCGAAGCTAAATGGCGCGATCAGCCTTAGCCTTAAATTTACATTCCAAGATATGGAAAAAACACTTGAGGATGATGATATAAACGCACTTATGGATAAAATTTTAGGTGAGCTAAAAGAGAAACTAAATATTGGAATAAGATGAGAATTTATCCATTAGAAAAAAGTCTAAATTTAACTATTGACGACATCGCAGCGGATAAATCAATATCGCATAGATGCGCGATCTTTTCACTTTTAAGCGACAAACCATCTCACATTAGAAACTATCTAAGTGCTGGCGATACACTAAATACATTAAAGATAGTTCAGCTTTTAGGCGCAAAAGTTGAGGACGATGGCTCTGAAATAACGATCATGCCGCCACAAAAGATAAAAGAGCCAAATGAAATTTTAGAGTGTGGTAACTCTGGTACGGCAATGAGACTTTTTATGGGATTACTAGCCGCACAGGATGGCTTTTTCGTGCTAAGTGGCGATAGGTATTTAAACTCACGTCCAATGGCTAGAATAGCAAAACCTCTAAACGATATGGGTGCAAAGATAGATGGTGCAAACAACGCAAGCAACGCTCCACTTTGCATAAGAGGGACGAAATTTGAAAGATTTAGTTTTGAAAGCAAGATTGCCTCAGCCCAGGTAAAAAGTGCGCTTTTGCTGGCAGCACTTTATTCAAATGGCTGCAAATTTAGCGAACCAGAGCTAAGCAGGGATCACACCGAGCGTATGCTTGCTGGCATGGGAGCTGATATAAAGCGTGACGGCCTAGAGATCAAGCTAGAGCCGATGAAAGCCCCACTTGCGCCACTTGATATAGACGTGCCAAATGACCCAAGCTCGGCATTTTTCTTTGCGGTCGCAGCACTTATCATTCCGGACTCGCACATTATTTTAAAAAATATCTTACTAAATAAAACTCGTATCGAAGCTTATAAAATTCTAGAAAAAATGGGAGCTGAGATAAAATTTCACAAAACCTCAAGTAAATACGAAGATATCGGTGATATCGAGGTTAAATACTCACCAAACTTAAAAGGTGTAGAAGTTAGCGAAAATATCTCGTGGCTCATCGACGAAGCTCCAGCTTTAGCCATCGCATTTGCCTACGCCAAAGGCCAAAGCAAGCTAATAAATGCCAAAGAGCTTCGTGTAAAAGAGAGCGACAGGATAGCTGTCACGATAAATGCGCTAAAGCAGTGCGGCGTTGATGCTAGCGAGCTTGAAGATGGCTTTATCATAAATGGTTCAGAGGCTAAATTTGCCACGATAGATAGTCACGGGGATCACAGGATTGCGATGAGTTTTGCTGTGCTTGGGCTAAAGTGTGGCATGCAGATAGAGAAGAGTGAATTTATCACCACTTCATTTCCAAATTTTGCTGAAATTTTAAAGAAAATGGGAGCTAGAGTTGAAGATTGAGCTTGCTAGTAGTTATGGATTTTGCTTTGGTGTAAAAAGGGCGATAAAGATCGCTGAAAATGCAGGAGATGCTGCAACCATTGGGCCACTCATCCATAATAACGAAGAGATAAACAGGCTTGAAAAGAACTACAATGTGAAGACACTTGATGGCATAGACGAGCTAAAAGATGAGAAAAAGGCGATCATCCGCACTCATGGCATCACTAAAAATGACCTTGCAGAGCTAAAAAAGACAGATATAAAAGTGATCGACGCAACTTGCCCGTTTGTGACAAAGCCACAGCAAATTTGTGAAAAAATGAGCGAAGAAGGCTATGATGTGGTAATTTATGGCGACATGCATCACCCTGAAGTAAAGGGCGTGAAGTCATATGCCAAGGGTAACGTCTATGTCGTGCTTGAAGAGAGCGAGCTAGAGGGTATCAAATTTAAACAAAAAGTCGCGCTTGTTAGCCAAACGACTAGAAAAGTTGAGAAATTTATGCAGATCGCAAACTACCTTATGCTTCATGTAAAAGAGGTGCGTGTTTTTAACACTATCTGCAACGCAACATTTGAAAACCAAGAGGCTGCTAAAAATTTGGCAAAAAGGGCTGACGTGATGATAATAATCGGTGGAAAAAATAGCTCAAATACAAAACAACTCTACCTAATATCTAAAAATTTCTGCGAAGATAGCTACTTGATAGAAAGCGAAGAAGAGCTTGAAAAGTCATGGTTTGATGGAAAAAATTTGTGTGGCATAAGTGCTGGTGCAAGTACGCCTGACTGGATCATACAAAAAGTCGTTGACAGAATCAAAAAAGTATAAAATTTATCCTAGCTAAAGCCACAATTAACTATAATAAGCTAATTTGCCTCTACTGGCATAATAAAATTTAAAGGATCAAGATGGCTGTGAACAAAAGTGTTCAATTAGGAAAAGCAAAAGACGAAGATATCGAGGATATCGATTTTGCTGCGATGTTAGAGGAGTCTTTTAAAAAGACTGAAGAAGATAGTGACGCAAAGATCGTCAGTATCAATGGCGATGAGGTTTTAATCGACGTTGGCAAGAAGTCAGAAGGTATTTTGAATCTTTCTGAGATCACTGACGTAAACGGAAATCTGACGCATAAAGTTGGCGATACGATCAAAGTTGTAATAACTGGATCAAGAAATGGAAGACCTATAGTGTCGCACAAAAAAGCACTTAGAAAAGAGAAAGTTAAAGCTTTCATCGAAGCTTACGATCCTGAAAATTCTGGCGAAATCGACGTAAAAGTAGTTGGAAAAAATAAAGGTGGTTTTATAACTCAAGATGTAAATGGGGTGGAATTTTTCTTACCAAAAACTCATAGTGGCTTTAAAAACGCTGAAGGAGTAATTGGTAAAACATATAAGGTAAGAGTTATAAAAATTGATAAAGAAGAAAATAGCATAGTTGTCTCTAGAAAGAAAATTTTAGACGATGATCGCAAAAAACGTAAAGAAGCTCTATCAAGCATAGTAGAAAATGATAGCGTTATAGAGGGCACAGTTAAAAAAATCACAACTTATGGTATGTTTGTTGATGTTGGCGGTGTCGATGGGCTTGTTCATTACAGCGAGATAAGTTATAAAGGCCCAGTAAACCCTAGCTCACTATATAAAGAAGGCGATAAAGTTTTAGTTAAAGTTATCAGTTATGACAACGAAAAACGCCACCTATCTTTATCTATCAAGGCAGCTACTCCAGATCCTTGGGAAGAGATCATAAATGATGGACTAGAGGTTGGTGACACTATCAAAGTTACAGTTAGCAATATCGAGCCTTATGGCGCATTTGTCGATCTTGGAAATGATATTGAAGGATTTTTACATATATCTGAAATTTCATGGGACAAAAATATCAAAAATCCAAAAGATCACATCAATGAAGGTCAAGAGATTGATGTTGAGGTTATCGAGATAGATGCAAAAGGACATCGTCTAAGAGTAAGCCTTAAAAATTTACTTCCAAAGCCATTTGATGAGTTTAAGGCAAAACACAAAGAGGGTGACGTAGTAAAAGGCGTTGTGACAACTATCACAAATTTTGGTGCATTTGTTAGAGTGGGTTGCGTTGAAGGCTTACTACATAATGAAGACGCGTCTTGGGATAGAAACGATAAATGCAAAGATATGTTTAAAGCTGGTGACGAGCTTGAAGTAAAAATAATAAAAATCGATAGTGCTGAACAAAAAGTTTCACTTAGCCTAAAAGACCTAAAACAAAGTCCAGTTCAAGCATTTGCTGATAAATTTAATGTAGGCGATATCGTAAAAGGAACAATTCGTGACATTAAAGACTTTGGCGTATTTGTAGAGCTTGGTGATAACGTTGATGCGCTGATCCGCAAAGAAGATTTAGGTAGTGTAGACGTTAGCACACTTAAGATCGGCGATGAGATCGAAGCAGCTATCGCATTTATCGATGAGAAGAAAAATAGAATTCGCCTGAGCATACGCCGTTTAGCAAAACAAAAAGAGCGTGAAGTGTTAAATGAGATCAATGATAACGATGATAAAGTAACACTTGGCGATATTATAAAAGAACAATTACTTTAGTTTAAATGGGCAGACGCATACTTTTATTAGTAGTTGTCCTGCTATTTGTAATATTGGGTTTGGTTGGAATTTCTCTTGTTAAATTTGCAAGTGTAAATTTCAGTCAAATATCTGAAGAAAATATCACAAATGAGCAAAATTTAACCAAAAACACGACCAGTAATACCAACTGGATGAGTGAGCTAGCAACTATTAGAAAAAGAGATTATGTACTGCCCGTAAATGAAATTTTTATAGAATACAACCGACCCAAAATAGAAAGACCAAAGATTACTGCATATGAACTTTTGATAGATAAAAATGATATCTATTCAATGTTTTGTTTGATGCAGACTTTAAGAAAAAGCGAGGTTGATTTTACTGTTGTAAAAGATGGTGCAAAAAGCCAGATATTTTTAAATACTCAAGACTCTAAACTTCTACAAAATATCATTTTAGAACTAAGAGTTTATGATATCCACTCAAGTGTGAGAGAGGTAAAATTATGAAGACTATCATTGTTTGCGATGCGATACATCCAGTAGGTTTTGAACTTTTAAAAAAAGAGCAAGATATAAACGTAATAGACGCAGTTAATACTCCCAAAGATGAACTTTTAAAAATTTTAGGCGAGGCTGATGTTGCTATAACAAGAAGCTCAACTGAAGTAAACGAGGCCTTTTTAAACGCTGGTAAAAAACTAAAAGCTATTGTTAGAGCTGGTGTTGGTGTAGATAATGTCGATATAGAAGGATGCTCAAGGCGTGGCATAATAGCTATGAACGTTCCAACTGCAAACACTATTGCTGCAGTTGAGCTAACAATGGCGCATATGCTAGCTTCAGCTAGATCTCTTGAATACGCTCATAATGATCTAAAGCTAGATAGAATTTGGAAGCGTGAGAAATGGTATGGGGTTGAGCTTTTTAAGAAAAAGCTTGGCGTGATCGGCTTTGGAAATATTGGCTCGAGAGTAGCTGTTCGTGCAAAAGCTTTTGGTATGGAGATCATCGCTTATGATCCATATATTGACCCATCTAAAGTTATCGACATGGGCGGTACTTATACTAAAAATTTTGATGATATTTTAGCATGTGATTTTATTACGATACATACGCCAAAAACTAAAGAGACGACTAATATGATAGGCGCTAAAGAGATCGCAAAAATGAAAGATGGCGTAAGACTTATAAACTGCGCTAGAGGCGGTCTTTATAACGAAGAAGCGCTTTATGAAGGACTAAAAAGTGGCAAAATAGCATTCGCTGGTATTGATGTTTTTACAAAAGAGCCAGCGACTGATCATCCACTTCTTGATCTAAACAATGTAAGTGTCACTCCACATCTTGGAGCAAATACTCTTGAATCACAGCGAAATATCGCAGTCGAGGCAGTCGAACAAGCTATTTTAGCAGCTCGTGGTATAAGCTATCCAAATGCATTAAATTTACCTATAAAAACAGAAGATCTACCGCCATTTGTTGAGCCTTATATCGATCTTACAAGCAAGATGGCATTTCTTGCTGCACAGATAAATAAAAGCGTTATCAAGGCCATTCGTATCGAGACTCACGGTCAGATTAGCGAATATGCAAATTCAATGCTAACTTTTGCAATCGTAGGTGCTTTAAAAGAGAGTCTTGGTGATGCGATAAATTATGTAAATGCTAAATTTTTATGCGATGAAAAAGGTATAGTGACCGAAACTAGCCTTGGTGGAGATAGCATTTTTAAAAATAAAATTACCGTTCGCTTAACTACTGAAAATGGTATTGTAACCGTAGGTGGAACGGTATTTGGTGAAAATCAGCAACGTATCGTAACAATAAATGGATTTAAGACCGACTTTAAGCCAAAAGGTAAGATGATCATCTTTAAAAATCATGACGTGCCAGGCGTTATCGCTCAGATTAGTAAAATCTTGGCTGATGAAAAGATCAATATCGCAGACTTCCGCCTTGGTAGAGATGATCACAATATGGCACTTGCTGTCATCTTGGTTGATGAACATATAAAAGTAGAAACGTTAGAGAGACTAAACGCACTTGAAGCTTGCGTTTGGGCTCAATACGCAGTTATATAAAATTTTGAAAGGATAAAAAATGGCTTCATATTCAATGGGCGATCTAAAAAAAGGGCTAAAGATCGAGATCGATGGCGTTCCTTATAAAATCGTAGAATATCAACACGTTAAACCGGGCAAAGGTGCAGCTTTTGTTCGTGCGAAAATCAAATCTTTTATCGACGGAAAAGTGCTTGAAAAAACTTTTCACGCAGGCGATAAATGCGAGCAACCACATCTTGAAGAAAAAGAGATGCAGTATCTTTATGATGATGGTGAATATTGTCAATTTATGGATACGGTTACTTATGAGCAAGTTGCTATTAGCGATGAGGATGTGGGTGATGTTAAAAAATGGATGATCGATGGCATGATGGTTGAAATTTTATTTCACAATGGCAATGCGATCGGCGTTGAAGTGCCACAAGTAGTTGAGCTAAAGATAGTTGAGACTCCACCAAATTTCAAGGGTGATACACAAGGCGGTAAAAAGCCAGCTACTCTTGAGAGTGGTGCGGTAGTTCAGATACCATTTCACGTACTTGAAGGCGAAGTTATCCGTGTGGATACTGTTCGCGGCGAGTATATCGAGCGTGCGAATAAATAATGCAGTTTAATCTTTCTTACTAAAACGTTTAGTAAGCCTAATGCTTAGCTAAAGTCACTATTTAAAAAGTATTGGCTTTAGCAAAAACTTCATTTCTACATTGTAAAATTTCAAACAGTGTTAGCTTAGAATACACAAAATTTTTATATTTTATAAAAATCCAAATATAGCCAAATATCAGCTCATAAAATCTTCAAAAATCAAAAAAATATATAAAATAATGAAAATTCTTAGCGAGATAAGCAAATGTTTTAACTATAAAATTTTATATTAGGATAGTAGAACCGTAAGTCAAAAATAGGGGAAAAACGAGACGGTTTCCCGTCTCGGTAGCTAGCATTAAGCCGACTTTTCTTTGAGATATTTGTTTATAAGAGTTGTGATCTCTTCACCGTGAGGAAATCTCGCTTCATCATTTCCGATACGATCTTTCTTAGAAAATATAACATCTCCATCAACCTCGACGATGAAATTTCCACCATCACCTACAACCTTTTCGACTCTTGCATCACTAAAGTTCGCTTTTATTTCATCTTCTACACGAGAAGCTACCGGACGATAGTTTCAAGAGTTGCAGTAAATAATTTTTACTTGCATGCTCTGTCCTTTCTTGTGAAATAAGCCAACATTATATAGAATTTTACTTAACAAATAAAACATATTATTGTAAAGGATAAATTTATGAAAAAAGTTGCTGTGATTTTAGCTGAAGGATTTGAGGAGATAGAAGCACTAACTTCTGTTGATGTTTTACGTAGAGCTGGAGCGATAGCTTCTATTGTTGGGCTAAATGACGTAAACATCAAAGGATGTCACAATATATGCGTAAAAGCCGACGTAACACTTCGTGAGATGAAAGAGCTAGACTATGATGCGATCGTCCTTCCTGGTGGACTTCCAGGAGCTAGCAATCTAGCAAACAATACAAGGCTCAAAGCAATTTTGCAAAATTTTGATAAAAGCAATAAGCTTATTTGTGCCATTTGTGCTGCTCCTATGGTGCTTGAGAGTGCTGGTGTGCTAAAAGATCATTTTGTTTGTTATCCAGGATTCGAAGAAAATGTAAGAAGCGACAAAAGAGGCTACGTGAGCGATAAAAACGTGCTAAAAGATCAAAACATCATCACAGGAAAGGGTCCTGCATTTTCAATGGAATTTGCACTTTTTATAGTTAAAAATTTACTTGGCGATGAAGCCTATCTTCAAGTAAAGAATAATTTACTTTATAAATAGCTTATAAAGATAAAATAGTTTTTTATTTAATTATTCTTTTTAAATTTAAGATTAGATTTTGTTTAGTGATAGTTATAGAAGCTCTATATATACGAGTTTGTAGCTTTTAAGAATATTTTTCAAAAAAATATAATAAATTTTTGATTTTTTACATCTTTTTGACGAAAATTAGCTATTATCACACTAACCGAATAAATCGGTAATTTTTTTAAGGAATACTCCTGTGAATATTTATGTAGGAAATTTGTCGTATAGGACGACAGAGGCAGAATTAAAGGAAGCCTTTGCACAATTTGGTGAAGTAAGGCGAGCAAAAATAGTAAAAGATAGAGAAACTGATCGCTCAAAAGGCTTTGGCTTTGTTGAAATGGACGATGCAAACGAGGGGCAAAAAGCCATAGACGCACTAAATGAAAAAGAACTAGGCGGACGTACTTTAAGGGTAAATGAGGCTAGACCAAGGGATTAATGACTATTTGCCACCAAATGGTGGCATAGCATCCCGCATAGCTCCTACTCCTAGTGGTTTTTTGCATGCTGGCAATGCTTATAACTTCATCCTAACTTATCTTTTGACACGTTCGGTAAATGGTATTTTGCACTTACGCATCGATGACTATGACCTTGGTAGATACCGGCAAGAATTTGTCCAAAATATCTTTGATGTTTTAGAGTTTTTAGGGCTTGAATACGATAAAGGTCCAATTAGCGTAAGTGACTTTGAGCGTAATTTTAGCTTCAAAATAAGAGCTAAAAGATACGAAGATGTACTTGAAAAACTAGATGAAATTTATATCTGCGAGTGTTCAAGAACCACAAAGAATGCCTATGAAAATGGCATTTACACTAAAATTTGTAAAAATAAAAATCTAAAATTTATAAAAGACAAGACCGCCATTAGGCTAAGCGTAGATGAGGGTGATCCTCTTGGTAAGCTTGTGGCAGAGCAAATGGGCGATTTTGTGATTTATAAAAAAGATTTTACGCCAGCTTACAACTTTGCAAGTGTGATAGATGATGAAGATATGGGTATAAATTTGGTTGTTAGAGGGGAAGATCTGCTGCCTTGTACGCTAGCTCAAAGATACATCGCAAAAAGGCTAAATTTTAACTTCTCAGAGGCTATCTTTATTCATCATAAGCTGCTTTTAAAAGACGGCAAAAAGCTATCTAAAAGCTCAAAATCACCACCGATTGATTTAAGCGTTAGCCCACAAATTTATTACAAGATACTGGCAAATGATCTTGGACTGGACATCAAATCTACAGATAAAATTTCAAATCTTCTTTACGAGTTTAAGCTTAAAAATATTGCAAAATTTTAGCATTTGACTTGGCTAAAAGAATTTATTTAAAACTCTTTTAGCCTATTGTTTGATGCTTAAATTTATAAATTTTTTGAAAAATTATCTAAGCTTTGTTTCGAAAAATGCACTAAAAAGCGAGTTTATGCCTTGCTTTGTAAATTTCTCCATTATCTTTTCGATCTGCGGTTTTTCTTGCCAAACTGGCTCATCTACGAGGCTCATTTTAGCTAGCTCGTTTTGAGCGTCTATGTAGCTACCAAGGCTGTCTATTAGCCCAATTTTTAGGGCATTGTGAGCCAAAAAAACCCTTGCGTTTGCCCACTCGTCTTTTTTCTTGATATCTAAATTTCTAGCCTCCACCACGTCGCTTACAAAGAGCGTGTAAGCGTCATTTACGAGCCCTTGCAAGCTCTCACGCTCCTGCTTGCTCCAGCTCCTCATAAAAGTGCCAGCCTCTTTAAACTCGCCAGCCTTCACCACCTGCTCGCTCACGCCTAAATTTTTGGCTAAATTTTCGATGTTTGCCCCTTGCATGATGACGCCAATGGAGCCTATGAAAGCGCCTGGGTTTGCTACGATAGTATCGGCATTTACGCCAGCGTAGTAGCTGCCACTTGCCATGTTGCCAGCAGCGTATGCGAGCACTTTTTTGCTCTCTTTTAGCCTCTTGACCGCCATGGCTAGCTCCACGCTAGGACTTAGCGCTCCTCCTGGGCTGTCGATGTAGAGTAGCACGCCTTTGATGTTGCTATCAAGCCTTGCCTTTTCTAATGCTTCTAAAATTTCGCTTGTGTCCATTATCGTGCCGGTGATGTCTATGCGGGCTAAATTTGGCTCTTTCATCTTGCCATCTGGTGCGAATATGAAAAATAAGATGAGTAAAAATATGAGCGCCTTAAAGTAGTTATTGATAAATTTAAAAATTCCCAAAAATCCTCTAAAAATAAGCCTTAAAATTTGCAAATTTTGCCTCCGATATATAGTTTTTTAGCTTCATTTGTATGAAGTATAAGCTGAAGTATTAACTCGCTATCATCGCACTCTAGGTCGTTATAGACTGCAAGATCAGCAGCAAGCTCGGCCTTTATCTCGCCGTTATTTGTCCTAAGTGCCTTTGCACCCCCATGCGTTGCAGCGACAAAAAGCCTGGTGGCAAGCTTGTTTAGATCAAGGCTCGTGTGGGTAAATAAAGCAGCTCTTAGCTCATGCCAGAAATTTAGTCTGATGTTTGAGCTAAGGCCGTCTGTGCCGATGTTTAGACTTACATTGTTTTTGAAAATTTCTTTTAAATTTAGCGCCTTTTTACCAAGCAGTCTGTTTGAAACGGCGCAGTGTGTTACGCTGTGATGAGGCCTAAATTTAGCAAAATCGCTCACATAAACGCAGTGCGTAAATAGTGTATTTATCTCACGAAACATCTCAAAGTAGCTCTTGTCGTCATACATCGGCTTTGGATCTGGGCTAAACCTTAAAAGATGTTTTTTAAACCCTCCAGTGCCACACTCCAACCACTGCTTTTCAGCCTTGCTCTCTAAAAAGTGTGTGCTTACAAGCAAGTCCTCTTTTTTAGCGATCTCAAGGGCTGCTTTGGCGAGTCTTGGGTGCACAGAGTAGGGCGAATGTAGTGAGATGGCTGGTGCGAAATTTTGGTTTTTGTAGCTCTTTGTTTTTTCAAATTTTGCTAAGAAATTTTGCAAATTTTGCTGAGCCATCTGCTCGTTTGAGCCTAAAATTTCACTAAAAAGCACGACTTTTAAAGGGCTGCTGGCTAAAATTTCAAGCTCCGAGCCAAAGCTAGAGATCTCGCCAATGGTACAAACTCCGCTTTTTAGCAGCGAATTTATGGCTTCATTCATCGCTTTTTTAGCGTCCATTCTAGCTAGCTCGCCACCTTTATCGATGATAGAGCCAAGCCATTTTATAAAATCACCATATTTTAGTGTGCTAACGTTTGAGCTAAATTCTAAATGAACGTGTGTATTTACGAACGCTGGGGCTATCACGCTGTCACCGAAGTCGCAAATTTTCGCCTCTTTAAATTTTTTTTGTGCCTCTTTTTCGCTTAAAATTTCTAAAATTTTATCATTATCAATGACAACACAAGATTTTCTTAAAATTTTTGGATTTTCTCCGCCAGTGATGATCTTTTTTGCTTTTAGAATTTCCATTTTTGGCCTTAAATTTTTGTTATTGTAGCGAAAATTTAGGAACGAAAATGTATAATTTAGGCTATTTAATCAAAAAGGAGTGACATGGATAAAAAGCTAAAAATAATGGTTATCCAAGGCCCAAATATCAACATGCTTGGCGCTAGAGAGCCAGGAATTTATGGCGTTATGAAGATGGAGGATATCCACTCTCAAATGAAGATCGTTGCCGATCAAAATGACGTTGAGATCGAGTTTTTTCAAAGCAACCTTGAGGGCGAGCTAGTCGATAAGATCCAAGAGTGCTTGGGCGATGCTGACGGCATCATCATGAACCCAGCCGCTTACACTCACACCTCTATCGCTATCCGTGACGCGCTAAGTGCGGTTGCGCTGCCAGTTATCGAGGTGCATATCAGCAACGTTTATAGAAGAGAAGAGTTCCGCCACAAAAGCCTCATCGCACCAGTTGCAGCAGGCCAGATCGTGGGCTTTGGACCAGTTGGCTATCATTTGGCGATGATAGGCATGCTTCAAATTTTTGAGCAAATCAAAGCAGTAAGAGCAAATCAAAAAGCACAATGAATTTCATCTTAAAGGACGAAAATGCCGTATTTTACGAGTGCGGTTATAGCTGCGATAATGAGTTTTTGCTATGCCTTGATGGCGTAAAATACTTTTTCACGGACGCGAGGTATTATTTCGAGGCAAAAAGCTGCGTAAATGCAGGCGTGGTCGTTCTTTTAGCACAGAGAAATTTAATAAGCGAGGTTAGGGCATTTTTAAGAAAAATGAAGCCAAGCAGCCTTGTTTTTAACCCTGATGAGCTAAGTCTAAGCGAGTTTAACGCGCTTAGCAAGGGATTTAAGATAAATTTCAAGCCAAAGGCAAATTTCTCTAGACTAAAGAGAATTTGCAAAAGTGAAGATGAGATAAAAATTTTAAAAAAAGCTAGTGAATTTGGAGCTAAATGCTTTGATGAATTTGCTAAATTTGTGCGTGAAAATGGCGAAGGGATGAGCGAAAAAGAGCTTCATTTTAACGCCTCACTCATCTTTAGGCAAAAAAATGAGCTAGGTCTTAGCTTTGATCCGATCGTGGCGATAAATGAAAATGCCGCAAAGGCACATGCGCTGCCTGGGGATAAAATTTTAAAAAAGGGCGATTTGCTACTACTTGATGCTGGGGTTAAATTTAAGCGATACTGCTCTGATCGCACCAGAACTGCTTGCTTTGATGAAAATTTTAACTTCTCAAAGGAGCAAAAATTTAAAAACGCCAAAATGCAAGAAATTTACGAGATCGTAAAAGAGGCTCAGGCTGCTGCTATAAAGGTCGCAAGGGCTGGAGTTAGGGCGTGCGAGATAGACCTTGCAGCAAGAAGCGTGATAGCAAAAGCTGGATATGAAAAGGCCTTTTTTCACTCGACAGGGCACGGCGTGGGTGTTGATATACACGAGCTTCCAGTCATCTCAGCAAGGAGCGAAACGCTCATAAAAGAGGGCATGGTCTTTAGTATAGAGCCTGGAATTTATCTAGAAAATGAATTTGGCGTGCGCATTGAGGACGTGGTGGTTGCAAGAGAAGGTGGGTGTGAGATTTTATGAGGCTAGCTGGAGCAAGAAAGATCATAAAAAGCCGTTTTTGCCCTAGCTCTTTTCATAAAAGAGATGAGTTTAAATATGAGGCGCTAGTTGGTATGGGTGGTAACATCGGCGATAGCGCAAAGAGGTTTGATAGATTTATAAGAGCGATTACAAGTGATAGCAGGTTTCACGTAGTTGAAGTCTCGCCGATCCTTATAAATGCGGCGTTTGGTTATGAAGCGCAGGATGACTTTAGTAACGCTGTTATAAATTTACAAACATCTATGAGCCCTAGAGAAACTCTAAAAATTTTGGGGCACTATGAGAGTAAATTTAAGCGTATCAGGACATTTAAAAATGCACCACGTACGCTTGATCTGGATATTTTGTATTTTAGTAAGAAGGTCTATAAGACGCCGCGCCTTATCGTGCCACATCCTGGGGCTGATAAGAGGCTTAGCGTGATCGTGCCACTAGGGCTTATGAGAGGTTAAAAGGATATAAATGGCTACAAAATTTCATACTTTTACAGGCGAGAGCACTATTGAAGCTTTGAAAAAGGCTCAAGAAACGTGCGGCGAGAAGGCCATACTAGTTACTACAAAACAGATTCAAGCCAAAACGATAAACAAAAAGCCGCTTTATGAAATTTTAGTAAGCGTTGAAGAGGACGACGTAAAGCAGCCCACAAAACCAAATACAAAAGCCATAAACTACGAAAATGCCTACTCTAAATTTAACAAAAACTATGAACCTGCTAAGCCAAAATTTGAGATAAAAGAAGAGCCAGCTAAATTTGAGGCAAAGACAGCGTCACCCGAGCCTTATGATCCAAACGAGAGCGTGCTTTTAAATATCTCAGCTGCTGCAAAAGAGATAAGCACGATCGCAAATGTAAATATCGATGATGTTAAAGATAAAGAGTCGAGCATACCAAATGGTATGAATAAAAAAATAGACGATGTGGCAAAGCAAGTAAGCGTGCTAAGCGAGAAAATAGGGCTCATAACTGACATGATCTGGGACGAAAAAGCCCCAAATCGCAATAATCTTTCGATCCCGCCAGAATTTGCTAGCATCTATAAGCTCGCAAAGCAAAGCGGTATGAAAGAAGAGCATTTAGAGGCGATCATGCAAACTACGCTTGAAAATTTGCCAGTCTCGATGAAGAGCAATCCAACCGCAGTAAAAAGATATTTTTACTCGCTTTTGCGAAATATGCTACCTTGCAGAAAAGAGCCAAGCGATAAAAAACAACGTATCATGATGCTAGTTGGCCCAACTGGAGTTGGTAAGACTACGACTCTTGCAAAGCTAGCTGCTCGTTTTGCTTACGGCAATGAAAAACGCTATAAAACAGGTATCATCACGCTTGATACATATCGTATCGGAGCGGTTGAGCAGCTATTTCAATACGCTAAAATGATGAAGCTGCCTATTCTCGATGTTATTGAGATAGATGACTTTCAAAATGCTATAAAGCAGCTTAATTATTGTGATGTGATACTTATTGATACGACTGGAAATTCGCAGTATGACAAAGAAAAGCTTGAAAGGCTTGATAAATTTTTAAAGCATAGCGGTGCAAAGATTGATGTAAATTTGGTCCTTTCGGCTGGCTCAAAGGTTGAAGATCTAATAGAAATTTATAATGGGTTTTCATTTTTGGATATTGATACGCTGATAATCACCAAATTTGATGAGACAAAAATTTTTGGTAATGTCTTTTCGCTGATATATGAGACAAATACGCCGGTTAGCTACTTTAGCGTAGGCCAAGAGGTGCCTGATGATCTTGTGGAGGCAAAGAGCGAATTTTTAGTAGAGTGTGTGTTTGACGGCTTTACAAAGCAAAAGGCTAGCGATGAATAATCAAGCGCAAAAATTACAAAATTTAGTCCAGTCTCAAAGCAAGAGCAAAAATACGCATTTTATTGCGATAACTAGTGGTAAGGGCGGTGTTGGTAAGAGTACGATAAGTGCAAATTTAGCAAATGTTTTATCAAAAAATGGCTACAAAGTAGGGCTATTTGACGCTGATATCGGCCTTGCAAACCTTGATGTCATCTTAAATGTAAAAATGGGTAAAAATTTACTTCACGTGCTAAAAGGTGAGTGCAGCCTAAAAGATATCTTGATACCTATAAATAAAAATTTGATCCTCATTCCTGGCGAGAGCGGCGATGAAATTTTAAAATTTAACAATCAATTTTTATTTGAGAGGTTTTTGGATGAGGCGAGCGAGCTTGATGAGCTTGATTTTTTGATCATTGACACCGGAGCTGGCATAGGCGGTAGCACACAGCTATTTTTAGAAGCGGCCGATGAGGTCGTGGTGGTAACTGTGCCTGATCCTGCGGCGATAACCGATGCGTACGCTGTCATAAAGATCGTCTCAAGGTTTAAAAATAGTGAGCTTTTGCTTTTAAATATGGTAAAAAATGAAGCAGAAGCGACTAGAATTTATGAAAATATCAAACGCGTTGCTAATGCAAATATCGGGCCTAGCTTAAATTTAGAGCTTATAGGATTTGTGGCTTCTGATAAGAATGTTTCAAGAAGTATAAAACAACGAACGCTTTTTACAGACGACGCTGCTTATGCTGAGCCTAGCGCTCAGATAAAACAGATAGCTTCGAATTTACTTTATAGGTTGGAACGAAAAGTGCTTAACGATGAGCAAAGCAGGAGCTTTGGGGGCTTCTTTAAGCGTTTGATAGAACAATTTTAATGGAGATTGAGCTTTGCGTGCAGAAAATTTTATAGCATTTTTTACGGTTTGTGGCTTTTTTGTAGGTATAGTTTTTACCTTGCTAAAGGTGAGTGAGCCTATCGAAATGCTTGTTTATACACTAGTTATTACTTTGTTTTTTTATCTTATAATTCACATTGTTATCATGAACTACATCGATGTAAAAAGGGCTTTAACTAAAATTTTTGATAAACAAAAACACGAAGAGATCGCAGACTATCTCATCTCAGAGCTAAATACTAGAGAAAAGCGTATGGAAAATATAATGGTAAAAATGACTGCTGAAAATTTTGATTCTGGTAAACGAAATGCACGAGTTAAAGCAAAAGCAGCTTAACGCTTATAAAAACACGATAAAAAAGGAACAAGACGAAATCGTCTTAAAATATATGCCAGCACTGCGTGCAATGGCGTTTAGGCTTAAAGAGAGGCTACCATCAAGTATAGATACAAATGACCTAATAAGCATTGGTGTTGAAGAGATGATAAAGCTTAGCAGGAAGTATGACAAGGAGCAAAATGACTCTTTTTGGGGATATGGCAAAAAGAGAATTTATGGCTCTATGCTTGATTATCTAAGGACGCTTGATGTTGTTAGCAGAAGCGATAGAAAGCTAGTAAAGAGCATAAATAGCGAGATAGATAACTACTTTAATGAATTTGAAGAAGAGCCAAGCGATGAGTATTTGGCCGAAAAGCTTAATGAAGATATTGAGAAGATAAGAGAGGCAAGAGGCGTTAGCGGTATCATTACTATTTTGCCAATAGACGAGCAAATGGAGCTAATTGGTCAAAATGATGTCGAGAAAAGCATTGAGAGAGAGGATCTCATTTTAAAAATAGAAGAGGCTTTAAAAGATTTTGACGAAAGAGATCAGATGTTGGTTCAGCTTTATTATTATGAAGAGCTAAATTTAAAAGAGATAAGCCAGATCATGAATATCAGCGAGAGTAGAATTTCACAAATTCATAAACGTTTGCTTGATCGTATCAGGCGTAGCTTGGGGGTTTAATGGCTGATATTTTAAGTCAAGAAGAGATAGACGCGCTACTTGAAGTTGTTGATGAAGACGGCGATACGAGTAATATCGAGGTCGAAGAGAGATCGCAAGGCGAACAAAAACAGATTATTATTTATGACTTTAAGCGTCCAAACCGCGTTAGTAAAGAGCAACTCCGTGCGATAAAAGGTATCCATGATAAGCTTGCTAGAAATTTGGCTAGTCAAATTTCTAGTGTTATGAGAAGTATCGTCGAGATCAGACTTCACAGTGTTGATCAGATGACTTATGGCGAATTTTTGATGAGTTTGCCAAGTCCAACTAGTTTCAACGTCTTTTCTATAAAGCCACTTGATGGAAACTGTGTTTTGGAGATAAATCCAAGCATTGCTTTTCCGATGATAGATCGTTTGCTTGGCGGAACTGGTGAAAATTTTGAGGCAAATAGAGAGCTAACCGATATTGAAGTAAATTTGCTTGATGCGGTGCTTAGAATGATCATGCAGCGTCTAAAAGAGAGCTGGTCAATGATAACTGATATGTACCCAAATGTGGAAGCTAAAGAAAGCAGTCCAAATGTCGTACAGATCGTCTCTCAAAACGAGATCGTCATCATGGTCGTTATGGAGATCATAGTTGGTGGCTCAAGCGGTATGATAAATTTATGCTATCCGGTTATCTACCTAGAACCGATACTCTCACGCCTTGCAAACAGGGACATTATGCTTGGTGAAACGAGTGCAAAAAAAAGTAGAAACAAAGAGCTAAAAACACTTATCGGACGAGCAGAAATTTTATATGAAGCTATACTTGGCAAATCGATCATTAGTGTAAATGAGTTTTTAAATTTAAAAGAAGGCGATATTTTAAGGCTTGATAGAGGAGCTGATGACAAGGCAATCGTTTGTATCGATAAAAAAGAAGTTTTCTTAGCTGAGGTTGGGCTTCATAGATTTAGAAAATCTATAAGGATTGAACAGTTAATACGCTCTGATAAAGATGAGATCAAAAATATCTTAGAAAAATACGAAGAAGAGCGAAAAGCAAAGCTAATGGCGTATGAAGCTAATGAGCGCAAAATGGAAGAAGAAGAGGACGACGAAGATGATGAATGATTTTTTTAATATATTTTCTAACGAATTAAAAGCTACTATCGAAGGACTTACGGGCAGAGCTCCAGAGGTTGGTGAAAGAAATGAATTTGATGCACCAACGCAAAATGGCATAAAACCGCCAGTAGTGATGGCCAATATCTCTTTAAGTGGCGATATCAATGCTAAAACAGAGATAGTATGCACTCCGGTTTTAATAAGTGCCATTAGCGAATGGATGATGGGCGAAGAGGAAATTTCAAAGAATGAAAATTTAGGCAGTGATGAGCTTGACGCTGCAAAAGAGATATTTTCAAACCTTTTTAGTGCTTTTAGCACGTCCTTGGGCGCTCAAAAGGGTATGCCAAAGATAAATTTTGAAGTAATAAATGTAAATTTTTTAGATGAAAATTCTTCGCTTGATTTTAGTGTTTATGAAAAGTTATTTTTATTTAATGTCAAAATCGAAGATTTAAGCGAGCATATCGGTTTTGCTTGCGATCATTCGTTGATGAAATTTTTTGAGCCAACAAAGACCGAAGCACCAGCTGCACCAGCAAGCACCCCTCACGTAGCTAAGGGCGATTTTAGCGCTGAAGAGATGAGAAATATCGGTCTTATAATGGATGTTAGGCTACCTATTCGTGTTCGTATCGGCTCAAAAAGAATGCTCTTAAAAGATGTGCTTACCATGGATATTGGCTCAGTTATTGAGCTAAATCAATTAGCAAACGATCCACTAGAAATTTTGATCGGCGATAAGGTAATAGCCCTTGGCGAAGTTGTAATAATCGATGGAAACTTTGGCATCCAGATCACTCAGATAGGCTCAAAACGCGAGAGGCTTCAACAGTTAAAATAATGAATAATGAATTAGTTAGTGATCTTTTAAATTTTCCAAACGTCTTAAAATATAAAAATAAAAATGTTACCTTCTTTGGCTCGGCTAGATTTGATGAAGAAAATTTCTACTGCAAAAAGGCTTATGAACTAGCTTATAAGCTAAACGAGCTGGGATATGCCATCTTAACTGGTGGCGGAGACGGCATAATGAGAGCCGCAAACAAGGGCGCATTTGATAGCGCAAAGTCTCCAAGTGTCGCACTAAATGTGAGACTTCCGTTTGAACAAAATACAAACCCTTACGTTACGGCAAAATATCTCTTTTCAAATTTAAGCCCAAGAAAGTTTGCACTCACCGATCGTTCAGTCGCATTTGTCGTCTTTCCGGGTGGCTTTGGCACTCTTGATGAACTTTTTGAAATTTTAGTACTTGCTCAAGTTGGTAGTAAAAAAGTAAAAATTTTTCTTTTTGGGAGTGAATTTTGGCAAGGGCTTGATGAGTTTATAAAAAATACGCTAGTTAGCCAAAAAACAATAAAAAAAGAAGATATAAATTTATACAAAATCACCGATGATTTAGAGCTTATCGCAAACGAAATTTTGGCTATTTAAAAATAAGATATAAAATATCCCCTTTTAAATTTCAAAGAGGTAAAAAATATGAAAGTAATGGTCGCAATGAGCGGTGGTGTAGATAGCACTATGACGGCTAAATTTCTGCAAGAAGCTGGTCATGAAGTGCAAGGTTGCTATATGATGCTACATCAAAAGCCAGGATATCACGAAGAAAATATCAGAAAAGTAAAAAAAGTAGGCGAGTATCTTGGCATAAAAGTGCATATTTTGGATCTGCAGGATAAATTTAACGAGTTTGTCTATGATCCTTTTGTGAAGCTCTATAAAGAGGGCAAGACGCCAAATCCTTGTGCTTTGTGCAATAAATTTATAAAGCTTGGTGCACTGCTTGATTTTGCAAAGGCAAATGGCTGTGAGAAGCTTGCTACTGGGCATTATGTGCAAGTTATTGATGGATTTATCACATGTGCAAAAGATCCTAGCAAGGATCAAAGCTACTTTTTAGCTCAAGTGCCAAAAGAGATATTAAAAGATGTTATTTTCCCGCTTGGGGATAAATTTAAAAAAGATATAAAAGAGCTTGCAAGAAGTGTAAAAGTGCTTGAAGAATTTGCTACGCAGGCAGAAAGTAGTGAAATTTGCTTTGTGGAAGATACCTATATCGAAGTTTTAAATAAGCATTACAATACAAATTTACCAGGAAATGTGGTTGATAAAGACGGCAAAATAATCGGCCGTCATCAAGGCTATATGCACTATACTATCGGTAAACGCCGTGGTTTTGAGGTTTTTGGCGCCCATGAGCCACATTTTGTTATAAAGATAAATGCCGATAAAAATGAGATCGTCGTAGGAACAAAAGATGACTTGGCTCAAAAGGTAGTCGAGCTTGAAAACGTAAATTTGTTTATAGATAAAGATAAATTTGAGTGCGAAACTAAGATAAGATATAGAAGCCCTAAACTTGATGCTTTTGTTGAGGTTGATAAAGAGAATAAAACAGCGAGATTAACGCTAAATCAAAATGCACTTGGTGTGGCACAAGGCCAGCTTTGTGTTATGTATGACGGCGATAAGGTTATTGCAAGTGGATTTATAAAAGGCTAGTTTTAGCCTTTTATAAAAATTTATTGGGCTCTGTGTGATTTTTTATAAATTAAGCTAAAATTTATTGACAAAACATATCTTTTCGTCTATAATACGAGCTCTTTTCAAGTGTTCCGGATTAGCTCAGCGGTAGAGTAGGTGACTGTTAATCACTTGGTCGCTGGTTCGAACCCAGCATCCGGAGCCATTCTTCTTCAAAAATCATTTTAGAACCCTGATTTTAACGATGTTTCAAGAACTTTAAGTTTTCTTAGTTTTATAAAATTTGTTCCCTATTTGTTCCCGAAATTTTTTAATATTCCAATTTCTCGCCATGTTTTCTAAGTCAACCTAAGATGCTTTATTTTTGTTTTTAAAAACAAGAAAACAATTTTTTACTCTCGACTACTCTAAAATACTCTAAGGAACCATAGGGTATTAAAAATTTTTCAAAAACTATCCAAAAACTACTCAAAATAGCAAAAGTAAATGAAAAGTTGCCGTAATTAGTTATGTAAGAACTAAGCAAAAGGAGAAAAATAATATGCTTAATGAACTATATAACGACGTAGAGTACAAAACACTTTCTCAAGCATGTAGCTGGTCGGTACAAAGGACAAGCGGTGCTAAACAAGCAACAAACGGCAAAACTTCTTAGTATCGGCGTATCCACTCTTGATCTTCGTATATCGCGGGGCAGGGATATTCCTCGCTACATTAAAATGGGCGACGCGGAAAATTCTCGTATAGCGTTTGCGATTACTGATATCGCTGCATACATCTTTCAAAAACGAATCAAGACATGTTCTTGATTCTTAAGAAGGAGTAAGTAAATGAATGCCCTTCAAATCGACGGACACAACCTAGTTCTTTGCGTGAGAAGCGAATTCTTGACGCTCAAAAAGTCTATTATAAGGTATGAGCACAATGTTAGAGAGGTTAAGCACGCCTCTAAGATCGGATATCTTAGAGGTAACAGCCGCAATAATAGATACATAGTGCTTAGCGAGTATAACAACAACGGCCACATGCGAGAGATACCTAGTAGTGATAGGGAATTTAGCGACAGAAAGTATGTAAAAGCACTCTTGAAAAAATACCACGAAAATATGAAAGCCGACTACGAAGCCCAAACTAAAATTGATAAAAACGGCAAGGCGGTAAAGAATCGTTGGCGTGAAAATATGGTCGAATTTTCAGAGATAGTTATTAGCTTTGGTACTCAAAGGCCAAAAGAACCCAAAGAAGGTTTAAGCCAAACCGAGACAAATTTTATCAACGCCCAAGTCTCGCTTGATAGAGTCCTTAAATTTGCGAGATCATACTGTGCAAAATACGGCGTAAAGTGTTTATTGATTAGCGAGCGCAACGACGAAAAGACTAAACATTATCAGCTTATTTTTACGAATTATCTCTTTAAAGAACATAGAAATTTAAGATTCGACGGAAAAGGAAATACGAGTAAATTCGGTAGAAGCATGCAAGAAATGGGCGGTATAGTATTTGACGGCATCGCTCTAAGAGGCAAAATCGGCAGTAAGGCAAGACATAAAAATCTAAAGCAAATGCACCTAGACGAAAAAGAGTTTAACGACAAGCAAGAGCTAAAAAATTAAAGGCTCAATTAAACTTAAGCGGATTCTCTCTTATCAATTTTAATAGTTTTTGATAAGTTTTCCTGTGTAGTTTTAGTATTATATCTAAATTCGCACTCTTTAAGACGAAGCAAGAAATTCTCTTTCTTAATGCCTTTAAATTTAGATAATCTATGTTTGGCATATCCTCAAAAGTTTTCTATACCGTTGATATGATTTTTACTATTTGCTAATTCATTTTTAGAGTGCTTCACTCTATAATGCGCTTTGGCTCCGTAATCAACCAAGCCATCATAAGCCTTCCAACGATCAGAGTAAATAACGCTCTCGTCCAGATCGCTAAACCCCGATAATATCGATATTAGTTCATTAGCAGAACAGTTTTTAACTATTTGGGTATAGACCTTACCGTCGCGCTTTAACATTTCGAACACCGATGTTTTATTTGCCGTGCCTCTGCCTCTTTTCTCAAAGAGAGCGCAAGCGCAAGACCTCTTACTCTCTTGGCTCCAAAGTAGCTTTCGTCAATCTCTATCTCGCCTGAAAACTTAAATATCTTCTCACGCTCTTTAGATATAAGAATTCTTATTTCTCTAAAGATTTTACATAGGGTTGCTTCTGAAATTTTAGTTAAATTCGATATCTTTGATGCTTCTATATCTTCTGCGAAGTACTTTAGAATTTCTCTAAATTTCTTCTCTGAAATTCGGGAACGGATTATATATTTGTTTTTCATCGAACTCATCGTAACTTAATGCTCCTTTGCGTGAGTTTAAGTTAAAGGGAGCCAAAAATTATAAAGAAAAAATGCCGAAAGAACACACTCTTTTAGCAGTATTTTCTTTGCCTTCGGATGTCTTTCATCCCGGCTCTTCTTCAGTAGCGTGTTGTATGGTTTTTGAATTGGGTGTTAGGTATTCTTACACCCATAAAACATTTTTTGGATATTATAAAGATGATGCTTTTCAAAAAAGAAAAAAAATAGGTAGAGTAGAGAAGGCTGAGGGCTCGTGGGCTGAAACGGAGAAAGAATGGCTTAATCTTTATCGTAACAAAATTGAAAAAGACGAAATCCCTGTTTTAAAAACAATAAATGCAAATGACGAATGGTTGGCTGAAGCATATATGAAAACAAACTATTCTAGTATATCAATAAAGAATTTTGAAAAAACCGTAAGAGAATATGCGTCTTTCGTCGTAAAATTAGGAAAAGCAAATCTGAGCAATACTGCACCTAAGATGCAAAAAATAAATAAAAATTTAAATATTTCTAATTGGAAGTATTTTAAATCGGGAACTTTATTTAAAATTGAATCAACAAAAGGAGATAATACTAATAATTTAATAGAGGGGGGGCGTTGCGTATATAGCCGCAAAAAAAGAATCAAACGGATACGAATTTATGTGGTCGCTTAATGATAATAAAGAATACATTTCGAGGGGCAATTGTATTATTCATACAACTTGAGCAAGGAAGCGCAGGCTACTCGCTGTATCAAGGATATAATTTTATCGGAATGAGTGGAAAGACTTTCTGTGGATACAGTGAACGCCTAAATAAATATAATGGATTGTTTTTAACCACTATATTAGACTTAGAAAGAAATAAATTTTCATACGGTAGAAGTTGGACAGGCGATAGGCTCCTAAAAACAAACATTTTGTTGCCAGCCATAAAAATAAACGAAACCGATTTTGAGCCAGATTGGGATTTTATGGAAAATTACATAAAAACACTAAAATTTGCGAACATTATTTAGATTTAATAAAAAAATGAATTTGTGCGGATACTACATAATGCCGAAAAATATCGGAGCCGAAAGAAGAAGCAAAAGTTAAAGACGAAACGATAGAAAATTTACAGGATAAGTTAACTATATTAGAAAACTTTAAAACTAAGGTTATTAGTTTTATCTCAAAAATAAGCAATTTAATACCGAATTTTAGTAAACTGTTGAATGATGAGCCTACGGAGATAAAAAATGAGATAAAAGGCAAGTATAGTAGGGATAGGATGGAGATATAATCAAGTTATCGGCAGCGAGAAATCTTTAATAGATTTTTATAGAGTGGTACCGGTAGGACAAATTTTACCAAAATAACCAATATGTGATTTTACTTTCAAAATACGACTTTAAAGGCAAATTTAGCCAAAAGAGTAATATGCTAAATTTGCATATTACTTAAATAATTCTTAAAAAAATATACTAATTTTAAAACTAAATTTATATTTGCCATTATATAATAATCTTATAAATTTCAGTAATACCAGAAAGGAGCGAAAATGGAAGAGATAGTAAAGACCACCTGTCCATATTGCGGTACGGGCTGCGG
This sequence comes from Campylobacter concisus, assembly GCF_002165785.1. Taxonomy (GTDB): domain Bacteria; phylum Campylobacterota; class Campylobacteria; order Campylobacterales; family Campylobacteraceae; genus Campylobacter_A; species Campylobacter_A concisus_W. Next base: position 120,247 of record NZ_NDYO01000006.1, read on the forward strand.
CATCGATCTTATCGTGCGAAACGGTAGAATCGTAGACGCCAAACCTAGCAAAGACCACCACGTAAACGACGGCGAGCTTTGCTTAAAAGGAATGTTCGGATGGGAGTTCGTAAACTCTCCTAAACGCTTAAGCCGTCCGATGATGAGAAAGCTAAACGGCGTCTACGACAAGCACGGCGAGCTTGAAGAAGTGAGTTTTGAGGAGGTTTATGATTTCCTCGCGGATAAATTTAAATCCACCGTCGCAAAATACGGCCCAAGCTCGATCATGGGCTTTAGCTCTGCGCGCTCAAATAACGAAGACAACTACGTTTTCCAGAAATTTTTCCGAGCTCAGGGTAGCAACAACGTCGATCACTGCGCTCGTCTTTGACACGCTCCTACAGTGGCAGGTCTTGCCAGCACGCTAGGAAACGGAACGATGACGAACGATTTAGTAGAATTTGCGACCGACACGGAAGTATTTTTACTCATCGGTACCAACACGAGCGAGTGCCATCCGATCATCGCTATGCAGATGCAGCGCGGGCTTCAGCGCGGCGCGAAGATGATCGTCGTGGACCCAAAGCGCACCGATATGGCCAAAAAAGCCGATATCTATCTGCAAATCCCAATCGGAGCGAATATCAAAACGCTAAACACGATGATGCACGTCATAATCGCCGAAAATTTGCAAGATAGCGAATTTATCGAGAAATACTCCGAGGGATTTGAATATCTAAAAGAAGCGGTTAAGGACTTTACCCCTGAGCGTTTCGAGCGCGAAACCGGTATAAAAAAAGAGCTCATCATAGAGGCAGCTAGAATGTATGCTAAAGCAGGCGCGGCGGCGATTTGCTACACGATGGGTATAACGCAGTTTAGCGACGGTACCTCAAACGTATTTTCGCTATCAAATTTAGCCGTTTTAACTGGAAATTTGGGCAAAAAAGGCGCTGGCGTAAATCCACTGCGCGGTCAAAACAACGTCCAGGGCGCATGCGACATGGGTGCGCTGCCTAACGTCATCCCGGCAGGCGCCGTAAATAGCCCTTACGCGCAGGAGCAAGCGCGCAAAGTATGGCACTTTGAGCTAAATCCGGTTCCGGGCTTTAAGCTAACGCAAGCGCCGGATAAAATGGATAGCGGCGAGCTAAAAGTCCTCTATGTCTACGGCGAAAACCCCGTAATGAGCGACCCTTGGACCGAGCACTTCGTCCACGCCGTCCATCATCTAGACTGCTTTATCGTGCAAGATTTGTTTTTCACAGAGAGCGCACACAAGGCCGACGTGGTGCTACCTGCAGCAGGCTGGGGAGAAAAGGATGGAACGTTTATAAACACCTCTCGCCGCGTCCAGCGAACGCGCAAAGCTAGCGAGCCCGTTAGCGGCGTGGAGCCTGACTGGAAAGTCGTTTGCAACATCGCAAACCGCATGGGGCTAGAGGGATTTGATTTTGCTAGCCCTGAGCAAATTTGGAACGAACTAAGAGAGCTCATGCCTAAATTTTTCGGCGGTATTAGCTACTATAGACTAGGCAAGCTAGGCGGTATCAGCTGGCCGTGCCCTGACGAGGAACACCCTGGCACGCCCGTGCTTTACGCAGATCACAAGTCCATGCTGCCTGGCGGTAAATTCCGCTTCGCGCCGGTACTTTACGTAGAGGATAAAAATGAACGCGCAAAAGCAGAAGCCGAATTTAGAGCTAAGATGAATATCCCGGACGGCTATCCGGTCGGTAGCGGCGCGCTTAGCGAGGTGCCCGACGAGGTCTATCCGTGCTTATTTACGACCGGACGCAAGGTATTTCACTACCACACGGGTACGATGACTAGAGAGTGTCCTGCTCTAGAATACGGTGCTGGCGTAGAAGGCGCGCTCATCGAGGTAAGCCCGGATATCGCTCGCGAGAGGGAGCTAGAGGAAGGCTGCTACGCGCTCGTGCAAAACAAACGCGGCCAGATCGCGGCCAAGCTTCGCGTAAATCCGGATCTAAAAGAGGGCACGATATTTACGACCTTCCACTACAGCGAGGCCGACGGTAACGAGCTAGCAAACGCCGGCGATCCCGATCCGCTCTCAGGCATCACGCCGCTAAAGATGACGATAGCAAATATCAGGCGTCTAAGCGAAGAGGAATTTATCAAATTTAGAGAGCAAAACGAGATGTCGATGCACTCGGCAAATCCTTATTTGTCGCCTGTTAGAGCGTAAATTTAGGGCGGGAGACCGCCCTTTTCTACTTAAATTTATCCACTTTTATTTTAAATTTACCAGCATTCAAATTTGACGAAATATCGCGTAAAAATTTAATAAAGCTAAAGAAGTGTGAGTCAAATTTGACGAACTATCTATGTAAAATTTAGTGAAGCTAAAGAAGCGCGAGTTAAATTTGACGCAGCCAAACCGCGTCAAATTTGATGAGATTACTCGCTCCCGCAATCTCGGTGAGAGCGAGCTAAATTTTAAGATTTTATCTTAAGCCTATCGCCAGCATAGTAGGCGAGCTTCCAGGTCGGAGTTTGCTTTAGGTCTTTAAAGCCGTAGCCGCGAGCCTTAACCCTATCACCGTAGATTTTCTCTATCATTGTAGATTCTCCTACCAGCAGCGCCTTTGTCGAGCACATAGCCGCACAAACTGGTACTTTACCTTCGGAAATTCTGTTTTGGCCATACTCTTCACGCTCTAGCTCGCTATTTGTAGGCTCTGGACCACCTGCACACATCGTACATTTATCCATAACGCCTCTTGCGCCAAATACACCATCTTTAGGGAATTGTGGTGCGCCGAACGGACACGCGTATAGGCAGTATCCGCAGCCGATGCAGATATCTTTGTCGTGTAGTACTACGCCGTCGGCTCTGATATAAAAACAATCGACCGGGCAAACCAGCGAGCACGGCGCATCCTCGCAGTGCATGCAAGCTATCGATGTCGATATTTCCTTGCCGGGTACGCCTTCGTTTAGCGTGATGACGCGGCGGCGGCGGATGCCAAGAGGCAGCTCGTGAGCCTCGTCGCAAGCTACCGCACAGCCGTTACAGTCGATGCATCTATCGTCGTCGCAGTAAAATTTAAGTCTATTGTTATCGTTAAATTCGCTCATTTTACGCCTTTTCTATGCGGCATAGACCGCTTTTGGTTTCAGGGATCTGAGTGTTTATATCATATCCATAGTTAGTGACGGTATTCGCGCTCTCGCCTACTGCATAAGGCTTGGTGCCTTCCGGGAAATTACCAGTCATATCGGTGCCTTGCATATAACCCGCATAATGAAACGGCATAAAGATGGTGTCGGGTTTAACGGAGGGTACTACTCTAGCGCGCACCTTAACCTTAGTACCTTCAGGCGAATGAACCCAGATGAAATCCCAGTTTTTAATGCCGTGTTTAGCCGCAAGCTCAGGGTGGATATCAGCAAACATCTCAGGCGTTAGACGGCTTAGATACATACTAGCTCTCGTCTCCATGCCCGCGCCGCTAAAATTTACGAGGCGAGCCGTCGTGAGGATAATAGGAAACTCTTTTGAGTAGTCCTTTGCTAGCTGGACGGATTTAAATTTTGTATCGACGCGGTTTTGAAGTTTCTTATCCTCAAAGCTCGGATACTTCTGCGCTAGATCAAATCTAGGCGTATGCAGCGGCTCTCTGTGAAGAGGAATTTGATCCGCAAAAGTCCAAACGATCGTCCTAGCTCGCGCGTTGCCGTACGGAGCGATGTTTTTCTCCATGCATTTTTTAGCGATGATATTACTATCGTCATGTATCCAGCTGCCGCCTATTTTAGCCTTTTCATCCTCGGTTAGCGTGATACCTAGCACCTTTTCGATGTTATCTTTTTTGATCTCCGGATATCCGCCCTTGACAAACGAATCTACGGGCGCGCTACCGTCTGCAGCTAATTGGCTAACTCCGTTATGCTCTAAGCCGAAGCGGTTTCTAAAACCCATACCGCCTTGCCTAACGGATTTGTTTATATCGTAAAGTATCGGGCTGCCCGGATGATCCTCCGTCCAGCACGGCCACGGCAGACCGTAGTACTCGCCTTCAACTACGGTACCCGGTTTTCCTAGGCTTGTTTTTTCATCAAATTTATCCCAGTTTTCTTGGTGCTTTTTGAGCCTTTCCGGAGTCCAACCCGTCATGCCGATAGTTTTAACTATATTTGCGATCTCGCGAGTAGCGACTTCAGGCCACTCAATCTTGCCTTCAGCGTCTCTGATCGTGCGCGTTAGCTCGTCATAGTAGCCTAGCCTTTTGGCAAGCTCGAATAAAATTTCGTGATCGGGCATACTCTCAAAAAGCGGCTCTACGACCTGGCTTCTCCACTGGCCGCTGCGGTTTGTCGCTACAACCGTACCGCTGGTTTCAAACTGCGTCGCCGCAGGCAGTATATAGACGTCGTCTTTTTTGTCCGTTATCACGCCGGCATCGTTTACGAAAGGATCTACTAGAACCAAAAGCTCAAGCGCGTCTAGGCCTTCTTTTACTTTTACTTGTTGCGCGGTAGAGGTGATGCCGTTGCCGATTACTACTAAGGCTTTTATACTGTCGCCGGCATTATCTACGGCTTCGTTGCCGTTTTTACCGTCAAGCACGCCCGCCCACCATTTTGATAGCGTAAATCCGGGCTTAAACATCATTTCAGGCTTAACGAAATTCTTTTGGAGCCATTCAAAATCGACCTTCCACATCTTAGCGAAGTATTTCCAGTTGGCTTCGTTTTTTGGATAGTATCCGGGTAACTCGGTCGGCAAATTCGCCATATCCGTCGCACCTTGAACGTTGTCGTGGCCGCGAAGGATATTACAGCCGCCGCCGCTAACGCCCATATTTCCTAGCACTAGCTGCAGGATCGGAGCGATACGAGTATTTGAGCTGCCTATGGTGTGCTGAGTTAGACCCATCGCCCAAACGACCGATCCCGGGCGATTTTTAGCGTAAACTTCGGTTATCTCAAGAAGCGTCTCTTTTTTGATCCCGCAAACATCTGCTACGACTTCAGGCGTCCATTTCGCAGCCTCTTCGCGGATCAGATCCATACCGTAAACGCGGTCGTTTATAAATTCCTTATCTTCCCAGCCGTTTTGAAAGATGATATTCATCATGCCGTACATAAAAGGTATATCCGTGCCGGTGCGAATTTGAGCGAAATAATCAGCCTTAGCCGCAGTTCTCGTGTATCTTGGATCGACCACGATTAGCTTTGCGCCGTTATTTTCCTTCGCTTTTAGAAAATGCCTAAAGCCGACCGGGTGGTTTACCGCCGGATTTGCGCCCACTATAAAGATAGACTTCGCGTTTTGGATATCTCCAAGATGATTTGTCATAGCTCCGTAACCCCAAGTATTCGCCACACCGGCGACTGTAGAGCTGTGTCAAAGACGTGCTTGGTGATCTAGGTTATTAGTCCCGAACATCGCTACGAATTTGCTTATATAATAGCTTTGTTCGTTGCAATCTTTTGCAGAGCCTAGAAACATTACTTGCTCCGGATTTTTTTCGCGATACGCCTTTAGTTTGGCGCCGATCTCGTCGAGAGCCTCTTTGTAGCTGATGCGTTTCCATTTGCCGCCTGCTTTTTTCATCGGGTATTTTACGCGGCAGTGAGAGCGCACCATATCGATGACATCGCTACCCTTACAGCAGTGGCCGCCAGCGCTTACCGGGTGGTCTTGGGCTACTTCTTGGCGTACCCAAACGCCGTTTTCTACCTCGGCGCGCACTCCGCATCCAACGGAGCAAACCGTACAAACGGTTTTTACGATTTTAGAGTTTGGAAACGGATTTGCCATCTCTTCTTGAGTCGCACTTCTGGTTACGCCGCTAGCGGCCAGTCCACTCATGCCGCCCGCTACGCCCGCTAGCGCGGCCATTTTTAAAAACGATCTTCGCCCGACTGCGTTTGAGTGGGGCATAAGACGTAAATTTGCCTCAGACATATTTATCCTTTCTTAAATTTTATTATTTTGCTTGTTCGTAGTATAGATCCCAGTTTTTGCTTCTTTTATAAAGCACTTCGGTCTTTTTGCTTTTGCCGTATTTTAGGTTTGACGCCGCTGCCGTTATGGCTCCGGCCGTAGCCGCTACCGCTCCGACTAGCCCAGCCTTTTTTAAAAATTCTCGCCTATTTTTTTGCATTTTCTTCCTCCATAGCTTTTAGCTTTCTCACTCGGTTTTTTTGTCTTCTTATAGCCTCAGATCTTGAAACTCCGTCCAAAGTCTTTTTGTTTTCGCCGCGATTTATAGGACGCGGCGCGCTTAAAACTACGCGCTCAAACTCGATAAATCCTTGCAGTAGTACCGCGACGTCTTTGTAAATTTCGCTACTTTCGTGATTAAAAAGACTCTCTATAAACTCATCAACGTTTGGATTTATGACCTCTTTAAAAAGCTGCTCCTCAAGCTCGCCGTATAGCTCCAGCTCGCTCTCTCGCGCGATAAATTCACTCATCAGCGCAAATACAAAGCCCACGTTGTCTTCGTTTTCTTTAAATTTAGCCTTGTCGCGTCTAAGGTCGGTGCGGGCTAAAATTTTACGCACTTTCGCGCAAGCATGCCCGACCTCGTAACCCTCGTCGTAGTACGACATCGAGTTTCTAAGCGGACTTGGCGGAGCGTGGAAAATTTCATCGAATTCATCCACTAAATTTTGCGGATTTTTCTCGTCGAATTTTGCCTGTATGCGCATTATGGCAGCGGCCGATTCCTCGTTTAGAGCGTGCGCTGCGGCAAGGCCTAGCATCGCGTTTACGCCTGCAAATCTATCGGCTTCTTGGCTAAAAACGAAAAAACGCGAAAATAGCGAGTAGTAAAGCCCACGTCCCGCCGCAAATTCGCCCTTGCTAGTCATCGCCTTCCTTTATCATTTTTGTCTATTTTTTGAGATTTTTCTCGATTGTGAAACTATACTACTTTTTGGCTTATTTCTTATACTTAAAAAAAAATAAATCAAAAAAATTAATATATGCTTAAATATGCCTTAGTTGCATATTGCTTACGGCGAATTTTAGGAGATAAAATAAATATGAAATTTCAGCATATATATTGCATTTACGCTTCATTTTGATATTTACTTTTAACTAGGCTCTTTTAACGGGCGTTAAACGAGTCTAAATTTAAAATTTGAAGCAAAATTTGCAAAATTTGAGGCTCATTCAAGCCCCAAAAACGCTTCCTCGTCAAATTTAAAATAAATATTTTCGCCGACTCTAAAATTTTGCGAATTCGCCGCCAGCGTTTTTATCAAAAAGTCGCCGACTTTGATTTTCACCAAAAGCTCTTTGCCAAGATAGAGCGAAACCGAGTGCAAGATGCCCTCAAGATAGCCTTCTATCAGCGTTTTGCTTAGCGTTATTTTACTTGGATTTACGGCGATCTTTACGGCGTTACGTAAATTTTGCGGTAAATTTACGTTCGCGTTTTCGTCAAATTTTAAAACCCCGTCCCGCGCGTCGAATATATTTTTGTATTCGAATTCGCACACACGCCCCTTGTGCAAAAAGACGTTTTCTTCGGCGATGGCGGTTAGCCATTTGTCGTCGTGGCTAGCGATCACAAAGCCGCAGCCGTATCTTTGCCGCATGTAAAGCACCGCTTTGCCAAACAGCTTTGACGTGCCCACGTCCACGCTATTTGTCGGCTCGTCGAGTAGATAAAGACGCGATCTAAGCGCCAAATTTAACGCAAAGCTAACGCGCTGCGTCTGCCCGGAGCTTAGCTCAAAGTGGCGCTTGTTTAAAAAGCTCTCGTCAAGCCCGACCAAATTTAACGCCTCGCTCGCTCGCTCGTCAAATTCCCCCAGCACTCCGCGGCTTTTTAAAACGGCTTTAAAATTTTCCCTCACGGAGCGTTTTAAAAGCGCGGGCTCTGGTAGCAAAACGCTAACGTCGCGCAGTAAATTTAGACTAGGCGCGCTGCTTCCCCACAGCCGTACTTCGCCGCTAGTTGGCTTTTGCAAAAACGAAATCACTCGCATCAGCGTACTTTTGCCGCTGCCGTTGCTGCCCGTTAGCGCGGTGATTTTGGCGACGTCGATATCAAGGCGCGGGATATTTAAAATCTCGTTCGCGCCGTAGTTTAGGCGTAAATTTCTAACGTTTATCACTTTGCGCCTTTCTCGTTAAATTTAAATAAAAGGCTCAAATTTGACGCGCCCAGCCCGCTTTTTACGAGCGTAAAATTTCTAAATTTATCAAATTTCATCTATCAAGCCTTTTTAGCGCATGTATCGCCAAATTTACCGCAAATGCGATAAAGATGAGCACCAAAGCTAGCGCTATACCCATCGCAAACTCGCCCTTGTTCGTCTCCAGCGACACCGCGGTCGTGATCGTGCGGGTAAAATACTTGATGTTGCCACCTATCATCATCGCAATGCCCACTTCAGCCACGATTCTGCCGTAGGCTGTGGCGATAACTACCATGAGAGCGTAGCGCAACTCATAAAGCACGCAAAAAACTAGCTTTGCTGGCGCAAGGCGTAAATTTAGGATAGTTAGATAGTGCTTTGTCTCCATATTTTCAACCACGCTTGCAGTAAGCGAGATGATGATAGGAAGGGCTAGCACAAACTGACCCAGCATGACCGCTTTTAGCGTAAAGAGTAAATTTAGGCTGCCAAGCGGGCCATTTCTCGTGATAAATGCATATAAAATAAGACCGATCGCAACCGTTGGCATGGCAAGAGCTGTGTCACTTAGAAGGCGTAAAATTTTGCGACCCTTAAAGTCATAAAATCCAAGCGAAAAACCAAGTGGAAAGCCTATAAGAACGGCAAAAAGTATCGACACACTTGATGTGTAAAGGGTAGCCTTGATGGCTGAATATGTTTCAAGATTGCCGTTTAAAAGTAGATTAAAGGCTTCTGCAAAGCCGTGAAGTAAAAAATCCAATTATTCTTTCCTAGCATATTTCTTAAGATTATTTTAAATGTGCTATAATATCACAATTTTTTTTTAAAGGAGAAAAATGAAAAAGATTATTTTAGGCTCACTAGCAGCCGCAGTTTTGGCGTTTGGCGCTGATAATGAACTAATCATGGCGACTACAACAAGTACAGATAACACTGGCTTGCTTGACGCGATCTATCCAGTTTATAAGGCAAAAACAGGCGTTGATATAAAATGGACAGCTGTTGGCACAGGCGCTGCACTAAAGCTTGGCGAAGACTGCAACGCTGACATACTTTTCGTTCACTCACCAAAAGTTGAGAAAGAATTTGTAGAAAAAGGTTTTGGCTTAAAAAGAAATGCCGTAATGTATAATGACTTCGTCGTTATCGCTGATAAATCAATCGCTGATAAATTTAAAGGTAAAGATATAAAAGAGAGCTTTGAGCTTATCAAAAAAGATGGTATCAAATTCTTCTCACGTGGCGATAAATCAGGCACAGACAATAAAGAAAAAGGCATCTGGAAAAAGATCGCTGGTGAAGTCCCTGAAAAAGACGGCTGGTATATGCAAACAGGCCAAGGTATGCTAGCTACGATAAATGCTGCTGCTGAGCAAAAAGGCGTTACATTTACTGATCGTGGTACTTACATTAAATATGAAGCAAACCAAAAAGGTCATCCTGAGATGGTCATCATCAACGAGGGCGACAACGATCTTAAAAACTTCTACTCTCTAATCGCAGTAAATCCAAAACACTGCCCTAAAACTGACATCGAAAATGCAGAGAAATTTATAAAATGGGCTACAAGCGAAGATGGTCAGAAATTTATAGGTGACTTTAAGCTGCTAGATAAGCCGCTTTTCACGCCTGACGCAAACAGTCGCAAAAACTAATTTTATTTACGCGCAAATTTGAGTCGAATTTATGGCTTAAATTTGCGTGATTCGGGTGCACTTTGCGCCCTTTTTATAAATCAAATTTAAACTCTCCGACGTTATTTTTAAACGTCTCAAAACATTTATTACTAACAACTTCGTCTTTAGTGTATGCTTGATATAATTTTAGTAATTCTAAAGTCGTTATTATTAATATACCTTCACTTTTTGCATAGCTTATTTGATTGGCATGTATCGGCTCCCTTTTGCCAGGCTCTATGTCACGTTGAGGGTTAACTATTAGCAAGCCTTTTACATTGCCAGGAGACTTGGTATCGTCTTCGGCTATTAAATCAGTTACATGTTTCTTGCACTGTGCTATATTGCTATTTTTGACGTTTGTATTTATTCCCTTTATCTCTACCATAAAGTTAACATCTTCAAATTCGAATCTAAAATCTTCTTTTTTCACATCTGTAAAATGACTGTCTGTTAGTTTGAAAATATCTACTAAAATTTCCTTCACTACACCAACTAGCTCATCTCCTGTTGAATATAGGATTGATTTGAATTTATTATTTTCATCAATTTGCCTATCTATATCTTCAATTTGCCGATATATATATATCCAATAATTTGTTGCGTTTGTTTTTCAGCATTGCATCATCGAAATACTCAAAACCATTAAACCAATCAGGAACATCGGATTTTTGGAATCTAGAAACAATAAATGATACTAAAATTTCTAAATCATTAGTTGCGTTTTTGATAAAAAGAGTAGTCGAATATAGCCTCTCATTATGTTTTACTATTGTGCTCTTACCTCCATTTGACCATTTGATGCTCTCGCCATCCACATTGTCAAATATAAAATCGGAATAAAAATTTTGCTCGTCTATGGTTGTTGTGCTTATTTCATATCTTAACTTTATATTAGACAAAACCAGTGTAGATAATTCCTGGTTAACTTGCTTGAGAATATCTTTAATTGCAACGGTTTGATTTGTATAATATCCAGAATAGTCCACTGATACCTTTATATTTGTAGGCATTATTATGATAAATATACCTCTTTTTGAGTTTCTCATAATTTCTTTTAATGTTTTAAGGTGATATACGGCCTCAGTGCACTTTTGGTATTCTGGGCTGAAACTCCATAAGTTAGGACTATTTAAATCTATAACATTTATATCAAATTCATCAAAACTCTTAGGACGTTCAAAAGTGCTAATAGTGCAAGACATGTGCGGATCATTTATTTTAAATATTGTGGAGTAAGATATTATTTGAATTTTCATTTGTAGCGCCTCTTTAAATTTGTTGACTTTGTTTCTAGTTAACCGCTATTGTAAAGCTAAATCTTCTCGCCGAACATCTCATACATCGCCTTTTCCTCACCCCAAAGCTCGCGGTGTTTTTTGATACAGGATTTTATAGCGCCTACTAGATAACGCACGTCTTGCTCGGTGTGCGTGTAGTGCAGGCTTACGCGCACGAAGCCCGGCTTGCTCTCTGGCATGCGCCCCTCCTTGATACCCAGCAGATCGTGAGCGTAGGGCCCCGCGCACATCACGCCCGCGCGAGTCTGGATGCCGAAGTCATTACTAAGGCTCGCGGCGAAATCATAAGCCGATACGCCGCGAATGTTAAACGAAAAAATCGGCAGCCGCGGCGCGCCCTTTGGAGCGTAGTTTATGATCTCATCAATGCCCGCTAGCTCGCTCTCAAAAAGCCGCGCTAGCTCGTCCTCGGCACTTTTTATTTGCTCGAAGCCCACCTCGTTTCGCAGCGCATATGCCAAATTTGCCCGCATAAGCCCGATAATAGGCGGCGTACCGCCTTCTTCTAGCTGCTCGGGATTTTTCAAAAACACGTGGCCCTCGCGGTTAGCGTAGGCGACCGTCCCACCCGCGGCAAAGGTCGGTACGTCGCTGTTAAACAGCTCCTTTTTGATCGCCAAAAGCCCGCAGCTAGCAGGTCCGCCGAGCAATTTATGCGGCGAGAGGAAAATCGCGTCAAAGTAATCGCAATCTAAATTTGCGTGCGAGCTCAGCGCCGCGCTGTCAAAGGCCACGATGCCACCCGCAGCTCTGATTAGCTCGCTGATCTTTTTATAATCGCTAACGACGCCAGTGACGTTTGAGGCAGCGCTAAACGAGCCGATGATGCGGCGTCCCGCATTTAGCTTTAGGATGCGCTCAAGCGCAATCAGATCGATCTCGCCCGTCTCGCTAAGAGGTACGCGCAGGTAGTCGCAAAGCCCCTCGCGAAAGCTAAGCTCGTTTGAGTGGTGTTCGTATGGCGAAACGAGCACGAGCGGAAGCCGCGTGGCGCGTAAATTTGCCTCGCCGATCGCGCTTCTGGTCGCAGGCGGCAGATAGATGCCGAGTATCTCCTGAAATTTCTTGATCGCGGCCGTCGCGCCCTGCCCGCAGGCGATGAGATAAAACCGCTCGTCAAGCCCGAGCAGCTTTTTTAGGCTCTCTCTCGCGCCCTCGTAGCGACGCTGCGTGATGATGGCGCTGGAGCTACTGTCGGAGTGGGTGTTGGCGTAGGTTTTTAAAATTTCGCCTATCTCGCGCTCTACGGGCTCATAAGCAAGCCCCGAAGCAGTGTAATCAAAATAGTGCACGCCTTGTTTTAGGATGATATTTTTTCTTATTTCGTCTAAATTTGCCATTTTTACTCTTTAAATTTGATGCGGTAATTATAGTAAATTTTCGCAAATTTGGGACTTTTGCGTTGGAAATGATTTAGTAAATTTGGAGATTAAATTTGAGCAAGTCAAATTTAACCGCAAAGCGGCAAATTTAACTTGATAAAGCAGAGAATCGCGAGCCACAGAGGCTCACGACCATTTTATTATTTGTTTATAAAATTTTTCTCTAGCCACTCGATAGCTTTTGCTTCGGTTTCAAAGCGTCCGCTTTTAGCGACTTGATTTTGTCCCTCGTAGAAGCGAATCCTGATACCGTCTTGGACGCTATCTACCTTTACTCTGGTGATCTTATCTTTGTTTAGATAGACCCTATCGTTTAGTTTTACGTACATTTTTTCTCCCTTAAATTGATGTGGTTTTATTTATTTTTATCTTTTTTGTCGTCTTTAGTTGCGTCATTTTTCTCGACGTCTTTTTTCAAAAACAACTCCTTAAAGCGCTTATCCGCAAAATCCTCGATGTCGTTTTGAAGCTGCCTATAGGCGTTTATGAGCTCATGCGCGCGCTCGTTTAGCGTCGTGCCGGCGTTCTCGCCGCCGCCTTGCTTAGTGGTAAAGAGCTCCTCTTTTAGATTTTTTTGCAAAATTTGCAGATGATTCCAGCATTTTTTATAGTTCATGCCTAGGATTTCGGCGGCCTTTGAGATCGAGCCGACCTCAGCGATGACGTCTAGGACTTCGGTTTTACCCTTGCCAAAGATAAGCTCGCCCTCGTCGTTTTCTATCCAAGTTTTGGTTTTTACTCTCATCTTTTTTCCTTTCTTCTCCTTAAAACACCCGAGCTGGCAGTATTTTACGTCGATTTTATAGTCTTTTAACGTTGATCGGATCGTCTTTAGCCCCACGCCCGCAGCCGCGTCTCTAGCGTCTTTGCACAGAATTCTGTCTTTTTCGTCGGTCATCTGCTTTAGCTGCGTCATCACGGTGTATTTGCCCCGTCCGTTTTCCAGCCCGCCAAACTGCCCTAGCTCGCAGTTGTCGATCTTTACGCCCATTTTTTCGGCCTCGTCGCTAACCAGCCCGACCTCTACGCCTAGTTTTGCGGCGATCTTAAACGCCGTGCCGCAGTCTAGCCTGCCCTTTGGATTTAGCAGTTTGGTTATCAGTTTGCGGATTTGCTCACTCATAGATTCTCTCCGTGCCACTATACACGTTTATATTTTCGCCGCGAGCAAAGCCGCACAGAGTGAGGTTAAATTTACGCGCTATCACGACGCCAAGGCTAGTCGGAGCCGTGCGCGAGACGAGCACTGGGATGCCGTGCATGACGGCTTTTGCCACCATCTCGGAGCTTAGCCTTCCGCTCACCATCAAAAACGAATTTTGCAGCTGCACTCCTGCTAGTACCGCCTTGCCGACGGCTTTGTCTATGGTGTTGTGCTGAGCGATATCCTCGCCGATGTAAAACTGCTCGCCGCTCACGAAAAGCTTGGCCGTATGCACGCAGCCAGTCATCTCGTAGAGCTCGCACTGCGTGTAAAACTGCCCCATCTGGCGTAAAATTTCGTCTTTGTTAAATTTAACCTCGTCCTTTATCGAGCGCGCCGCCATAGCCTCAGGATCGATATTTGCCGTCGAGCTGCGTCCACAGCCGCTGATTATCACCTTTTCCTCGTCAAACTGCTCGAGGCGTTTTTCGTTGATTTTAGCCTTTACCCGCACGCTTAAAGCGTCGTCTGAGAGCTCGATACTCTCGATATCCTCGGGGCTCGCGATCAAATTTTCGCTGATGAGATAGCCTGCAGCTAGCGCCTCCTGATCGGTCGGAGTCGCCATCACCGCGCCGAAACGCTTGCCGTTTATGTAGATCTCAAGCTTGATCTCGCGCACCAAAATATCATCAACGGCGCTTTTTTGCGCGCCTTTAAATTTGGTGATTTGGGTCGTAAAAATAGGTTGCATGATTTTCCTTAATTTTTGCGAAATGATAGCTTGAAAATCTAAATTTAGGATTTGATTGTAGTGAAATCTTACTTAAATCAAGCAAAAACTTAAACTATTTTTAGTACGATTTTATCGGTATCTGATGATGATTTATATATGCAAATTTAGCATATATCTTAAGATATTTTTTGACTAAGATTTTATCATTATCTATTATTTGTATAAGAAATAAAAGAATAGTAAAAAATAGTATAAGGCTAGAATTGGATCGCACATAACTTGCTGTATATAGGTTAAATCTTGAAAAATTATAAATATAATTTGCAGCCTGACATAAGACCGAGAAGGAAATTTATATTATAGAGTCAAGTCAAAAAACTAATTTTTATCAAGCCGTATTTTACTGTTATATGGCCCGTGCATGACTCAAACACGCCGACCGTATATAAAAAGCCCTTAATTATATTCATTAAGGGCTTTTTATATGAAAACTTAGACATTTTGCCGATGAAAAATCATTTTCGAGCGATAAAGCTTCGTATAAGTTTTTATATTTTTCTTTTGCTCGGCCAAAGAAAAATATAGGCCGTCTGCCAAGACCTTACAGCAAACTCATTTGAGTTTGCTAAGTAAGTACTAACATATTGTCTTATGTAAGGGTTGTTTATTCTTGATGTTTTGGATATTAAGTTCTAAGACTATACGATGGAATTAGAAGCTGTTATTTTTTATTAAGTTAAAGTAAATTTTGGTTTATAGGGAAATTTACTTTTGTTTTTTTATTTGGTATTTTAGCACAAATTTTAAAAATTGAGATTTTGTTGGTTTTTATATAGCATAAATAAAGATTGAAGTTGAGATTGTTTTTTGAGCAAGAAATAAGAATCAAAAAGAAGAGCATTTTGTGCGGGGTTAAGATTATTTGATAAAACAAGCATCGCTATAATATAGCCGTATTCGTTTTTGCAGTCGTATTAAAAATCTCGATTTTATCGTGCTAAAATATCTTTATGCTCTAAGAGTTTTATTTCTTCCCAAGTCGCTAAAAGTCGTATTTGCAAAAAGCCCCGTCTTGAGAACCGACAAAGCTTAATATTTTTTTTCTGTATCGGTTTAAGTATTTATTAGATAATTAATCTCACTCAAACTATCGCCACTCTTTTACCGCAAGCTTTTATGTAGTTAAAGAATGTTTTATACTTGATATTATACGCCTCGCTTTCTATCCTAGCTACGGCTGATTGGGTTATGCCCATCCTTTTGGCTACCTCGCTTTGAGTTAGCCCTGCCTTGTTTCTAGCGTCTATTAAAGCTTCTATGGCTTTATATTCGTCCTCCAGCGCATCGTATTGCGCTTTAAATTCGGGGCTTTTTAGCTCTTCTTTTAAAACTTCTCTAAAATTAACGGTTCCCATCTTTAAACTCCTTTAATCTTTGTTCTGCCAAATTTAGTATACTTTTTGGCGTTTTTTGCGTTTTTTTAACAAAAGTTAGCAGGATTATTATCCTTTTACCCATTTCATAACAATATATACTTCTAGCTATACCTTCATTCGACTTTATACGTATCTCAAATAGTCCGTCTTTTAGGCTTTTAGTGTACGGCTCCCCCATAGTATTGCCTCTGGCTTCTAGAAGCTCGAACATTTTATAGCCTCTTTGCCTGAGCCCGGTCGGTAGCTCCAAGAACTCATCTTTTATGGCTTCGTTTGCAAATTTTACGCTCCGCATCGTAACCATTTTATGTGACTAAGTCTTATTGTGCCATATATGATATAAAATGCAGTTTGTTTTATATGCTTATTGCTGAATAAATAACTTGTATAAACCTACTCATACAAAGATTCCACCATCTCTCGTCCGCTGTCCGGCATTAGTTTAGCGTATCTTAAGGTATGGTTGATATCAGAGTGATTCATTAGCTTTTTTATCGTTAGTATAGGAGTGCCTTTTATAGCTAGATGTGAAGCGAACGTATGCCTAAGGGTATGAATAACTACTCTATTGGTTGCGTCGCTTATATCTAAATTTTGATTAAAAAGCTTGTTTAGTAGCGGCTGTAAGACATTTTGAATAGTAGCTTTTGGTTTATTTACCAAAAAGTCGTTCGGGGATAGGGCAGTATAAATTTGATTGATCATCTCCAAGGCCCTTTTGCTTAAAAACCCCGTATACGTGCTCTTTGTTTTAAAATCACTTATGGTAACAGACTTAGTAGATAGCACTAAATCCTTTTTCTTGATGTTTAAAATTCCCTCCAATCTAGCTCCCGTACATAAAGCAAGCTCAACAAACAGCCCTAGGGCGAAGTCTTTCTTGCCCGCTACTTCTTTGCGTAAAAGTTCTATCTCGATAAGCTCCAAAAACCTTTCTCGCTTGTTGTTTGGTTTTTTTAGCTCTATTTTGTACGGGCTAATATGATCGATAAGGTCATTTTTTATAGCGTGATTAAAAATCGTCCTAACTATACCCATTATGGCATTTATGCGAGATTGCGATAATTTACGTTTGGTTTTAGGAGAGATGATTTGAGAGATATCTTTATGATGCTCGTTTATCGTCTCGAGCGTTATCTGCGTCGTAGTTAGACCCCTAACTTATCCTTATGGTAAATTTCATAATCCCTTCGTTGCTCTTTTATATTGATGGCATTATCAGATTCTTTTTCTAGTTTAAAATTAAAAAAGGCGTCTGCGATCTCATCAAATTTAAGCGAGTTTTTGTTATTCTTGGCAGCCATTTTCTTGGATATGCTATCGGGAAGCTCTCCGTTTCTTTGCTTTGCGTCGAATTCTTTCTTTTTGTTATACGCGTAGGTTATATTTACACCTTCGGATTTTGATCCGATTTTGACGTTTGCCTTTTTACCCTCAAGCGTAACTCTCATATAAAAAACCACGTCGCCGTTGGCTAGATTATTAAAGAAAATTCCCGGGTATTTATTGACTCCAAAAGCAGAGTTGTAATTTTTAAGCTTTCCTGCCATAATACCCCCTAAATTTGTTCCCTGTTTATTCCCAAAATTTGTAAAAATGCATAATACTTTAGGGATTTATAGAGTATTTTGGAGTGTTTAAGAATTATATATTTTTGAACCAGCATCCGGAGCCATTTATCTTCAAAAATCCTTTTAAAATCTCGATTTTAACGATGTTTCAAGAACTTTAAGTTTTCTTATTTTTTTGTAATTTTTCTCTTTATTTCAACTCAGGTTTATTTACTGTTTCAAAGTATATCGTTTCTGATTTGCGGTCAAAATACTATTAGATATTCGTTTTTGGCGAAGTTAAAATAAATTTTCCTCCATTCATCCTAGCTTCATTTAAGACTTTTATAATGCGCTCATCCAAACAAAGAGTTGGAAATAAAAAATAAAAAGGACAAACAATGAACAAAGTATTAAGCGCAGCTGTTTTAGCAGCGATTTTAGGTGCCACAGGCTTACAAGCGGCTATCACATATAATGATGCCTTAAACATAGCAGAGAAAAACTTCCCAGGCTCAAGCGTCAAGGATATCTCAGTAGACGTTAAAAAAGGAACGACATTTTATGAGATAGAGTCTTTCAAAGATAATGTAAAAAAAGAGATCAAGATCGACGCAAACAGCGGTCAGATCGTAAAACAAAAGGATAAAAATAAAAAATTGATCCTACCAAATGAGGCGATAGACTTTTCAAAGCTCACCCTCAATATCGACGAGGCCGTAAATAAAGCGCTCGCGCTTGAGGCTGGCTGGAGTCTTGACGAGGCGGACCTTGATAATAAAAACGGCACTTGGATCTACGAGGTCGAGCTTAAAAATGGCAAGAGCGAGAAAAAAGTGATAATAAACGCTCAAACAGGCGAGATCATCGGCAACTACACGAAGTGATCTTGTGCGCCCAGAGAAATTTGGGCGCTAAATTTAACTAAGGAAAAAAGATGAACGAGAATGTAAATAAAAACTTAGACGAAAATTTAGATGTTGATATGGCTACTGCAAGCAAAAACGAAAATCAAAATTTAGATGAAAACGCTAGCCAGACTCTAGATAAAACAGAGCAAAGAAGAGAAAATTTAGAAGAAAATATTAAAAAAACAAGCTGCGGCGCTAACTGGGCTCTTAATTTAGCCAAAAAGACATTAGAAATTTCACTCCAAAGCGCCGGTGGCGTGCTAGCTTGTGTCGGTAAGGCTGGAGAGTGGCTAGGAAATTTGGCAAACGAGCTAAAAGATGAGGCCAAAAAAGCGGAGCTTTCAAGGGTAAATGAAGAGCAGGCTAAATTTGAAGGCGCGCAGATCATCTCAAGTGATCTAGTCAAAGATATCGTCGCTAAACGCCTAAAAACAGAGGCTGGCAATGTCGAATTTGGTCAAATTTATCTAGGCAAGATGGAGGCGTTTAACAAAGCTAGCAGGGAGTATTTTTACGAGGCGAAGGCTAAATTTAACGACTTTTTATATTGTTTTAAAATAGCAGCCAGCAACGGAGAGATACTTAGCCTAAAAATAAAGAGTTAAATTTGATAAAATAGCGAGCAAAACCAAAAAGAGGCAAAGATGAAAATTTTAGTCGTTGAAGACGAGATAGACCTAAATAACGTCATCACAAAGCACCTTAAGAAAAACGGATATAGCGTCGATAGTGCGTTTAACGGCGAAGAGGCGATGGACTTTACCGCCGTGGCGCACTACGACCTCATAGTGCTTGATATCATGATGCCGGTGATGGACGGCCTTACATTTTTGCAAAAGTCACGCACCGCAAAGCTAGCAACTCCAGTGCTCATGCTCACCGCAAAGGACGAGATAGACGACATCGTAAAGGGGCTTGACACTGGAGCTGATGATTATTTAGTAAAACCATTTGATTTTAAAGAGCTACTAGCTAGGGTGCGAACGCTGATCCGCCGAAAAAGCGGTGTAGCGGCCAATGAAATTTGCTCAGGCGAGCTAAAGATAGATCTTAGTAAAAAATCCGTCGAGCTAGCCGGGCAAAGCATCGAATTAACTGGCAAAGAGTATGAAATTTTAGAGTTTTTGATGCTAAATAAGGGCAGAATTTTAACTCGCGACCAGATCAAAGAGCACGTCTGGGACTTCGATTACACCGGCGGTTCAAACGTCATCGACGTACTCATAAAAAACATAAGAAAAAAGCTTGGCGAGTGCGAAGTGATCCAGACTAAAAGAGGGCTTGGCTATGTTGTTAAGGATTAAGCGCACTCTTGCAAATATCCCCATCACAGTGCGCGTGACGCTTTGGTACTCGTTTTTTATTCTAGCTATCGTGGCAGCACTCATAGCTATCTCAGCGGTCGTGGCGGATGAAATTTTTGAAGATGTGAGCCAAAAAAAGCTAGCCAAATCAGTCACCAAAATTGCAAATGATACGGACGAATTTGAGCCATACGACGATGGGATATTTTTTATAAAATACAGCGCAAACGGCGAAGTGCTGGGTGGTTTGGTACCTAAAAATTTTGATGGCTCGCTTAAAATGGATAGCGGTGAGGTGAGATACTATGAAAACGGCGAAAACCGCTTTTACTACTACGATATCGCAGCCAAAGGCAAAAAAGTCTGGATCAGAGGCGTTATAAATGCGGAGAGATTTTTCAAAAAAGAGGGGCTATTTTTGCTGGCTCTTGGCGTCTTTGTGCCGGTTTTATTTGCCTTTGTGCTTTATGGCGGCTATAAAACGATAAAAAATGCCTTAAAACCAGTCGCCACGATGTCTAAAACAGCCCTTGAGATAGGCAGTAGCCGGGACTTTTCAAAGCGTATCGATCTACCTGCTGGCAAAGACGAGCTGCACGCACTTGCAAGCGTTTTTAACCAGATGCTTGACTCGCTTGAAAAGGTCTATCAAAGCGAAAAACAGCTCACCTCAGACGTTTCGCATGAGCTACGAACTCCTCTATCAGTCATCATGGCTGAGAGCGACTACGCCGCGAGTTATGCGCAAAATTTAGACGAGGCCAAAGAGTCGCTAGAGGTTATCTCTAGGCAGTCAAGAAAGATCACCTCGCTGATAGATCAAATTTTAGAGCTCTCAAGGCTAGAATCAGGCAGAAATTTGACCTTAAAACGCATAAATTTAAGCTCTATCTTGCAAAATTTAGCCACCGACTACGAGAAGCTAGCAAGCACAAAGGGGCTGAAATTTAGCTGTGTAGTAGCGCCAGATGCTCAAATCCTTGGCGATGAACTGATGATATCAAGGCTCGTGGATAACTTTTTAAGCAACGCACTAAAATTTGCCACAAGTAAAATCTCGCTAAATTTAAGCGTGTCAAAAACGCACGCACTTTTATCTATAAAAGACGATGGTATGGGTATCTCTAAAAAAGATAGCGAGCTAATCTGGAATAAATTTTATCAAGCCGATAGCTCAAGAAATAAAAATGCAAACACAGGCAGTGGGCTAGGGCTAGCTATCTCGGCAAATATCGCGAAAATTCACGGCGCAAAGCTTGGTGTAAAGAGCGAAGTTGGAGCTGGAAGCGAATTTTGGGCAGAATTTGAGCTTGTAAATTTGAGATAAGTGTAAATTTAGGTAGCTTTCTAAGACAAAATTTATGCAATAGCAAAACAAATATAAGAGTGAATTTAGATTTCACATAAAACGGCATCTATATTTTTAAGGCAAAGTTAAAGTTATAAACTTTTATAGAAATTTCATGATTAGGTTGCTTCAAAAAGAGCTCTTAGGGCATACTCATATCATAAGCATCAACAAAGACTATCAAAGCTACGAGATAGATGAAGATAGCAACGCTTATTCTATAAGTTGGTAAAGTATTAAGATGTGTGATTTAAAGCTCACTTAAAAAGCTTAAAAGAGTTTGTAAAAAGATGTTTTTCAAAGTAATGTAAAGAAATTTTCGCCATTTTGATTTTGAGCAAAGCCTGCTCTAACTACGAGTCAACCACTCTTTCCTATGCTTTTTACAACTTTGATATCTAACAAAATTTACAAAATTTAGCCGAGAGCCACAAACCAAAAACCAAAAAAGGCACTAAATTCAGTGCCTTTTATCGCTATCTTTCGCCAAGTTTGCCGCATGCATCAGCGCGACATCTACTGCAATGCGACATTTGATTTATGTCACTACCTATTGATCTACGGATGCGGTGGATCTCATCAGTTGAAGGGGATTTTAAATTTTCAAAAGGCGTATCATGCACCGGTATCATCGCCATGCAGTTCATTATATCAGCTCCCCATTGCTTTGCTTTTGCCGAGATGCTTTGGACGTGGTCCATATTGACCCCAGGGATGACTACGGTGTTTATCTTTACTAGCATACCAGTCTCTTTTAGCTTGCGGATGCCCTCGTCCTGGCGTGCTAGCAGTATCCTAGCAGCCTCCTCGCCGTAGTAGTTTTTATCCTCATACCTCACCCACGAATAGACCTTCGAGCCAACATCTGGCGTCACGGCATTAACCGTTACTGTCACGTGGCTCACGCCAAGACGCACGATCTCATCAACATGCTCAGGCAGTGCTAGTCCATTAGTTGAGAGGCATAGCAGGGCATTTGGGAAGTGGGACTTACACTTTTCAAAGGTCGCTAGCGTCTTGTCAGCGTCGCACATCGGATCGCCAGGCCCAGCGATGCCGATGACGGAGATGTCTTGTCTAAATTTAAAGAGCTTTTCTAAAAATTTCACCGATTCATCTGGAGTTTGCACCTTTGCCGTTACGCCAGGGCGATTTTCATTAGCGCAGTCATATATGCGGTTGCAGAAGTTGCACTGGATGTTGCAGTGAGGGGCAACTGGCAGATGCACGCGTCCGTAGCTAGCGGAGGCCTTTTTGTTAAAGCATGGGTGATTGTCTAGTTCAGCCTTAGTACGAAAGATCATTAGCTCTTTTTCCTTCCAAATTTAATAGCATTTGCATGGCAGACATTGAGGCAGCCACCGCAGTTTGTGCAGTTTATCTCATCAGGTCTCGTCCCCATCTCGCACTTGCGTAAGCATGCGTCGCAGTCGTCACAGGCACTAGTTTTATAGACACGAAATATCGAAAATTTACGCAAAATTTCAAGCACGCCGCCTGATGGACAGACGAAACGGCACCAAAGGTTAGCTACGATCAGCGAGGCTAGCATAACTGAGATGATGATCACCGTGCGAGTGACCCACTCCCATTCGCCAAAGCGAAGTGACAAAGTAAGAGCGGTTAGGTACTCATCGCTCGTTCTTATAGGTATCATCATGCGAGGATTGCCCCAGACGAAATAGACCCAAAGGCTGATTACTATGGTAGCTAGCATGCCTATTTGAGCGATTATTAGCTTTTTGCTGCGAATTTTTAGCTTGAAAAAGGCAAATTTACCAAGCATTTGATTGACAAAGCCAGCTGGACAGACCCAGCCACAAAATGCCCTACCAAAAAGGATGACAAGCGCTGGGATAAATAGCCAAAATCCAAAAAACAGCGATGTGATCCGCCCCCAACAGGTGATGATAGGGCAGTTTTGGCAATTTACAAAAGGCACTACAAAGGGGCATCTAAAAATGCCATAATACGCCCATTGTCCGATGCCAGCTATAAAGATGAGCTGCACTAGGCGCCTTATCTTTGTTGTGGGAGAGTTTTTGCTTCTCTTTTTTAAATTTACATTGCCGCATGCACTGTTATTAGAGCATGCGCTATTACAGCTACTACACATCTTTTACACCAAACCTTTCTATAAGCTCTAGCCCACGCGCTGAATAAATGGAGGTAAAGCCATGCTTTTCAAAAATTTCTTGCCCTTCGGTGCCGCAAACAAAGTCTGCAAAGTCATTTGCGAGCCTTTCATCTTTTACATATTTCATTATATTTAGCGTAAAAGTGAGCGGTCCAGGCGGGATGAGCTTTTCATCGATGGGCATATACTCGATCTTGTCTTTGAACCTATCATGCGTTGTTAGGCGCTTTTCGATGATCGAGGCATCGCCCTTGCCATCAACTAGCTCGCACATCATATTTATGACGCATGATCCGTTTGCGACCATGTTTTTCATCACCGCATCAGTAAGGTTTGAGTTTTTTAAGATCCCCTTGACTGGGCCACTGCCAGGGGGCGATGATCTAAGAGGCAGCATCACTCTAACTCCTGGCTCAGCAAGGTCTTTTAAGTCGCGAATGCCAGCAGGGTTTCCTTTTGACACGACTAGGACGTAGTCGGTAAAGCATAGTGGCCTAAAGTGAAGGCTAAGGCCAGCTTTGCGAAGTTTTTTAGAAAGCTCTAAAACCCTTGCTCCAAAGAGCTCTGTCGTGCTTTGAAGTGCTAAAAGCGACTTGCCAAGAGCACCAGCAAAAGCACCAGTGTATTGGATATTGTGCCCTGTTCTTGCCTCGTAAATGGCATTTAGCTCATTAAAAGCTTCAGATAGGCCACCACACGACCAAACCTGAAGCGAGTCAGACTTAAATGGCGTAAAGCCAGCTAGCATCGTTTGCGGAGTGGCAACAGCAGCTGTGGCTAAAGCACCTTTTAAAAAGCCACGGCGTGATATACCGGTTTGTTTTAATTCCATGAAATCTCCTTTTGGGATTTAAGAAATGTAAATTTGATATTTTCGGCACGCGAAACTTGTGAAATTTGACTTTTGAAATTTGCAAAAATGGTGGTTGAAGGTAAATTTATGCAAATGTAAATCGCAACTGCGACCAAATTTGGTGTAATTATAACCAAAAGTAAGTTTAAAAAGCGAGATAATTTTAATAAGATAAAAAATTTATATTGTAAATTTAATGTCTAAAAAATAATTAAGGTTTTGGCCGACAATTTTATGTATTATTTTGGAAATAATATAAAAATATATTGCTAGTTTTTACTTTTTTAGTTATACTTCGGTCATAAAAGCATTAGTATTATTTTTAAAATAATACAGAAAGGGACATCTTGAAATGATAAAAATAGGCGACATATCTGAGATAAAAACTGGTCTAGTTTTAATCCGCAAAAAGGCAGATAAAAACGTAGATAAGAAATTTCGCTATAAAGTAGTCTCACTAAAGTCCTTTAACGAAAATGCGCTTTTTGATGACACATTTGCCGATGAGTTCATATCAAGCGAAAAAATAAGCGATGAGTATAAAGTGAGCTGTGGCGATGTTTTGTTGCGCCTTAGAGAGCCAAATTTCGCCGTTTATATAGATAAGGACTATGACGATCTTATCTACACATCTTTGATGGTTCGTATAAGAGTTAAAAGCGCTAAATTTGATCCGCGTTTTGTGGCGCATTATCTAAACAGCAGCGCCGTTAAAAGAGCCCTTGCGCCGGATGTTTCAGGCACTACCATAGCGATGATAGGCGTTGCAAGCATAAATAACATAAAAATACCAGCCATAAATTTGCAAACTCAAAACAAGATAGTAAAATACCTAAATTTAGCTCGCGAGGAGAGCGAAATTTTGCAAAATTTAGCAGCCCAAAAGCAAAGATATCACAAAAGCATATTTAAAAATTTAATAAAAGAGGAGAACTAAGATGCAAAAGACTACACAAGAGATCATAAATAACGTCGTTTGGAAGGCTTGCGACACATTTCGCGGCACGATGGACGGAAGCGATTATAAAGACTATGTTTTAACGATGCTTTTTGTTAAGTATCTATCTGATTTTTATAAAGAAAAGCTTGAATTGCTTAAAGCCGAATACGGCGACAAGTGCGAGAGGATCGAAGCAAAGCTAAAGAAAGAGAAATTTAAGCTTGATGAGAGCTGCACCTTTGAGTATCTTTTAGCGCACAAAGAGGCGGTAAATTTAGGCGAGATAATGAACAAAACTCTAGAAAAGATCGAAGAAGACAACAAAGACAAGCTTGAAGGTATCTTTAGAAGCATCGACTTTAACAACAAAAACAAGCTTGGCGACACAAAAGAGAGAAACGCTATCTTGAAAAATTTGCTTGAAGACTTTAGCGACACTAGGCTAGATCTTCGCCCCTCTATGCTTGAGGGCAACGACATAATAGGCGACGCATACGAGTATCTTATAGCTCATTTTGCAAGTGACTCTGGCAAAAAAGGCGGAGAGTTTTATACGCCAAGCGAGGTTTCGACGCTTCTTGCAAAGCTAGTTGAGCCAAAAGAGGGCGATATGATCTACGATCCTACTTGCGGTTCTGGCTCACTTCTTATCAAGGCTTCAAAAGAGGTCGGTAGCAAAAATTTCCGCCTTTACGGACAGGAGAAAAACGGACAAACTCACGCACTTTGCAAGATGAATATGTTTTTGCACGAGATAAATGACGCCGTGATCGAGTGGGGCGACACGATCAGAAACCCGCTTCATTTACAAGACAACCTTATAAAGACATTTGACATAGTCGTGGCAAATCCCCCTTTTAGCCTAGATAAATGGGGTGCTGACTTTGCTCTAAACGATCCTTTTATGAGATTTGCTAGCTACGCTTTGCCGCCAAAGAGCAAGGGCGACTACGCATTTGTCGTGCACATGATAAAAAGTCTAAACAACAACGGCAAAATGGGTGTCGTGCTTCCGCATGGAGTGCTATTTCGCGGGGCAAATGAGGGCAAGATCCGCCAAAAGCTAATCGAAGAAAATTTACTAGACGCCGTCATCGGACTACCGGCAAATTTATTTTACGGCACGAGCATCCCTGCTTGCATACTCGTTTTTAAGAAAAACCGCGCAAACGAAGATGTGCTATTTATCGACGCTAGCAAGGAATTTGAAAAAGGCAAAAACCAAAACACGCTAACCGAGCAAAATATAAAAAAGATAGTCACTACCTACAAAAACAGAAGCGAGATAGAAAAATACTCCCACCTAGCAAGCCTTAGCGAGATAAAAGAGAATGACTACAACCTAAACATCCCTCGCTACGTCGATACCTTTGAAGAAGAAGAGCTTGTAGATATCGAGGCTACAAAGGCTGAGATCTCACGCCTAGAAGCCGAGCTAAAAAGCGTTCAAAGCAAGATGAGCGAGTATCTTGCGGAGCTTGGGTTATGAGCGAATTTAAAAATTTACCAAGCGGATGGAGTAAATGCGATCTAGGCGAAATTTGTAAAATATCGTCGTCTAAATTTGATCCGACCAAAAGCAACGAGGTCAAAAAATGCATTGAGCTTGAACATTTATCTCAAAAAACAGGTCAAATTTTAGGTTTTATAAGCTCTGGTGAACAAAAAAGTATAAAAAACGAATTTAAAAAAGGACAAATTTTATATGGAAAACTTCGCCCGTATCTGCAAAAATTTTGTCAAGCTAAATTTGATGGCGTTTGCTCATCTGAAATTTGGGTTTTGCAAGGTAAAAAGGTTACGAACGATTTTTTATTTTATCTAGTGCAGTCGGATAAATTTAACCAAATCGCTAATAAAACGTCTGGTACGAAAATGCCGCGCGCAGACTGGGAATATATGTCAGAGATGCCGTTTTTTATACCGCCTGAACTAGAGCAAAAAAAGATAGCGGAAATTTTATCTACTTGGGATGAGGCTATAAATTTGACTATAAATTTGATAGAAAGCAAAAAGCAGTTTAAAAAAGCTCTTATGCAAAATTTACTCACAGCCAAGATCCGCTTTCCCCAGTTCAAAGACGAGTGGAAGGAAACAAAGCTGGGTAAAATTTTAAAAGAGCATAAAATTAAAAGTGATAACAAAAGTGAGGTTTTTTCTGTATCTGTTCATAAGGGGATTATTAACCAAATAGAACATTTGGGACGTAGTTTTTCAGCTGAAGATACATCAAATTATAATTTGGTAAAGCCATTTGATTTGGTGTATACAAAAAGTCCAACGGGGGACTTTCCATTCGGCATTATAAAGCAAAATTTAAACCCTTTTAATGTTATTGTTTCTCCATTGTATGGAGTATTTGAGCCGATAAATAAATTTTTAGGTACTTTATTGCATTACTTTTTTGAATCATCAATAAGGACAAATAACTATTTGAAGCCAATTATACAAAAGGGGGCAAAAAACACCATAAATATTAGTAATGATACTTTTTTATCAAGAAGCATTCTAGTGCCTATAAATTTAGACGAGCAACAAAAAATCGCAGAGGTTTTAATGGCTTGCGATGATGAGATAAATTTACTAAATTTAAAGCTGGAAAATTTGAAAAAACAAAAACAAGGCTTGATGCAAAAACTACTAAGCGGAAAGGTAAGAGTGAAATGATAAAACTACTTTTAAATTTATCGTCTTTTTCTTGGGCTATTTTACTTTATGCCCTAGATAAAAAATATTCGAAATTAATTCGGTAATTTTTTGGCTATTTGTTTTGAGTTTTATTGGTATAAATTTACTTCCTGTAATTGTTTTTATGCGATGCAAGATATACTCTTCAGGAAAACAAGAGATATCAAAAATATATCCGGCATATAGTGAGTATGTCCCAGCATTTTTTGCCGTATGTGTTGTGGCATTTAGCTTAAAGCATTATTCAGAGTATGAATTTGCATATTTCATAATTATTATATGTATTTTATTTTGGTTATTTTATATGAATAATGTTGGTTATCTTAATCCTGTTTTATTTTTGCTTGGATATAGAATCTATAAAGTAGAATCTAACAGAACAGAATTCATCTTAATAATGAGTAGAAAAAGAGAGTATAAAAAAATTAAAATTTTAGAATTTAAAGAACTTATATCCTTAGATGAGCATACATATCTATATAAATAGGGAGATCGAATGGAAAGCATAATGGCATTTAATAGTAAAAATGCATACAAGTTAGAAATGCAACAAAATAACCTAGACTCAATGAGAGCTAATAATCAAAATTTTTTTGATATTTCTTTGCCAAAGAGCGATTGCATTTCTTTTTTGGAGAATATTTTATATAAGCTTGAAGATGGAGAGTGGTTTTATATAAGCTACTCTGGTTCTGAAGTTATAGAAGAAATAACAAAAAGCTTTAATAATTATTTAAATTTAGAAAGCCTAAATAAAGAATATATGAAAAAAGTGAAGTTCTTTATGTATTCGGACGAAAACATTATAAATGTTCAAAGAGTATACAATAGTGCAATTTTAAAGGCAACTTCACTTTTAAAATTTTTTAACAACTCCATAGGGTATGAATTTTATAATGATGTGGTCGAGATACGCAATGAAAGAGATTTAATTATAGATGTTTTGAACAAAATAGTGTATTTTAGAAAATTTGAAATATTAACCTCTCTTGATAAAAAATTTATAGATTATTACAGGGAGGCTACCGATGAAGAAGTAAAGGTGTTTAAAGAAAATTTAGAAGATAAGATACCCTTATTTTCTATAAGTGGTGATTTTAAAATAGGTTCAAGAAATAGTAAAAAGATAAAATTTATTTTAGATAATGAGTTATTAGAAAGTTTTGTTAGAAAAGATAAGGAGCTAAAAAAGTATATAAATAAATTTCCTATAATTTTGAAAGACTTTAAAGTAAATTCAAGGTTCAACACTCTTTTTGCAGATAACGATACAAAACTAAAGCATATAGTTAATATTATACATGAGTGCTACACAATTACGGAAATAACAAAGAAAACAAGAGTGAATAATTCGTATAAAGAGCTAAAATAGACAAAGGATACCAAATGATCCCAGATACTTCAGAAAATAAGATCCAGCAAAATAGCATAAATTTACTTCAAAGC
Organism: Campylobacter concisus; assembly: GCF_002165785.1. Classification (GTDB taxonomy): domain Bacteria; phylum Campylobacterota; class Campylobacteria; order Campylobacterales; family Campylobacteraceae; genus Campylobacter_A; species Campylobacter_A concisus_W. Next base: position 149,214 of record NZ_NDYO01000006.1, read on the forward strand.
TTGGGTTATAAATTTATAAGCAGGGATGAAAATTTAAAGCTTCGAGGCGGTAAAACTAGCGAGGTTTTGTTTAGGGAAATTTTAACCCAAAAGCTTGGCGAGATAAACGGCTACGAGTATAAGGGCAAGAGGTATAAATTTAGCCAAAGTAGCGTCTTAAAAGCAGTTGATGAGCTAGCTGAGGTATCATTAAACGAAGGGCTAATGGTTGCAAACAAAAGGATCACGAATTTACTCTTGCTTGGCACCAGTTTAGAAGAAAATTTAGAAGACAGCACGAGAAGGAGCTTCTCTTTTAAATTTATAGACTTTGAAAATTTACAAAACAACGACTTTTACGTAACGGAAGAATTTGAAGTAAGCAGGGCAAATCAAAGCGATAGCGCAAAAAACAGAAGGCCTGATCTCGTGCTTTTTATAAACGGCATACCAATAGTCGTGATCGAGCTTAAAAAATCAAGCGTGAGCTTTGAAAACGGCATAAAGCAGCTTGAAAAAGAGCATGGTAAAGATGAGATAGCGCACCTTTTTAAATACATCCAACTAACTATCGCGGCAAACGGAAGTGGGGCAAGATATGGCACTACTGGCACGCCGTTTAAATTTTATAGTGTGTGGAAAGAGCAGGACGAAGCTAAAGCAAAAGAGAGCTTAAAGAGCTTGATAAATGGTAGAGAGGTGAGCTCGCTTGATATGACGCTCTTTGCTCTACTATCTAAAGATAGGCTGCTAAGGCTAGTTAGGCACTATATAGTGTTTGATAAAAGGATGAAAAAGGTTTGCCGCTATCAGCAGTTTTTCGCTATCGAAGAGACGCTAAAGAGAGTATCAGCGAAAAAAGAGGGCGCAAGAGCGGGCGGACTCATCTGGCATACGCAAGGAAGCGGTAAGTCGCTCACGATGGTGATGCTAACGAAGCTTTTAAAGCAAATTTATATAAACTCAAAGATCATTGTCGTAACTGACAGGATAGATCTAGACGGGCAGATACATGAGACCTTTGAAAACACGGACGTAAAAGCAGGGCGAGCAAGTAGCGGAAGCGATCTGATAGAAAAGCTACAAAGCGGCGTTAGCGTGATAACTACTCTCGTGCATAAATTTGAAAAGGTGAAAAACCAAAAGGTAGTGATAAGAGATGGCGATATATTTGTGCTAGTGGATGAGAGCCACCGCACGCAAGGCGGCGATCTTCATAAGGCTATGAAAAAGGCGTTGCCTCTTGCTTGTTATATAGGATTTACTGGCACGCCGCTTTTAAAGCGTGAGAAAAACAGCTTTGCCAAATTTGGCGGAGAAATTCATAGATACACGATAGATGATGCGGTAAAAGACGGAGCCGTCTTGCCGCTACTTTACGAGGGGCGATATGTGGGTCAAGAGGTGCTAGACCCTGAGGGGCTAACTAGGAAATTTGATCTCATATCAAGAGAGCTTGGCGATGAGACTAAGAGGGACTTGCAGCAAAAGTGGGCGAGGTTTGAGCGTGTGGCATCAAGCGAGCAAAGGCTAGAGCTAATAGCTGTGGATATAAATGAGCATATTAAAAAGACTTTGAAAAAAAGTGGCTTTAAAGCGATGCTGGCAACGCAAAGAAAATATGACGCCATAAAATATCATGAGATATTTGAAGAATTTGGAGAGATAAAAAGTGCCTATGTGATATCAAGCAACGAGCACGAGGAGCTTGAGGGCGGACATAAAGAGTATGTCGCAAAGGCGTGGCAAGATACTATAAGGGGCTATGGTAGCGAGGAAGAGTATCTAAAGCATGTGAAGGATGAATTTGTTTATGGCGACGAGATAGACCTGCTTATAGTCGTGGATAAGCTTTTAACAGGATTTGACGCGCCAAGAGCAAGCACGCTTTATATAGATAAGCAGCTAAAAGAGCATAATTTACTCCAAGCCATAGCTAGAGTAAATAGGCTTTATGACGGAAAGGATTATGGCTACATCATAGACTATAGAGGCCTTTTGGGCGAGCTTGATGAGGCGCTTACTAGCTATGCGTCGCTAAGCGGTTTTGACCCAGAGGATTTAAGCGGAGCCGTGATAGACGTAAGAAGCGAGATCATAAAGGCAAAGACCTACTATACTCATCTGGATGATCTTTTTAGTAGCGTTAAATTTAAAGATGATTTGGAAAGCTACGTGGCGGTTTTAGAAGACGTGCAAAAAAGAGATGACTTTAAAGAGTGGTTATCGCAGTTTGCTAGGGCGTTTAAGCTAGCGCTTTCTAGTGAGAAAATTTATGACATATTAAGCGAAGAGGAGATCAAAGCCTATAAGCAAAGGGTTAAATTTTATAACGAGCTAAGAAAGGCTGTGCAGCTAAGGTATCACGAGGCTTACGACTTTGGCAAATACGAAGCGCAGATGCAAAAGCTGCTCGATACTTACGTAAATGCACAAGGGGTCAATGAGCTTACAAGGCTTGTAAATATCTTTGAGACGGAATTTGACGATGAGGTGCAAAGGGTTGAGGGTAAAAATGCAAAGGCTGACACGATCATCAGCGCAGTAAGCGCGGTGGTAAAAGAGAAAATGGACTCAAACCCAGCGTTTTATAAATCAATAGCGCAGCAGATACAAGACATCATCGACGAGTATAAAGCAAAAAGGCTAAGTGAGGAAGAAAAACTTGCCAAAGCAAAACTACTAAAAGACCTAATAACTGGTGCTTTAAAGCCAAATGAAGACAGGTATCCAAAAGAATTTAATGGTAAGAAAATTTTATTTGCTATTTATGATAATTTGCTTGACATTTTGGGAGATGTGGAGCTTGTGGATGTTGAGGTGGTTGCTAAAAATTTGAGCGTGAAATTTTATGAAATTTACGAAGAGGCCTCCAAAAAACCAGAATGGCACAAAAATAAAGACGTAGAAAATGAGATAACAAGCGCTATGGAGGATGCCCTTTGGGATGTCGAGGACGAATACGGCGTTTCTATCGATGAGAAGGAAAAAATTTACCAAACTATCCGTGGAATAGAGATAAGCTTTTATGTTAAATGAGGTAAAAATCATCAAAAAAGAGGTGAAAAATATCACCTTAAAAGTTAGACCAAATGGCGAAGCGATCCTAACTGCGCCAAAAGCCGCAAGCGATGAGCATATAAAATTTATCATAAAAAAAAGAGCTAAATGGATAGTGCAAAAGCGTGCGTTTTTTGCCTCATTTAAGACGCCCGAAAAAGAATACGTAAGTGGCGAAGACTTTAAATATCTTGGGCGAAGCTACCGGCTTAAAGTCGTGCAGTCTAAAGAGGAGCGTGTAAAGCTTCAATGTGGCTATCTTGAGCTATTTGTGAAAGATAAAAGCGACCTAGTGCGAAAAGAAAATTTAGTCTATGAGTGGTATCATGAAAAGGCGATGTTATATTTTTTTAATATCTTGCAAGAATTTAACAAGACAGTAAAACAAGATATCAAAAGCGTAAAAATAAGGCAGATGAAAACAAGATGGGGGAGTTGCAATCCCTATAAATCATATATAAATTTGAATATAGAGCTTATCAAAAAGCCAAAATTATGTATCGAGTACGTCGTATTTCACGAGCTTGCTCACCTGCTCTATCCAAATCACTCAAAGAAATTCTATGACTATCTAACGCTTTATATGCCTGATTGGCAAAAACGCAAGGAAATTTTAGAGAGAGTTTAGAAATTTGGACCTAGCTTTTGGGCTATTATACATATTTTATTTTTGTAAATTTTAAAAACAAGAGAAAATTGGCTTTTGAGTGTTTGATTGGTAAGTGGTGGGTTCACCAGGACTCGAACCTGGGACCATCCGGTTATGAGCCGGATGCTCTAACCAACTGAGCTATGAACCCGCAGTTGAAAGAAAATCGTATTATACAAGAAAAAGCTTATCTAAATATAAAAAATAGCCTTTTTTACGTGGAGTATAAAACGAACAAATTTAAAAAGAAAAGCCCTAAAATAGGGCTTATAAATTATTTATAATTTTTAATAGCAGCGTCTAAAATCTCTTTTGCAGCATTTGCATCTTTAAATTCTTTGACTTTAACCCATTTGTTTGGCTCAAGAATTTTATAAGTTTCAAAGAAATTTTTAATTTTATTTAGCGTTGCAACTGGTAAGTCTTCATAGCTTTTTATCGCCTCATATCTTGGATCGATCTTTGTAACTGGCACAGCCAAAAGCTTCTCGTCCATGCCTGCTTCATCTTCCATCACCAAAACACCTATTAAGCGGCAAGGAATGACGCTACCAGCTTGGAGTGGATACTCGTTTAGCACTAAAATATCAGCTGGATCGCCATCGGCTGCAAGTGTGTTTGGCACAAAGCCATAGTTTGCTGGGTAAAACATCGCTGAGTAAAGTACGCGATCAACAACGACTGCACCACTATCTTTGTCGATCTCGTATTTGATATTTGAGCCATAAGGTATTTCGATTACGGCATTGATTTTGTCTGGGTTTGAGCCAGCTTTGATTTTTGAAACGTCCATATATTCGTCCTTTATGTTAGAAATTTTCGTGATTTTAGTATTTTTTGCATTAAATGCGTGTAAATTTTAACTACCTTATGATTTCTACGCTATCTACGTCGATCTCTGTTTTCATAAGGTCTTTATCTATCTCGCCTCTTATTCGTAAAGGTGTATCTTCATTGACTGTTATGTTGCCCCATTTGTTATTGTTGATTTCAACAACAATAACATCACCATTTTTATCGATAAATTCATATTTGTCTGATTTTATATGTGATTTTATCTTACCTTCTAGCACAACTTTGGTGTCGTCGTTTAGTTTTAAGGCATCTTTTACACTTATCGTTTCGCTTGGGTGCTTTGATATGAAGCCTCCAGCCATTGCAATGCTAGCAGATATTGCAGCGATTATAATTTTTTTCATTTTTATCCTTTAAAATTGGTTGTGAAATTTTAAGGGATAGTACATTTTTGATATTAATAAAAGGTAAGTTTTAAAACCTTGCACCTTGTGATGCAAGGTCTGTAAATTTATAGAAGTTTAGCTAGTAAATTTTTGATGTCAGCTACGATCTCGTCAATGCCACGCTCACCATTTACCACGTGAAGTAGCTCTTTTTCGCTGTAAAATTTGCGGATAGGTTTGATCGGATCAAGATATACTTTCATGCGGTTGTTAAAGACTTCGTTATTATCGTCAGCGCCTCTTGCACGGCCGAGCACTCTTGCTCTTGCCACATCTTCGCTAACATCTACTTCGATGACGCCCTTTAGAGAAATTTCATCTTGTTCGCTTAAGACTTTGTCAAGCTCAGTCATTTGCTCAACGCTTCTTGGGTAGCCGTCGATTATGATGTTTGATTTATTTGAGCTTTTGATAGCTGAGACGATCGCATTTACGACAACGTCAAGTGGGACTAAATTTCCTTTTGAGATAAAGCCATCTATTAGTTTGCCAAGCTCGCTACCACTTGCGACTTCAGCTCTTAAAAGATCACCAGTTGAAAAGTGTGCAAATTTCTCATCATGCTGTGCGATGATCGATGCGTCTGTTGTTTTGCCGCTGCCTGGAGCGCCGATGATTAAAAATAAATTTTTCATTCTTTCCCTTTTTATATTTTTTGAGCGTCTTTGAATGAGTTTGAAAATTTCACCCTACAGCAGACTATATGTCTAGCTTTGGGATGAAATTTTCTGCACAACATCCAAATTCATCTCAAAAATTTAATCTTTTAATAAAATAACTCAAATTTAGACATCTAAAAAGTCTAAATTTATTGCAAAAATTTTAAGCCTTTTGCTCTTTTTCTCTTATCCTTAGTCCTAGCTCCCTAAGCTGTTCGTTGCTAGCGTAGCTTGGCGCCTTTGTGAGTGGGCACTGAGCACGCTGTGTTTTAGGGAAGGCTATGACGTCACGGATCGAGCTTGCTTTATTTACAAGCATATTTAGCCTGTCAAAGCCGATCGCGATACCACCGTGTGGAGGCGCGCCAAATGTCAATGCATCAAGCAAGAAGCCAAATTTCTCACGCTGCTCCTCTTCGTCTATGCCAAGAAGTTTAAAGACTTTTTGTTGGATATCGTTTTTGTGAATTCTTATACTTCCGCCGCCAAGCTCAAAGCCGTTTAGCACAACGTCGTGAGCGATAGAGAGGATGTCCTCAAGATCAGGCTCGTCTATATTTTTTGGCATAGTAAATGGATGGTGCATCGCAGAGTAACTGCCATCGTCGTTTTGCTCAAACATTGGGAAGTCAAGCACCCATAAAAACTCAAGCTTGTCTTGATCGATGATACCCATTTGTTCAGCTAGGAAAATTCTAAATCTTCCCATATAATCAAGCACGATTTTTTTCTTGCCAGCGCCAAAGAATACGACGTCACCAACTTTTAGCTCACATCTTGAGACTATCTCATCAAGATCGCTTTGCTCGAAAAATTTACAAAGCGGGCCTTTTAGTCCTTCTTCTTTCATTTGGAAGTAGCCAAGACCTTGTGCACCAAATTTACGTACAAACTCCTCAAATCTATTCATCTCGCGCTTACTAAAGATGTTGTCGCCATTTGGCACTTTTAGCGCTTTGATGCGGTTTTTCTTCTTATCTTTTGCGATAGAGCTAAAAATTTCATTGCTTGAGCGCTCGAAAATATCGATCACATCGATCATTTTTAGATCATATCTAAGATCAGGCTTGTCTGAGCCGTAAGTCTCAGTGGCCTCTTTGTAGCTCATGCGTCTAAATGGCGTTTTGATGTCGTATCCGCAGGCTTTAAATATATCTTTTAGCATCGTCTCAGCCATATTTATGATATCTTCTTGCTCAACAAAGCTCATTTCGATGTCTATTTGAGTAAATTCTGGTTGGCGATCAGCCCTTAAGTCCTCGTCACGGAAGCATTTTGCGATCTGAAAATACTTATCAAAGCCAGAACACATCAAAAGCTGCTTAAATAGCTGCGGGCTTTGTGGCAGTGCGTAAAATTGGCCTGGATATACACGGCTTGGCACTAGATAGTCTCTAGCACCTTCTGGTGTCGCGCGTGTTAAAACCGGAGTTTCAAACTCGATAAAGCCCATTTTATCTAGGCTATTTCTAGCTGCGATCGCCGCACGAGAACGCATTTTAAAGATATTTTGCAAGCGCTCGCTTCTAAGATCTAAAAAGCGGTATTTTAGCCTAATGTCCTCATTTACGCTCTCATCGCCTATCATAAATGGTAGCGGCTCGCTTGGATTTTCGATGATTAGCTCACTTACTATTACTTCTATCTCGCCAGTTTTTAGCTTTGGATTGGTTAGTCCTTCGCCTCTAGCTCTTACTTTTCCTTTTGCTTTTAAGACATATTCATCTCTTGCTTTTGCAGCCACGTCGTGTGCTTCTTTGCTGTCAGCAGGGTCACAGACTAATTGTATAAGCCCGCTAACGTCTCTTAAGTCGATGAAAACAACGCCGCCATGGTCTCTATATGTGTTTGCCCAGCCACAAAGTATTACTTCTTTGCCGATATCAGCTTTGCTAAGATCGGTACAATAATGACTTCGCATAAAATGCTCCTTTGCAATGTTTTTTAGGCAATTATAATCGCTTTTTTCTTTTGAAAAGCTTTGTTAAAATAAAATATGTTACAATCATTTGCATGAAAAATGAACAAAAATTTAATACTTTTTGCACAAAAAAAGTAGGACTTATTGCTAAAGATTATCCATTATTTAGGCAAGATTTAGAAAAATTAGAAAAAATTTTAAAAAAGTATAACGCAGAAATTTTGCTTGAAAAAAATTGTGCTAAGCGTATAGAAAAAAATGGTTTTGAGCTGATAAAACTAGCCAAAGAGTGCGAATTTTTGATCACTCTTGGCGGAGATGGCACGATCATTTCAACTTGTAGAAAGCTAGCTCACATCTCGCCACTTGTCCTTGGTATACACGCTGGTAGGCTCGGATTTCTAACCGACATAATGATTAATGAGAGTGAGAAATTTTTTAAAGACTTTTTTGATGATAAATTTCAGGTAGAAATGCCTTTTATGCTTGATGTGACGCTTCACAAAAATGATGGCAAAACTGAGCAAAAGATAGCATTTAACGATGCAGTCATTGTTAGTAAAAATGGTGGTTCGATGACGCATATCGAAGCACTTTTAAATGAAAAATATTTTAATTCATATTTTGGTGACGGCGTTATAGTAGCGACACCTGCTGGAACAACGGCATATAACATGAGCGCAAATGGCCCTATTATCTATCCATTAAGCGAAGTTTTTACAGTAACTCCTATATGCTCGCACTCACTTACACAGCGTCCAGTCGTACTCACGAAAAATCATACGGTTAAATTTAGAACAAATAGCGACGCCATTTTGGTTATAGACGGACAAGATAGGTTTGATATGAGTAAAATTTCAGCTGTTAGCATGAGCCTCAGCGACAAAAAAGCGAGGCTGATACGCCATATTGGCAGGGATTATTTTCAAATTTTAAAAGAGAAACTTCACTGGGGTTATAATGATTGATCGAATTTTGATTAAAGATTATCTAAATTTTAAAAATGTCGAGCTAAATTTCAAAGAGGGGCTTAGCGTATTTACGGGCGTTAGCGGTGCTGGTAAGTCTGTGCTAATGAGCGCCATAATGGCTGTTTTTGGGCTAAAAGATAGCGAGGCAAGGCTGATAGAAGCTGACGTGGAGCATAAATTTGAGCTTGATGAGTTTGGTATAGAAAATGAAGAGGTCAATATTTTCAAGCTTTTAAAAGATAAAAGCACGAGGTATTTTATAAACCAACAAGCCATCTCAAAGAAAAATTTAGCCCAAGTGGCGCGCGAGCACATCAAATATCTCTCGGCAAAAGAGGCAAATGAATTTGAAAATGAGAAATTTCTAAATTTGCTTGACAGACTTGAAATTTCAAAAAATGAGAAATTTAAAGAGATAAAACAAGAATTTGAAGAGGCGTTTTTGGAATTTTCTAAAATTTCAAAAGAGCTAGCCACTATAAAAGAGGAAGAGAAAAAGGTCGAGGAGCTAAAGGAGCTTGCTAGCTTTGAGATCGAGAAGATAAGAAGTGTCGGGCCTAAAAAAGGCGAGTTTGAAGAGCTTATGGAGACTAAAAAAAGGCTTAGTAAAAAAGATAAGATAAATGAGGCGTGGGCTAGGGCTGAGCGGATATTTGAGCTAGAGCACAGCGTAAATGAGGCGCTAAGCATCAGCGACCTTGACAATGGCTTTTTTGAAGATGCGATGAACGAGCTAAGGGTCGCAAGAGATAGCCTAAATATGGAGGAGCTTGACGATATCGACGTGGAGAGCGTGCTTGATAGGATAGAGGCTCTTAATGCCATCATTAGGCGTTATGGCAGCGAGGAGGAGGCGTTGGAAGCACTTGCTAAAAAGGAAAAAGAGCTTGCCAGATATGAAAATTTAAGCTTTGAAAAGAGTGAGCTTGAGAAGAAATTTGAAATTTTGAGCAAAAAGGCAAATGAGCTAGCTGGCGCTTTAAGCAGGGTAAGGGGCGTAAATTTAAAAGAGCTTGAGACGATGATAAATTTATACCTAAAAGAGCTTTATATGCCAGATATTACACTAAAAATAGAAGAAAAAAGACTTGATATTTTAGGGCTTGATGAGGTTTGTTTAAATTTAAACGAGACCTCACTTAAAAATTTAAGCTCAGGCGAGCTAAACCGCCTAAGACTGGCTTTTATAGCCGCATCTAGCGAGATCACAAAAACGGGCGGTGATGTCATCATACTTGATGAAATAGATGCAAATTTAAGCGGAAAAGAGGCGATGAGCATCGCAAATGTCTTGCTTAAGCTTGCAAATTTCTATCAAATTTTCGCCATTTCACACCAGCCGCAGCTTAGCTCAAAGGCAAATTCTCACTTTTTGGTTGAGCGTCACGGTGAAAGCTCGGTTGTAAGAGAGCTTGATAAAGATGAACGAGTGAGCGAATTAGCACGTATGATAAGCGGTGAGCACATAAGTGAAGAAGCAATAAATTTTGCGAAAGGGCTTTTAAAGTAGCTTAATTTAAATTATTAATTTAAGCTTTATAAATAAATTTATTTGATAAAATCGCCACTAATTTGATAAAAATTTTTGTAGGAATAATATGGAAAGAATCCTTGTAGTTGATGATAATAAGGCGTTAGCAAAGCTGATTGTTATGCAAATGGAAAAGACTATTGATGAGATGGCAATTGATGTCGCATATAGTTTTGCCGAGGCTAAGACATTAATTAGCGAGCATGACAAAGATTATTTTATGACTATTTTGGATTTAAATTTACCAGATGCTCCAAATGGAGAGATCGTTGATTATGCGCTTTCCAAAGGACTTTCGGCTATCGTTTTAACAGGTAGCATTGACGATGAAACAAGGCAAAATTTTATAAATAAAGATATTGTGGATTATGTTTATAAAGGGAATATGGACGATATCAACTATATCTTTCAAATGATAAATAGACTGAGCAAAAATAGACAATACAATGTTTTGGTTGTTGAAGACTCGCTTCCTTTTAGAAATATGATAAAAAAGATATTAACCAGCCTTCAGTTTAAAGTCTTGGCCGCAGCTCACGGCGAAGAGGCGATGAATTATTTTGCGGATAATCCTGATATAAATCTTATAATAACTGATTATAGAATGCCAGTAAAAGATGGCCTTGAAGTTTTAAAAGAGGTCAGAAAAGAAAAAGATAAAAATAGTCTTGGCGTAATTGTTATGACATCGCCTAGCGAAAAGACTGACGCATCAATATTTTTAAAAAATGGTGCGAGCGATTTTATAGCAAAGCCATTTTCAAAAGAAGAGCTAATATGCCGTGTTAATAATACGATCGAGGCGATGGAAAATATAAACAAGATAGCAAATTTTGCAAATCGTGACTTCTTGACTGGAGTTTATAATAGAAGATTTTTTTATTCTGACGTAGAAGAGTATGTTCAAGTAGCTGAAGAGACTAATGAGCCTTATGCTTTTGCAATGATTGATGTTGATTATTTCAAAAAGATAAATGATAAATATGGCCATGATGGCGGAGATAAGGTACTAAAATCAATCGCAAAAATTTTAAATGACAATACAAAAGGAAGTGATATTGTTGCTAGATTTGGCGGCGAAGAATTTTGCGTTGTCCTTAAAAAGATAAATAAAGAAGAAGCTGTTAAATTTTTTGTAAATTTACGAGCCAAAGTGGCTGAAAATGAAGTAACTATAAAAAAGGAAAAAGTAAAAGTTACTATATCAATAGGTGTATCTTTTGGCAATGGGCATTGCGAGATAGACGATATGCTTGAGGCTTGCGATTCAGCACTTTATACCGCAAAAGAAAATGGTAGAAACAGAGTAGAAATAGCTTTATGATTATAGATACGCATTGTCATTTAGATAGTAAAGTTTATGATCCTGACCTTGATAAAATTTTAGATGAAGCTAGAAATTTAGGGCTAAAAGGCTTTATTATCCCGGGAGCTGATATTAATGATTTACCAAAAGCGGCTAAAATAGCGCGTGAAAATTCTGACATTTTCTTTGCCGCTGGAGTTCATCCATATGATAAAGAGAGTTTTAGTATTGAAATTTTAAGAAATTTTGCTAAAGATGAAAAGTGTGTGGCGATTGGTGAATGTGGTCTTGACTACTTTCGCTTACCAAAAGATGAAAATGAAAAGATAAAAGAAAAAGAGGATCAAAAACGTATTTTTTTAGCTCAACTTGATTTAGCTGTTGAGTTAAAAAAACCCGTTATTCTTCACATTAGGGAGGCTAATGAGGACTCTTTTAATATCTTAAAAGAGTATGCACCAAAGCTTGAAGCTGGAGCGATTTTGCACTGTTATAATGCTTCGCCACTCCTTTTAGAGCTTTGTAAATTTGGGAATTTTTACTTTGGCATAGGCGGTGTTTTAACATTTAAAAATGCTAAAAATTTAGTCGAAATCTTGCCAAAAATCCCATTTGATAGGATAGTTATTGAAACTGACGCTCCTTATCTCACACCAGAACCAAATCGTGGTAAGAGAAATGAGCCGGCGTTTACGACATTTGTTGCTAAAAAGATAGCTGAAATTTTAAACCTTGAGTTTGAAGTTGTTTGTGAAAAAACTTCAAATAATGCCAAAAGGTTGTTTAAGTGCTTTGCCTGAAATTTAGGCATTGTGCTTGTTTAAGATGCTAGCATCTTAAGTTTTGACACGAAAAAGGATAGAAATGAAAGCAATGCTTAAAATATTTTTAATGTTTGCATGTAGTAGCTTGCTACTAGCAAATACGCCTGAAAAGAGCTCATACGACACTCAGGTAAAAATTTTAAAAGAGCTGGATATTGACGCTAGCTTTATGAAGACTTCTCACTATGCAAAGATGAGGCAAGGTATCAAACAATCACAACTTGAAACATTTACAGAATCTCTAAAAAATGGTTATATGTATATACCGATGGTAAAAGAGCAGATCAAAAAATCCGGCGTACCTGAGTCATTCTTTTATCTAGCTATGATAGAATCAGGCTTTTCAAATCACACAGTCTCAAACGCAAAAGCTACTGGCATGTGGCAGTTTATGGAGCAAACGGCTAGGCTTCATGGTTTAAAAGTAGGTCAATATGTAGATGAGAGAAAAGATCCGGTTGAATCAACTATTGCAGCTACAAATTATCTAAGATCACTGAAAAATCAATTTGGTAAGTGGTATCTAGCAGCTATGGCCTATAACTGCGGCGATGGAGCCTTAAAAAGAGCTATACAAAAAGCTGGTACAGATGACCTTGTAACGCTTCTTGACGCAGAGAAAAAATACCTTCCAGCCGAAACTAGAAATTTTGTTATCAAAATTTTAAGAGCAGCATATACCGCAAAAGACGCGGACTTCTTGATGTCTAAAGATTCATCTTTATTGAACATAAACGGAGGACTAAAGCTTGTAAAAGTAAAAGTACCTGGTGGTACAAATTTAGCTCAAATAGGCGATAGTATCGGCCTTAGTACAAAAAAGATGAAAAACAACAACCCACATTTAAAATTTGTATTTACTCCACCAACCCTAAAAGATTATTATGTTTATATCCCTGAAAATAAAAAACAGCTTTTTGCAGAAAATTTCAAGCCATTTAACGGTAAAAATAATTTTTATACCTACGTTGTAAAAAAAGGCGAAACATTACTTTCTATCTCTAAAAAAACAGGTGTTAGTCATAGAGCGATCAAGGACTACAACGAGCTTAGCACAAATGCCGTAAGCTATAATCAAAAACTAATTATTCCATTTTCTGCCCAAAATAAATCTCAAAACTATATAGTCCAAACTGGTGATACGATAACTTCTTTATCTAAAAAATTTAATGTAAGCGAAAAAGATTTAAAAGATGCAAATTCTTTTGCTAGTTCAAATTTAAATGTTGGAGCAAATATTGTCATACCATAAGAGCCTAAAATTTTATATAGGGCTAAGTTTTACTCTTCTAGTTACTGGTTGCTCTTGGAACGGGGCACCATTTACACCAAGTGGCCCAACTAATGTAAAGGGCAACAATTCAGCTTCTATCCAAAAAGCAACAATGAGGCCTTACACGATAAATGGCAAAACATACTACCCAACCGTTGTAAGTGTGGGTGATAAGGCAAGTGGCACAGCAAGCTGGTATGGTCCAAATTTTCATGGTAAAACAACCTCAAACGGCGAAATTTATAATATGTACAACATGACTGCAGCACACAAAACTTTGCCGATGAATACGATCCTTAAAGTAACAAATTTAAGAAATCAAAAAAGCGTTATTGTGCGTGTAAATGATCGTGGACCTTTTGTGGCTGATAGAGTTTTAGACCTTTCAAAGGCGGCTGCGACTAAACTTGATATTATCGGTACAGGCACAGCTCCAGTCAGTATGGAAGTCATAGGTTTTAATGAAGATATAAATGCTGTTGCTAGCATTAATACTCAAACAAAACCAACAAGTACTGGTATAAAAGTGCCAAATCCAGTCTCACCCACAGCCCCAACTGGAGGCATCGTGATCTCATCAGAGCAGAGAGTCGTGGGTGGAGATTTTATGGTGCAGATAGGCTCGTTTAAAAACATTGAGGGCGCAAACAGATATCAAAGAGAGCATCAAAGCATAGATGGCTACAAGTCGGTAGTCAGGACATTTACCATAGACGGCTCGACCATTTATAGGGTATTTTTGAATGGCTTTAGAAGCGAGGACGAGGCCAGGGATTATGCAAGAAGCGGTAAATTCCAAGGTGCATTTATAGTAAGAGGTTAGGACGTGAGAGAAGAAATTTTAGAACTAACTAGAAATACAAAAGAGACACAAATCTCAATGAAGCTTAAAATTTATGGCTCTGGGGTTGCAAAGATAAGCACAGGTATTGGCTTTTTTGACCATATGCTTGAGGCATTTACTAAGCATTCTTTGCTCGATCTTGAAATTTCATGCAAGGGCGATACCTATGTGGATTTTCACCACAGCGTTGAGGATGTAGGCATAGTTTTGGGTCAGCTTTTAAAAGAGGCCTTGTATCCACTAAGCGGCGTTGAGAGATTTGGCGAGGCGAGCATCGTTATGGACGAGGCGGCTGTTTTTTGTGCGCTAGATCTTAGCAATAGAGCCTACCTTGTATATGAAAATTTTAATGAAAATGCCAAAGTAGGGGAGTTTGACACTGAGCTTGTGGAGGAATTTTTTAGGGCAGTTGCTATAAATTCTGGTATCACGCTTCATCTAAATCAAATTCGCGGTAAAAACACTCACCACATCATAGAAGCAACTTTTAAATCATTTGCTGTAGCACTTCGTAGAGCACTTGCCAAAAACGTAAGGATAGGCACACCAAGCACAAAGGGTGTTTTATGATAGAGATTATATTTTTAGATGTTGATGGCTGCCTCACTGATGGCAAGATCATCTATAATGCAAATGGTGAAGAGCTTAAATTTTTTGATGTAAAAGATGGCTATGCGATAGAAAGCTGGCTAAAGCTTGGCAAAAAGGTAGCTATCATTACAGGTAGAAAGTCAGCCATTGTTGAGCGAAGAGCTGAGGATCTAAAGATAAATCACGTCTATCAAGGAGTTGGTGATAAATTTGAAGTTGCGAGTGAGATATTAAAATTTGAAGGGCTTAGCTTTAAAAACGCAGCAGCTATCGGCGATGACTACAATGACTATAAAATTTTGAATGCAGTTGCTTGGAGCTTTAAGCCAAAAGATGCGATAAAAGAGCTTGATGTAAAGACAAAACTAAAGCATAAAGGTGGCAATGGCGCGGTTAGAGAGATGATCGAGCTTATTATAAAATCAGAAAATTTATATGACGAGTGGTCTAAGCGTTGGTTGTAAAAATTTTCTACTTCGTCGTGGCAATTTTTAGTGTCGTGATGATATTTTTGGCAGCTCAAGATCCATACCTTGCAAATGTTTTAAAGATCGATACAAAGATATCAAATATGCAAATAAATGATGTGATAGATTATGAGATAAATTCCACGAAAATAAGCGGAGTCTACGAGGCTGATGAGCTAAATAGATACAATGATAAAGATGAATTTTTGAGTTTTAAAGCAAAAATTTTAAGAGGAAATTTAAAACATTTTTTAAGCTCAGACAAAGCAATCTCACAAAATGACGAAATCATCTTTCAAAAGAATGCAAACTATGAAAACAACGATAGTTTGAGATTTATAAGTGACGAAGTGATATATGGAACAAAAACAAAAATAGTAAGATCTGAAGCAAATTTCACGCTCATAAGAAATAATGATAAGGCACTGGGTGAGAGTGGAAGCTATGATCTTGCTAAAAAACAAACGCAGGTAAAAGGGTTAAGGGCATGGGTAGAAGAAAATCAGCGATTTTAGCGGTGATATTGGGTTTTACATTTTTAAATGCAGAGCAAGTTGAAATTACATCAAATGATTTTTTTGCAGATGAGAATAAGCAAACTAGTGAATTTATAGGTAATGTAAATATCAAAAAGGGTTCATTTGATGAGCTTAAGGCAGATAAAGTGGTTGTCTATTTTGACAAAAAACGTCAACCTATAAAATATGTGGCCACTGGCAATGCAAGAGCTAAAATTTTTATAAAAGATAAGCACTACGACGGCAAAGGCAATACTCTTACATACGAGCCAGCAAAACAGATCTATACTGTTAGTGGAAATGGCTATTTGCATGAGGTAGAAACTGATAAAAATGTTTATGGCGAAAAGATCGTTGTTAATCAAAAAGATGGCACATATAGTGTAAATAGTGATGAAAAAAAGCCTGTTAAGTTTATCTTTCAGGTAGAGGAAAAAGATAAGTGATAAGGCCACTAGGTGCTAAATTTATCACATCAAGTCCAAGTATAAAAGAGGCTCCAAGCTTTGTAACAAGCGAAGTCGTCTTTTTGGGGAGATCAAATGTTGGTAAAAGTAGCCTCATAAATACACTTGTAAATCAAAAAAATCTAGCCAAAAGCTCATCGACTCCTGGCAAAACTCAGCTTATAAATTTCTTTGAGGCTGAGTTTTGTGAGCAAAAAGACGAGCAGGAAGAAAAAGATAGATTTAAGCTCATTTTGGTTGATTTGCCAGGCTTTGGCTATGCAAAAGTGGCAAAGTCAAAGCATGATGAATGGCGTAAAAATTTAGATGAGTTTTTGAAATTTAGAAGCGATATAAGGCTTTTTATACACCTAA
This sequence comes from Campylobacter concisus, assembly GCF_002165785.1. Taxonomy (GTDB): domain Bacteria; phylum Campylobacterota; class Campylobacteria; order Campylobacterales; family Campylobacteraceae; genus Campylobacter_A; species Campylobacter_A concisus_W. The sequence continues at coordinate 165,869 of NZ_NDYO01000006.1, forward strand.
TTGATGCTAGGCATTTTGATTTAGATATAGACGTAAATGTGGATGCTTATCTAAAAAGCTTTTTAAGGGCTGATCAGAAAATTTTAAATTTATATACAAAAAGCGATAAGCTAAATCAAAGCCAAAAGAGTGCGGTAATGAAATTTGATCCAAGCGGTATCTTGGTCTCAACTCTTAATAAAAGCGGTATCGAAAAGGCTAGAGAAGCTATCATAAATAACGCTCTTGGTAGATAAAATGCAAACCATAAGCAGCTTAGATATTAAAATTTTTAAAGAATTTTGGTGGGCTGTTTTTTTATTCTCGTATGAGATCGCAACTACGCAATTTGGCTTTTTGCCGCCACTCATTGGCATTTTTTTTACTTATATGATTTTGGAGTATTCAAGAAAACAAAAGCAATACGACGAGTTTAAGCATAATTGGTACTTTGCGATAATTTTTATAATATTTGCTGAGCAAATCCATGGATTTCATCTTTTTTCAACGATTATTGCTTTTTTACTTTTTTATAATTTTATTCTAGACTGGCTCTATACCACGATGAAGTGGCGAAACTGCCTACTTATCATCTTTGTAGCAGCTGGATATACTTTAACATTTCTTGTAAATAATCTATTTGCTTATGTTTTAAATGAGCAAAATTTAGCATTTTCGTCTGAATATCTATTTTTTATAGCATTTGAAAGTATCCTTGCTATCGTTCTTTTTAGGGATAAAGTGCTATGAGGATGCGCATCGTCTTTAGTGTAATCGCTCTTTTTTGGATTATACTTTTGGGACGAATTTATCACCTAAGCATCAACTCAAATACTTACTACAACGAGATTGCAGAACAAAACGCGATAAAGACTATTTATATTCCGCCAGTTAGGGGTATCATCTTTGACGCACATGATAAGCCAATGGCTGTTAATCGTCTTGGCTTTTCAGTATCCATTAGGCCTCATTTAAGTGCTAATAAAAAGGTAAAAATTTTAGATGATGAGCTAGCTTACATTGGCTCACTATTTAGTGATCTAAATGTTACAAAGCTTAAAAATGAATACATAAAAAATGATTCAGCTTATAACCAAGATTTTATAAATGTGGTCGAATTTATTGATTATGATAAATTTTTACCATTTTTTGCATCACTTTCTTTGCGTGAAAATTTAGAGATAAGACCCGCTTCAAAACGCCACTATCCATATAACGATCTGGCTTCTCACATCATCGGCTATGTCGGTAGGGCAAATCAAAAAGATATGGATAATGATCCTTTGACAAAGCTTACAAATTATATTGGAAGAAGTGGCGTGGAGCGGTTTTATAATCCGATCTTACAAGGAATTCAGGGATTTAAAAAGATAAAGGTAAATGCCTTAAATGAAGAGATCGAGCAGATAAACTATCAAGCGCCACAAAGTCAAAACATCAAGCTTGCAGTCGATCTTGAGCTTCAGCAGTTTGTGGCCGATGTCTTTGGCAAGGATGCAGGAAGCGTTATCGTTATGAGTCTAAAAGACGGTGCTATCATCGCAGCAGGAAGCTTTCCTGAGTATGATCTAAATCCATTTGTACTTGGAATTTCTCAGCCTGAATGGGAAGAGCTTGTAAAAAACGTCGATCATCCTTTTACAAATAAGCTAATAAACGGCCTTTATCCGCCAGGTTCGGTCGTAAAAATGGGTATGGCGCTTGCGTTTTTGGATAATGGCATGAGTAAATACGATAGCTTTTTTTGTAGTGGCTCGTATGAGCTCGGAGGGCGTAAATTCCGCTGCTGGAACTCTCACGGACATGGAAATGTTAATATGAATACGGCAATTAGAGAGAGCTGTGATGATTATTTTTATAAAGGTAGTCAAAAGATAGGGATCGACGCTATTGTGCCGATACTTGAACGTATGGGTTTTGGTAGAAAAACCGAGGTTGATTTGCCAAATGAGTTTGTGGGGACTTTGCCAAGTAGAGAGTGGAAGATGAGGAAGTATGGCAAAGCGTGGTTTCAAGGTGAGACCCTTATCACTTCTATCGGACAGGGAAATTTCTTAGTCACGCCTATGCAGGTGGCTAAATACACAGCAGGCCTTGCAACTGGGCTAAATGTAACGCCACATTTTTTAAAGAGCATAGATGGCAAGGATGTTGATTTTACGCCAACAGATGATGCTTTTACGCCGTTTGAAAAGTCACAGCTACCTGCCATTAGGCATGCAATGTATGAAGTGGCAAATCACCCAAGAGGCACGGCAAATAGGCATTTTATTGGAAGCCTAGTCAAAGTTGCTGCAAAGACCGGTACTGCCCAGGTCGTTGGAATTTCTCAAACTGAAAAGAAGCGTATGAAAGAAGAGGATATGGCGTATTTGCAAAGATCTCATGCGTGGATGACTACATATGCACCTTATGAAGATCCGCAATATGTCATCACAATGGTTATCGAGCATGGTGGCCATGGTGGAAGTGCGGCTGGACCAAAAATCGCTCAAATTTATAATAAACTCGTTGAAATGGGATATATAAATTTAGAAAAAATCCAAAGCGATCAAAATAAAAAAACAAGACAATAAGAAAAAATAAAGATCACTAAAAAGCCGTGGCAGTGACCACTGACTTAGAAATTTTTACTGTACCCTTGACTAAATTTATCAACTACTTTTTAATCTTCTTTATTAAATTTGGGCAAGCTTGATCGAGAATTTATGTTTTTGGTAGGTAGTAAGAGCCTAAGCGTTGATATATCTTTAATACCCTTGCTTAATAATTTGCCACTTTTAGAGGCTCATAAGGAAAATTTTTGATTTTTATATGTGATTTTATCAGTGGCGTTTGCCTTTTTAAAGCCATTTAGCCTTAGCCTACAGCTATCACAAAGTCCGCATGCCTCGTCCTCACTCTCATAGCAGCTCCAGGTTAGCTCTATTGGTGAGTCAAGTTCAAGTGACTTTGCTACGATATCAGCCTTGCTTAAATTTACAAGAGGTGTAACTATCTGGCAAGAAAAGCTATCTGATGTGCCTAAATTTATAGCTTCGTTCATTCTTTTTATGAAGCTCTCTTTGCAGTCTGGGTACCCTGAGCTATCTTCTTCTACGACACCGATATAGATAGCTTCTGCTCCCTCTTTTTCAGCAAGTGCGGCAGCGACAGAGATAAACACGCCATTTCTAAAAGGTACATAGGTATTTGGCACGTCTTTTTCTACCCCATCTTTTCTTATTTTTATGCTGGTATCTGTTAACGAATTTCCACCGATTTGTGCTATAAAGCTAACATCAAGGCTAAGCTTTTTAGCAACCCCTAGTCGCTCACATATCTCATCAAACGCACGCTTCTCGCGCCTCATCGTCCTTTGTTCATAGTCAAAATGAAGCGCTACGATATCATATCCAGCCTTTTTTGCCATTACAGCACAAAGCGTGCTATCCATACCGCCGCTCATTATACAAACTGCTTTTTTCATATTTTGCCTTTTATTTTTGCTAGAATTATACAAAAAGTTACTAAGGAAAGAGCCTAAAATGATACTTTGCGAAGAGAGCTATCCAAAAATTTTAGATGAAATTTGTGAATATTTGACACTAGGAGAAATCGAGCTAGTTTTTGTTGATAAGGAAGAAATGAGAGAACTAAATAAAACTGAGCGAGGCATTGATAAAACGACAGATGTTTTAAGCTTTCCGCTTGAGCTTGTCATTCACGCTCCACTTGGCTCAATTGTTATAAATAAAGATATGGTAAAAGAGAAAGCAACTGAGCTAAATCATAGCGAAGAGGCCGAAACCGCACTACTTTTTACACATGGATTGCTTCATATATTAGGATTTGATCATGAAAAAGATGATGGCGAAATGAGAGAAAAAGAGTGCGAGGTTATCAAGAAATTTGAGTTGCCTAAAAGTCTAATTGTAAGAAGTGAGGATGTTAGGCTTATTGATCTAATAAACGAAAAAAAGCCAAACTAAAATAGCGAATTTTCTTCGGTGGTTTTGTGAAGCTCTTCTAGGAGTTCTTCTTTTTGGCATAAGATCAATATATAAACAAAGTTTTTTAGTTTTTTTATCTCGCCTAAATTTTTAAAATAAATAGCATTTTGTACTTTTAATAAAGAGCCCTCAGGCAAACAAATTTTTATCTCATCAGGGCTAAATTTTTTATTTAAAAATATACTTTGACTTACAAATAGATCTTCATCACTCTCAGTGATTATAGCTCTAAAGCTATTTCCAAAGCTTGTTGGAGAAAAATTTTTGTCTATGAAAATCGGATCAAAGTGCCCACTAATCCTACCTTCATAGGGCTTAAATGAAATTTTATTGCTATCAAGAAATTTTAAAAGCCCATAAAACATCCCAGTAAAAACTCGTGGTATGTTTAAGTTTTGATAGTATGTTTGCTTAAAGACTGTGCTTGTAAAAAATATCGAGCTTGGATTTATCTCGTGCATAGTTGTATCTGTGTAAATGGTCTCAAAAAGAGGCGATATTCTCTGAAGTGTTCTTGTATCATCGCCAAAAAAGATATCAAAGACCTTTGCGTGAAAAATTTGATTAAAAAGCTCAGTGATATTTTTTGACATGACGTGTGCATTAGAGCCAAGCTTTGATTTTTCTAAAAAGTCATTTATAAAAGGATTTACGGCGCAAAATTTTAAATCTTTGTGAGTAGCCTCAAATCTCATGAGTTTTATCATGGCAGTTTGTAAGCTACTAACTTTTAAAAAGGCGATCTCTTTGTCGATAATTGACACATTATCTTCGCTAATTATGGCGTATGCGCCTTGTTTAATCGCTGTTTCTATGTCGCTATCGTTTGCGTTTAAGCAAATATAGGCAAAGCCACGTCTTACATGCTTTAGTTCGAAAACAAACTCGCTTACGCTAGTTATCGTCGGTGCATTTAGAGCCTCGGCATTTATTAGACGAGTTAAATTTTCTATTGTCATTTAGCCAACGATCGCGCCATTTTTAACTTTACCTTGCGTACCAAGAAGTGTTAGTGAGCCATCAGATGCGCTTAGGATCATGCCTTGAGAGACATATTTTTTCATCATCGTTCGCTCTTTTAAATTTGCTAAAACGCAAACTTGTTTGCCCACAAGCGAGCTAGGCTCGTAGTATTTTGCGATGCCAGATAAAATTTGACGCGGCTGCTCCTCGCCAAGATCTATCTTAAATTTAAGCAGTTTCTCACTACCCTCGACTCTCTCGCACTCGAGCACTTCACCTACTTTTATCACCACCTTTGCAAAGTCATCAATGCTAATGATTTCGTCCTCTTTTTTCTCCTCTTTTGGCTCAGCTTTTACCTCAACCTTTGACTCATTTGCCTCGCTCATTAGCTCTTTTTCTATTCTTGGGAAAAGTGGCTCGGTAGCTTTTGCTACAAAATTTGAAATTTCATTTTTCAAAACAAGACTTTCATAAGATGCTGTGTCTATGCTAAAGCCAAGCGTGTCAGCTATCTTAGCACAAATTTTTGGCATGGCTGGACTAAGCAGTATCGCCACTTTTGCAAGTAAATTTGCGCAAAGTGCCACAAGCGCGTTTGCCTCGTCAGTTTTGCCAGCTTTTACAAGTGACCATGGCTCATACTTCGCAACGGCTGCATTTGCAAGCGTTACGACCTTCCAAAGATCCTCTAAATAGCGGTTTGTTGCTAAAATTTCTAAATTTTTTATAGCCTCATCAAGGTAGCCCTTCGCCTCATCAAGTTCGGCTTTGTGAAATTTGATCACGTCTTTTGAACCGATTTTATAGTCGCTATACTTTGCACTCATGCCAACAATACGGCTTAGCAAGTTACCAAGTCCATTGCCAAGTTCTGAATTTATACGCTCAATCAAAGCCTTTTGGCTGTAATCGCCATCTTGACCAAATGGTACTTCTCTAAGCAAAAAGTATCTGAAATTTTCAAGCCCGTAAGCGTTTGCAACCTCTCTTGGGTTTATAACATTACCCTTACTTTTGCTCATTTTTTCACCATTTATGGTCCACCAGCCGTGCGCTGCTACGTGTTTTGGTAATGGTAAGCCAAGACTCATCAAAAATGCCGGCCAGTAAACTGCGTGAAAGCGTAAAATATCTTTGCCAACGATATGAGTAGTGTATGGCCAAAGATCCATTCTAGCGTCATCTCTTGAATATCCTAGTGTTGTTAGGTAGTTTATAAGCGCGTCAAGCCAAACGTACATAACGTGTTTGTCGTCGTTTGCGCTCTTTGGTAGCTTTATGCCCCAATCAAAGCTCGTTCTAGTTACTGAAAGATCTTTTAGTCCACCTTTTACAAAGCTTACGACCTCGTTTTTCTTGCCTTTTGGGATGACGCAAAGCTCGTCATTTTCGTACCATTTTAAAAGCGCGTCTTCATATTTTGAAAGCTTGAAAAAGTAGCTCTCTTCTTTGACTAAAGACGTCACGCGGCCACAGTCTGGACAGTGGTTGTCTTCTAGTAGGTCTCTTTGGTTAAAAAAAGTTTCACAGCTAACGCAGTAAAATCCCTCATATTCGCCTTTGTAAATGTCGCCATTTGCTTGCATTTTTTCAAAGACATTTTGCACGGTTTGTTTGTGCTCTTCGTCGGTTGTTCTTATAAAATGGTCGTAGCTTATCTCAAACTCATCCCAAAGTGATCTAAATTTCGCACTGATCTCGTCAGCATACTCTTTTGGAGTTTTGCCTCTAGCACGAGCTGCCTGCTCGATCTTTTGTCCATGCTCGTCTGTGCCTGTCATAAAATAAGTCTCTTTGCCTTGCAAGCGGTTAAATCTAGCAAGTGTATCAGCGATGATGGTCGTATATGCATGGCCAATGTGTGGCACGTCGTTTACATAATATATTGGTGTCGTTATATAAGCTTTTTCTTTCATATTTTTATCCTTTAAATTTTTAGAAATCAAATCCACCGTCGCTGCCGGTATTGCCTTTTGACATTGAGTTATAGCAACTGTTTACATATTCTTTTCTTGTCTCGCAGTCAAAAAATACTTCGCAGTTAAAGCAGCTTTTTTGCCCTTTTTGTTCTTGGCATTCTTGCAAGATCTTTGCCTTTTGCTTCAAGGCTAGTTCAAATGCGTCCAATTGCTCGTTTTCTTGCATTATTTTTTCTCGTAAAATTTATGCAAAAGAGAAATTTCATCGTGTGAGCCAAAAAAACATGGCGTTGTTTGGTGAATTTTTTCTATTTTTATATCAAAAAGCGTTTGGTTTTTGCCGTTTGTCGTTGCGCCCTTTGCGTTTTCATATATGAAGGCAAATGGCAATACCTCAAAGACTACCCTTAGCTTGCCATTTGGATGATCGCTCGTTGCTGGGTAGCTAAAAAGCCCGCCACCTTTTAGTAAAATTTGATGCAGATCGCTCACCATCGCACCTGAGTATCTTAGCCTATATCCTTGGTTGAATAGCTCGTTTATAAAATTTCTATGCGTTTGGCTCCAGCCTTTTTGTGTGGCTCCCGTGGCATTTAGCTTGCCTTTTTCTTTTAGCTCAAGCTCTTTTATAAATTTAAACTCGCCCTCTTTGCCAAGTCTATAAAATTTAGGCAAAGCACCCTTTTTCTCAGCAATTACCAGCTCAAGTCTTGGGCCATAGATGCTGTAAGCTGCGGCTATTAAATTTTCTGGTTTTACTTCGTTTTCATAGATACCAAAGATCGAGCCAACGGCGAAATTTACATCAACTAGGCTTGAGCCATCAAGTGGATCGTAAGCGATGATAAATTTAGCATTTTTGTTTATCTCAAGTTCGTCCTCTTTTTCTTCGCTAATTAGCGCTTTTACGCAGGCAAGCTCCTTAAATTTAGCTGTGATGATCTCGTCGCTTTTGACATCAAGCTTTAGCTGTGTGTCGCCGGTTGCGTTTTCGTGAGTTGTGTAGCCAAGATCGGCGTATTTTATCACTTCGCTTATCTCTTTTGCGATCTCTTTTATGGTGTTAAAAATTTGGTTTAATTCTTGCATTATACAGCCTTTGCATTTTTGATTATCCACGCACAAATGGCGTCTATATCGTCTAAATTTAGATTGGTGATCTCGTAAGGGATCTGCTCTTTATAAGTGGCGATCGCATCTGAAAAGCTAAGATAAGATTCGTCGATCTCACCTTTAAAAACGCTTAGTCTTGGCAGTGGTAGCGTCTTTAGCCCCTCGACTAAGAGCATGTCAAACTCGCCGATCATCCTTATGACCTCGCCTATCTCTTGTGAGCTTTGTGAAAAATAAGTCGTTCTAGTCGGACTCATCACGACTACGTCGGCTCCTGCCTGGGAAAATTTAAAGCTATCCTTGCCTTCAACGTCAAATTTGGCCTTGTCGCCTGGGTCGTGCTTGACCACAACGACCTTTAGCCCATCATCTATAAATTTTTTTGCGACTTTTAAGATAAGCGTCGTTTTTCCGCTATTTGAAGGGCCAGAAAAAGCAATGGCAAGTCTTTTCATAAGAGCCTTTTTCATTAAAATTTCTTGCGATTATAGCTCATCTTGGCTTTAAAATTTATGAGTGAAATTTAAAAAATAAAATGCTAAAATGCGAGAAAATTTAACCTTTTAAGAGTTTTTATGAGAAAATTTACACTATTTTTTATATTTGTTTTGATGATATTTGGCTGCGCCGATCAAAAAGTGATCGTGCATGAGCCATTAAAAAATGAGCTTTTGGCTTACACAAGTAAGAGCGAGATCATTGACGGCACCGATAGAACGCTAGTTGTAGCAACTTATCTAAATCCTATTTATAACTCAGATTTAGATGCAAGCAAAGAGCACTTTTTGGTGGCCATAAATCCAAAAGAGCACGCTAGTGAGCTAAATAATATCAAGGTAAACAACGACTCAAATGCCACAAATGCAAGGCTACTTGATGAAAATGACGAGATGCTAAAATTTGCTGGATTTTCTATGCCTTGGGCAGTTTATTATGAAGTGACCGCACCAAGTAAGCAAAGCGACAATCTTGCGCTTAGTTTCGAAATTTATCAGTCAAAGCCGGTTTTGTTAAATTTTCGAAAAGTTGCGAAATCTTTATACTGGAACCATTAAGCGCCATATAGATCACGTAGTTTGCAAGCACCTTCTTGCCGTAGTTTCTAGTCTCTGCAACAGGGACTAGCTCGATCGATAAAAATGGCTCAAATTTTCCCTCTTTAAACATATCATCTCTTGTGATGACTTTTTTGGTAAAGCCGATACCGCCATTATATGCGTAGGCTGTAAATAGCGGGTGATAGAGAAATTTATCAAGATAGTTTAAGTGGTGATTTGCAAATTTAAATGCAATATCTGTTTTAAAAAGATCATCCTCATCAAAATTTTGAATTTTTAACTCTTTTTTACCGATCGCATTTGCTAGAAATGGCATAAACTGCATCATACCAAGAGCGTATGAAGTAGAAACAACGCTTGGGATAAAAAGGCTCTCTTGTCTAGCCAATGCGTAGATCATCGATTTTCTCTCGTTGCTGATGCCCTCAAGCTCAGGAGAGCTTGGCATCAAGAAGTATTGCTTCTCCCAGCCATGCGCCTTTTGCATGAAGTATGCATAGGCACCGATACTTTCGTTTGTATAAAATTTCTTCGCAAATTCGCTTGCTTGCGTGGCGTTCATATCCTTTGCAAGGGCTACAGTTTTATTCCATAAAAATGGATCGCTCACATCAAAATTTTCAATGTTTTGTTTGCTTGGTCTTGGCACTATAACCTCAAGCGGCTCACCACCTACCACATCTCTTGCGTAAAGCGAGTAGATATTTGCGTCCTTGCTGGCACTTAGCTCTTTTAAAAAGCTTTCGTTTTTGCTTATCTGGTACTGCCAAAAGGTCGCATTATCTCTTTGCCATGCCCTTTCAAATGTACTCTTGGCTCTTGCAAAAAGACTAAAAGCGATATCGTCTTGTCCTAGTAAAATTGCATTTAATCCAAGCGTAAAAGCATCACTTTTTTCGGTGACAGCTGGATCAATACTCAGCAAATTTCTTCTAAAATCTTCATTTTTCTTGTTAAAAACAAGGTCGTTTAATAAATTTGTAAAGTCCTTTTGCGAGTAGAGCTTGGTCATGAAATTTGCATCAAAGCTTTCACTAAAAAGTGTATTTTTGTTCTGTGGACTAGAGGCGTTAAAAAGTTCTAAAAAGCTCTTTGTATCGTTTAGTTTTACAAATGCCTGGGCTGGATTTGTCTCATTTAGTGCGAGTAAAATTTTTGATTTTTCTGGATTTGTCTTTGCAAGATTGGTTGCTAAAATTTCACGAGTATGGTTATCAAGCTTTAAGCTAAACGCAATAGATGTTAACAAATTTTGGCAGGTTAGATTTGCCTGGGTGATATTTTTTGCATTTATACCAGGACATTTGCTAGGAGCTGCTTTTGGAGGCAAAATTTTATCGATTGATTTTTGAACAAGGCCTGCTTTTCTAAATACATCACGCGAAAGATCTGCAATCTGCTCTTTTGTGTAGCTACCTTCGTTGATGAGGCGGTTTATGTAGTAGTCTTTTGCTAGGCTTTTTGGCTCGTTTTTTAGCTCTTCGTAGGTATAAATTTTGGCCAAAAGAGTAACACAGACAAGAGAGAAAATACTAAAGTGACGCAGCAAAACCAAATAAAAGCCTTATTAAAAATTGATCTAAAAATTGAAGTGCTAAAAGCACAATAAGCGGAGTAAAGTCGATGCCGCTAAAATTTGTCTTTATGTAGCGCCTAATAAAGCTATAAACCGGCTCAGTTAGCCTATAAAGTAGCTGTACGACCGGCGAGCTAGGATCAGGTCTGACCCAGCTAATCAGAGCTGCTGCGATGACGACCCAAGTATAGACCGTGATAATAAGGTGCAAAATGTTTGCGATCGCTGAAAATAGGGTGGAAAGTATCATTTTTGCTCCTAGATTAAAATTTTAGCCAGATCATCTTTGATAAGAGGATAGAGTTCACTAAGCTCAGGACCGTGAAGGTCGTTTGTAAGAAGCGCACGTAGCGGCATGAAAAAGTTTTTACCTTTTAAATTTGTAACGCTCATAAGCTCTTTTTTAAACTCATCAAATGTTTCGCAAGCTTTTAAATTACGAGCTGCTTTTTTGATGATCTCAAATTCGTTTTTGTACTCATCTGGAGCTATTTTTGGTGAGTATATAGCCTCTACTTTTGCTTTTATCTCAGGTACTAGTGAGCTTTCTTGAGTGTAAAATTTAACTAACTCAGCCTTGCTCTCATCTACGCCAAAAATTTCTTTTATGCGCTCTTTTGAAGCAAGCTTGATGTGTTCTCTATTTATCTGCTCAAGTTTTTTCACGTCAAACCTAGCAGGTGAGCGTGAAATTTTGGTTATATCGAACCACTTCACTGCATCTTCTATCGTAAAAATTTCAGTTGGAGTTTTGTTGCCAAGAAGTATCAAATAATTTGCGATCGCCTCAGGTAAAAATCCCTGCTCAAAGAGCCATTTTACACTTGATTCGTTCTCGCGCTTGCTCATTTTTTTACCTTCAATATTTAAAAGTATAGGCAAATGCGCGTAGTTCATCTTGCCAGTGTAGCCAAGGCCCTCGCGTATGAGGTCTTGCTTCGGTGTGTTGCTCACGTGATCCTCGCCACGTATGACAAAGGTCACGCCTTCAAGCATATCATCGACTGCACAAGCAAAGTTGTAAGTTGGAGTTTTGTCTGCTCTCATGATGACAAAGCTATCAACTGCGTCTGGCTCGAAGCTTAGCTCGCCCTTGATCGCATCTGTAAAGCTCATCGTGCGTGTTGGTTTTTTCATACGGATGACAAATGGCTTCTCGCAGTTTAAAACTTCAGCATCGCTTAGTCTCTCGCAGGTGCCGTCATATCTATATGCCACGCCTTGCTCTTTTGCTTTTTGTTTTTTTGCTTCGAGCTCTTCTTCGGTGCAAAAGCAAGCAAATGCCTTTTTATCGATGAGAAGCTTTGATGCAAGCTGTCTGTGGAATTTTAAATTTTCACTTTGGATGTAAATTTGCTTTGGTTTTATGCCAAATTTGCTCAAAATTTCTAAGATATCTTTCTCTTTTCCCTCGATATTTCGCTCTTTGTCGGTATCTTCTATGCGTAAAATAAAGCCACTTTTATCTTGCAAAGAACAAATATAGTTAAAAATAGCAGCACGTAAATTTCCTATGTGCATATCTCCTGTTGGAGAGGGTGCAAAACGATACATAAGCTCATTCCTTACGTTAAATTTGAAGTTTGGATTATAACACTAGCTTGATAAATTTAAAGTTATGTAATTTGATTTTTTTAGCCGAAGCAAAGCATTTCTTGAATAAAATCCGAACAAAAATTTAACATTTTTAGGAGAAATAATGAGTTTTATAAGCGAATTTAAAGAATTTGCGATGCGTGGAAATGTCATAGATATGGCTGTTGGCGTTGTTATAGGCGGCGCGTTTGGAAAGATCGTTTCATCACTAGTTGGTGATGTTATCATGCCAGTTGTTGGCGTTTTAACTGGCGGTGTAAATTTTACTGATCTTAAGCTTACGCTAAAAGAAGCGGTAGATAGTACACCTGCTGTTACGATAAACTATGGCTCATTTATACAAACAATGGTTGATTTTTTAATCATTGCTTTTTGTATTTTCTGCGTTATCAAGGCTTTAAATACACTTAAAAATAAATTACCAAAAGAGGAGCCAGCTCCAGCAGAGCCTGAAACTCCAGCCGACATTGCACTTTTAACCGAGATTAGAGATCTACTTAAAAAATAATTTCATAAATTCAAAGGGGAAATTCCCTTTGAAAATCTATTAAAATTTATCTTATTTTTATATGCTAAAATGTTTTTTATTTTAAAAAGGCGAGTAAAAATATGATAGAAAAAATCCCGTTTTTTCAAGGCTTAAACGAAGAAGATTTAGCCAAACTTGAAGCCATAAGTGTCGTAAAAAAGTATAAAAAGGGTGAATTTTTATTTATAGAAGGCGAGGAGCCAAAATGGTTAATATTTTTAATAAGCGGCTCTGTTAAGCTTTATAAAACCACGGCAAACGGAAAAGAAATTTTTATTCATCAGCTGGCTCCTATGAATTTTGTTGCGGAAGTTGTAAATTTTGAAAATATTGTCTACCCAGCTAGTGCCATTTTTACCATATCTGGCGAGGTATTAAAGATAAATTATGAAAAATTTGCGGCTGAATTTTTAATAAAACCAGAAATTTGTATGAAATTTTTAAAGTCAATGTCTGAAAAGATAAGAATCACAACAAATCTACTTCATCAAGAGTTAATTTTAAGCTCAGAAGAAAAAGTAGCTAGGTTTATTTTAGATCATGAAGATTTATTTAATGAACTAAAACATACAAAAATTTCATCAATACTTAATATGACTCCAGAAACTTTTTCAAGAATTTTAAATAAATTTAAAACAAATGGTTTGGTTAAACTTGATGAAAAGAACCAAATTTTGGAAAAAGATGTGGGTGGACTGCAAGAAATTTATTCTTATTGAAAGTTAATATCAAATAAATATTTTCATTTACTTAAAGAAAAAATTTATATATTTTTGGATAGTATTCGTCTAAAATTTTCGTAAAAATTTACGATATATTGATAAATTCAGGAGGAAATTTTGGCTGAAGTTAAGAAGAAATTTTTTGTTTGGTCATCTGTGATAATAGGCATCGTAATCGGCCTTATCGCTTCTATGGGCATAGCTGATGCACTTCATGCGACTGGTAGCGGATTTGTCTGTACCATGTGTCACACGATGGATCCTATGAATGCTGCATATCATGAAGATGTACACGGCGGCAATAACAAGCTTGGCATAAAAGCTGAATGTTCAGCCTGTCACCTAAATCATACAAGTGCCTATACCTATGTGCTTACAAAACTTAAAGTATCGATAAATGATGGCTATAAGACATTTTTTACAGATACAGACAAGATCGACTGGCGTAAAAAACGCGAGCATGCATCTCACTTTGTATATGATAGTGGATGTTTGACTTGCCACTCAAATTTAAAAAATGTTATTCAAGCTGGTAAATCATTTTTGCCACATAGAGATTATTTCGTTCTTGGAAATCCTAATAAAAAATCATGTGTTGATTGCCACGAGCACGTTGGTCACAAAAATTTAGGACTACAAATCGATAAATTTGAAGCAATTAAAAAACAAGAAAACAATAAAACCAAGTAAGGAGGAGAGATGTTTAAAAAGTCGCTAATGTTATTAGCCTGTCTAATGTCTTTTGGCTTTGCCGCAAACATGGATGCAAATAAATCTGACGCTTTAAACCTTAATGTTGTAAAAAACATTAAAGTTGCTCACAAAATGTCAGACTTATCAAAAAGCTGTGTTGAGTGCCACGCTAAAGAGACACCCGGCATAGTTGCCGATTGGAAAAATAGTCGCCACGCTCACGTTGGCGTAAGTTGTATGGATTGCCACTCTGTAAATGCAGATAATCCTATGGCTTCAGTTAAGGTGCATCCAAAAGATTCTAACAACCATGTTTCAATGCTAGTTAGCCCAAAAACTTGTGCTAAGTGCCACGAGAATGAAGTTGAAGAATTTACTAAGAGTGGTCACACAAGAGCTGCTATGCAAATGTATGCTAACCCTGTGATAGTAAAACTAATGTATCACTATGAAGGTATGGATCATCCAGAATACAAAATGGCTCCAGACGCTACTGGTTGTTCTCAGTGCCACGGAACCGTCATCAAACTAGACGCTGATCACAAACCTACAAAAGAGACTTGGCCAAACTACGGTATAGGTAATGTTTATCCTGATGGTGGCATAGGAAATTGTAAATCTTGCCATAGCGTTCATAAATTTGATATAGCTGAAGCTAGAAAACCAGCTGCTTGTGCATCTTGCCACCTTGGACCTGATCACCCAGATATTGAGATCTTTAACAACTCAATGCACGGACATATCTATAATAGCGAAGCTCACAAATGGAATTTTGATGCTGCTCCTGATACATGGGATGTACCAGACTTTAGAGCTCCAACTTGTGCAGCTTGCCACATGAGTGGTGTTGGTGAAACAACAACAACTCACAATGTTTCAAGAAGACTAAAATGGAACCTATGGGGCGTCAGCAGTAAGCTAAGAACAGCTGGTGATGAACAAGCTGCTGTTGTTTACGAAAAAACTGGCAAACTAAACGTAGGAACACCTCTAGCAGGTCATCCAAATGGACCAGAAGCAGCAAGAGCTGAGATGAAGCTAGTTTGTAAAGCTTGCCATACATCAACTCATACAGATAACTTCTTCATTATGGGTGATAAACAAGTAGAGCTTTATAACGTTTACAATGCTGAAGCAACTAAGATGCTTGAAGAGTTGAAAGCTAAAAACTTACTACTTGCAGATGCTTGGGAAGATGAATTCCAAGATGTTTACTATCATATGTGGCACCATGAAGGCCGTCGTATGAGACAAGGCGCTCTAATGGGTGGCCCTGACTATTCACACTGGCATGGAGTATTTGAAGTTAAGAACGACATTAGAAAACTTCGCAAAATCTATAAAGAAAGAATTGAGTCTGGCAAAGTCCAGTAATTCTTTTTAAGGTGGGAGTTTTCCCACCTTACTTTCTTAAATAACTATTAGATTTACTCAACTTAAATCATTTTTTATACGTTCAAAACTATACAATTTTTAAGACTAATAACATTAAAAATAAGATATTAATTTTTATAGCATAAATTTAAAAACATAAAATATAATTTTCTATTTTTTACAAGGAGAGTTTTTGGGGCTTTTGAGAATTATTATTGGAGCATTCGTATTTAGTTTTCTTATAAATTTTTATTCGTATAATCGTTTCATAAAAAAGGTCTCATTTTTTATACCATATCTTGCAAAAATTAGGATACTTTTATATGTTATTTGTATCCTTGAGTTTATATTTGTTCTTCAGATCAGGTTTTCATTCCTAAGTATTGAGCTTTATTTGATCGCTGGTATACTCATAGGTTTTTCACTATTTTTGTTTGCTGTTAGTCTATTTTACGATATTTTACGTAGTATTTTTTCTAAAAGTAATTTTAGTCCAACAAGACGAAAATTTATAAAATTTTGTTTTGATATTACATTTGTCATTTTTGTAATTGCTTGTTTTTTAAAAGGTATTTTCAATGCTTTAACGCCACCAAAGATCAGGCAAGTAGATATAAAAATAAAAAATTTACAAAGCAACCTAAAAATAGCCATGATAACTGACGTGCATATAGGAGAATTTTTACAGAAAGACTTTATGAAAAAACTCGTCAATGGCATAAATTTGGCAAATCCTGACATCGTAGTGATAGTGGGCGACTTGGTTGATATAAATGCTGCTTTTATAGGAGATTTTTTGGAGCCATTAAAAAGTCTTAAAAGTACTTATGGGACTTTCTATGTCCCTGGTAATCATGAGTATTATCACGGGATAGATGGTATTTTAGAAAAGATCAGTTCTCTTGGCATAGAAATTTTAGGTAATAAAAACAAAAAAATTGCAAGTATAAATCTAGCTGGCGTTTACGATCTGGCTGGCTTTAGATTTAAACATTTAGAGCCAAATTTAGATGAAGCATTGACAGGACGTGACCCATCGCTACCTACCATCTTGCTCTCTCATCAGCCAAAATTTATAAAATCAATGCAACAAGACGTTGATCTGGTACTTTGCGGTCATACACACGCTGGTCAAATTTTCCCTTTTGGTCTTCTAGTCTTACTTGATCAGGGATTTTTACATGGCCTTTATAAGATTAATGATAAAATGCAAGCTTATGTTAGCAGTGGTGCTGGATTTTGGGGGCCTCCTGTTAGAATTTTTGCTCCAAGTGAGATTGCAATATTAAACTTAAGTAAGGAATAAAATGAATAAAGACAATCTGTTTTCACAAATTTTTGGAAAGGTTGCAAGGATTAACTTTTTCAAACCACTTCAAGAGGCCATAAATTCTTTTTACATAAAGCTGTTTAAGATAGATATGAGCGAGTTTAAACCAGCAAATGAATATAAAAATTTAAATGAGCTTTTTACTAGAAGGCTCATAAAACTAAGAGATTTTGATGCAGCAGATGAAATGTTTATAAGCCCAGTTGATGGTACTTGTCTTAGTTTTGGCAGCACAAAGGAACTAAGGGCCTTTAGCATAAAAGGCATGGAGTATAGTGTAAGTGAGCTATTGGGGCAGAGCAAGCTTGAGGGCGAATATGACTTTGCAAATATCTATCTTAGCCCAAAAGATTATCATCATTATCATGCGCCTTGTGATATTGCCATTAAAAAAGCCATATACATTCCGGGTAAACTTTACAGCGTGGCTGCAAAATGGCTCGCAAAAGTGGATAGTCTTTATACAAAGAACGAACGCGTAGCGCTATCTTGTGAGACGAAAAATGGTAAAAAACTTTGGCTTGTTTTTGTAGGTGCGCTAAATGTCGGAAAGATGAAATTTTACTTTGATGAGCGTATACAAACAAATGCGATGGCAAATTTTACACAAATTTACGAGTATGAAAATTTACATATCAAAAAGGGCGAGCGCCTTGGGAATTTCGAGCTTGGCTCAACTATCGTGATACTAAGCGAAAAAGATGCGATCGAATACAATCTCTTTGAAAATAAAGAGCTTAAATTTGCTGAGACTATCGGGCTTATAAAATAAATACGCTAGGCATATAAGTAAAATTTTTATACCTTACTTGGCCGGTGTCTTATTTGCTTAGACTTTGGTGGTTTTTCATATATTCATTATAATAGCTTAAAACAGTGTCATGTTTTTTATAGTCACAAACTCATAGTTTTCAAAATTTATTATAGGTATGAAAGCTTGTAAAATATAATGAGTGCATTATTTTATCTATCGAAATCTTTCTTGCTTTAATTGTGTTCTTCATTAAACCATCAACCTCTGCAACTAAGCTATTATCTTTACTTATAAAACCCATATTGATATCACAGAGCTGATAGCTTTTACATCATTGCTTGTATAGAGAAGCTTATGTATCAATAAAGATATTAATAAGACGATATAGCTTAGTATATTTTTCAGAAGAATTTTTATTAACTATAATAAGGAAGTTTAAAATCGTCTTACATCCCAAGACTTAAATATTTTTATGTGTAAATTTTGACTATTTAGCCCAAAAGAGGGCTAAAATTTAAACATTAAACCTAAAGTGCATAACATCGCCATCTTGTACGATGTAGTCTTTGCCCTCAAGCCTTATTTTGCCAGCCTCTTTGGCTCCGTTTTCACCGCCATGTGCGATATAGTCGTCATAGCTTATCACTTCAGCTCTAATAAAGCCCCTCTCAAAGTCATTGTGGATGACGCTTGCTGCTTTTGGCGCTTTCCAGCCATTTGTGATCGTCCAAGCTCTAACTTCTACGACGCCAGCGGTGAAATAGCTTATCAAATTTAGCTTCGCAAAAGACGTTTTGATGATCTTCTCAAGTCCGCTCTCGTTCGTGCCAAGAGATGCCAGAAACTCGTGTGCCTCTTCGTCGCTTAGGCCGATTAGCTCCTCTTCGACCTTGGCGCAAAGCTTGATCACCTCGTGATCTGAAGCTTTTGCGTACTCTTTTAGCGCTTTTACAAATTTATTATCTTCGCTAAGCCCTTCTTCATCGACGTTCGCACCATAAACTACCTCTTTTGCGCTTAGAAGTCTTAGCTCTTTGTTAAGTGCCAAAAATGCCTCGCTATCTCTTTGCTCAAAGCTACTTGCACTTTTACCTTCATTTAGATAAGCCAAAAGTAAATTTGCTATCTCAAGCGCTTCTTTTGCACCTTTTGCGTTTGCTTTCGCCTCTCTTGTAAGCTTTTCTATCTTTTTATTTAGCTGCTCGATGTCAGCTAGTATCAGCTCAGTTTGGATGATCTCGATGTCTCTTACTGGATCGACGCTACCCTCGACGTGGGTGATATTTTCATCTTCAAAGCAGCGAACGATGTGCAAGATAAGCTCTGTCTCTCTGATGTTTGATAAAAATTTATTGCCAAGTCCCTCACCAGAGCTCGCCCCTTTTACAAGACCTGCGATATCGACAAATTCGATGGTTGAATATTGAATTTTATTTGGACTTACTATCTTTGCAAGCTCATTTAGGCGTTTATCAGGCACTGGCACGATGGCTTTGTTTGGCTCGATCGTACAAAATGGATAGTTCGCACTCTCGGCATTTTGCGCCTTTGTAAGTGCGTTAAATGTCGTTGATTTGCCTACATTTGGTAGGCCTACGATTCCAACTGAAAGTCCCATCAATTCTCCTTGCTAAGTGCTTGTAAAAAGTATAAATTCATCCTAACGCCAGCCCCGCTCGCACCTGCTTGGTTGTATCCCCAAGCCTTTTCGCGGTATGCTGGACCTGCGATATCGAGGTGTAGCCACTTATCTTTATACTCATCTTTGATAAATTTGGCCAAAAACATGCCAGCCGTGATCGCGCCGCCATATCTGCTTGAGGCGCAGTTGCTAACGTCTGCGATCTGGCTTTTGATAAGCTCGCTAAGATAAGGGTTAAAATCAAGCACAGTCGCTAGCTCGCCACTATCTTTTATCTTGTTTTTAAACTCATTTTTTAGGCTCTCGCTGTTGCTCATGATGCCAGTTGTGTATTCGCCAAGTCCCACGACGCAAGCGCCAGTTAGGGTTGCCATGTCGATTAGGATGTCTGGTTTAAAGTCTTGTGCGTAGCTTAGGCAGTCAGCCAGCACTAAACGTCCTTCTGCATCAGTGTTTCTAACCTCTATGCTAACGCCACTTCTTGAAATAAGCACGTCGTCTGGCTTATAGGCGTTGCCGCCGATCATATTTTCAGTTGCGCCCAAAATGGCGTGAATTTCAAATGGTAAATTTAGCTCCGCTGCACCTTTTATGATGCCAAGAGCTGCTGCTGCACCGCTTTTGTCTGATTTCATAGTGAGCATATAATCAGCAGGCTTTAAGCTAAGTCCGCCACTATCGTATGTTAGGCCTTTACCGACAAATATGATACGTTTTTTAGACTTTTTAGGCTTGTAGGTTAGATGGATAAGCCTTGGTTTATGCACGCTTGCACGGTTTACCGCCAAAAATGCGTTCATATTCTCTTTTGCTAAAAATTTCTCGTCATAGACCTCGCACTTTATACTTGCGATATTTTTGGCTAAATTTTGCGCGTCCTCGGCCATCTTTTGTGGTGTGTAAATTTCTGGAATTTCATTTACGATATCTTTTGTGAAATTTGTAGCACTTGCTATTATCTCTGCCTCTTTAAAGCCCTCGTTTGCAGCCTCTAGATCGACCTTTTTGCCAGCAAATTCTTCAGTAGAAAAGATGATCTCTTTAAGGGTGTATTTCTCTTTTTTTTCTTTATACTTGTTAAATTCATAACTTCCAAGCAAAAAGCCCTCAGCTAACGCTTCAAAGCTTAGTTTTTGACACTCCGCTACGTAAGAAGCTAGCTTTATGCTCTTAATGTTTAGTGATTTTAGCGCATTGTAAGCTTTAGCGGCTGCAAGTCTTAGTTCGTCAAGATCAAGCTTAGAAAGTGGCACGTAAGCCCTTTTTGCCTCGCTTAGGATAAGGACGCTATCGCCTTTATAATTGTTAAATTTAATAGCCTCTTTATTGCCTATAAATTTATGTTTCAAGTCCTTGTCTACTACGAAAATTAGTTCAATATCAGCTTTTATATCTTTTAATTTTTTATCAACTATTTGAAACTGCATGTCTTCTGTCTCTCCTTTCGTTTAAAATTTTATTTTCGATGCGCTTAAATGTATATATCAAAAGCCCCATAAATATGGCAACCACTGGGATAGCGACATACCAGTGCTCTTTTGCTTTTTGAAGCAGCACTAATATATGCTCGCCAAGTATCCAAGCAGGTATGGTGGTGATCGCCGCCCAGCACCAAGCGCTGATTAAATTTATAAAGGCGTATTTTTTAGCATCATAGCCGGTAAGCCCTATGCAAAGCGGTATGATGACACGAAAGCCATACATGTAGCGTTGCAAAAAGATGATCGGCCAGCCGTATTTTTTCAGCATTATGTGCGCCACTGCAAATTTTCTCCGCTGCGTGTGAAGCCTTTTTGCGATGTATTTTTTATTGTAACGACCAAGGTAGAAGTAAATTTGATCTCCCACAAAGCCTCCAAGTCCAGCCACAAAGATAGCAAGTGCGATGTGCATGTGCGTGGTGTGAGCGAGAATTCCAGCCATTATTAAGGCCATCTCGCCCTCCATGATACACCAGACAAAAAGTATGATGTAGCCGTACTCTTTAAGCAGTTCTATAAAAAACTCTTCCATTCTAAACCTCTAAAACGCTGTAAATTTTAGTAAGCGATTTTAGCTTTTCGCTACCTTTTAGATCGACTAGATCTATGAGAAAGCACGCTTCAACGCAGGTTGCGTTAGTTTGATTGATAAGCTCAACTGAGGCCTTTGCAGTGCCTCCAGTGGCTATGAGATCGTCCATCAAAAGCACTCTAGCGTCCGCTTTTTCTCCAAAAGCATCGATGTGAATTTGCACTTCATCGACGCCATATTCTAGGCTATACTTTTGAGAAAGCGTGATAAAAGGCAGTTTTTTTGGCTTGCGAATAGGCACAAAAGGTAGCCTTAGTCTTGCTGCAAGTGCCGCGCCAAAGATAAAGCCACGTGACTCTATGCCAGCTATGTAGTCGATATTTGCACCCTCATATCTAGCCACCAAATGATCTATCAAAAAGTTAAATGCCTCTTTGTTGTTTAGTAGTGTCGTGATATCTCTAAAAACGATGCCAGGCTTTGGAAAGTCGTTTATGCAGCGAATAGAGTTTAGTAAAAATTCTTTGCCTTTTTGATCTAAAATTTTCATAAATTTCCTTAAATTTGATGTTAAAGTAGCGCTTCGATCTTGCCTTCAAGCTCACGTATGCGTTGTCTTAGCTTGTCGTTTTCTAAGCGGTACTGGGAATTTCTTGTGCGAAGCGAGGTCACGTCGTTTTTAGTTTTGTTTAGCTCGTCTGTTAAGATGTCGATGTTACCGAGGCTTCGCTGAAGTTGGATCTGAAATTTTCTTATGACGACCTCGGTGTCTTGGAGGTTATTTTTCATAAAATCTTTTGTCGCACGCTCTTTTTTTAGAAGCGTTTTGAAGTAAAAAACCATAACAGTTAGGTAGATCGCAGCACAAACAAGAGCGGTAAAAACGATCCACTCGCCTATCATTTGGCTTCCTCAAGCTCTATTTTTTTAACTCTTCTTTCGTGCCTGCCGCCTGCAAACTCTGTTTTTAAAAATGTTTCAAATGCTGCTGTAGCCACGCCAGCTCCGATAACTCTTGCGCCAAAAGCAATTACATTTGCGTCGTTGTGTTCTCTTGCAAGTCTTGCGGTAAATTCGTCGTGACAAAGGGCGCACCTTACGTTTTCATGCCTGTTTGCAGCTATTGAAATGCCAATGCCAGTACCACAAATGAGTACGCCGTAGCAGTTAGGCTCAAGCTTGCTCGCTAGCAAATGCGCATAATCAGGGTAATCAACGCTATTTTTATCATTCGTACCAAGGTCAATGACTTCATAACCAAGCTTTTTTATGGCTTCTTTTAGCTCTGCCTTTAGCTCTACTCCAGCGTGATCGCAAGCGATAAAAATTTTATCTATTTTCATGAAAAATCCAATAAATTTTTTGCAGATTATAGTCAAAGTTGCATTAAAATAAAATTTTGCTTGCATGTGAGAAAAGGCTATAATTTTAGAAATTATTAAAAGGGAAAAATATGAAAAAGACGCTCTTTTTAATGGCTTCAGCGTTAGCCTTTGCAAATGAAAATTTGATAGAGATCTACACTGATCAAACCATCATCACTCAAAAATTTAGCGACGCAAATAGCTCTTTTAGCGCCTTTGTGCCAGAAGGTGTGCAGAGTGAGAGCATCACTATAAATGGGGATTGTGACGCGAATGCTTATCTAAAAAAGATTAGCGAAGAAAATAGCCCAAGTTACATAAAATGGAAGCAAGAAGTTGTAAATTTAAGTAGCAAGCTTGAGGCACTAAAAGCAAGAGGCAGGTTTATAGAGCAAGCTTTGATAGCAGAAAACAAAAGTAACGATGTGACAAAAAGAGCTGATGAGTTTTATAAATTTAGCCTAGAAAATATCGAGAAAATTTCAGCTGCTAAAAGTGAGCTTGAAGCGCTTAAAGAAAATGAGCCAAAAAGCGAGATGGCTGGATTTTTGCAGCTTGATATGAAATTTGATTGCAGACCAAAAGAGGTAACGTTTTCATATATGGATGATGAGGCCCCAAAGACGCTAAATGAAATTTACGCAGACGCGAAAAACAAAAATATCTTGATAAAACAAGAAATTTTGCTCACCAACCCATTTGCCAGCGATGTTAAAAATTTAAAGCTCGCCATCTATCCGACCAGATACCAAAAGGCGCTTGCTCCAAGCAAGTTTTACCCTTGGTACGAGGAGAGCGAGGCGGAGGCTGATGGTTACGGCACTTCGAAAAATATGCTAAGAGCCGCAAAAGTCACCGCTGAGGTCGCTGACATGCGTGTGCAAAGAGATGAGAATGAGTTTGCCAAAATTTGGAAGATAGATGGGATAAATTTAGCAAAAGGCGAGAGCAAATATATAACTTACGACACGCAAAAAATGGATGCAAATTTTAGTGTTTTTGCTGATTTTTATGGCTCACTAAAGGCATATAACGTAGCTAGCTTTAAGCTAAATGACGATCTAACTCTAGCTAAAACGCAGTTTTATGTTAATGGTGTGAGTGTCGGTAGTCCTGGCGAATTTGAGATGAAAGCAAAAGATGAGCCAGTGCAGCTATTTTTAGGACAAAACGAGCTAATTGAGCTTAAAAAAGAGCGCTTAAATAAATTTAAAAAGAGCTCGCTTCTTGGCAAAGAGCGAATAAGCGAAGAGGGCTATGAGATAAGTGTCAAAAATAACTCAAGCAAGAGCGTTGATATCACTTTGGTGGAGCGTGTGCCAGTATCTGCCGACGAGGCGGTAAAGGTCGAGATAAAGGGCTTTGATAAAAAAGATATCAGCAAAGATGGCAAGGTGGAGCTTAAATTTAGCCTTGCACCAAAAGAGGAATTTAAAAAAGAGTACTCTTACAAGATCACAAAGCCAAAAATTTAGAGCAAATTTGCTCTAAATTTAGCCGTTTATAAATGCACTTGCGATATCTAAAACGTATCTTGTCGGATAAAAGATAGTATCTTTTAAAGGCGAAATGAGGATGATGATAAGGATGACAAAGCCATATCTTGAGATGCCCTCAAGCTTTTCAGCCAGTGCGTGAAAGCCAAAATTTCTAAGTGCGTACTCGAGCGCGTGAAAGCCATCAAGTGGCGGGATCGGATAGAGGTTGAAGATGGCTAACATCAAATTTAAAAGCGCAAGCGTAAATAAAAACTGAAGTAAAATTTCAAAGGTTTCTATATTTAGCAGAGCCTTTAGCACAAAAAGCGACAAGATGCCCAAGATGATGTTATAGCAAATGCCAGCTAGACTTACGTAGATAGCTGCCTTGTAGCCGCCATTTCGCACGACTATGTAGGTATTTACAGGTACTGGTTTTGCCCAGCCAAACATCATACCAGTGCTTAGATAAAGCACCAGCGGCACGATGATAGTGCCAACTGGGTCGATGTGTTTTATAGGATTTATGCTAAGCCTGCCAAGGCTTTTTGCGGTGTTGTCTCCAAATTTATAAGCTACATATCCATGGGCGATCTCGTGGCCGACGATAGCGATTATTAAAGAGATGACGATAGTGGCGACTTTGATGGGGTCGAAATTAGTGAAGTCCATCAACTTCTCCCTCTTTTAGAGCTTGTTTTGTAAAAAACTCATCGTTTTCTATCGTATCTACAAAGCGTCCGATACGCTCCCAACGCACATTGTAGTTGCTGTCCCAGCTAAAATATATAAACCAAGGCTGACCGACTATATCTTTATATGCCACACTTCCCCAAAAACGGCTATCATTTGAGTGATCGCGGTTGTCACCTATCATAAAGTACTCATCCTTTGGCACTTTTACATAAAATGCATTAAGGTTAAAATTTGGATTTTGCGGTAGTGAGCCAATTAGCACTGGCTTCATAAAAACACTATCTTTATTTGTATTTAGCATGAAAATCATCTGCTCAAATAAATTTACATTTTCATCGTAGTGGATGCCGCTAAATCTATATGGCTCTTTTATGAAAAGCTTACCATCAAGCTCGGTTATATCGCTACATGAGTAGCCAAATTTGCTCTCTTTACCATTTAAATTTTCACGGCAGTTTGCCTTTATAAAATCATCTCCCTCTTTTGGACGCAAATACAAGGCTTTTTCGGTAAATACTATCTCATCTTCGCTTGTGGCAAAGCAGCGTTTTACAAAGTGGGTCTTTTCATCTTTTGGATAACGAAAGACGACTATATCGCCTCTTGCAGGACCGTCGCCTGTGATAAGATGCCCATTGTCATTTAGCTCGGGTAAAATTTTTATCTCAAGCCACGGAATTCTTGGTGTTGGTATGCCATAAACAAATTTCTTAGCGAATAAAAAATCACCAACCAAAAGCGTATTTTTCATCGAACCAGACGGGATAACAAAGGCTTGAGCTATGAAAAATATAACAAAAAGCACGATGATGACCGTGCCAGTCCAGCTTGAGCAAAAGTCATAAAATTTAGTAAAAAATTTTTTCATTATTACGCTCTTTTGTGGCTAGCTATCTTAGCTTGGGCTGCAAGGATTGTGTTGTTTAAAAGCATCGCAATCGTCATCGGACCCACGCCTCCAGGAACTGGCGTGATGTATGAGCATTTTGGCGCAACCTCGTCAAAATCCACATCGCCTACAAGTCTGCCATCATCAAGTCTATTTATGCCCACATCAACGACTACAGCGCCATCTTTTACCATGTCAGCCTTTAAGAAAAATGGCTTACCAATGGCTGCGACGATGAGGTCGGCATTTTTGCAAATTTCTTTTAAATTTTTAGTCTTGCTGTGAGTCACGGTAACGGTTGCAGAGGCGTTTAGGAGTAAATTTGCCATAGGCTTGCCAACAATGTTGCTTCTACCGATCACCACCGCGTTTAGTCCAGCCACGTCAATGCCATACTCTTTTAAAATTTCCATAACTCCAAGTGGTGTACAAGGCACAAAGCCATCTAGTCCACTAACAAGTTTGCCGACATTTACAGCGTGAAAGCCATCTATGTCTTTTGTTGGATCAATCGTAGCTAAAACGGTGTTTGTATCTATATGTTTTGGAAGTGGCAACTGCACTAAAATTCCATGGATACTATCGTCTAAATTTAGCACATTTATAAGTGCTAGAAGCTCTGCTTGGGTTGTATTTTCGCTTAGACGGTGAGCCACGCTTTTTATGCCGTATTCGTTGCAAGCTTTCTCTTTGGCTCTAACGTATGTTTGAGATGCCTTATCTTCGCCGACCAAGACGACGGCCAAGGTTGGCTCGACGCCAAATTTTTTTAGTTCTTCAGCTCTTACTTTTACGCTTTCTTTGACCTTTAAAGATACGGCTTTGCCGTCTAAAATTTTCATATTGGATCCTTATTTAAAAGCTTTTTTAATCACAAGGGTGGTATCATACCTAAAATTAAATTAAATTTTTAAAAGAGAGGTTTATGCGGTCTGTTTTTTTGATTTTGCTTTTTTGTGTGGCGATTTTTGGAGCTGATTTTATCACAAAGACTGAGTACGCCAAGATGCTATATCTAAATCCACGCGGCATAGGATGCGATAAATGTCACGGCGCAAAGGGCGAGGGCAGTCTAATCTCTAAATACAAGCACTTTGACAAAAAGGTAAACAAAACGGTTGACGATGAGCTTAGAGCACCAAAGATAAATGATATAGATTTTGAGAGCTTTAAAGCCGCTTTAACAAAGCCAAAAGGTGTCATGCCAAGCTACTTTTTGACAGACGAGGAGACTACGATTCTTTATGAATACATTACAAATAAAATAAATACTCCTTCAAAAGCAGCAAAAGCACAAAATTTAAGTAAGCCAGTTTCCACTGATACGACGCAAAAACAGCCAGAGCAATCTACTAAAGCCGCCCCTGCTACAAAAGTTACAGAACCAGCTAAAACTACCACAGCTAAGCCAGCTGAGTCAGCAAAAACCGCCACTACGCAAGCACCAAAGTCAGTAGTGAAACCAGCAGCAAACCCAAAAGATAATCAAAAAATAAATCTAAAAACACAAAATCAAAAGGATAAAAAATGACAAATAAAGAGGCATTTAGCGAAGCCAAAAAATATATCCCAGGTGGTGTAAATTCGCCTGTTCGTGCATTTGGAAGCGTTGGTGGTGAGCCTGTAATGATCGATCACGCAAAGGGAGCTTATCTATACGATGTCGAGGGTAAAAAATACCTTGACTTTATCCAAAGTTGGGGACCGCTAATCTTTGGTCACTGCGACAAAGATATCGAAGAGGCGATCATCTCTGCTGTAAAACAAGGCGTATCTTACGGCGCGCCGTCACCAAAAGAGACAGCTCTAGCAAAACTAATATGTGATGAGTTTAAACAAATAGATAAAATTCGCTTCGTTAGCTCTGGCACAGAGGCTACCATGAGCGCTATCAGAGTGGCTAGAGGATATGCCAAAAAAGACGGACTTATCAAATTTGAAGGCTGCTATCACGGACACAGCGATGCACTTCTTATCAAAGCAGGAAGTGGCGCTACGACATACGGCAACGCTTCAAGCGGAGGTGTGCCACAAGATGTTGTGAAAAACACCTATCTAGCAGTTTATAACGATATAGAAAGCGTAAAAGCCATCTTTGAAAATAATAAAGACAAAATCGGCGTCGTCATAATCGAGCCAATTGCAGGAAATATGGGACTTGTGCCAGCTGATAAGAAATTTTTAGAGGAGCTTAGAGCACTTTGCGATAAATTTGGCGCTGTGCTTATCCTTGATGAGGTCATGAGCGGTTTTAGAGCCTCACGCCTTGGCTCATATCCATTTCATGAGGTGGACGCTGATCTCATCACATTTGGCAAGGTTATAGGCGGAGGTATGAACGTCGCTGCATTTGGTGGCAAGGCTGAGATAATGGACTGCTTAAGCCCAGATGGCGCTGTCTATCAAGCAGGCACGCTAAGTGGCAATCCAGTGGCTATGAGCGCTGGTATAGCGGCGATTTCAAAGATAAATAGTGATCCAAATTTATACGCTAGGCTTGAAAAGCTTGCCCTAAAACTAATGGAGGGCTTCAAAGAGGCAGCAAAAAGCGCTGGCATTACCATCCAAACTGAGGTTCGTGGCTCTATGTTTGGCTACTTTTTTACAGAGCATGCAGTAAAAAACTACGACGATGCGCTAAAGAGCGACACAAAACTCTTTGCTAAATTTCACCAAGCGATGCTTAAGCGTGGAATTTATCTAGCGCCAAGTCAGTTTGAGACAGGATTTGTCTGCGATGCGATGAGCGAAGCTGATATAGACCTTGCGATAAATGCAGCAAAAGAGGCATTTTTGGAGATAAAAGCTTAATGGCAAAATTTAAGATAAAAGATATCGTTGCTGGTGCTGAGCAACTAAGTCTTGGCGTTTCAATCGTAGTTGCGATCTTGCTTGGCACTGGGCTAGGGTATTTTGTAAAAAAGGCTACAAATTTCACACCAGCTCTTTGGATAGGCTTTGCTATCGGTATTGCAGCTGCTATTTTAAATGTCTATAAAGCTTACAAAGCACAGGTAAAAAGCCTAGATGAGCTAAAAGATGAAAGCAGATACAAAGGCTACACAAAAGACGATGATGAGGACGATTAGCAGGCTTTTTATTTGCTACTTTGCGCTTTGGCTAGATCTTAGCGCGGTTGGCAAATTTATATCAAATCAATTTTTTATAAGCTCGCAAATTTCATTTTTTGCCTCGCTTATCATCCTAACGGCTAGCTTTTTTGCCTATAAAAACCGCATAAATTCTCGGCTAGAAAATGCAAGAGATGAAATTTTAGCCAAGATAGAAGAAGAGGACGAAGAGGATGAAGAAATTTTGCCCCAGAATGAGGCAAAAGAGCTTAGCCTAAAGGATGAGAAAGCAAGGCTAAAAAAGCAAAAATTTTCATTTAAAGATAAGAGTTTTGCAGCAGCCTTTATGCCTTACCGCTTGGTCGCTTATGCGATACTTTTTTTTGGATTTATTTTTTTAAAAAATGAAAATTTACTAAATGTGTCTGGTTTTTTAGTGGGGCTTGCTCCGATGCCTATTGGTGCATTTGTTTTTGGACTTATGGAGAATAAATTTAATACCGCAAAGGATACTGATGGCAAGTAGCTTTAGGATCATCCGCTCGATGGGACCGCTATTTTTGGGCATGAGTTTGCTTTTTATCGGAAATGGCCTAGTCATCGCATCTTGTAGTGCACTTCTTAAGCAAAATGGAGTGGGCGAGCTAGAGATTGGATTAATCAATACAGGCTTTTTTGTAGGCGCGTTAATTAGCACCATTACAGCTCACAGAGTCATCTCAACTACTGGTCACATAAGAGCCTTTGCCATCTTTTCAGCCATTTTTGCAGTCTCAGCTATGCTTCATGCGGTAAATCAAAATTTAGCATTCTGGGCGATATTGCGTGCATTTTTGGGATATTGCTATTACGCACTTTTAATGGTTATAGAAAGCTGGCTAAATGCAAAAATTCCAAATAAAATAAGATCTCGCGTGATAGCCTTTTACGAAGGCGTTTTTTACACGAGTTTTGGACTTGGCATTTTGATCTTAGCGCTTGATCTTAATACCTTTGAAATTTTCATCATAAGTGCAGCTTTTATCATGCTCTCAAGCATTCCATTAAATTTGATCCGTATAAATCAGCCTCAAATCCCAGAGCGTCAGCCCATAAATATCCCAAAAATTTTTGGTATCGTCCCGCTCGCTCTTGTTGGTGCGCTCATTGCAGGCTTAGCAATAAACGGCTTTTTTTCGATGGCAAGCCTTTTTGTTTTGCTTCAAGGATACGGCACAAAAGAGGCGTCATTTTTTATGACGGTTGCGATGATCGGAGGCTTTTTAGCTCAAGTTTTTATCGGTAGTTTCTCTGATAGATATGGCAGAAGGCCAGCTATTTTGCTTTGTAGCAGTGTGGCTTTAATAAGTGCGGTTTTGTTTTTACTAAATGGCAAAAATTTAACGATTGAATATCTGCTTTCATTCTTTTTTGGAGCTGGAATTTTTTGCACATATGGACTTTCTTTAGCTAGAGCAAATGATGAGATCACAGATAAAACTAAAAGCGTGCAAGTCGCACGTGCTTTGTTATTTAGCTACTCTTTGGCTTCGCTTTTCTCACCGCTTCTTATGAGCTATGCGATGAAAATTTTTGGAGCATTTGGCTTTATCTATGTTTATTTGGTGCTTTTTGCTGGACTTATTTTATTTGCACTAACACAAAAGACAATACCACAGCATATGAGAAAAGAGTATAACGATAGGCTCGTTGCAAGAACGGCTGGCATAGCTACTATTGAGCAAAATGGAAATTTTGCCGATAGAAAAAATAAAAAGTAAAAAATGAACGTAGCAAATTCTTTAAACATATCAAATACTTCTGTCCAAACAGGGCAAAATGCCGCTACTAGCACCTCCGTTCGTAAAAACGAGGGATCTCTTTTTAAGGGTCAGCCAGCCCAAACTCCGAGCGAACAGACCGTCTCAAATGCTCTTGATAACGTTGGTAGGCTAGTTGCTAGGGTTCTTGATGATTTAAAAAGTGCTTCAAGTCTTAGCAAGGCTGAACAAATTTTATCTCAGGCAAAAGATACGAAAATCGCTCCAAATTTAGCCAGCGAGCTATCAGACCTTGCAAAAAGTTTAGAAACAGAAGCAGCGCAAAATGAAAATAGCGAGATAAAAAATCTTGCTTTAAAACTAAAAGAATTTCTAAAACCAATAGCCGATCTAAAAGCCGGCTCACTAAATGAACAGATCAAAAACTCAGGCGTAATGCTTGAAGCAAATTTAAAAGACGCACTTAGCCCAGAGAAGCTTCCAAACTCGGTTCAGAAGCTACTAAGCGATATAAAAAATCTCTCAAGCGGGAATTTGCTAAATCAAATTTTAACCCTAAATGATGAAAAATTAGACAATCAAAACTCTTTTTCAAAACTTGCTTCTATACTTGAAAAAGCGAGTAGCAACGCAAAAAACATCCTTGATAACTCAAATATAAAAACGCTTTTAAAAGATGTTGATAAGCTTGATAGTGTGGTTAAATTTTTAGATAAAAATTTTTCAAAAGATCAAAATGGCGAGCTAGTAAAAAATCAAATAGGCAAAATGCAAAATTTCATCTCAAATTTAAGCGAGAAAGTCGCAAGCCTAGCAAATGAAAAGCTAAATCAAAATTTTGGTTTTAGCCAAAATCATAAAGAGCTAAAAACTATCCTTGATAGCATAAAAAATGATCTAAAAACGCTAAATAATATAGGCGATGAAGCAGGGCTTGTAAAAGCGTTTAATGAGATGAGCGATGTTTCAAAGGATGGTAGCTTGCAAGATAAGCTCCAAAGTGCGGCGAGGCGTCTTGCTCATAGCCTAAGTCTTGCTGATGCTAAGGCAAGTTTGGCTAAAAATGAGCTAAGTGAGAGTAAGGCACTCTTAAAGCAGTTAAATCTCGCTACAAACGATATAAATAACATTACGACTAAAAATAGCAGCGAAATTTCAAAAGTGCTAAGCCAAGATATAAAAAGTACGCTTTTAAATATCAGTGAAAAGAGTCAAAACTCACAAAGCGTAAATGCTGCAAATAAGATGATTTCGCAGATCGAGATGCATCAAATGATATCAAGCCTTCAAGGCGGGATCCAAACTTATATGCCTTATATTTGGGACGGCGTTGAGGGTGGAAATATCGCATTTAAGCAAGGCAAAAAGGATAAATTTTACGCTCAGATCGATCTAAATTTTAAGAAATTTGGACAGATAAATGTGATGGTTGGACTTATTGATAAAAGATATATTGATCTTTCGGTAGCTACGCAAACAAATGAGTTTAAGGAGCTAATCCTCTCAAACTCTAGCGAATTAAAACAAGCAATATCAAAGCTTGGACTCATAGTTTCAAACTTTAATATCAAAACTTTGTCAAAAGTAAAGCTAAATGATAGATTTAAAAAATTTGGTGGCCTTGATGTGGGCTTTGATAAGAAAATTTAATGCAAGTAAATAAGAAAAAAGCAGTAGCTCTTGGCTACAACAGATCTAAAGATAATGCTCCAAGAGTGCTGGCTAGTGGCGCTGGTGAGATAGCAAATAGAATAATTGATCTTGCAAAAGAGCATGATATACCGATCAAAGAGGATCCTGATCTTATTGAAATTTTAAGCAAGGTTGAAGTTGATCAAGAAATTCCACCAAATTTATATAAAGCTGTTGCTGAAATTTTTAGCTTTTTATATAAGATCACAAAGAAATGATCTATAAATTTGCTTAAAAATTAGCAAGGCATATAAAGAGTAGCGGGGATATTGACGATATACAAAAAGTGGCGTAAGCTAAATATTAAATTAAAATTTTAAAGGCTATTTGTGGCACAAAAATTAATATTAATAGGGGCGTCTACTGGCGGGCCTGGGCATTTAAAAAAGTTACTAAAAAACGTAAAACTAAATGGAGCTATCATCGTGATAGCCCAGCACATGAATAAAATGTTTATAAACTCTTTTGCCATGCAAATCGGAAAAGAGTGTGGCTTGGATGTTGAAATTTTAAATGAGAGGAAAATTTTAAAAGAAAATACCGTATATGTCTGTGAACAAAATGTGGTGGTGTCACCAAATTTACCAATTAGTGCAAAACCAAATACAGAAGAAAAGACTATATATACGCCAAATGTTGATGTGCTGTTTAAATCTGGAGTTGGAATTTGTAAAAGCGCAAATGTCCTAGCTATCTTGCTAACTGGCATCGGAGATGATGGTGCATCTGGGCTTGATAAGCTTTATAAGGCTGGAGCAAAATGTATAGCTGAAAATGAAGAGAGCGCGATAGTTTATGGTATGCCAAAACGTGCAAAGGAGCTAAATCAAAGCTTAAAATCATTAAATCTAACTATGATAAAAAAAGAGCTGGAGGATTTTTTAAATGCTATTAACTAATGACGCAAAAGATACAAAAACAATGCAAACAAATACTTCACAAGATATGGATAGTTTTAATGAATTTATGAATGTTATCAAAACTCTTTGCGGAGTTGATCTGGAGCCAAAAAGAGATATTACATTGCAGCGAATTACCATTTTTATTAGGGATCGCCAGATAAAAAGCTTTAAAGATCTTGTTTCAATGATAAGATATAACTCAAGCTTGCGACAAGATATTTTAAATTTAGTAACTGTAAATGAGACTTATTTTTATAGAGAGTTACCTCAACTTAAAGATGTGATCTATTACGCAAAGGAGCTTGGAGGAGCTAGAATTTTGTGCGCCCCTTGCTCTACTGGAGATGAGTCATATTCGCTTGCGATGCTTGCTTATGAGATGGGATTTAAACAGCATGAAATTTCAATCGTAGGTATAGATATAAACTCAGAAGCCATAGCAAGCTGTCAAAACGGCATTTTTAGTGAGAGGAGCTTGCACAGATTAAGCGATTTTCAAAAAGAGAGATTTTTTACAAAAGTCGATGATAAATTTAAGATAAAAAAAGAAAATTTACCAAGGTGTGAGTTTAAAATTTTAAATGTTTTTGATGATGCTATTTTTAATCTAGGAAAATTTGATATCGTGCTTTCAAGAAATATGATGATCTATTTTGATGATGATTTTAGATTAAAATGCGTTGAGAGGCTTCATAAATTGCTTAAGCCAGATGGTAGGCTTTACGCTGGGCACGCTGATCTTGTGCCTTACACTCCAGCTTATGAAAAGCGCTTTTCAAATGGAACTACCTACTATCTAAAAAAATAAAAATTTGCCAAGTCGCCTTTTAACTTAGGCGACTTAATTTAAAATCAATTATCTTATTTTATAGCTTTTTAATACGATGTGATAGTAAAAAGCCCCTATAAAAAAGAGGCTTCCCATAAAACTTGCAATCATCTCAACGCTAAGTCCAATATCATAAAGCAGACCAATGATAAATGAAATGAGAGCACTAAAGCCAAGAAAAACCATATCGTTATATGCAATCACTCGGCCATAAAATTCTTTTTTGCAGTTTTGCTGAAGCATTGTATAGGTGTAGCTCCAAAGACTTGATGTGCAAAATCCAGCAAAGATAATGCCAATAAGCGATAGATAAAAATTCCAAAGCGATAAAGCCCAAATAATAATACCAAGTCCTTGACCGATATATACGAAAATAAGCGTATTTTTATTTATAAATTTACTAAGTATGGCTGGAGCAAACATAAGTGAAATGGATCTTGAAGTATTTAATAGTCCTATAATTAATGATGTCGAGAGTAAATTTGCATATTTGTAATCAGCCAAAAGTGCGATCAATGCGTCATAAGCGGTAATGCCAACAAAGGCGTGCAAAAATATAAGATGCACGATGAGCCTATTTTCTTTTAGATATTTAAGCCCATTTTTTAGCATTTTTAGTGGTTTTTCTATAAATTCTGGCTTTAGACCTTGCAAATTTAAAAAATATAAAAATCCAAAGCTAAGAATGTAGAGTATGCCATCAAGCAAAAAGGCGCTTTTTATCCCAAAAAAGTGTATATAAACTCCAGCTAGCCCCATACCAGCGGTGTATGAGACTGCCCAGATGATAGAGTGGATCTCGTTTGCGAGTTTGAGATTTTCTTTGCTTAAAATTTTTGGCAGCACGCTCATCTCTACTTGAAAATACATTCCGCCAGTGCCATTTCTAACAAAAATGATAAGTAAAAGTAGCCATAAAAAATCAAGTGAGTCTATAAAAAGAAGCATGAAAACGCTTATCGTCTCAACTGCCATCATGATGACAAGCATTGGTTTTGGGCTAAATTTATCAACTAAAATTCCACTAAACGGAGCTATGACAACACCTGGGATAAATGCCATCGCTGCACTTAGCGTAATCGCCCAAACAGGAGCGTCAAGCTTGATAAGAAGGGTAAAAATACCTGTGTGCGAAAACCATACGC
Organism: Campylobacter concisus; assembly: GCF_002165785.1. Taxonomy (GTDB): domain Bacteria; phylum Campylobacterota; class Campylobacteria; order Campylobacterales; family Campylobacteraceae; genus Campylobacter_A; species Campylobacter_A concisus_W. The sequence goes on from NZ_NDYO01000006.1 coordinate 200,951, forward strand.
CAAAATAGCATATAAGCTGAATGATGCTTAAGAGGCGAAAATTTTTCTCTTCTTTTAAAAGTTTAAGATATTCTTTCAACTTATTGATTCCACATTAGCGTTATTTGCTCTATCTTTGTTTCATCTGGGATATCGTTTAGGCTTGTTATCTCTTTGGTAAGTGGATTTTTTAGTGTGATTAGCATATCGTGGCTATCTATTTTTAGATAGATATTGTTTTTGTCACTACTAAATTTAGAGATAACAAGAGAATTTTTTATATCTTTAAAATTTGATTTAAGGCTGATATTTTCTGGAGTTTTAAACTCGTTTGAGTAAATTTCAATGCTTGTGATAATGCCATTTAGCAAGGTGTATTCAAAAATTCTTTCATTTTTGTTTGTTACGATGTAGCTGTTTTCTTTTTTTGTGTTATCCCTTTTTATGTTTTTTGAGCCATAAATTTTTATCACATCTCTATTTGCTGATTCGTTTGTCAGCTCTGCAAAAAAGCCTTTGCCAAAGAGATTTTTTTGATCTTTATCTTTCTTATATCGTCCGCTTATGTGAGCATTTTGACAAATTTTATCGTTTGCCACTAGAAAAATTGCATTATTTATTCTGTGTATGCTTAGAGCAATGCCTTTTTCATCTAAAAGGTAAAAAATTCCTTTGTCGTAAAGTAGCTCAGAGCTAAACTCGCAAAGTGGCGAGCCATTTTTTAATGATGAATAAAAGCTTATTTTCGCACCATTTTTGCTTGGTACGATTACGATATCTAAAAAACTATCTTTGTTTTTAAATTTATAAAATTTAGCAAAAAAACTATCTTTGTAAGCTTTATTTACCGGCTCGAAATTATAAATTTGAGCTAGCACGCCAACTCGCTTATTTTTCTTATCATCAAGCTGAAGAAGTGAGTTTTTATTTGGTGCGAAATAGCTAAGATTGCCATTTTCATCTTTTAAAATGATAGCACTATCATCAACATCAAATGTGCCATTTTTTTCAACCAAGCTTACTTCTTTATCCATAGTAAGCATTGTTTTTGTATAGGTTTTGTCTTTATTTAACGTGATGATAGTTTTTATGCCTTCGCAGTTTGGGCAAGGCAAAATAGTGTAAAAACTACTATAAATTGAGTTTGGAAGTATTAGCTTTTCTGGCTTTTTGGGTGTATTTACTTGAACTAGCGGCTTGTCTTCTTTTACTGTATTTTGTGTGTTTTGTTGTGGCTCTAAATTTTCATTTTTTGCGCAGCCAAGGATGAAAAATGAGATAAGTATGGCAAAAAGATATTTCATTTGCAACTCCTTAAAAATTGCAAAATTATATCATTTTGCCTTTAAAATTTATTTTACGCGTTTAAAGATGTATTTATCTTTTAGCTCGCCAGTGACCTCTTTTTGATCCATATCTAGCATTTTTAGGTTCTCGCCTTCTATTTTATAAAAGCTCTTTTCTTTATACTCATCAATCGTTGTTATCACACCATTTTCTATTGAGTATTTGCCTTTACTAACGGCTTTGTAGTTGTCTTTTGACTTGTAGTCCATTACGCTTTCAAATGTACCATCTTTTTTTAATGTTAAGCGTGAATCAACACCCATGCAGCTAGCGCAAGGTAAAAATGCTTTATAAGTGCCCTCGATGCTGCTAATTGGAGCTTCGCAGCTACTTTTTACTTCACATTTGCCTTGTGGGACGTTTGCGTTTTGGCTAGATGAGGCACAACCTGCCAAAAGTAGAGCCGCACTTAGTGCAAATATAAAATTTTTCATGCTAATCCTTTTTGAAAATAAAATTTAAAATGTATTATAATACTTAAGAAAATAACAAATTATAAATTAAAGGAGTAAAAATGCAAATCGAAGCATTTGGCGTTTTAGTCGTGGTTCTGGTTATCTTTGCGTTCTTGTTTTTAAAGGCTGGCATCAAGATCGTCTCACAAGCTGATAATCTACTCATTGAGCGACTTGGCAAATTTCACAAAGTGCTTGATGGCGGATTTCACATAATCATCCCATTTGTCGATCAAATAAGAGCGATAATCACCGTAAAAGAGCAGCTTGTAGATATTACAAAACAGCAAGTCATCACAAAAGATAACGTTAATATAAGCGTCGATGGTATCGTTTTTTTAAAGGTATTTGACGCAAAAATGGCAGTTTATAACGTAGATAACTACAAGCGTGCCATTGCAAATTTAGCCATGACAACGCTTCGTGGTGAGATAGGCGCGATGAATCTTGACGATACACTAAGCTCACGTGACCGCCTAAATGCCGCACTTCAAGTGGCTCTTGGCGACGCTGCTGGTAACTGGGGCGTAAAGATCATGCGTGTAGAAATTTCTGAAATTTCTGTCCCACTTGGCATCGAAGAGGCGATGAATATGCAGATGAAAGCTGAGCGTGAAAAACGTGCGATCGAGCTAAAAGCATTGGCTGAAAAAGAGGCACTAATACGCAATGCCGAAGCACTAAAACAAGAAAAAGTGCTTCAAGCAGAGGCGATAGAGCGTATGGCTGATGCGAAAAAATACGAACAAATCGCTATCGCAACGGCTCAAAAAGAGGCTATGGATATGATAAATGATAGTATGAGCAAAAACGCAAATGCGGCAGAATTTTTGCTCGCTCGCGATAGAGTCGGGGCATTTAGCGAGCTAGCTAAAAATAGCTCAAAAGATAAAATTTTAGTTCCTTACGAGGCGACTGAGCTTATTGGTTCACTTAGCGTTTTGAAAAATTTCCTAGCTAAGGATAAGGCGTGATCAGCCCTTTTATAATGATAGCAATCGGTGTAGTTTTGTGCATTACCGAGTTTATCTTTTTTTCATTTTATTTGCTATTTTTTGGCATAGCTTTTATCGTAGTTGGGGCTGTAAATTTTGGTTTTAGTTTTGTTTGGAGCTATCAAATTTTAATTACAGCAGCGATTGCGATCGTACTCCTTGTGCTTTTAAAAGCGCCGTTAAAGAGTAAATTTATGTCCAGAAAAGAGAGCTTTAACGAGGAATTTTTAGACGAAGCCGGAGTTGGTGAGATCAGAGAAAATATGGTCTATTTCAAAGGCACACTTTGGAAATATGATGGAAATTTAGCTAATGGAGAGAAGGTGACGGTTCTTGGCACCAAAGGTGACAAGGTGATATTAAAATAAAAGTGCCATTTGGCACTTTTGCTATTTTGCGTGAGCTGGGCAGCCTGCTGGCATTTGCTCATGCATCGCTCCTTGCATGCCATGATGTGGGCAGCTTGGCATATTTTCTTGCATCATTTTTTGGTGATGAGCACATCCGCAACTTGCACCTTGAGGCTCTGCTGGCTTTGGCTCATTTTTAGCACAACCAACTAAAAATAGTCCGCAAATAACGGCAAATACTATCTTTTTCATAACTTTCTCCTTTAAAGAATTTCTCACATTTTAGCCTTTAAAAATTAATTTTTCATAACGCCTGATTTATCATATTTAAAAGCATTTTTAGCTAAACTCTCGCCCAAAAATAAGCAAAATAAAAGGTTAAATTTGAAAAGACTTAGTGTAAATGAGGCCATCGATCTTATAGAAAATGCACCGCTTCACGAGCTTGGCAAGATGGCGCTAGCTAGAAAAAAAGAGCTTCATCCAGAGGGCATTACGACCTTTATCGTAGATCGCAACATCAACTATACAAACGTCTGCTGGGTGGATTGTAAATTTTGCGCATTTTACCGCCACGCAAAAGAAGAAGACGCTTATGTGCTAAGTTTTGAAGAGATCGGCAAAAAGATCGAGGAGCTTATCGCCATTGGTGGCACGCAAATTTTATTTCAAGGTGGCGTTCATCCAAAGCTAAAGATCGAGTGGTACGAGGAGCTTGTTGGCTACATCAGCAAGCACTATCCAAGCATCACGATACATGGCTTCTCAGCCGTTGAGATCGACTATATCGCAAGAATTTCAAAAATTTCTACAAAAGAGGTTTTAAGACGCCTAAACGAAAAAGGTTTATACTCGATGCCAGGAGCTGGAGCGGAGATTTTAAGCGACAGGGTGCGTGACATCATCGCCCCTAAAAAGTGCGACACCGCAGACTGGCTTCGCATACACAAAGAGGCGCACGAGCTTGGCATAAAAACGACTGCGACGATGATGTTTGGCACGGTTGAGAGCACTCGCGAGATCGTGGAGCACTGGGAGCATATCAGAAATTTACAAGATGAAACGGCTGGATTTAGGGCATTTATACTTTGGAGCTTTCAAGGGCTAAATACAAAGCTCATGCAAGAATTTCCAGAGATCAAAAAGCAAAGCTCAAACGTCTATCTAAGGCTTCTTGCGGTCTCAAGGCTCTTTTTGGATAACTTTAAAAATATCCAAAGTAGCTGGGTTACGCAGGGCAGCTATGTAGGCCAGCTAGCGCTTCTTTTTGGTGCAAACGATCTTGGCTCGACAATGATGGAAGAAAACGTCGTAAAGGCGGCAGGTGCAAGCTTTAGGATGAATCAAGAGCAGATGATCGAGCTTATAAAAGATGTCGGAGAAATTCCAGCTAAGCGCAACACAAACTACGATATTTTGGAGAAATTTTAGATGAAAATTTTAGATATCAATGTAAAAAATGTAAAAATCCCAGTCGTTTTTGAAAGCTCAAAAGCGATGCCAGTAGTGAGCCTAAAACTAGTTTTCAAAGCAGCTGGTAGCTCGCAAAATGGCAAGCTAGCAGGCCTTGCAAGACTAAGTGCAAATTTACTAAACGAAGGCGATATGAAGCTAGGCTCGGCTAAATTTGCCAAAGAGCTTGAAGTGCGGGCGATTAGCCTAAATGCAAGCTGCGGCTTTGAGACATTTTGCATCGATCTAAACTGCCTAAAAGAGCACTTTGCCTTTGCATGTGGCAAGCTAAAAGAGCTATTACTCGCTCCAAATTTAACAGATGAGATCCTAAATAGGTGCAAAACCGTCACACTTGGCGAGATCGCAGCAAATGAAAATGACTTTGACTACTTAGCAAGGCAGGGACTTTTTGAGCTTTTGTATCCAAAAAGCGTGCTTGCTCAGCCAGGTATTGGCACTAAAAAGAGCATAAAAGCGATCACACTTGAAGATGTAAGCAAATTTTTAAAAGAGTACTTAGATCTTTCAAATTTGCTTTGTGTGCTAGGCGGTGACATCGACGAGAAGCAGACAAAAGAGCTTACTAGCGTTTTAGAAATTTTAAAGCCTGGCAAGGTGCGAAAGCTAGAGCGCTTTAGTCCAAGCGACAAGTGTGAAAGCAGCGAGATCATTAGGCAAAGTGAGCAAGCCTACATCTACTTTGGCGCGCCATTTAATGTAAAAGCTGAAGAGAAATACAAGGCTGCAGTGGCGACATTTATCTTGGGTGAGGGCGGCTTTGGCTCGAGGCTCATGGAGGAGATCCGTGTGAAAAGAGGGCTTGCATACAGCGCCTACGCTAGAAATTTGCTAAATCTCTCTTACAGCCAGCTTTACGGCTACATGCAGACAAAAAATGAGAAAAAAGATGAGGCCATCGCTGTTATAAAAGAGGAAATTTTAAAATTTAGTAAAAAAGGCGTTAGTAAGGCTGAGCTTGAGCAGGCGAAGAAATTTTTACTTGGCTCGTTACCGCTTAGGCTAGAGACGCTATTTAAACGCCTTGATATCGCGCAAGGCGAGTTTTATGAGCATGGCGAGCTTGGGGCATTTTTAAAGGACCTTGATAAAATTTCAGCCCTTTCGCTAAGCGAGCTAAATAGCTTCATAAAAGACCACGCAGAGATCAATCAGCTAAGTTTTTGCGTCCTAAAAAATGAAATTTGAAGCAAGCGATAGAGCAAAACTTCTAAAAATAGGCGTACTTAGCCTGCTTGACCTTGCTCTTGTGCTACCAAAGGGCTTTGAGGATACGACGATCACTAAGAGCCCAAGAGAAGGGCAGGTCTGCATAAATGTAAAAATCACTTCGCTCGCCTCGCGCCCTGGAATGCTAACGGCACTTGCCTTTTGCGAGCAGTGGCAAAGTAGCGTAAAGATCGTCATCTTTAACGCAAAGTCTTGGCACTACGGCGCTTTTAAGATGGGCAAAGAGATGGCGATATATGGGCTTTGCTCCTACGCCTTTGGCTCGTGGCAGATCGTAAATCCAAAAATCACCACAAAAGTAGGCCAGATCGTGCCTAAATTTAAGACCGAGTTAAAAGACGAAGAGCTAAAAAAAATCATCTTAAGATATATAAATTTACAAAATCTACTGGTCGAGGGCTTAAATGAAAAAGAGGCTAAATTTCTAGCCGATCTGCAAAGACTAGATGAGCAAAGCGTGCAAATTTTATACCGCCTAAAAAATGATAATGATGGCTTAGAAATCTTAAAATTTGTAGAAATTTTTAACTATATAAAGAAGCTAAGTGCGAAAAAAACCTACTTTAAAAGCCCAAAAATCAAGCTTTTTGACATAAGCTCTTGGCTTAAGGGCTTGCCATTTACACCGACAAACGACCAGCTAAACGCGATAAATGATATCAGAGACGACCTTAGCGCTGTACAGGCAAAAAGGCGCGTCATAATGGGCGACGTGGGAAGTGGCAAGACGCTAGTGATTCTAGCAGCTGCGCTTAGTGTCTATCCAAAAACTGCTATTTTGATGGCACCAACTAGCATCTTAAGTGAGCAAATTTATAATGAAGCAAAGAGGCTATTGCCATCTTTTGCGAATGTGATGTTTGTTCAAAGTGGAGAGAAAAAGATAGACTTTGGTGGGGCAAATTTGATTATTGGCACGCATGCGCTGCTTTTTCATGAGCTACCTAACTCACCGTTAGTTATGGTCGATGAGCAGCACCGCTTTGGCTCAAATCAGCGAAAAAAGATAGAGGAGCTGGCCTCAAATGAGGACGAGAGAGCAAATTTCGTGCAGTTTTCGGCTACGCCGATACCAAGGACGCTAAGTTTAATTCAGTCTGAGATTGTAAATTTTAGCTTTTTAAAGCAGATGCCATTTAAGAAAAATATAACGAGCCAAATTTTAGGCGCAAGCGAGTTTGGCTATCTGCTCGCTCACATCAAAAAGCAGCTTGAGGGCGGCTTTCAAGTGGCTATCATCTATCCATTAGTTGAGAGTAGTGAGAGCTCAAACTACCAAAGTCTAAGCGAGGCGCAGGGCTTTTGGCTAAAGAATTTCAAAAATGTCTTTGTCACGCACGGCAAGGATAAGGAAAAAGAGGAAATTTTAAGGCGTTTTAGAGAAGAGGGCGAAATTTTACTCTCAACCACCGTTGTTGAGGTCGGCATCTCGCTGCCAAGGCTAAATACGATAGTGATCGTGGGCGCTGAGAGGCTGGGGCTTGCCACGCTTCATCAGCTGCGAGGCAGGGTGGGGCGAAACGGCGGCGATGGATACTGCTTTTTATTTACTAAGCTAAAAGAGGCGCCTGCTAGGCTAAAGGAATTTTGTGCAACAAATGACGGCTTTAAGGTGGCTGAGCTTGATCTGAAAAACCGACAAAGTGGTGACATACTAAACGGCTTTGTCCAGCATGGAGCGACATTTAACTTCTACGACTACGAGGATGATATCACGCAGGCTGCAAAGGCTAGAGTAGCGGCACTTGCTAAAAATAATACCCAGTTGCTTTTAACTTAACTTAAAATTTTTGATTTTCTTTTACTGGCTCTTTTGACTTGTTTAAATTTTTATAATTTATCGAATTTGAAGTGAGTGGCAAGGCTAAGCTTTGTAAAATTTATAAAATTATTTTTCTATTCTGCGCTCTTTGCATACATTTTCGCATGGTATGCCGTCACGATCACGGTCAAATCCAATGCGTCCCGCATTTTCTTAGATAGTGATATGCTTCTTCGCAACTTTTCATCTCCTTGCAGTAGCGTTTAGAACAATCAAATTTATCTACCGCGTTTGCCATCAATGCAAAAAATAAAATCAAAACTACTTTTTTCATTTTTACTCCAAAGGCGGTATGTGTGAAATAACAAAAAAGTACAAAAAGTGCTTTCAAAAGAATTTATCCTTTTGAAAGCATATAAATTTAAAGAGGATATGTTAGGCAACACTCCCTTTGCACTTTGTCGATGTAGCTAACATTTAGATCGAGTCCATAAAGTTTACTTAAATTTTCACTTCTGATGATCTCATCAACCGTACCAAACTCAACCTCGCCATCACCCTTCACAAGTGCGACATATCCGCCAAGAAGCACAGCAAAGTCAGGGTTATGAGTGGTTAGCACAACCGAGTAGCCAAGCTCTTTGAGCCATTTTACTGTGCGTAGGAATTTATACTGGTTGCCAAAGTCAAGTGCGCTCGTTGGCTCGTCAAATATAATCATTTTTGGCTGCGCAGCCATCGCACGAGCGATCATACACATCTGCTTTTGACCGCCACTCATCTGCGTAATAAAACGCTCTTCAAGATACTCGATCTCAAGCTTTTTAGTGTAAATCCTAGCTATCTCTTCATCTTCTTTACTAGGCCTTGCAAAGATACCAAGGTGTGCTGCACGACCCATTGTTATAAACTCAAGCCCGGTGTAGTCGTACTCTGTGATCTCGCTTTGAGCGACGTAGGCCATTATTTTTGCTCGGTCTTTATTACTTAGGCTATCTACGTTTTTGCCATCAAGGAAAATCTCTCCAGAAACTGGCTTTAGCGAGCCACTTATTAAGCCTAAAGTTGTTGATTTGCCAGCTCCGTTTCGACCAAGAATGGTTAAAATTTCCCCAGCGCCTATCTTTAAATTTACATTTTCTAGTTTGCCAGCCCCATTTGGGTAGCTAAAGTTTAAATTTCTAACTTCAAGCATCACGCAACCTTTTTATTTCGCCACAAGACCCAGACGAAAAATACCGTGCCGATAAAGCCAGTAAGTACGCCAAGAGGCACTTCGCTCACGCTTATGCTGCGTGCTAGAGTATCGACAAATAGCAAAAATATCGCACCCATAAATATGCTTGCAGGCATGCTTTTTATGTTATTTGCACCAACTAGCATGCGAGCTAAGTGAGGCATGAGAAGTCCCACCCAAGCGACTATACCGCTTATGCAAACGCTACACGCCGTAAGAAGCGTAGCGCATATGATAACGATAGCGCGTTCAAAAGCGACATTTACGCCAAGTCTTGCTGCACTCTCGTCGCCAAGAGAGAGTAAATTTATACGCCAGCTCATGGCGATTAGTAAAATGGCGCAGATGATCATCACTGGGGCGATGTATATTAAGTTATCGCTATCAAGCTTTGCTAGGCTTCCAAGTTGCCAATAGACGATGTCAGGTAGCTTTGTCTCTGGGTCGGCGACATATTTTAAAAAGCCGATTATTGAGCCCATTAGGCCGCTTACAATGATACCAGAAAGAACTAGCATAAGCGTGCTGGTGCGCCCCATCATCTTTGGTATGGCTAGAGTGATAACAACAGCTGCTAGACCAAAGCCAAATGCAAAAGCCTGTACCCAAAATAGCGATAGATCAAAGATAATGGCAGTTGCAGCACCCACGCAAGCACCAGCCGAGACGCCTAGAAGATCTGGGCTAACTAGCTGGTTTTTAAAGACGCCTTGATAGGCTGCACCGCTCACGCTAAGAGCAGCACCGACTAAGATAGCGGCTATAATGCGCGGTATGCGTAAATTTTCTATCACATTTGTGATGTTGCTAGCTGCGCTATCTCCAAAACCAAAGCTGTGAGCTAGCACGCTAAAGACGTCGTTAAAAGGTATGTAAAATCTACCAACGCCAAGTGCGACAAAGGCGCAAAGAAGCGTTAGTAGAGCTAAAAAGATAACAACTATTGAAAAATTTGCGTTTTTCATATCTTATTTGCTGCTACCGTCTGGATTTAGACCTTTTAAGATATAGCCATACTCTTTGTCACTAAGATCGTGATTTAAAAACTCTTTATAAAACTCTTTTGTTTTTACTTTCATATCGACATCTTTAAATAGATCTGGTTGGATAGTTTTTGCTGCCCATAAAATTTGAAGTACGTTTTCAGCACCATATCTATCCCAGCTAAATACACCTTTTGGGTTGCCGTAAATTTTGCCGTTTTTAACAGCGTTTGAGCCAGAGAATGCAGGGTGCTCTTTTATCTTTTTGATCTGTGCGTCTGTGTCATTACCACCAACGATGATGATATCAGGGTTTGCATTGATGATCTCTTCAGCGCTAACTTCGATCATTGAACCCTCAGTATTGATAGCATTTACACCGCCACCTAGCTTGATCCAAGTGTTTTGGATGGTGTTTGTACCATCAACTTTTAGCAAATTTGCACCACCAAGAAGGTGAAGTACTTTTGGACGTTTAGCATCAGGGATGCTTTTTGTTCTTGCTGTTACAAACTCAGAGTTATCGTGGATTTTATTAGCAAGTTTTTCAGCTTTTTTTCTAGCATCATCAGTGCCTATGACTTCAGCTGTTGCATAGATGCTTTTCTCCATATCTGGATAGTCTCTAAAGATCAAATTTACCGCGCTAAAGCCATTTTTGATAAGTTCATCTTGAAAATTTTTGTTATACACTATGATAACGTCAGGTGCAAGTTTAACAAGCTCTTCGATCTGAAGGTCTTTGCCATTTAGTGCAGCTGGTAAATTTTTAAGTTTTGGATAGACGTGCTCAAACCACTTGTTGTTTTTGATCAGATCAGTTGTGGCTACAACCTTATCCATGCCGCCAAGTGCTAGGATGATCTCGTTGTTTGCATTCCACAGTGCAGCGATCTTCTCAACCTTCTCAGGCACGCTTACTTTGACGCCTTGCATATCGGTAATGCTTCTTGCAGACTCAGCTGCGTTTAGACTAAGAGCCATAAATAATGAAGCAACAAGGCTAAATTTGGTTACTTTATGCATAAAATTTGTTTGCATATTTTTTCCTTTATTTTTGAAGTATAAACATGTATATTAATAATATTTATATTAATTCTATGTAAATTTTGCATATATATTATGAAAAATTTACATATCTTGTAAATTCTTATAAATCTAATAGGATAAATTCTCTCCTTTTGTTGACATATGTCATTATTTGCTTTTTTAAAATGAGATAAACTTCGCCTTAAAATTTTTAAAAAAAGGAGAATCAATGCGTGAATACAAAAAGTATTGGCTAGCACTTGTTGCAGTACTAGTAATTTGCTTTAGTATTTTAGGCTACTACGGCGTTGAGGTTTATAGAAGCTCGCCACCAGTTGTAAATTTTACAGATGAGAATGGCAATGTCGTGATCGACAAAGAGAGCATCTATAAAGGTCAAGAGGCCTGGCAAAGCATAGGAGGTATGCAAGTTGGCTCTGTTTGGGGACACGGCGCATATCAAGCACCTGATTGGAGTGCGGACTGGCTTCATAAAGAGTTAGTTATATTTTTAGAGTTAAAAGCAGATGAAATTTATCACTCAAAATATGCTGACTTGAATGACGAGCAAAAGGCAAATCTAAAAGTTCTACTTAAAAAAGAGTACCGAGAAAATGGCGTAAAAGACGATAAAATCGTACTTAGCAGCGATAGATTAAAGGCTATGAAACAAGTAAGCCAAGAGTATTCGTCACTTTTTGGAAATGACCCTAAGTTTAAATCTTTAAGAGAAGCTTATGCGATGAAAGAAAATACTCTTCCAAATGCTTCTGATAGAGATGATCTTAATAACTTTTTCTTCTGGTCAGCCTGGGCAACCGCAGCAAATAGACCTAATAGCGATGCTACATACACAAATAACTGGCCACATGAGCCACTAATCGATAATGTACCAACAAGCGAAAATATCTTTTGGTCAATCGCAAGCGTTGTAATACTTATTGCTGGTATTGGATTTCTTGTTTGGTTTAGCTCTTTTTATGGTAAAAAAGATGATGAAAAGTTGGAAGCTATTAGCGAAGATCCACTTAGTAAATTAAGCCTAACTCCATCTCAAAAAGCTCTTAAAAAATATCTTTTTGTAACTTTGGCTCTTTTTGCATTCCAAATTTTAATAGGCGGCTTTACAGCTCACTATACAGTAGAAGGACAAGAATTTTACGGTATAAATTTATCAGCCTATATTCCTTATTCACTTGCTAGAACATGGCACATTCAGGCTAGTATCTTCTGGATTGCGACAGGATTTTTAGCAGGCGGTCTTTTCCTAGCACCTATTATAAATGGTGGTAAAGATCCAAAATTCCAAAAGCTTGGCGTAGATTTATTATTTTACGCATTACTAATCCTTGTAGTTGGCAGTTTTGCTGGTGAGTATTTAGCGATCGCAAATATTATGCCTATAAATTTAAGCTTCTGGTTTGGACACCAAGGATATGAATATATCGAGCTTGGACGTGTTTGGCAAATTATTTTATTTGTTGGCCTTGTCATTTGGATGCTACTTTTACTTCGCGGATTTATCGGCGGATTTAAGAACAAAGGTGACAAAAATTTACTTGCTATCTTCGCAGCTTCTGCTGTTGCAGTTGGATTATTTTACGGAGCAGGATTATTTTACGGTCAAAGAAGTCCACTTCCAGTGATGGAATACTGGCGCTGGTGGGTTGTACACCTTTGGGTTGAAGGCTTTTTTGAAGTCTTTGCTACCGCTTCACTTGCTTTTGTGTTTGTTAGTCTTGGTCTTGTTTCAAAGAGATTTGCTACGTTTTCAACACTTGCGAGTGCATCACTTTTCTTAGTAGGCGGAATTCCAGGAACTTTCCACCACTTATATTTTGCGGGCACTACAACACCTATAATGGCAGTTGGCGCTAGCTTCTCAGCACTTGAGGTAGTTCCTCTTGTATTGCTTGGCGCTGAAGCTTATGAGCATTACAGGCTTCAGTTTGCTCAAACTTGGGCTAAGACATTAAAATGGCCACTTTACTGCTTTATCGCAGTTGCTTTCTGGAATATGCTAGGTGCTGGTGTATTTGGATTTTTAATCAATCCTCCGATTTCACTATTTTATATCCAAGGCCTAAATACGACTCCAGTTCACGGACATGCTGCGCTATTTGGTGTTTATGGATTTTTAGCGCTCGGATTTGTTTGGCTAGTAGCTACTTATCTATTCAAAGGTCAAGAATTTGATGAAAAACTTATGAAAGTAGGTTTTTGGGGCCTAAATATAGGTCTTATGCTAATGATCGTACTTTCGTTGCTTCCAATAGGAATTTATCAAGCATTTGCAAGCCTAGAGCATGGTATGTGGTATGCAAGAAGTGCTGAGCTTTTACAACAATCACACTTACAAAATTTAAGATGGGTAAGAATGATTGGCGATACGATTTTAATAATCGGTGGAATTAGCTTCCTTGCACAACTTCTAAAATTTATGCTTAATAAAAAAGCTTAAAACTAAAGGGGTATTTTGCCCCTTTATTAAGCTATCTTTTCATAAAATAACGCAAATTTAAAAGGAAAGAAATGATTACATTTTTTAAAAGAATTTGCGTTATTTTTATTGTACTCTTACACTCTTTTTTGGCTCTTGTAGTTGATTATTCGTTTCCACACTATGCAAATGTGCAAATCACAGGTGGTGATGTCAAACGTATGGACAAAGATGGTATCATCGACGCTAAAAATCCGGCAGATGGTCCTACCAGAGATGTTTATTTTATCTATACTAAAGATTCTAATAATTCAAATAAGGTCATGGCTTATAGAAATGAAGATACTGCATGGGGATTTCCGTTTTATTTTAAATTTAACTCAGCTGATGTACAAGCCAAAGCTCAAGGCTTTGCAAATAGCGATAAAAACGTAACTGTAAAATATTATGGATATAGAATTTCTATGCTTCAAGAGTTTAGAAATGTCATCTCACTAAAAGAAAGTGGCACAGATACTAGTTGGCCGGTAGCTAGCTATGTATTTTACTTTATCTTGTTTATCTCGCTAATAATTTGGATAAGAAAGATAAATAAGGCCTTTAGACCAAAAACTAGTGAAAATTTAGAGAAATAGATAGTATTTGTTTTAGCTATTTGATATTTTAAAAATCAAAAAGAGAACTTTGTTTTTCTTTTATCTTTGAAAAATTCTAGTGCTATCAAGTATATTTTTAGATCGTTTGCTCTGCTATGCCATTGCCATACTCCTCTACGCTTTCCCAGTCCATAAAATAAAATTCTACATCTAGATTATTTTTAAGAAAATCACCCGCTTTTTATGGGCATATAATTCTTTGCCTTGCCATTCATCAGTTATAACCTATTTAGTTCGCCAAGATCTTCTTAAAATGGCTTATAGGGAAGCATTCTTGTATCTAGATCTATCTTACGCAAGGATATCTATTCTGTAAATTTTTAGACATTTTTTTGATTTTTAAAGTACTCTTTCATTATGTTTGGACGTTGAGTTAAAAACCAAAATTGATAATTTGATAAGGTTTTTATAACTCTGATAATCTAATTAACAAAGCTAAATGAAAATTACTCATAAAATTTACAAAAATATAGTTGGATTTTTAACGCTTAAAGGATCGCTCAAACGCTTGGGTAAAATTTTAAATTTAAAGCCATTTGCTGGCACAGTAGTTTTTGCAACAGGTTTTTTAGATTTTAGAAAGAAAATTTATAGTGAATTAGCTTAAATTTTAGGGGCAAAGCTGCCCCTAGTTTTAGTAAAGACCGAAAGTTCCGTCTGTTCTTTTGTAGATCACGCGCATTTTGGCATCAACATCGTTAAATACATAAAATTGTTTATCGCTTGATTTTAGTTTCTCAAGTGCTTCTTCGACTTCAAGTGGTTTATAAATTTCAAGCTCCATAGGCACTATCTCCTCGACACCCTCTATCTTTTCTTCACCTATTCTTGAGCGAAATTCTTTGTCGTCAGCCTTACCTTTTACGGTAAATTTCTTATCATGCTCTCTTCTTAAAACTTTTGATGCTTTTTCGATAGCAAGATCGATCGCAGCGTAAAGGTCTTTATCTTTTTGGCGAACGACTATCGTATCTTTATGGGCCATATTTAGAGAAAATTCTGCATTAAAGCCTTTTTTTCCTTGTTTTTCATCGGCTGCTACAACACATCTTGCTGAGATGATGTCGAGATTGTATTTGCCAAGCGTATCAAAAGCGTCTTGGATATAGTTTTTGATTGGCTCTGTTAGCTCAAATTGTTTTCCTACAATGCTTATGTTCATCGTAATCTCCTTTATAGAAAGTAAGATGATTATAACACGCTAAAACTAAAAACAAATTAAACTAAAATCTTTATAAAATTTTAAAGTTTCTGAAGAGTTCGTTTGTGAAAATTTATAGGATTTGGCGTTTTTTTATCTTTTGATGTTACAAAAACATCAAAGATCATGTTGCCAGTACTTGCGACTCCCTCAGTGCCAGGCATGATGGTCGGTGGAGTGCATATGCCGATATCGCCAAAGTAAGTTATTTTTACTTTAAAGTCGAACATATCGTTAAATTCTCCATTTACTTTATCTAAGCATTTGTTTGAGAAATCGGTTCTAAAAATTTCAAACATCGCATACTCTGCTGCTGCTTGAGCAACGAGCTGCGCTTGCTCTCTTAGATAAATTTCACTGCTTTGTCTAGCTGATGTGCTAGCTATCGAAAGGGCAAGAGTGCTAATAGAAGCTGCTACAACTAGAAAAAATATCGCTGCTATTAACGTAAATCCTCTTCTCATTAATACACTGCCTTTGATTTACAAATGGTTATTTCTGATTTTTCTGCTTTAAGGCAAAGCTTTAGCGCGATGACACCATTTTTTTCTGTAAAGACAAATCTTGTTACGTGTTTAGCTAGTGTTGCACTTTCAGCTTTGATATCCTTTGTAGATGTCGAGCTAAATTTTTTAAAGCCTTCATTTAGCCATGGCCTATAGTTGTAGTAAATTTTAAGGTCAAAAGAGCCATTTTGTATATCCTCGGCACTTTGCTCAGCTGGCGCTATGGCAATGGCTGTGTAAGCTAGCTTATACTGTTCTGAAATTTTTTTATTTTTAAAATCACTTGAAATCTTAAGCGTGTCGATTGATTGTATGCCAACTTTTGCGATATCTAAGTGCCTTTGGTCTAAATTTTCTTGATAGCCAAAACTACTACCAACTCTATAAAGTATGCTAGAAAATATCGCTACTAAACCACCATTTTCATTATCGGCGTTTATACACCTAGAACCGCTATTTACATCTTCTTCATTGCTATCATTTTCGCAGGTCAAGTCCATTACGCCGTTTCTAAAAGCATCATTAAATTTGCTTCCAGGGCTTTTTAGTCCATTTGCAACAGAGCTATTTGCAAGATCTACATATCCGCTATATATGCCTTCTTCGATGATAGGATCTCCGTTAGTATCATCTCCTTTATATTCGTTTATGCCATCAAATAACTCATAAGCAGCTGGGATAAATTCTAAAATTTCAAAGTCACTACTTAAATTTACGCCACTATCATTTAGAGCTAGATAATCTCCATTTTTTTTTCTAGCGATAACGCTTTGTTTGATTCTGTGGCTAAGTAGCATTGAAATTTGCTCTAGAGCGATTTCGCTTTGTGTTTCTAGTTCGTTTATTACTTTGCTTTGAAAATAGTTTTGATATAAATTCATAAGTGTGTTAAAGCTCATCAGTGAGATAACGCCAAGTACAGTGATGACTATTATTAACTCAATTAATGTAAAAGCTTTTTTTGTTTTTTTCATTTCCATTCTTTTACACTTAGAGTGCTGCTTTCACCTATATTAAAGGCATATCCATAAAGTACGCTTTTACTCTCTTTTGTAGTTTTCATAGTCGTATCTAGCTTTATCTGTAAAACGTCGTTATCGTTTAAAGGAGTGCTAACTACAAATTTATCAGCTCCATTTGTTATGGTTGGAGTCGTCTCTGTATCTATGATAAAGTCGCGTTTAGTGGTACTGGCAGTTGGTGAGATGGATTTTTGGGTATTGAAATTTTTGATAGATTTTACTTTAAAATTTACGCTTTTGATTGATTCTGGAAGCTTTGAATCACTAGGTCTTATGGCGCATGCAGATGAATTTTGCACTGGATATGCAAGTATCCTATGTCCTTCACCTTTTACACCGCTTTTTTCATAAAAATCTGGATTTGCCCCTTGGTCGCAGATAATAAGAGGAAAAATTATAGCCTCTTGAGTAGTTATAGAAGATGGCATGGTATTTTTACCTGCTATTAAGACTTGATCACTAAATGGTGCTTTTAATATTAATGACATATAAGTTTTAGCATTCATTAGTCCTTCTTGCATTAAGGACTGCTCGCTTAAATTTGAAGTAGTTCTTACCGCTAGTGGCAAGCTTGCACTTACTATGGCTACTACAAGCACTGACAAGATAAGCTCTATCAATGAAAAGCCACCCCTTTTTACCACTCTATTCTCCTGTTTGTCTTGTCGCTTATATCTAGGTTACTATCGCTATTTGATTTTACTCCTATAAAACCTCCAACTGCACCGCTTGTCTTATCTTCTATGTTATTGCTTTTTAGGACTTTACCAGCCCATTCGCCATTTGGTACTAGAAAATTTAGATTGAAATTATTTGTTTCAGGTTTCTCATCAAATTCACTATAAAGAAGCCAACTAGGTGCTCTCATTTTAGCCACATCAGTAACTGCCGAAGGGTTTCTTATAAAAATTATTTGCTCACCATTGCTTATGTTACTTACATCATTTCTTAAAACAGTACCGCTGTAAGTATTTGTAAAGCTAAAGTCGTGATAGTTAAGTACTCCTGCGCTATGTTTTGGATTGGTAGCCCAAAATGGCGCAGCTGGAAAGTCTTGCCATAGTTTGCCATTATCTTTCATATAGATATTTTTATTGCACCCGTCGCAGTAGGCACCATAATAAATTTTGGCATAAAAGCCACTATAAAGCCCTTCATAAAATGGTGCATAAACCCTACCAAAGTAAAATTTTGCCGTTGTTTCTGTTGCTGGTTTTTCATATTTTTTTACTGTATCGGTACTATCTGACATGCCGCTAAAGCTAAAATCATTACTTGAAATAGTAAAAGGATTTTTAGCATGATTTACTTTTCTTTCAAAATTAAAATATACTTCACCCTTGCCTACACCATTTACAAAAGTGTTTTTCTCTACATAAAATGTTGATTTTGTAGCACTTGGATCTATTGCTTTTCTAGTATTTGAGCCAGGAATTTCAAAAAATAAAATTTCTTCATTTGCTTTTGCTAATGTACCGGCATTGCCATCGTTATCTGTAAAATTTAAAGGAACTCTGTCTAACTTTATGTCAAAGTTCATATTTTTTGCATAGCAATCTTCATTATAAAGTTTTGCAGGATCATCGTTAAATAACCTGGCAGTTACTTCAAAGTCAAGCTTTGCTTTTTGTATGCCTTCATTATCAAGGTATGTTATATCGTTGTCTTTTGTTATCTTTAACTTACTTATTTGTATATCTTTTGGCCTAAATAGATAATCTCTATTACCTTCTAGCTTTATACTACATCCGATCCTTCCTTCTTGAGCAGTATCTTGTGATGGATCGTTGCTAATTGAGTTTTTTACACAATCATCAGCTCTTGATGGCGTATGTTGATCAGTTATTGTATAGTCTTTGTCTAATACATAAAAATATGTATCACCTATATCTGAGTAAGAAAAGCCAACAGGTCCACTTGACGTGTGACGGAAAATTTTACCCAATGCTTTATTTGGATCGTTAAAATCTACGCTTAGTTTGTTCTCGCTCTCTATAATGCTAGGATCGCAGGTCGCACTATATGCTGGTACAAGTTTTATCTCTCCATTTGAGCCACTTATGTTGTTTGTATAGCCATTTGCTAAGCCACTATCAAGAGGTTTCATAGCCGCAAGAGCAATATTATTATAAACTTTGCCGCCTATTAAAACATTGTTATTATTGATCGTGTTCTTGTCGGTATCCCATAGTCTAAAGTGACTTGGTCTTATGGCAAAATCATCTAATTTTTCGCATTCAACCTTTGTAGTATTTGTCACTGGATCAAGATGAGAAATTCTAAATTTTACGCTTTTATAGGCTCTATCAATACTAATGCCTGACAACAAAATATCAGTTACGCCATTAAATTTTATATCTTGTTCATATAAATTTGTTGGAGCACTGCAAGACTCAACCAACTCTACTTTTACATCTACTGGGGCATCTGGTACTTTTTTGTTGCCATCTGTATCATAGTTTGTGATATAGACATTAAATGGCGTAGAAACGATTTTTGTTAGAAGTCTATTTTTAAATTTAGTTTTAAAAGCCGCTGAGCCATCGTCTTGTCTATTACTTGCGACGAAATTATTTGGACTGGCACTAACGCCTAAAGTAATGTTGTAATTTTGATTGCTACATCTTCTTATGTATGTGTCATAGGGCTGTAAATTTATATCAGCATTTGCGACCGTCGCTTTGTAACTATTTGGCTCAAATTTAGACTTAAGGGTAGTTTCATATATAGCATAAGCGTAGTTGCCTTGATGAATTAGCATTTCTCCACCCTTATTTGCAGCCGCACCTTGTCCCAAATAAAAAGTTAAGTCATTTCCACTTAGTTGCTGCAAGCCTGTGTTGTCGTTATAGTGCACCTGTCCTGACATAGTAAGCAAGTCACTAGGCCCTTGTGATGCTTTATCTGCGTATATGTAAGTTGAGTTTGGATTATAAATTTGACTTGGATCTATTGTAGCTTTTAGAGCAAAGTCTTGGGCAGCTTCATTAGTATTATTTGTAACTTCAACGAAAGTTTTTAAAATAGTATTTGCTGGCACTACCGTCGGAGTATTTTCTTGCACCTTTGTAAAAGTACTATCGCTAGGTTTTTTCGCATAAATATATTCCATATAACAAACATCTGGCTTATATATACTAGTAGAAAAGCCAACTAGAGCTAAATTTATACGGTCAGCACTTACAACATTGGCACCGCCTGAGCTCTTAATCGTTGTAACTGTAAATTTTATATCCGCTTCTTTTTGAGCATATGACATTTTGTCCGATATATCAAATATATCCAAGTCTGCTTGGGAGTGAAATTTTTTACCTGGATTTATAAGTTGTCCAAATTTTGTCATAGTTGAGTTAAACTGATCGCCTTGAGCATTATATCCGCTGGTAATACTCTGATAGCTGCCACCATTTTTTATCTTGATATCTTCACCCTTTGTTTCTGGCTTGCCGCCAAATGAAAACATTGTGAGCGAAGCATCTATATTTCCTGCTTTTGGTGTGTAGATATTTTCAAATTTTACATCTATGGTTGAGCTCTTTACAGTACCAAATGGATCGCTTGACTTCATCCAGTCCGCCGCAAGTCTTTCTAGTCCATCAAATATACTAACAAGCTTTGGCTCTATATTGTTTGCTGCAGCGGTTTTATCATCAAAGTCATAAATGATGACTAAACTCCAAGCTGCAAATTGTGGTGCGATGGATTGTATCCAGTAACCATTTTGCCCTTGAACTGGTGAGAATAGTAGCGTGCCGTATGTTTTTTTTAGTTTTCTATTAGTAGAGTTGTTTACCTTATATATGCCATCATTTGGGTCTATAAATTCATCACTAAAGGGAATCGTAGTTGATCTAATATTGCCAGCATAAAATGTCCTATCTGACTCGCTAGTGCCAAGAGAGTCTCTAACTATATCTGTTACATCAGCACTTGCTACATATTGATAGTTTATTCCAGCCTTTACATAGTAGCTATTAGACTCGTTTTGATTGTATGATTCAAGAGTCATTGATTTTGGTTTATACTCACTAAATGAACCAAACCAAAAGATATCTTTTGGATCAGCATCTATTGTGATTGCATTTTTTCCAGGAGCTTTAAAATCAATCCTGCTATATCCTTTTATGTAATTTAAAGCACTTACATATAAATTTGACCCAAGATTTTTTATTGCCCAGTTTTGATAAAGAGAGCCGCCCCAATAAAGCCTGGCATAGACTACGTTTTTGCCTTTTAAATTATTTTGTATAAAGGTATTTTTCTCACTAAAATCAAATGTGGAAGAGGATGAATTTTTACAATAAGGATGCTTGCTAGGATTATAAATATATGTTGTTTGACAAAGTGTGTAATTGCTAGGCGAAAAATTACCAGTATCTAAAAATATTCTATCGGCTGTAGATGATGTTCTTGTTACGTTAGATGGATCTGGAACAAAATTATATCCAGCGTATTGTGGAATCATAATAGTAGCACCAATGGTAGCTATATCTCCATTTACTCTGGTATTTAGATTTCCATTTATTGATCTTTGTCTTAAGCCTTTAGAGTGATCATCCCACATACCTATTAATGATCGTTGATTCCATGGAGAAAATTGCTCAACGTAAATATGATAGTGATCTTGTGCTAAGCCTGAAGAAAAGCTATTGGTATCTATCGTCCAGGTTCTATCAGATTTTCTTATGCAATGTGGGATATTTTTAGAAGAGTTATCTTGGTACTCTTCAGCGTCTATAAAGCAAGAATAATTTGCTCCACTACAACCAATAGATGCTGCTTCTGCTGTCGTACAAGCTCTGGGTGCACAAAAACCAAACGTGACAATAAAACAGAGTAAGTATGCTATCTTCACAACAAATCCTCTAAATAACAATAAAAAATCTATCCTTAGATTTTTAAAAGCTTTTAGCTACTATTTTTGTATAAAATTTTCTATCATTTCAGCTTGCCCGTACTGAGGATATTTGGCAATGTCTAAAACGACTTGGGATAAGGTCATATTGTCCATATTGCAAACGATAGGAGCTATAAAATTTACAGTTGATTTTTCAAGCGGGAGTGCAACAACGATAATGTTATAAATTCTGAGTTGAGAGCTTTCTTTAATCTCCATAAGATCTTCATAATAGCTTGGAATATCGAATTCGTAGCTTCTTAATGCAAAAGGATTTATCATTGTAAAAGATGTCTCATCATCTTTGCTTGCTAGCTTAACAAAAAATTTATCAAGTTCAATTAACTCCATCGTCTTGATATGCTCAAAGCCTAAAATAGGGCTTTTAACACTAAAAATCATACTAACTCCTATTTTGTAAAGTTGCCGTATTTTATCATAGTTTTAAAAAATTTATACAAAAATAATAGCAAAAAATGTAGAATACGAGGATTTAAACTTTTTAAGGAAAAGCATGAAAAGATTTTCTAAATTTCTAGCAGTTGTAGCTCTTTTGGGGCTTTTTAGTGGTTGTGCTGAAAAATATACCGAGCTTTACAATCTAACTCCTGATGAGTGGTATACTCAGGTTATCGCTGATATAAAAGATGGTGATCTTGAAGCGGCCGATAAACACTATGTCTCAATGGCAAGCGAACACGTAGCAAGCCCACTTTTAGAGCAAATTTTACTTATCCTTGCCCAAGCTCACGCAAATGATGAAGAGTATCTAATGGCAAATCACTATCTTGACGAGTACATCAAAAGATATGGTGACAACGGTCCAAAAACAGAGTTTGCTCAGTATCTAAAGATAAAAGCAAATTTTGACTCATTTACTCAGCCAAATCGTAATCAAAAGCTTATGGAAGATAGCGTAACCGAGATCGAAAAATTTCTTTATATGTACCCAAATACTGAATATAAGCCACTTATTGAGACTATGCTTATTAAATTCAAGCTCGCACTTTATTTCCTTGATATGCAAATAGCAGATCTTTACAATAGGACTGGTCGTGATGTTTCGGCTAAAATTTATGAGCAAAAGCTTGAAGATTCGCCGTTTAAAAACTCAGATCTTATCAAACCTGACGTGGCATGGTATAGAAAACTGTTTGAATAGGAGAAATTTTGCAAATAAACGAAAATAAAGGCTTCCCAACCGAAATTCCCATTATCGTTGAGGATGAGCTATTTTTATATCCATTTATGATAACTCCGCTTTTTTTAAGCGACGATGAAAATTTAAAGGCACTTGAACTCGCCATACAAGAAGAGACTCCGATCCTTGTGGTGCCCACAAAGCCTCAGCAAGACGGCGCTAGAGACTTTGATGGTATCTATGATGCTGGTGTGATCGGCACGATAATGCGCCGTGTACCACTACCCGATGGACGCGTGAAGGTGCTATTTCAGGGCATCGACAAAGGTAAAATTTTAAAACAATCAGGCATAAATCCGCTCCGTGGCATTGTCGATATGCTCCACGTCAAGCGCCCATCGCAGGTCAAAACTGACGCTCTTATCGTGGTTTTAAGAGAAAAAGTAAGAGAGCTTTCGCAGTTTAGCCACTTTTTCCCGCCTGATCTTTTAAAAACGATCGAAGAGAGCGCTGAGGCGATCAGGGTTTGTGACCTAGTTTCAAGCGCACTTCGCTTAAAAAAGCAGATCGCATATAGCTTTTTTGTCGAGGAAAATTTAGAGCAGCGCCTACTAAAGCTCATTGACTATGTCATCGAAGAGATTGAGGCAAACAAGCTTCAAAAAGAGATAAAAAATAAAGTCCATTCAAAGATCGATAAGACAAATAAAGAGTACTTTTTAAAAGAGCAGCTAAAGCAAATTCAAGCTGAGCTTGGAGCGGATACTAGCCGTGAAGAGGAGCTTGAAGAGTATCGCAAAAAGCTTGACGCGAAGAAGAAATTTATGGCTGAGGACGCCTACAAAGAGATCAAAAAACAAATAGATAAGCTTAGTCGTATGCACCCAGACTCAGCCGACGCAAATACCTTACAAAGCTATCTTGATTGGGTGTTAGAAATTCCATTTGAAAATATAGCTAAGAAAAAGTCCTCTATCACCGAAGTGAGCAAGCATCTAAATGCCGATCATTACAGCCTTGAAAAGCCAAAAGAGCGTATAGAGGAGTATTTTGCCTTGCGTGAGCTTTTGGAGCTTAGAGGCGTTGGTGAAAAGGTAAATAATGGCGCCATTTTATGCTTTGCAGGCCCTCCAGGTGTGGGTAAAACCAGCCTTGCAAACTCGATCGCAAAGGCACTAAAGCGTGAGCTAGTTAGGATCGCACTTGGTGGACTTGAGGATGTAAACGAACTAAGAGGCCACCGCCGCACCTACATAGGCGCTATGCCAGGGCGTATCGTGCAAGGTCTTATAGAAGCCAAGCAGATGAACCCAGTGGTTGTGCTAGACGAGATCGACAAGGTTGGCAGAAGCTACAGAGGCGACCCGACCGCGGTTTTACTTGAAATTTTAGATCCTGAGCAAAATAATAAATTTAGAGATTATTACCTAAATTTCAATATTGACCTTAGCAAGATCATCTTCATCGCTACAGCAAATGACGTGAGTATGATACCAGCCGCACTTCGAGATAGGATGGAGTTTATTGAGCTTAGCTCATACACACCACAAGAGAAATTTGAGATCGCTAAAAAATATCTCTTGCCTCAGGAGCTTAAGAAACACGGCCTAAAACCAAGTGATGTGAGCATCAGCAAAGAGGCACTTGAGCTAATAATTAGCGACTACACAAGAGAGAGTGGTGTGAGAAATTTACGCCGCAGGATCGCTGATATACTAAGAAAAGTCGCCAAAAACATCCTCACCAAAAAGAATGATGGCAAGATCAGTGTCACGGCTAAAAATTTGAAAGAATTTTTAGAGAAAAAGGTCTATGAAATCGAGCCAGCGGACAAAAAAGATCAGATAGGTCTAGTAAATGGCCTTGCGTGGACTAGTGTCGGTGGCGACGTGCTAAGGATCGAGGCTATAAGGATTCAGGGTAAAGGCAGCATGCAGATCACCGGTCAGTTAGGTGACGTGATGAAAGAGAGCGCTCAGATCGCATTTAGCGTTGTTAAAGTGCTAATAGACAACAAAAAAATAAAAGTACCGATGACTATCGTGCCAAAACTAGATGACGATAAGCGTAAGCTTGAAGCCAGCGATGTTTATAGACGCTACGATCTTCACTTGCACGTACCAGAGGGTGCGGTGCCAAAAGATGGACCAAGTGCTGGTATTACGATGGCAACTGCGATCGCATCGATACTAACCGATACAAAGGTAAGACACGACATAGCAATGACTGGTGAGATTACGCTAACTGGTAGAGTGTTACCGATCGGTGGTTTAAAAGAAAAACTGATCGCTGCGCACAAAGCAGGCATCAAAACAGCTCTGATACCTCGCAAAAACTATGATCGCGACCTTATCGACATCCCAGCTGAAGTAAAGGCTGATATGAAGATCATCGCAGTAGATACGATCGATGATGTGCTAAAAAACGCTCTTGTAGCTAAAAAATAATCTTTCCCTAGTCCTAAGTAAGATTAGGGCTAGGGAAATTTATAAATTTTGACGATTCTAAAATCCAAACAAAAAGCCATATAACGCATAAAAGCAATTAATAATTTAAACAATATAAGCACATGCAGCACACTAGAGAAAAATAAATTTTAAAATTTATGAGCGAGCATATCACGCTTCGATTTCAGTGGCAAGCAAATAGCAAAACCTGAATTTGGTAAGTTGCCAAGGCGAGCAAGTAAAGTTTTAAAATTTGAAAACGCTTTATTAAATTTATAAATTCCTTTTTATTCAAAAGAGAGACAAGAGGACTCAAATTAAGAGGCCGTTCTCTTATCTTACTTTTTTAAATCCGCTAAATTACTCACGTTCAAGGTGCATTCAATGGCACTAAAGCACTGCATGCGTTTTAAATACTCTGATAAATTTTAAAAATGTTCGCTTGTAAATTTTAAAATTTGCCGGACTTTTATTTTGCTGTAAATTTTTAGCTATTTATGCTTTGCCTCATGCTCTAAGAGCCAAATTTTAGTTGGCAAGCCGTCTCCACCTGAGTAGCCACCAAGCCCACTGCTAGCTAGCACTCTGTGACAAGGAACGATGATAGGCACTGGATTTTTAGCATTGGCCGAGCCTGCTGCTCGGTAGGCATTTTTGTGGCCTACGGCAAGTGCAAGAGCTGCGTATGTAGTCGTTTCTCCGTATGGTACTTTTTGTAAGGCCTCGTAAATTTTTGCTCTAAAATTAGTTGTTTTTATATCAAGCCTTACGCTAAATTTTTTAAGCTTGCCATTAAAATAAGCCTCTAGCTCATTCAAGCAAAGCTTTAAATTTTCATCTTTTACTGCAATTTTTTTAAATTTATCTACAAAATTTATCTCACAAATTCCATTTTTACTGGCAACGATCTCTAAAATTCCGATAGGCGATTTTAGGTAAGCTTTTGACACATTTGCTCCTTGAAATTTGAAATTTTGGGCAAATTTTACTTTAGTTTGTTTTGCTTTTTGATAAAATGCAAGCAAAACTAGTGATTTTAGACTAAAAATAACGAGCAAAAAACCACAAAGGAATTTTATGAGCTTTTTTACCGACTACGAAAAACACGTGAGCGAGCGAGAAAAAGAGGGCGTGCCACCGCTTGCGCTAAATGCCAAGCAAACAAGTGAAGTTTGCGAGCTAATAAAGCTTGCCAGCAAGTCTAGTGGCGACGAAAAGGCACAAAGCGAGCTAAAATTTCTTATAAGTTTGCTTGAAACTCGTATCAATCCTGGCGTTGACGACGCAGCGAAGATGAAGGCAGAAATTCTTGGCGAAGTGATAGATGGGCTTGCTGTTAACGGTCTTGACGCGATGCGTGCTATTAAAATTTTAGGCAAGATGCTTGGCGGATATAACGTGGAAATTTTAGTACGAGCTCTAAAAAGTAGTGATGAAAATATCGCTCGAGCTGCGGCAAATGAGTTAAAAAATATCATCCTGGTGCATGAATATTTTGACGAGATAGTAAAACTAAGCAGCAACAATAAATTTGCAAAAGAGGTGCTTGTTTCTTGGGCAAATGCAGAGTGGTTTACGCATAAAAAGCCAATTGAAACCTGTATAAACGCAGTCGTTTTTAAGGTACCAGGTGAGACAAATACTGATGACTTAAGTCCAGCGAGCGAGGCCTATACAAGAGCCGACATACCACTTCATGCAAAAGCGATGCTTGTTAAAAAGATGCCTGAGGGTCTAGAAATTTTAAAAGAGCTCAAAACTCGTGGTAAAAAAGTGGCGTATGTTGGCGATGTGGTCGGTACTGGCAGCAGCAGAAAGAGCGGTATAAACTCGATCCAGTGGCACCTTGGCGATGAGATAGAGGGCGTGCCAAACAAAAAAACGGGTGGCATCGTGATAGGCACTACTATAGCTCCGATATTTTTTAATACCGCTGAAGATAGCGGTGCACTGCCGATAGTTGCAAACGTAAATGAGCTTGAGATGGGCGATGAGATAG
The DNA here is from genome assembly GCF_002165785.1 of Campylobacter concisus. Lineage (GTDB taxonomy): Bacteria > Campylobacterota > Campylobacteria > Campylobacterales > Campylobacteraceae > Campylobacter_A > Campylobacter_A concisus_W. The sequence goes on from NZ_NDYO01000006.1 coordinate 228,100, forward strand.
AGATTTATCCATTTAAAGGTGAAATTTATAAGCTTATTGGCAGCGAGAAAAAGCTAGTGGCAAATTTTAAACTTAGTCCAAATACTCTAAGCGATGAGATAAGAGCGGGTGGCAGGATACCTTTGATGATAGGTAGGCAAGTCACCAAAAAGGCTAGAGAGGTTCTAGGGCTTGGCGAGGAGCAAATTTTTATAAAGCCAGATCAGCCAAAGGAGCAGAGTGGTGGCTATACGCTCGCTCAAAAGATGGTTGGCAAGGCTTGCGGTGTAGCTGGTGTGAGAGCTGGGGCTTATGTGGAGCCTGAAATTTTAACTGTTGGCTCGCAAGATACGACTGGGCCGATGACTAGAGATGAGGTAAAAGAGCTTGCTAGCCTTAGTTTTGGCGCGGATTTTGTTTTGCAAAGCTTTTGCCATACGGCCGCTTATCCAAAGCCAAGTGATCTTGTGATGCATGAGAGCTTGCCAAAATTTATAAATTTACGTGGTGGTGTGAGTCTAAAGCCAGGCGATGGTGTCATCCACTCGTGGCTAAATCGCATGGTGCTACCTGATACGGTGGGCACTGGAGGCGATAGTCACACGAGATTTCCTATTGGTATCAGCTTCCCAGCGGGCAGCGGCCTAGTGGCGTTTGCAGCGGTGCTTGGAATGATGCCACTAAATATGCCAGAGTCGGTTTTGATCAAATTTAAAGGCAAACTAAAAGAGGGCGTGACGCTTCGTGATCTTGTAAATGCGATACCGTATTTTGCGATCAAAAAAGGACTTTTAAGCGTTGAAAAGAAAGATAAAAAGAATGTTTTTGCAGGTAAAATTTTAGAGATAGAAGGGCTCGAGAATCTAAAAGTAGAGCAGGCGTTTGAGCTAAGTGATGCTTCGGCTGAACGTTCAGCTGCGGCTTGTGTGGTAAATTTAAGCGTTGATAGTGTCGTGGAGTATGTTCGCTCAAATGTTGCGCTAATTGATGCGATGATAAAAGCTGGTTACGAGAGCCGTGAAACGCTTGCTAGACGAAAAGAAAAAATGCAAAAATGGCTAGAAAATCCAACGCTTTTAAGGGCCGACAAGGATGCAAGCTACGCTGAAATTTTGGAGATCGATCTAGCTCAGATAGATGAGCCGATTTTGGCGTGTCCAAATGACCCAGATGATGTGGCAACATTAAGTGAAATTTTAGCTGATGACAAAAGGGTGCACAATATCGATGAAGTTTTTGTAGGGAGCTGTATGACAAATATAGGCCATTATAGGGCGCTCGCTAGAATTTTAGAGCATGAGAGTAAGCTTACAACTAGACTTTGGATAGTACCGCCGACAAAGATGGATAAAAGCACACTTGAAAATGAAGGCGTTTATGAGATATTTAAGAGGCTGGAGGCTAGGACAGAGGTGCCAGGCTGCTCGCTTTGTATGGGTAATCAAGCAAGAGTAAACGACAATGCAGTGGTGTTTTCTACATCAACTAGAAATTTTGACAATAGAATGGGAATGGGCGCAAAGGTCTATCTAGGAAGTGCCGAGTTAGCCGCCGTTTGTGCGCTACTTGGGCGTTTACCAAGTGTAGATGAATATAAAAAGATAGTAAAAGATAGCCTTAGCTTAAATAAAGATGAAATTTATAAATATCTAAATTTTAATGAAATAAGCGAGTTTAGCATATAAATTTGTTACAATATCGCGAAATTTTAAGGAGTTTTGATGAAAAAAGTAGTTTTTTTTCTCTTTTTTAGCGTTTGTTTTTTGATAAATTTACACGCTTTAGAGTGCAGTGATCTTGCCAAAAAAGAGAGCTTTAAAACTACTCCAAATGATCTTGCTTACACGAATGAAGGGCTATTTTACTGTGATGGTTCGCTTTTAAATTTAAAAGAGGTAAAAGAGCTTTTTGATGCGAGTGTGGCTGTGAGAAGTGAGTCTCAAAGTTGCGTTGGTGATAGAGTTTATAAAGAAAATTTAAACAAGCTTAGATGGCTTTTGCTAAAAGCGTCATTCGCACCTGAATTTTACGCAAAAGAGCTTGCAGAGCCAAAGGCTGCTGAGGGAGAAAAAGACGCCAGAATGGAGTATCTTAGGTACTGGGCAAATGAAAGCTTATTTAATTTTTTAAAATATAAAAAATTTTTAGAAGCCTATAAAAACGCTCAGACTCCGCTTGTTAAATTTTATGAAAGCCTTGGACTTGATACACCAAGTGCCGCTTACTACGCAACTAGCGTGGTAAATGAGTTTTTGACTTTTGGCGTTGGTAAAAATGTAAATAAAGCTAAAATTTTAACACCTGAGCAAAATATGATGGCTCAAAGGATAAATTCCGATGAGCTGGCAAATTTACTTTACTCAAAAAATTTCAGTACCGCTGAGCTTACAAATTTGCTTAATATCGCTCTTTTAAACGAAAAGAGTAGCGATATGATAAAAGAGATAATAAGGCGTGGAGCCGATGTGAATATGGGTGATGAGACGCCGCTATTTTTTGCTTTAAAAAATATAGAAAATGTAAAAATTTTACTTGCAAATAAAGCCGATGTAAATCATAAAAATTTCTTTGGAAAAAGTGTACTTTTTTATGCTGTGCAGTTTAGCGATAAGCCACTTTGTGAGCTCTTTCTAAAAAATGGTGCCAATGCCAATGAGAGCTACATAGATGAAAATGCCAAGATGGATATGATAAATTTGGGTATGATGCAAGTTGAAGATACATGCGGCCTAGAGCACACAAATAGAAGTGTTTTTATGCATGCAGCAGCTCATGCAACGCCAGAAATTTTAAAACTTTTGATAGATAACGGCGCTGATATAAACGCGACTGATGACGCTGGATTTAACGCGCTTGACTATGCCATGAAAGAACAAAACGAAAAGACGATCAAATTTTTAGAAAATTTGGGTTTAAAACCAAATTTCAATTAGGAAAAACCATGAAAAAGACAGCTTTTGTAACCGGTGCAACATCTGGATTTGGCGAGGCGATCGCCAGAAGACTCTCAAAAGAGGGCTACAAGATAGTCGCTCTTGCAAGGCGCGAAGATAGGCTAAAAAAGCTTGCAAACGAGCTTGGCGATACGCATATCATCGTAGCTGACATACGCGATAAAGAGGCTGTTTTTAAGGCCGTAGAGAGCCTGCCTGATAAATTTAAGGACATTGAAGTGCTTGTAAACAACGCTGGTATGGCGCTTGGACTTGAAAAGACGATAGATGCGAGGGTAGAGGACTTTGAGGCGATGATAGATACCAACGTCAAGGGTCTCATCTACTCGACAAAGGCGGTTTTGCCGCTACTTTATAAGCAAGAAAAGGGCTATATCTTTAACCTAGGCTCGACAGCTGGCTCGTGGCCATATCCTGGCAGTAACGTTTATGGCGCTACAAAGGCCTTTGTAAAGCAGTTTAGTTTAAATTTAAGAAACGATCTAGTTGGCACTAATATCAGGGTGACAAACATCGAGCCAGGGCTTTGTAAGACTGAATTTAGCGAGGTTAGATTTAGGGGAGATAAGGCAAAGGCAGATAGCCTTTATGAAAATACAAATTTCATCACATCTGAGGATATCGCGACGATTTTGGTAAATTGTCTAAATATGCCCGGAAGTGTCAATATAAATAGGGTCGAAGTCATGGCAAATACGCAGACTTGGGCTGGACTTGCGATAGAAAAATTTTAAGGAGTTCTTGTGAGACAAATTTTATTATTACTTTTTTTTAGCGTTGCGCTTTTTGGTGTCGATCCAGAAGTGGCAAAGAGAAACGCTGAAATTTATGGCGTATTTACGCTTATACCGCCTGTTGTGGCAATAGCACTTGCTTTTATCACAAAAGACGTCATCTTGTCGCTATTTATAGGTGTTTTTAGCGGAACATTTCTTATAAATATCATCAATGAAAACATCTTTATGGGTATCGTAAAAGGCTTTACCGGCATCGTTTCAAGAGTCGTTGAATCAATGGCTGATAAGACTGATTCAGGTATTTTGCTTCAAGTGCTTTGTATCGGTGGTGTGGTTGCACTCATCACAAAGATGGGTGGTACAAAGGCGGTTGCTCTTTGGCTTAGCAAAAAGGCAAAAAGCGGCATTTCAGCTCAAATTTCAACATGGCTGATGGGAATTTTTGTATTTTTCGATGACTACGCAAATGCCTTAATAGTAGGCCCTATTATGAGACCAATAAGCGATAAATTTAAAATAAGCCGCGAAAAACTAGCTTTTATCATAGATGCTACTGCGGCACCGATCGCTGGCATAGCTATCATCTCGACATGGGTTGGCCTTGAGGTTTCACTCATTGAAAAGGGCTATGAGCTAGTTGGAGAGACTGGAATTAACGCTTATTCTATATTTATCGAGACAATTCCATATAGATTTTACAACCTCTTCATCTTATTTTTTATAGTCTGTACAGCCTTGATGCAGCGTGAATACGGACCAATGCTATTAGCTGAAAGACGTGCTAGAAGAGGCGAGCTTCACTCAGGTAAAACTCAAATCCAAGATCTTGAAGATAAAACTCTAGAGCCAAAAGAGGGCGTAAAATTAAGTGCTGCAAATGCTGTTGTGCCACTTCTTGTGCTGGTCATTGGCGCATTTACTAGTTTTTACTTTAGTGGTCTTGCTGCACTTGAGGGCGATGCTCTTAAAAATGCACTCGCTAATCCACTTTCATTTTCTACATTTAAAGATACTTTTGGCGCAGCAGACTCAGCTACATCACTATTTCAAGCAGCATTACTTGCTAGTATCGTAGCTATCACAATGGGCGTTTGGCGTAAAATTTTTGACGTAAAAGAGGCTATTAGCACATGGGTAAAGGGCTGGAAGACTATGATAATTACGGTTGTGATTTTGCTCCTTGCGTGGAGTCTTAGTGCTGTTATCAAAGAGCTTGGCACATCAAGATATTTGGTTGATCTATTAAGCTCTTCAACACCTAAATTTATATTGCCAGTTGCTGTTTTTATCCTTGGTTCGTTTATTAGCTTCTCGACTGGAACGAGCTATGGCACAATGGGTATTTTAATGCCTCTTGCTATCCCACTAGCTTATGCTGTCGGCAAAAACTACGGCCTAGAGGGCGATGCAATGCACGCTTATATGATCGTAAATATTTCAGGCGTGCTTACAGGTGCGATCTTTGGCGATCACTGCTCACCGATATCGGATACTACGATCCTTTCATCAATGGGCGCAGGATGTAACCATATCGATCACGTATCGACTCAAATGGTCTATGCGCTTAGCGTTTGTGCGGTTTGTGTGCTAGTTGGTTACTTGCCGGTTGCACTTGGTCTTAGCGTTTGGATCGCGCTTCCTTGCGGATTTTTAGCGATTTGGGCATTAGTTAGATTTGTTGGAAAGAAAGTAGAAGCATAAATTTGGATTGCAATTATTTAAAAGAGTGCGGCTCTTGCACTCTTTTTACTCCTTATGATGAGCAAATTTTATTTAAAACTGATCTTATAAAACAAAAATTTTTAGAGTTTTATGATGGTGAGTTTGATGTTTTTAGCTCAACACCAAAGCACTACCGCACAAGGGCTGAATTTGGCATTTGGCATGAAGGCACAAAGCTTTGCTATACGATGCATGCAAGCGAAAAGGGTAAAAAGGTCTTTATAGATGATTGTCCAAAGGTTTGCGAGCAAATTTCTACTCTCATGCCAAGTTTGCTTTATAACTTACAAGAGAACGAAATACTGCGCGCAAAGCTTTTTGGAGTGGAATTTATTTCTTGTAAAAGTGGTATTTTGGTCACACTTCTTTACCATAAAAGGCTTGATGGCGAGTTTGAAACGGCTATGAAAATTCTAGCCAGTAAGCTTGATGTTATCATACTTGCAAGATCTCGTGGGCAAAAGCTACTAAGTGGTGAGCTAAATTTGATCGATGAGCTAGACGTTGGCGGTGAAATTTATAAATTTAGCCTAAGTGAAAATGCCTTTATCCAGCCAAATAGAGCTGTAAATGAAAAGATGATAGCTTGGGCAAAAGAGTGCGTGCAAGGCGGTGCTGACCTCCTTGAGCTCTACTGCGGACATGGAAATTTTACTATTCCGCTTTCGTTTAAATTTAATAATGTACTTGCTACTGAAATTTCAAAGAGCTCGATCTCAAATGCCCTTAAAAACTGCGAGCTAAATAAGGCTAAAAACATCAAATTTTTACGAATGGATGCTGATGAGCTTATGAGCGCATTTACTGGCGTTAGGGAATTTAATAGACTAAAGGATATAAATTTAAGCGGCTTTAACTTCTCTCATATTCTTGTCGATCCGCCTCGTGCAGGACTAAGCGAAAGTGTCGTAAATTTCATCAAAAATTTTAAAAACATCATCTATATCTCGTGTAATCCAGAGACTCTAAAAGAAAATTTAAATGAGCTTTGTAAAAGCCATAAAGTGATAAAATTTGCCATTTTTGATCAGTTTGCAAATACTCATCACATCGAGTGTGGCGTGCTACTAAGGGCAAAAGAATAATTTAAAAAAGGAAAAATAAAAATGGTTTCACTAAATAAAATTATCCAAGCAAAGATCACGATCGGTCATTTCGTAAATAAAACTCCATTTGCTCTGAGTGCAAAACTTAGTAAAAATTTGGGAGCAAGCATCTATCTAAAAGAGGAAAATTTACAACGAACCGGAGCTTATAAAATAAGAGGCGCTTACAATAAAATAGCTAGCCTAAGTGATGAGGAGAGAAGGCGTGGTGTCGTGGCTGCAAGTGCTGGCAACCACGCTCAAGGTGTAGCTATAAGCGCAAAAGAATTTGGCGTACACGCTTGCATCATCATGCCAGAATCAACCCCGCTTCTAAAGGTTGCTGGTACGAAAGACCTTGGCGCAGAGGTTATTTTAAAAGGTGATAATTTCGATGAGGCGTACGCTTTTGCGGTTAATTACGCTAAAGATAAGGGTATGACCTTTGTTCACCCATTTAACGACGAGTATGTCATGGCAGGACAGGGCACTGTGGGGCTTGAGATGCTTGATGAGATAAGTGACCTTGATATAGTCATTGTCCCAGTTGGCGGTGGCGGATTAGCTAGCGGTGTGGCAAGCTGTATAAAGCAGGTCAATCCAAAGACGAAAGTAATCTGTGTCGGTGCAAAAGGCGCTCCAGCGATGTTTAATAGCTATGGCGCTAAAAAGAGCATAAACTCAAAATCAGTCCGCACCATAGCAGATGGTATCGCTGTGCGTGATGCGAGTGAGATCACGCTAGCAAATATTATTGAGTGTGTTGATGAGTTTGTGCAAGTTGATGACGAGGAGATCGCAACTGCGATTTTGTTTTTGCTAGAGACTCAAAAGATCGTTGTAGAAGGAGCTGGCGCAGCTGGCGTGGCAGCACTTATGCACGATAAGATCAAATTTAAAAAAGGTGCAAAGATAGGCGTGGTGCTAAGTGGTGGAAATATCGATGTTCAGGTGCTTTCTATCATCATAGAAAAGGGTCTTATCAAGTCTCACCGCAAGATGACCTTGCAAATCACACTTGTAGATAAGCCAGGAGCGCTCATGAGCCTAACTGATAGCTTAAAATCAGCAAATGCAAACATTGTGAAGATCGACTACGATCGCTTCTCAACAAGGCTTGATTATGGCGATGCAAGTATTACGATCACGCTTGAGACAAAGGGTCTTGAGCATCAAGAAAAGATCAAAGAAGTTCTTACCAAAAACGGTTTTTCTTTTACTCAATTGTTTTAAAAATTTTTTGCTATTTTGTGGATTTCAAGATAGCAAAAACAAGCTAAAATTCCTTTTGCTTTACAAATTTAAGCTAAAATAGCAAGCTTTAAAGGAGAAAAAATGAGCGAATATGCAAATTTGATATTAGCTATCTTATTAGCTGTTTTGGCATTTGCATTTTATAGGTCAAATAAGGCGTTAAAAAAGGCAAAAGATGATAGCGAAAATCTCTCAGTCAACACCGAAATTTCGCAGCTAAAAAGCATCGGCGAGCTTTCAGTTTTTCAAGTATATAGCAAAGAGATCGTCACAAAGACAGATCATGCGTTTGGAAATTTTGGCAAAGAGTATCTAAGATGGCTAATAAGTGAGAAGAAGCTTTCGATGATATTTGAGTTTGAGATAAATTTCATCTATGATCTAACTAGCCCAAAGCTCGAGATCACGCAGATCGCAAACTCTAGCTATAAGATAAAAATGCCTCCTTGCAAGTATAAATTCTCAATCGCCGATATGAAATTTTACGATGAGAAAAACGGCAAATTTATACCATTTTTACTGCCTGACTCGCTAAATGGCTTTTTTGGTAGCACTTTTACAGAAGAAGATAAAAATAGGCTAATAGAAGAAGCTAGAAACGAAGTCAAAAAGATGAGCGTTCGTCTTATCTCACAGCTTCAAGGTAAGATACATAAATCAGCTCGCGATACGCTTGAAGCAATCGCTAAGAGCTTTGGCGCAAACAAGGTTGAATTTGTCTTTGACGATAATGATGAGCAGATAAGCTCGCAACTAAATTTAGAAAATATTGCATAAAATTTTAAAAAGGAGAAAAAATGAGTTTTAGTTCTCAAGAGGTCACACAAACTCCAGGCAACAATACCGTCTTTCAAACTTGGGTTTTAGAAGATGATAAAAAGGCGTGCAAAGAGGGTTTTGCTAGACTTTGTGCTTTGGTTATAAATTTAAACAAAACTGCCAAGATTAGATTTGGCGCAAATGAAAATGTAAACTGCGTCCTTGGCGTGGGTCATGATGCTTGGAAAAAGCTTGAAATTTCAAAAGATCTACCAAAAGAGCTTGTAAATTTTAAAGCGATAAAAGGCGATAAGCACGAAGCTGTTAGCACAAAGGGCGACATCCACATCCATATCCGCGCCTTAAATGCACCTGATTGCTTCGATATGGCTCAAGCGATAAAGGCTGTGCTTTTTAAATTTGCAGAGCTTACAGATGAGACGCAAGGCTTTAAGTATCATGACGGTAGGGCGATAATAGGCTTTGTTGATGGCACTGAAAATCCTGAGGGCGAGGAGAGAGACTTCTTTGCTAAAGTTGGCGATGAGGACGCTAAATTTAAAGGCGGCAGCTACGTTTTTGTACAAAAATATTTGCATAATATGAAAGAGTGGAACGCTACAAGCGTAAGTGAGCAAGAAAAGGTAATAGGCCGTTCAAAAGAGCTTGACATCGAGATGAGCGAGGATGTAAAACCTACAAATTCACACTCAGCTGCTGCAAACGTAGGAGATGATAAAAAGGTCGTGCGTGGCAATATGCCTTTTACTGAAGGTAGTAAAACTGGCACCTACTTCATCGCTTATGCGAGCACATTTTCAACGGTTGAGCTTATGCTTAAAAAGATGTTTATCGGCGAGCCAAAGGGCAACTCAGATAGACTGCTTGATTTTAGTACTCCAGTAACTGGTGCCCTATATTTTGTGCCAACAGTTGATATGTTAAGCGATTATGAGGGCTAAATTTAAATGGGTGAGGCAACTTGCCCTTTTAAATTTTAAATAAAAATGCCAGAGTGGTTTATTTACGCAGCTCTTTCAGCCGTTTTTGCTGCACTTACAGCGATCTTTGCAAAGCTTGGTGTAAAGGACATCGACAGCGATTTTGCAACATTTATAAGAACGATCGTTGTCATTTTTATGCTCGTTTTGCTTCTAAGCGTGGCTAAAAAATGGCAGCCACTAAGCTCTCTAAGTCCAAAAAACTGGCTCTTTCTCATACTTAGTGGCATAGCTACTGGGCTATCTTGGCTCATGTATTTTAAAGCGATGCAGGCAGGCAATGTTTATCAAGTGGCTTTGGTTGATAAATTTAGCGTTGTGCTTGCTATTATTTTGGCTGTCATCTTTCTTGGCGAGAGGCTAAATTTAAAAGAAATTTTAGCCATCTGTCTTATCGTGTCTGGCGTATTTTTACTTATTTTTAAATAAAATTTTCTGCATTATTCTTAAATTATATTTTTAATTTTAATTTGTAATTAATTAAAAAGCTCCTAAAATTTGAACAATTTCATTTTGAAGGGAGAAATATGAAAGAAATCATTTTTTCGGCCATCGTGGCCTGTGCGGCATTTGGTGCTAGTGTAAACTACACAGATGTTGTAAAAGATGTTTACGGTGATGCTAGCTCAACAAAAAGTATAGGCAGACTGCTACCAACCAACGCAGTTGAAATTTTACAAACAAGCGGTGACAGAGCGCAAATTAAAGTAAAAGGCTATCAAAACCCAGCTGTTAGCAACGTAGTTTATTTTGCTGATGGCGCGAGGATTATCTCGGTGGCATTTGCAAAAACTGCACCTTTTGATATTAAAGTGATCAAAGAGGGCAAAAACGGCAAATGGAACGAGGTAGAAACAACAGTTTTTGTTCAAAAAGATGGCTTTAGCACTGATGTAAACGCGATGTTTGCAAAGGCTGACAAGATGTACAAAGAGAGTTGTGGTGTTTGCCATGCGTTGCCTCAAACTACGCATTTTAACGCAAATCAGTGGCCGTCACTTCTAAAATCAATGATCGGCAGAACCACAATAGAGAAAAAAGACGAGTGGTTGGTTATTGAATACCTTCAAAAACACTCATCTGACATAAACCTAGGTAAATAAGCAAAACTTTTGTAGCGGCAAGAAAAAACAAATATTAAAGTTTAGCTTATTAAAAAGAAAACTTAAAATGAAAGGGAGATAAGATGAACGAGAACAGGCGAGAATTTCTAAAAAAAGGTGCTACAGCAATTGCAGCAACACCTTTGCTTTCAAGCGTGACAGCATCAAATTTATTTGCTGATAGCATAAAAAAGAGTGTTTTAAGAGATAGCGAGGTTATCACAGCCGCTCACTGGGGTATGTTAAAAGTAACAACCAAAAACGGCGTTGCAGTAAAGTCAGAGCCTATCCAAAAAACAAGTGAAATTTACAACCCACTTCAGTACTACACACCAGATATGATCTACAAAAGTCGCATCAAACGTCCAGCAGTAAGAAAGAGCTACCTTGAAAATCCAGATAATCCAAAGCCAGAGCTTCGCGGCAAGGATGAGTGGGTTGAGGTGCCTTACGAAGAGGCGATCAAGCTAGTTGCAAGAGAGCTTAAAAAGACAAGAGCGCAAAAAGGTTTGCAAAGTGTATTTGCAGGCAGTTACGGTTGGAAGTCAAGCGGCAATGTACATAACTCAAGAATTTTGCTTCATAGATTTATGAATCTTAGTGGTGGCTTTGTTGGCTCTCTAGGGGACTACTCAACAGGTGCTAGCCAGATCATCATGCCTCACGTCGTTGGTAGTATCGAGGTCTATGAGCAGCAAACCAGCTGGCCAGTCGTACTTGAAAACTCAAAAGTCGTAGTCATATGGGGTGCAAACCCACTTGCGACACTTCGCATAGCTTGGACATCGACTGATGAGCAGGGCTTTAAATACTTTGAAGAGCTTAAAAACAAAAAAGATATCAAAGTGATCATTATCGACCCTATCAAGAGCGACACAGCGCAGTACTTTGACAACGCTCAGTGGATCGCCCCAGTGCCAAACACCGACACAGCGATGATGCTTGGTATGATGCACTACCTATATGAAAGCGGCAAGTATGATAAAAATTTTATCGAGACCTACACAACTGGCTTTGATAAATTTCTCCCATATCTACTTGGCAAGACAGACAACACTCCTAAAAATTTAAAGTGGGCGAGCAAAATTTGTGGCATCGATAAAGATACTTTAAAAGAGCTAGCTGATATATTTGTCGCAAACCGCACGATGATAATGAGCGGTTGGGGTATGCAGCGCGCTCACCACGGTGAGCAACCGCATTGGGCGATGGTGACACTAGCAGCTATGATCGGTCAGATCGGACTTCCAGGTGGGGGATTTGGCCTTAGCTATCACTACTCAAACGGCGGCGCTCCGACTTGCAAGGGTGCAGTCATCGGCGGCATAAATAGCGCAAGTGTGGGTAAATTTAACGAAAAAGGTGAGTTTATCGGCACAGACACAGGCGAGTTTGATAAACGAGGTCGCTTCGTCGCAAAGGCAGCTGCAGCAGCAGGCACAGGCCAAAGTTGGCTACAAAAAGCAACCAACTATGCCTTCCCGGTCGCAAGGATTGCAGATGCGTTGCTACATCCTGGTAAAGTGATCGACCACGACGGCAAAAAGATCACCTATCCAGACATTGACTTTATCTACTGGGTCGGCGGCAACCCACTTGTACACCACCAAGATACAAATACAAATTTAAAAGCGTGGAGAAAGCCAAGAACGGTTGTCGTACATGAATCATACTGGACACCGACAGCAAAAATGGCTGATATAGTATTTCCAGTCACTACAGAGTATGAGAGAAACGATATCACCATGACCGGTGACTACTCAAATATGAACATCGTGCCAATGAAGCAAGTCGTTGAAAAATACCACGAGGCAAGAGACGACTACCAAATTTTCATCGATCTTTGCAAGGCTTATGCTAAAAATTTGGTCATTGCCTACACAGATAACGGCAAGGATGAGTTTGACTGGATCAAAGAGTACTATGACGCAGCCTACGCTCAGGTCAAGGCTGTGCCAGAGCTAACTACTGATATGAAGCCATTTGAAGAGTTTTGGAACGAGAATAAGCCAGTTACATTTGCCTCATCTCAAGATAGCGATAGCTGGGTGAGATTTGGCGAATTTAGAGAAGATCCTGTACTAAATGCTCTTGGAACCCCAAGCGGTCTTATAGAAATTTACTCAGAGACTATCGAGAAAATGGGCTATGACGACTGCAAGGCGCACCCAATGTGGTTTGAGCCGATCGAGTGGCTAGGCATGAAAGATAAGCCAGCTAAATTCCACATGATAAGTGCTCACCCAACTGACCGCTTGCACTCACAACTAAGTCAAACTTCACTTCGTGACAAATACGCTATCGCAAATCGCGAGCCTATCTGGATCAACGAAAAAGACGCAAAAGAGCTTGGCGTACAAAGTGGCGACTTGGTGCGTGTATTTAATGCACGTGGTGAGGTTTTAGCAGGTGCTCACGTGACTAAAAACATCAAAGAGGGCGTTGTAAAACTAGCTGAGGGCGCTTGGTATGACGGCTTTGATAGTGGAATTTGCAAAAACGGCGGTGCAAACGTGCTAACCATAGATATCCCAACAAGTAAGCTAGCAAACGGCAACATCAGCCACACAGCTCTTGTAAATATCGAGAAATATAAAGGTGGCGAGGCATTAAAGCTTACAGCTTTTGCTGAGCCAAAAATTTCTAAATAATATTAAAAGCAGGGGAGTCTTCTCCTGCTTTTGAACTTAAAATTTAAAACAAATCTTCTATTCACAAAAAGCTTAAATTTATATTTAAAGCCCTATAGCTTTATAAATTTTTTATTTTGCAATTATATTTGTAAAGCTTGGCGTAAAGGATATCACCACTGTGTTATTTTGTCCTGTGTGTTTTAAAGAGATACAAACAAGTAATGCCTATCAAGTGGCATTGGTTGATAAATTTAGCGTTGTGCTGGCTATCATTTTGGCTGTTATTTTTCTTGGTGAGAGACTAAATTACAAAGAAATTTTAGCCATTTGCCTTATTATTTCAGGCGTTATTTTATTGATTTTCAAGTAAAAATTTATACTCTATATCTGGCTAAAAACCAAAAAACAAAACTATCTTATTTAATGGTATTTTTTGATCTAAAATTTATTCAAAAATTTTTAATTATCAAGATGTCTTTATTAATTTTTAAAAAGCATTAAATAGAGGGTAAATTTAATACTAATTTTAATTCTTTTTCGATAAATTAAAACGATTTTAACTTTTTAAAGGAGGAAAGATGAAGTCCATAACTTCAAAGATAGCGATGATTATCATCTCATTGCTAGTTATTTCGTTTGCTGCTATTTCGGCAGTCAGCTACTATACAGCGGAAAGTAAGGTAGTAGAGTTGGTCAGCCAGACCCAGGATCAGATTCTAAGTGACATCAAAGCTACTACGGATTCTTTTTTTGAAGAATATTTAGGTGTAGCCAAAAAGTTTGCTTCAGACATAGAAAATACACCAAATAATGATGACTTGTATATGGAAAAAACTAAAAGGCAAAAAGAAAACGTTAGTCATTTAGTTACTGATATTTTTTATGGTCGCGAGAGTGATGGACATTTTTTCCAGTCTGACGGCACTAGAACAACTCCAGCCGATAACTACGATCCTAGAACTAGAGGCTGGTATAAAGCAGCAAAGAGTGCAAATGGTGCTATATATACCGAACCTTACAAAGCTGCCTTGTCTAATGCTTTAGTAATTAGCTTTGCCGCTCCAGTAAATAAAAATGGAAATTTTGATGGTGTTTTGGGGCTTGATTTAAATATAGATGCTTTAAGTAAAAAGATTCTCGAAATGGGTAAAACGAAATACGGTTACGTCTTTTTAATGAACAAAGACGGCTTAATGCTAATGCACAATGACCCAAACAATGTTGGTAAAACCGTTCCTGCTAGCAAATATATTGCTGAGGCTTTTGCAGCTAAAAAATTTGATGAAAATGGACTTATCCCTTATACAAACTATAAAGGCGAAAACGTAACCGCTAAAGTTCTTTCTATAAACGATCAAGGCTGGCTAGCCGTAGCCGCTATCGGAGCAGATACTTTTTCGTCTAATACCTTGCCTTTATTAAAAGCTCAAATAATCCTAGCCGTAGCTTTTATAGTCATACTTTCGGCTATCGTATTTACTCTTCTTAAAAAATCCCTTAGCCCTATTAGAACTATTCAAACCAAGCTTGAAGACGCGTTTAAATTTATCACCTACGAAACCCCTAACGTTCCGGAAAAGCTAGTAGTAACTACGCAAGACGAATTCGGCAGAATGAGCGAATCTATTAACGAGAATATAGAAAAAGTCCTTAACGGCGTTAAAAAAGACAGCGCTTTAATAGACGAGATGAACGGTATAGCAAATCTCATGATAAAAGGACACATGGGGGCCAAGATTAACTCCGTACCTAATAATCCGGCTTTAGTTCAGTTAAAAGATCTACTAAATAAATTCTTTACTTCTATTTCCGAGAATTTAAAAGGAATAGCGGTAGTTTTAGCTTCTTACAATAAAAACGACTACACTCCTAGACTAGAACTAAAACCGGAGCTTGAAAGCGATCTAAGAGATATGATAGTAGGCCTTCAAAGCGCGGGCGACGCAGTAAGCAATATGCTAAGGGAAAATTTAAAAGAAGCTCAGGTTCTAGAAGAAAAAGCTAAAATCCTAGCAGAATCTATGAGAACCCTAACCGATGGAGCTCATAAACAAGCCGACTCTATCCAAGAAAGCGCAGCTGCTATAGAAGAGATGAGTAGTTCTATGAACGCCATTAGCCAAAAAGCTAGCGACGTAACAAGACAAAGCGAAGAGATTAAAAACATCATCGTTATTATTAGAGATATAGCAGATCAAACTAACCTACTTGCTCTAAATGCGGCTATCGAAGCGGCACGTGCTGGTGAACACGGCAGAGGCTTTGCCGTAGTTGCCGACGAGGTTAGAAAACTAGCAGAGCGAACTCAAAAATCACTTGGCGAGATCGAAGCTAACGCAAATGTTCTAGCTCAAAGCATCAACGAGATGAGTGAGAGCATCAGAGAGCAAAGCGAAGGCATAAATATGATAAACCAAAGTGTAAGTCAGATCGACAGTATTACAAAACAAAATATTAATATTGTTAGTACAACAAACGAGATTACTGACCAAATAGACGACATGGCCAAGACGATAGTAGCCGACGTTAGAAAGAATAAATTTTAATCTTAGACCGAATTTAGGGGTCTGTTTCCCCTAAATTCTAATTTTATCTCGCTGATTTTAACTACCTAAAATGAAAAAATAATTTAAAATTATTATTTAATGTATACATCACTATTTTGTAATTAATATTATTAAATACTATTTTATATAAAAAAATATACAATCGCATCTTAAAAATTTTTGTAAAAGGAAAGTAAATGCGATCAATTGCAAACAAAATATCTTTAATGCTTATACTGGCATTATTCATATCATTCTCGCTAATATCTTTAGCTAGCTATAACACAGCTCATGATAAAGCCATTGAGTTAGTAATACAAACTCAAAAGCAAATCTTAAAAGATGTGAAAATCACACTAAATAGCTTTTTTGATAACAATCAGTATGCTATAGAGAAAATGGCTGATACTCTTAGTAAAATAAGCGAGAAAAGTGATGGCTCGATGAATGCTGATGGTATAAATTTAGCTTTATCTCAAGCAAAAGCTATATCTGGAAAAGAGATCACTCTTGTTTACGCTGGATATGAGGATGGGGCTATGTTTAGATCAAATGGGCAAAATAAAGCTGGATATGATCCAAGAGTTAGAGGATGGTATAAACAAGCTAAAGCCGAGAATAAACCAATATATACTGATCCATACATGGCAGCTTCATTAAATGCGATGGTTATAACTTTTGCTGCACCTATTAAAAATATTGGAGTTACTGGTATAGATGCATCTATTGAGGAGTTGAGCAATAATATATCGCAAATCAGTAAGACTGAATACAGCTATGCTTTTGTTGCAGATCAAAATGGCAACATTATAATGCACCCAAATAAAGAATTAGTCGGCAAACCTCACGAGATCGCTAAAAGCCTGATAAAACAATATAATGAAAAGAAATTTGATGAAAATGGATTAATAGCATATAAAAATACAAAAGGCGAAGATGTCTATGCCTATATGCTAGAGTTAAATGATAAAGGTTGGTTGGCAATAACAGCAATGGATCAAAATATCTTTAGCTCGCATACTTTGCCTATTTTAAAAGTTCAAATTATTTTAGCCTTTATATTTATAGTTGTCTTGTCTGCGTTTGTATATTTCTTGCTAAAAAGATCGCTTAATCCGATTAAAACTATTACAGATGCTTTGGTTAGTTTCTTTAGATTTTTAAATTTTGAGATAAAAGAGCCAGTTGTTTCAAAGGTAGCAACAAAAGATGAATTTGGCGTAATGAGTAAACTAATAAATGATAATATTGCTAAAATTTTTGACAATGCCGATCAAGACTCTAGAGTGGTATCTCAATCTGTTGAGACTGCAAAGGCGATAGAAAATGGAAATCTAAAAGTAAGAATAGTAGATGTTCCAGCTAATCCAAAGCTAATCGAATTAAAAGATGTCTTAAATAAAATGCTAGATGTTTTGGAAAAAAGAGTCGGTAGCGATTTAAATATGATCCAAAAAACTTTTAATGATTTTAGAAATTCTGATTTTACTTCAAGAATTTTGGATGCCAAAGGCAATGTCGAACTAGTAACAAACGAGCTTGGCGAAGAGATAGCTAATATGCTTGCATTTAACCTAAAACAAGCACAATTTTTAGAAGAAAAAGCTAAAAATTTAGATGCATCAATGAAGCAAGTAACTCAAGGTGCTAGCACACAAGCAAATTCTCTCCAAGAAAGTGCTGCTGCGATCGAACAAATGAGTAGCTCAATGAGCGCAATTAGTCAAAAGACTGTAGATGTTATAAAACAATCTGAAGAGATTAAAAACATCATCGTTATTATTAGAGATATTGCAGATCAAACCAACCTACTTGCTCTAAACGCTGCTATCGAGGCAGCGCGTGCTGGTGAGCATGGACGAGGCTTTGCCGTAGTTGCCGATGAGGTTAGAAAACTAGCTGAGCGAACTCAAAAATCACTTGGTGAGATCGAAACTAATGCAAATATACTTACTCAAAGTATCAATGAGATGAGTGAGAGCATCAGAGAACAAAGCGAAGGCATAAATATGATAAATCAAAGCGTAAGTCAGATTGATAGCATTACAAAGCAAAATGTTGATATCGTGAGTTCAACAAATAAAATCACCGCCCAAATCGATGAAATGGCTAAGACAATAGTAGCTGATGTTAAAAAGAATAAATTTTAACCTTGCGGCTTGATATTTAAAATTTCATTAATATTTCATCCTCAAAATTTGAGGATGAAAATAACTCCTTTTTATCTCTAATCTTAAAATTATTTTTTGTTTTATAAATATAATAAAGTTTTTAAAAATAATCTAATATTTATAGCTTTATAGTGATATTGCTAGTTAAATTTTTATAGATTATATTTGCCGCAATGTAATGAAAATTATTAGAATTTATCCTTGCAATTATTGATATTTCAGTAAGGAGATAAAATTTTTAATAATACTTTATGTTACTTTTTTACTCAAATATTTAAAAACAATTTTACTTTGTTTTCTTTAGCTTTTTGATAACTACTCTAAAATTTTTAAATTTTATTAAATAGTATTTTCTTTTAAAATCGTACTTTGTGAGAAAATTAATATTTTTATGTAGAAAAATATTTACATTTTTAGCTTAAGTTTTTTGAAATTTTTGTAAATGTAAATCAGTTGTAAATAAGTTTTGCAAGGTTAATATCAATTAAATTTGTTTTAAATCTTTAAAGGAGAAAGAATGAATCGACGAGAATTCATAAAAAGTGCTGCGGCTAGTGCTGCTTGTGCTAGTGCTGGTATAGCTGTGCCAAGCTCGCTAAGTGCAGCAAGCGAAGCAGAAAAAGGCTGGCGTTGGGACAAAGCTGCCTGTAGATTTTGCGGAACTGGATGTGGCATCATGGTTGCAACCAAAGAGGGCAAGATAGTAGCTGTAAAAGGTGACCCAGAAGCGCCAGTAAACCGTGGTCTAAACTGTATCAAAGGCTACTTTAATGCTAAGATCATGTACGGCGAAGATAGAATAACTCATCCACTTTTACGTGTAAACGAAAAAGGAGAATTTGACAAAAAAGGCAAATTTAAGCAAGTAAGCTGGAAACAAGCATTTGATGTCATGGAGGCTCAGTTTAGAAAAGCATATGATGAACTAGGACCTCACGGTATCGGAGTTTTAGGTTCTGGTCAATATACTATTCCAGAAGGTTACGCTGCCGTTAAGCTTATAAAAGGTGGTTTTAGAAGTAATAGCATTGATCCAAACGCAAGACACTGTATGGCAAGTGCGGTTCTTGGCTTTATGCAAGTTTTTGGTATAGATGAGCCATCAGGCTGTTTTGATGATATCGAGCTAACTGATACTATCGTAGCTTGGGGCGCAAATATGGCTGAGATGCACCCGATCCTTTGGGCACGCGTAAGCGATAGAAAGCTTAGCGATCCTGATAGAGTAAAGGTCGTAAATTTAAGCACCTACTCAACTAGAACATCAAATTTAGCTGATATAGAGATCATCTTTGCTCCGTCATCTGACCTTGCTATCTGGAACTACATCGCTCGCGAGATAGTTTATAACCACCCAGAGATGATCGACGAAGAATTTGTTAAAAAGCACTGTGTCTTCACAGCTGGCCCAGTTGATATCGGATATGGCCTTCGTCCAGACATTCATCACAAAAAATATGCTCCAAGCGAGCTAGACACCGCTGCGACTGAGAAGTCAAAGGTACTAAGCGAGGCTGAGGGCGTTACGCTTTCTTATCTTGGCCTAAAAGCTGGCGATACACTTGAAAATAAAAATGCTGCAAAGGCTGGCGATCACTGGCAAATAACATTTGAAGAGTTTAAAAAAGCTCTTGATCCTTACACGCTTGACTTTACTGCAAAGGTGGCCAAGGGCGATCCAAACGAAGATATAGAAGAATTTAAGAAAAAACTAAAAGCACTTGCTGATCTTTATATCGAGAAAAATCGCAAAGTTGTAAGTTTCTGGACTATGGGCTTTAACCAACACCAGCGCGGTACATGGGTAAATGAGCAAGCTTATATGGTTCACTTCTTACTTGGCAAGCAAGCACTTCCAGGCTCAGGAGCATTTTCTCTAACTGGCCAACCAAGTGCATGTGGCACTGCAAGAGAGGTTGGAACATTTGTTCACCGCTTGCCAGCTGATATGGTTGTCGCCAATCCAAAACACAGAGAGACGACTGAAAAAATTTGGAAACTACCTGCTGGCACACTAAATGCCGTTCCAGGCTCACACTACGTAAAAATGATGCGTGATGTTGAAGATGGCAAGGTTAAATTTATC
Organism: Campylobacter concisus; assembly: GCF_002165785.1. Taxonomy (GTDB): domain Bacteria; phylum Campylobacterota; class Campylobacteria; order Campylobacterales; family Campylobacteraceae; genus Campylobacter_A; species Campylobacter_A concisus_W. The sequence continues at coordinate 248,130 of NZ_NDYO01000006.1, forward strand.
TGGGTTCAGGTAAATAACCCATGGCAAAATACTGCAAATGCAAACCACTGGATCAAAGCAGCTCGTGAGATGGATAACTTCATCGTCGTAAGCGACCCTTATCCAGGAATTTCTGCAAAAGTGGCTGACCTTATCCTACCAACTGCGATGATCTATGAAAAATGGGGCGCATACGGTAATGCTGAGAGAAGAACACAGCACTGGAGACAGCAAGTGCTTCCAGTTGGTGAAGCGATGCCTGATATTTGGCAAATGATGGAATTTAGCAAGCGCTTTAAGCTAAAAGACGTTTGGGGTGAGAAAAAACTAAACGACAAAGTGACGCTCCCAAATGTGCTTGAAGAGGCAAAAGCTATGGGATATAGCGAAGAAGATACGCTATTTGACGTGCTTTTTGCAAATGAAGAGGCTAAGAAATTTAGTGCAAACGATCCGATCATGGAAAACTACGACAACACAGAAGTCTTTGGCGACAGCAGAAAAGTGATCGGCTCAGATGGTAAAGAATTTAAAGGATATGGATTTTTCATCCATAAGTATCTTTGGGAAGAGTATAGAAAATTTGGCGTTGGCCACGGTCACGACCTAGCTGACTTTGACACTTACCACAGAGTAAGAGGTCTTAGATGGCCAGTTGTTGATGGTAAAGAGACTCAGTGGAGATTTAACACTAAATTTGACCCATACGCTAAAAAAGCTGCTCCAAATGATAAATTTGCATTCTACGGCAACAAAAACGCAGCCCTTCCAACAGGCGATCTAAAAGGCGTGAAAAATCAAGAGAAAACTCCTCTTGCAAACAAAGCAAAAATTTTCTTCCGCCCTTACATGGATCCATGCGAGATGCCAAGCAAAGACTATCCATTCTGGTTATGTACTGGTCGTGTGCTAGAGCACTGGCATACAGGTACGATGACTATGCGTGTTCCTGAGCTTTATAGAGCTGTTCCAGAGGCGCTTTGCTATATGCATGAAGATGATGCTAAAAATCTTGGCGTAATGCAAAATGAGATCGTTTGGGTCGAATCACGCCGTGGCAAGGTAAAAGCAAGAGTAGATCTAAAAGGTAGAAATAAGCCGCCAGTAGGTCTTGTTTATGTGCCTTTCTTTGACGAAAACGTATATATAAACAAAGTATGTCTTGACGCTACTTGCCCAATTTCAAAAGAGACTGATTATAAAAAGTGTGCGGTTAAAATTTACAAAGCATAGGTGAGCGATATGGGATTTTCAAGTAGGCGAGAGGCTTTAAAATTTGGAGCAAAAGTAGCGCTTTTGGCTCTTGGCGGAGGCTTTGTTTGGTCGCTTAGTGCCAAAGCTTCGCCACTTATGCTTCTTAGGCCTCCTGGTGCAAAAGAAGAGAAGCAATTTTTACAAAGCTGCATTAGGTGTGGGCTTTGCGTAGAGGCTTGTCCATTTGATACGCTAAAGCTCTCATCGCTAGAAGATGGCATAAGCATTGGAACGCCTTATTTTGAGCCTAGAAAAATTCCTTGCTATATGTGTGAAAATATCCCTTGTGTGCCAGCCTGTCCGACTGGAGCTTTGGACGTAAATTTAGTAAGCACAAAAGGCAAGCTTGATATAAATAAGGCCAAAATGGGCGTTGCAGTGGTCGATATGAAAAACTGTGTGGCATACTGGGGCATACAGTGCGATGCTTGCTATAGATCCTGTCCGCTCATAGATAAGGCCTTGTGTCTTGAGTATCGCCGCAACGAAAGGACGCAAAAGCATGCGTTTTTACTTCCAGTGGTCGATAGCGACATTTGCACTGGATGTGGCCTATGTGAGCGAGCCTGTATCACTAAAAAAGCGGCCATTACCGTGCTAAACCGCGATGCGGTGCTTGGCAAAGTAGGCGATAACTACGTTAAAGGCTGGATAAAAGAAGATGAAAGACGCATAGATGATGCAGACAGCAAAATAAAACTTGACATTAAAAAAGCGACTGATTATCTAAATGGTGGTGAGCTATGAAATTTTTAATCTTAAGACGAATAACTCAAATTTCTATCCTAGCGCTATTTATCCTAGGAAATTTTTATGGAGTTAAGATACTTAGCGGAAATTTAAGCTCATCTTTGCTTTTTGGAAAAATTCCACTAAGCGATCCATTTGCTTTGGTTCAAATTTTACTTGCAAGCTTTAGTGCTGGCATAAATGCAATTATTGGAGCTGGCATTATCTTTGCATTTTACGCACTGGTTGCTCCAAGAGCGTTTTGTTCGTGGATATGCCCGATAAATTTGCTAACTGATATCGCTTTTAAACTAAGAGAAAAATTTGGCTTTAAGGGCGAAAAAGTCTTAAATGTGAGTAAAAATTTACGTTATTACTTGCTGGCTCTTGCTCTTATATTAAGCCTTGCTTTATCTTATCCAGTATTTGAGAGCGTTAGCTATATTGGCATTATTCAGCGTGGCATTATTTACGGCTCAGCTAGTGCTTTAGGCATAGTGGTTGCGATCATTGCTTTTGATATGTTTGTGTTAAGGCGTGGTATTTGCTCGCACGTTTGTCCGCTTGGTGCCTTTTACGCCATCATCTCAAAATTTGCCCTAATTAGAGTAAAACATGATGCCCAGGCTTGCACAAAATGTATGAAATGCAAGCTTATTTGTCCAGAGATGCAAGTGCTTGACATGATCGGTAAAGAGAGCCGCTCGGTTAGCTCAAGCGAGTGCATAAGCTGTGGCAGGTGCATTGATGTTTGTGGAGACGGGGCATTGAAATTTAGTATTAGAAATTTAAGGAGAGAAAAATGAAAATAAAAATAATGATGCTTGGAGGATTGTGTGCTGCGTTTTTTGCGGCATGTACTTTTAATAATCCAAGTATTAGTGATTCGCAAATCGGCTTTAGAAATATCGATTTGCTAGACGATAAAGACGTTGTATTAAAAGATGTGAACTACACAAAAGAGCCAGCTGGCATGTCAAAGAAATTTGATAGGTCTTTTGAAAATGCACCACCATTTATCCCACACGATACTGAGGGTTTAGTGCCTATCACAAAGGATATGAATATGTGCGTAACCTGCCATATGCCTGAGTTTGCAAAAGATAGTGGAGCAACACCGATACCATCATCTCACCTTTATGACATCAGAAATAAAAAAGATCTTGCAGGCAAGCTTGATGATGAAAGATATAACTGCACAACATGCCACGTTGAGCAACAAAATGGTGTAACGCAGCTTGTTGGCAATAAATTTAAGCCTGACTTTAGAGATAAAAACGGCACTCATAAGTCAAACTTGCTAGATGTTTTAAACGATGGTGTTAAATAATGCAAAGCAGGCGAGAGCTTTTTAGTAAAATTTTGGGGGCAAAATCTGCTCCCAAATTTATAACTCCGCCTTTTTTTAGCGGTGAGTTTGACTGCGATGGATGCGATGCTAGCTGCGTAAACGCTTGTGAAAAAGAGCTTCTTAGCTTTGAAAATGAAAGGGTAGTTTTTAAAGTTAAAAAGCTGGGCTGTGACTTTTGCGAAGAGTGCGCAAAGGCTTGCGAGAGTCTTGGTAAGAAGACATTAAGCTTAAACTCACCAAAGAGTATAAATGCAAAAGTTAGCATCGATGTTTCTAGCTGTCTAGCATGGAACGATACGATCTGCTACAACTGCCTTGATGCTTGCAAATTTAAAGCAGTCGAATTTCTTGGCGTTTTTCGTCCTATTGTTAATCAAAACTGCGTAAGTTGCGGCGAGTGCTTTGATGTTTGCTTTAAAAATTCACTTCAAATGGAGGCCTTATGAGAGCTTTGTTTTTTATTTTTTGTCTATTAAATTTTATCTTTGCAAGCGAGATCACCACTCCATACAAGCAAATAGAGGCTAGTGCAAATGTGCTAAGCACAACGCTAATAAATGGCAAACTCTTTATCGCGACTGATGGAGGGACGGTTGAAATTTATGATCCTAAAGAGTCTAAATTTGAAGAGATCATTAAGATGGATGATATAAAAACCTACGTTAGTGATCATGAAAGACCAAAAATTTTAAGCATTGATGAAATTAATGGCAAAACTCTTATACTTAGCGAAGGTGACTATGCTACAAAGGCGCTTCATCTAAGAGAAAATGGGCAGATGAGAAGCATAAAAATGGATAATCAAGCGATAAAAAAGGCATTATTTTTAGATAATGAGCATGTTGCGCTTGCTTCAATTAGTAATGAAATTTACTTTTTAAACCTAAAAAATGGCGAAATTTATGATAGCTTTAAAATTTCAATTGCGATGCTTTCAGATATGGAGATAAGCGAAGATAGAAGCACGCTAGCTATCGCTTGCGAGAGTGGGAAGGTCTACTTTTATAACATAAAAGCTAAAAAAATGGATCAAATTTTAGATATTCATACAGACAATATCTACGACATCTCATATAAAAATGGCGTCATGATCAGCGGAGGCACCGACAGGATCGTGGGGATATTTTCAGCTGGAAGCCTAAAAAAGATAAATACCGGCTTTTTGGTCTATGGTGTTGGACTTAGCGATGATGGTAGAGTAGCGGCCTATATGAGTGATGAGATGAGTGATGTAAATTTAGTTGATAGCAAAAGCTTAGAAAATATCGCAATGCTAAAAACTGGGCAAAGTACGATAAATAGCATAGTTTTTATAAGCGACAATGAAGTCGTAACTTCAGCCTATGAGAATAAAATTTTGTTTTGGAGAATTAAATGAATATTTCAAGTTTGATAGTTTATACGGACAATAAAAATGAAAGTGTAAAAAATGAGATAAAAAAGCTAAAAGAGTGTGAAATAATAACCGACGCAGACGATAGAATCGTAGTGGTAGTTAGCTCAGATAGTATTGAAGATGAGATAAAAAATTTTAAAAAGATAGAAGCTATCAGTGGAGTAGTGAGCGTTGCGATGGTTTACAGCTATCAAGAAGATGCCGAAGAAAATAGGAAAAAACTAGAAGAAAATGGCAAGATAAGTGAAATTTTAACAAGTGATGAGGTAAAAGCTGAGGATATTACTTATGGTGGCAGCGTGCATCATAGAGTGAAATAGAAAAACTTAAATTTTTAGCTTTTGCATTATCATTAAAATTTATAGTGCAAAAGCCTACTTTTCGTACAAATCTTCTTAATAAATTCATTGCTAGTACTGCTTTCACTTAATCACAACTTTATTTGGCTTGTAGATTAAATTTATGTTCAAGGGTTAATAGATTTTGGGTGAAAAAATCACTCAGCGAGCATTAAAATCAAAAACATAACAAGTGAATTAATTTTAGTTTAGAAGATCTTGAGATGATATTTGCATAAAGAATTTTAGTAGGTCAGTTTTGGCTTACTAAATTTTCTCGCCTAAGGTCTATCTTTGATCAAATTTAATAAATTTTCTCCAATGTTTTCATTTGTTAGATTTGAAATTTCTTTATAAAAATTTCCTTTTTTGTCTATTAAGTATATTGAAGAGCTGTGGGCAACAGAGTAGCCCATGGCTGAGTTTTCAAGACGGACTTTTTGAAATTTTACACCATAGGTTTTTGCCACTTCTTTTAAGGCATTTAGTTTTAATCCATCAGCATCTTTATAGAAATTTTTTGCCATTAGAGTTAAATTTTCAGGAGTATCGCGTTCAGGATCAAGTGTAATAAAAAGTAACTCAAAGTCATCTCTTTTTAGTTTATTTAGCTCATCGCCAATCAAAGAGAGCGCAGTAGGGCAGACATCGGGGCAAAAAAGATAACCAAAATATATAACTTTGTACTTTCCGTCGTAATTTTTAAGACTTACTTCACCATTTTGTGAAAGTGCCTTAAAATCATACTTGTTTGGCTTTATTAGCAAAAGTGCAACACCTATACAAATTAAGATTATTATTAAGCCCCAAAATGCCTTTTTCATCGTTACCCTCTATAATTTTAGATCAAGATCTACAAAAAAACCAGTTTCTTTTTCGTCATCAAGCACTTTAAATCGATATCTCATAAGCTCAACAACACAAGCACTTAGCACTACTTGAGCAGTTAAGTTATCGCCTCTTGGTTCAAGTCTTGCTTTGATTGATCCCATATTCATATTTATTCCGTCTATCTCAAGACTTGGATTTTTTAGCCCTAAATTTTTACCGTTAATGATTTTAAAGCTAAAAGGCCTCATGGCATAAATAGGTCTTGGCGAGATGTCTATTTTTAGCTTTACGCCTTTAAATTCCATCTCACAAGATTTATTGTTTAGATCACATTTTAAAGGATCTAGCGATGTGTTTACATCGGCAAATTCAGGTGGATCTTCCTTGCTTGTTGTCATAAGCTTATAGCCTATCGAAAAAGCACCTAAAACAATAAAGATAAATGAAAAAATAATTATGATTTTTTTCATTATTTAAAGTTTTTAGTTACTCCGATATTATCAAGCTTTATGCTCTCGCCATTGCTAAATTTTAGCTCTAAATCAACTTTATCACCATCTTTTAATGGCTTGTTTAGATCCATAAGCATAATGTGTAAACCGCCAGGAGCTAGTTTTGTTTCGCCATTTTTTGGAATCACTGCATCTTCGATTTGAACCATAGCCATCATACCATCGTTCATTTTGTGGGTATGAATTTCTGTGCTTTTGCAAACGCTTGAGTGAGCACCAATAAGCTTTACATCAGAATTTGAAGCATTTTTTATATTCATAAAAATTGCACTATTGTTTGTGCCAGGTTTTGTATCTCTAGCTCTAACATTTTCTAGGCTGATATCAGCCGCCATAAGAGCAGAAGCTGCAAACATCGCACCAAAAACGATTTTTTTCATATTTTTCCTTTGTGATAAAATTAATAATGGTTTTCACATTATACATTTAGAACTACTTAATTTACCTTTAAAATCTAAAAATATAAATTTTTTAGGATATAATTACGGATTAAATTTTACTTTTTGGGATATTTCACTTGAAAAAAATTATATTTTTCTTCATCGCGTTATCGCCTTGTCTTTTTGCCCAAAATTACGAAGAAATTTACTTAAAAAATGGCTCAGCTGCTGTTATTGACGCCATTGAAAAAAATATTTTAAGTAAGGATTACTGGCTAAAAAAGCTTGAGGGCAAGGATGTAAGATATGGATATTATGACAATGAGATACTTCTAAGTGTAGTTGATAAAACTAAAAAGAAGCTTGAAGTGATCTCTTATAATGGTGGCATTACAAAAAAGCTTTTTAGCTCAAGCGTTATAGTTGGCAAAAATGGCGATAAGCTTCTTGAAGGCGATCTAAAAACACCGGTTGGAGTGTATCAGCTTACACGTAGATTTACGCCAAATGATAGATATCTTGGTCCACTTGCATTTTCGCTTTCATATCCAAATTTGCTTGATAAGCTTGCAAAGCGAAATGGTGGTGGCATTTGGATACATGGCTATCCGCTTGATGGTCAAAGGACAGATGAGCTAAAAACAAAAGGCTGCGTGGCTATGCAAAATGATACTTTGATGAAATTTGATGATGTTGTGGATCACAAAAAAACACTTGCATTTATTTATGAAGATAAGCGTCCAGAAGCTAGTGCAAAAGATATTGCAGTGATTATTTCTGGACTTTTGGGCTGGAAAAAGACATGGAGCGAGAGCGACATTGAAAACTATCTTAAATTCTATGATAAAAACTTTGAGCGATACGATGGTATGAGCTTGGAAAAATTTAAAAGTATGAAGCGTGCTATTTTTTCTAAAAAAGAGAAAAAACGCATTAGTTTTTCAAATTTTCTCATCACACCTTATCCAAATCTTAAAAACGATAGGCTTTTTCGTGTGAGTTTTTATGAGGATTATGTTTCAGATACACATAAATTTGCTGGGCAAAAGACGCTTTATGTGAAGCTTTACAACGATGATATGAAAATTTTTATAGAGGAGTAAAAGTGGAAAAATCTCAAGAAGTAAAAGAAAAAATCGAAAAAATTTTAGAGGCAAGAGCTGCTTTTTTTGCTGAGCTTGACCGCCAAGTTCCAAAGAAAGATGGTACTGATGTTTTTGATTTTAGCAAAGTAAAAGAGGCTGATCTGAAAGAAATTTACGCTAAATTTTATGCATTTGACTACAACGTAAGAAAACTTTTACCGGATGTTTATACTGCTTTTAATGTGAATTTTAATGTCTGAAATACGCCTAAATAAAGCTTCATACATCCATAACCTCACTCAAATTTGTACTAAAGCTGGTGGCAAAGAGAAAGTAATAGTTGTATTAAAAGACAATGCTTATGGTCATGGCGCAAGGCTTATTGCTGGTGAAGCTAAAAAATTTGGCATAGAAATTTGTGCCGTAAAAAGCGAGTTTGAGGCAAATGAAATTTCTGATATATTTGAAAATATTCTCATTCTCTCACATATCCCAACCGGAAATGAAAGTAGCAAATTTATTTATGCGATAAATGATATAGAGGCGCTTTTAAAGATAAAAGATGGCTCAAAAATCAACCTTGCAATTGACACTGGTATGCATAGAAATGGGCTTGATATTAGCGAGCTTGATTATGCCTTTGAAATTTTAACAAGAAGGAATTTAGAGCTTCTTGGAGCTTATACTCATTTTCGTGCAAGCGATGAGCTAAATGCTGATTATTTTGTACAAAGGGAAAATTTTAGGGCTACAAAAGAGAAAATTTTAGCTCTTTGCGATGAGTTTGGCATAAAAAAACCGATCTTTCACTCTCACAACTCAGCTGCGCTTGAAAGAGCAAGTGAAATCGATGATGATATGGTTCGCGTTGGCATCGCTCAGTATGGATACGCTCAGTTTGGTGATAGTTTGGGATTAAAGCCAGTGCTTTCACTATGGGCAAAAAGAGTTAGTAAGCGTATTTTAAAAAGTGGTCAAGGTGTTGGATATGGTGCTAAATTTAGCGCAAAAGAAGATATAAATGTAGCCACTTATGATCTTGGATATGGCGATGGATTGCTAAGATACAATGGCTGTGGTGAGCTAAGACTTGCCAATAACGAGCCAATACTAGGCAAAATTTCTATGGATAGCTTTAGTTGTAAAGATAGCGGCGAGTGGGTTTGTGTCTTTGAGGATGCAAATATTTGGGCGAAATTTTTTGATACGATAAGTTATGATATTTTAGTAAAGCTCTCGCCAAATATCACTAGAAAATTTATATAAAGGTAATATGTGAAAAAGATCGTTTTATTAGCTCTTGCTAGCCTTGCTTTTGGCGTACAAGAGAGTGAGTTTAAAATTTATGAGCAGATACTAAATCAGCTTGATACTAAGCAGATCCCAGCCTTTGTCGTCCAAACTGCAAAGCCAAATTTACCAAGCAGAGTCGATGAGATGATCACGCTAAAAGATGTAAGTAGCAGTGGGCTAAACATACATGGCGAGTTTGTCTTAAACGAGACCAAGACAAAGAGGATAAAAGGCTACAACAAAGCTCAAATTTTAGCTTTAAAAGATGAGTTTTATAAAAATGGAAAAGATGCACTTTGCAACTCAGGTATGGCAAGAGCTGTGCTAAATCGTGGTATCACGCTAAGTGGTAGTTACGGCTTTGAGGGTAGGCATTTTTTTGATATAAATTTGGATAAAAGTAGTTGCGAGTAGTCATTTTTTTACTGTTTTTTTACTCGCTTGCCCTGGCTCTTACGCCAGATATGGCAGCGAAAAATCACGCAACTTACTACAAAAAAAAGCTCCCATTTATCTGTACGCCAACACTGACGCTTAATGATATCTTAAATGTCGGCGACACGCTCATTTATAGATACGCCATCAAACACGCAAGAAAGCAAGAGATCAAAAAGCTTGAAGAAAAAGAGCTTTTAGAATTTATCGAAGCTATCAAAAAGGAAAATTTACGAACCGCTTGCAAAGATAAAGAGATCTTAAATATGCTAAGCATCGGTGTCACCTTGGATGAGCTTTTTTATTCAGAAAATGGTGAGCTTATTTTTGAGTACACTATAGAAGATCGCGACTGCAAGAAATTGCAGTGAAATTTGGGGCTAAATTTCAGTTTTTGGTTGTAAATTTGATCTTTTTGTAAAATTTAAAATTTCATTTACTCACAAGAATCTACTACTGATTTTAAGCCTCGCAAAGCTTGCCACTAAAATCAGAGCCTAAATTACTCACTCATGAAATTTAAAATTTTTGTAAATTTATAAATTTAAAGCCAAAAAAGATGGTAAAAAGAAGAAATTTAGCCCAAATTTTACTAGAACTAAATTTTCTACATGCCTCTTTTTATCTCTTGCTCAAGTCTTTCAAGCTCAGCGATCCTGTCACTGGTACTTGGATGCGTTCTAAAAAGTACGCCAAGCTTGTTAGTTAGCGAGCCAAATGGATTTACGATAAACATATGAGCACTTTGCTCGCTTGCGTTTTGCATGATGTAAGAATTTGAGTAGCTCTCAAGCTTTCTTAGAGCGCTTGCAAGCCACTCTGGATGTCCTGTTAGATAGGCTGCACCCTTGTCCGCCTTATACTCGCGCTCTCTTGAGATCGCCATTTGGATGATTGTGGCAGCTATTGGCATGAGTATAGCAAGTGCTAGCATAACGATGGCATTACCGCCACCTCTTCTTGAACTGCTACTCTGCCCAGCAATACTACCAACTTTAGCAAAATTTGCGACCATCGCGATAGCCCCAGCTAGTATGGCAGCGATTGAGCCAGTTAGGATGTCGTAGTGCCTTACATGGCTTAGCTCGTGAGCTAGCACGCCCTCGATCTCGTTTTCATTTAAAATTTTTAAAAGCCCCTCGGTTACTGCGACGGCTGCGTGGCTTGGATTTCTGCCTGTGGCAAAGGCATTTGGTGCCTCTTCTGGGATGATGTAAATTTTTGGCATAGGTAAATTTGCCTTTTGTGTGAGGCGAGATACGATCTCATAAAGCCCGTGAGCGTTACTCTCATCAACTGGGATAGCGTTATATCTTTTAAGCACCAGAGTATCACTAAAAAAATATGAAAAGATATTTGTGCCAGCCGCTATCAAAAAGGCGATCATCATGCCATGCTCGCCTCCAATATATCCGCCAACAGCGATGAAAATCAGCATTAAAGTAACCATTAAAAAAGCAGTTTTAAAAATTTCCATTTTTTGTCCTTATTTTTTTATAGCGTTTGGCAAGATCGCAGCGTCTATGTTAAATTTTGCAAGCTGTGCTAGCTCGCTTTCATCTTTTATCAAAACAGCTATAAGTGCGTCAAATAGATAACTCTCAGCAATCTTTGCTAAATCTTTTGCAGTATCAATATCTGCGATAATAAATTTTGCTCCAGCGGCGTTTGCGATGATAGCTTCGTTTATATTCGTCACAAAAACGCTAAAGTTTGCTCCAACTTCTAGTGCTCTTTTTATCAAATTTCTATCAAATTTAAAGAGATTTTGCCTACTGCTTGAAATTTCATCTTCGCTTTTGCAAAGATATAATGGCTCAAATTTGATCAGCTCATCACCCAAAATTTTCATCTCTCACCCTTTATGCACTCTTTGCAGATGTATTTTCCGTCTCTTAATACCATTTGATCGATGTCGCTAAAGACACCGCATTTGCTGCACTCTTCGAAGTTACTGGTGCTTATCTTGTCGCTTTTTTTTCTATTTTTAAAAAATATGATGTAAATCGCAACCAAAATCGCTACAAAAAGCAAGTATTTCAACGTTTCTCCCCTTGATTTTTGAGATTAAAATATATGTAGTTTCTGTTTTTTTCATTGTAAATTTGCGCGTCTATGCCTGAAATTTCATCCATGACACTAGAGCCTTTATAGATGAGAAATTTAGTATTCTCATCGTAAAAACCATCGCAAATTTTTATAAGCTCTTTTGTCTTACTAAGCGCCCTTGAGGTGATGAGATCAGCTATAAATTTATCTGCAAGCTCGATCTTTTGGCTATGAACTTCTAAATTTTCTATGCCAAGCTCGATTTTAACGAAGCTTAGAAATGATGACTTTTTGGATATCGGCTCAAAAAGGTACCACTTAGTACGTGGCATCGCAAGCGCTAAAAATATCGCTGGAAAGCCAGCCCCACTGCCTACATCTATCGCCGTTTTGGCACTTAGATCAAAAATTTCAAGCGGTCTAATGCTATCAAGCACCTGCTCGCTTATGTCTTTATAATTGCTTAAGCTATGAACTTTGTTAAATTTAGCAAAAATTTGAGCGTAAGCCTTTACTTTTTCGTCAAATTCAGCTGGCAAACAAAGCTCATTTTTCATCACAGGATGTGTCCCATTTGCTCTTTTTTGATCTTCAAGTAGCCTTCATTAAATTTATTTGGCTTGATGACGATAGGCACGCGTTTTACGATCTTTGCTAACTTTAAACCATGAAGTTTCAGTGGGTTGTTTGTGAGTAAATTTATCTCTTTTATGCCGTAGTGATTTAGGATAAAATCAACCACTTCGTATGTTCTCTCATCAGCCTTAAAACCTAGCTGGTGATTGGCTTCTATCGTGTCAAGGCCCTTATCTTGAAGGCTATAAGCGTTTATCTTGTTTAAAAGTCCGATATTTCTGCCCTCTTGACGAAGGTAGATGACCATGCCGCCATTTTCTTCGATATATTTTAGGCTCGCTTCAAGCTGGTCACGGCAGTCACATTTTAGGCTTCCGATCGCATCGCCAGTTAGGCATTCGGAGTGAATTCTAAGGTTTACGACTTCATTTAGTGGTTCTTTGAAGATAGCTAAATGTTCTTTTGCTCCTTCTTTGAAAGCTTGAACCTTGTAGGCCCCAAATCTTGAAGGTAGATTTGCTACATTTGAAATTTCTATTTTCATTTTAAATTTACTCCAACTATGCTAAACTAGCTAAAAATCAAGCATTTTAACAAAGAAAAGGCAAAAATATGTTTAAACGTTTTAGAAGATTGAGAATAAATCCAGCCCTAAGAGATATGGTAAGAGAGACGAGCCTTAGTGTAAATGACTTTATCTATCCGCTATTTGTAGTCGAGGGCAGGGGTATTAAAAATGAAATTTCTTCGATGCCAGGCGTTTATCAAATGAGTATCGATGAAATTTTAAAAGAGTGCGAAGAGATAGTAAATTTGGGGATAAAATCTATCATTTTATTTGGTATCCCAAGCCTAAAAGATAGTGTTGGCAGCGACGCACTAAGTAATGATGGCATCATCGCAACAGCGCTTCGAGCTATAAAGGATAAATTTCCAAATTTATTTGTCATCACAGATCTTTGCTTTTGCGAGTACACAGACCATGGCCACTGCGGTATAATCGATCACGTGCACAACACCATCGACAACGACGCAACGCTTGAAATTTCAGCCAAACAAGCCTTGATACACGCTCAAAATGGCACTGATATGATCGCACCAAGCGGTATGATGGATGGTATCATCGCAACGCTAAGAGAGGCGCTTGATAGCAATGGCTATGAAAATTTACCAGTGATGGCGTACTCAACCAAATTTGCCTCAGCATACTACGGGCCATTTCGTGACGTAGCGCAAAGCGCACCAAGCTTTGGCGATAGAAAGAGCTACCAAATGGACAGCGCAAACCGCTTGGAGGCGATCAACGAGAGCTTGCAAGACGAGGCGCAAGGCGCTGATATCTTGATGGTAAAGCCAGCGCTTGCCTATCTTGACATCGTTAGAGAGCTAAGAAATTTGACACTTCTGCCACTTTGCGTCTATAACGTAAGCGGCGAGTACGCACTGCTAAAGGCTGGCGCAAAAGCTGGCATCATCGACTATGAGCGCGTTATGATGGAGACATTAATCGGCTTTAAAAGAGCGGGAGCAAATTTGATCATCACCTATCACGCAAAAGAAGCGGCTAAAATTTTAAGGGGCTAAGATGAGGCACTTTTTGACGTTAAATGACTTTAGCAAAGACGAAATCGAGCAGATGATAAATTTAGCCCGCAAGATCAAAAAAGAGGCGAAGGCTAGAGAATTTAAGCCATATCTTAAAGATCAAAAGCTTGCGATGATATTTGAAAAAAGCTCGACTAGAACTAGAGTGAGCTTTGATGTGGGTATGCATGAGCTTGGCGGATATGCACTATTTTTAAGCAAAAATGATATACAAATAGGCCGTGGCGAGCCAATCCGCGACACCGCTAGAGTGATAAGCAGGATGTGCGACATGGCTATGCTAAGGGTCGATAGGCACGAGACGTTAGAAGAATTTGCTAAATTTTCAAGTGTGCCAGTGATAAACGGCTTAAGCGATAAATTTCACCCAGTGCAGCTCATGGCAGACTATCTTACGATGCTTGAATTTAGCGCAGGCGAGAAGGTCGCATACGTAGGAGATGGCAACAACATGACTCGCTCGTGGCTCATGCTAGCAAGTAAGCTAGGACTTGAGCTAAGAGTAGCTACGCCAAAAGGCTACGAAGTGGACGCTGAAATTTTAAAAATGGCTAATGAAAACGCAAAAATTTCAGGGGCGAAAATTTTTATCACAAGTGATATAAAAGAAGCGGTAAATGGTGCCGATGTAGTGACTACGGACACTTGGGTATCGATGGGTCAAGAGGCCGAGAAAGAAAAGAGGTTAAAAGACTTTGCTGGATACTGCGTGGATGAAAATTTGATGAGCTTAGCTAAAAAAGACGCGATATTTTTGCACTGCTTGCCAGCTTATAGGGGCTACGAGGTGAGCGAGGCAGTTTTTGAGAAGCACGCAGATGAAATTTTTAGCGAGGCTGAAAACAGACTTCATGCCCAAAAAGGCGTGATGGTCTGGCTGGATGAGAGAAGAAGATGAGCAAAGAGAAAAATATATATGATGAGATAGATGAGATCGGCAATAACCTTGGGCTGAGTAGCCCTGAAAAGACGATCTTTGAGATAGTTTCAACCAAAAATCCAAATGAGCATATTTTAAATTTAAAAAGTGGCTCTTGGGACTCAAAAGAGCCGTGGTTTGGTATTGATGAAAATCAAAATTTACACACGGTAATCTCTGTAAAATCGCTTTCGGCTTTGATCGAGGTCTTAAAAGAGTCGCAAAAAGAGAATTTTGATCTAAGGCTTGAAAAGACGATCTGGCAAAACATACCGGTTGATTTTAGCGATGTTTGGGTGGTTGCTATGGATGAGATAAAAAAGATCGCAAGCGATAAAAAAAGTAGACAATTTAATATTGATCTTGACAAACTGGTAAAAAATATCAAAAAAGAGCACCCAAATTTATTTGTAGACATAAAAGAGGTGATTCAAATGGCAAGGAGTAGGGCAGATGATTGATTTTAGTGCTTATGTGAAGTATTCAAGACCAGGGCCAAGATATACGAGCTATCCGACGGCACCGGAGTTTAGTGATAAATTTAGCTACGAGGCTTATATAAAAGAGCTTGAAAATCGCGATAAAAAAAGACCACTTTCGCTTTATCTGCACCTGCCATTTTGCAGGAGTGCTTGTTATTTTTGTGGCTGTAATGTCATTTACACTAGCAAAGAGGATCGCAAAGAGAAATATATAAGATATATAGAAAAAGAGCTTGAAATTTTAACTCGCCACCTGGATACTAGCGCTGAGGTCTTACAGATGCACTTTGGCGGCGGCACACCAACATTTTATAATGCCGCTCAGCTTGATGAGATCATAAAACTAATCAAAGCTAAATTTAAAAATTTCTCAAAAGAGGCTGAGATAAGTTGCGAGATAGATCCAAGATTTTTAACAAACGAGCAGCTTGACGTGCTCATATCTCATGGCTTTAACCGCATAAGCTACGGCGTGCAAGATTTTGATGAAAAGGTACAAAAAGAAATTCATAGAATTCAGCCCTATGAGATCACTCAAAATGCTGTAAAAATGGCTAGAGAGAAGGGCATAAAATCAATCAATATGGACCTGATCTATGGCCTGCCGTATCAAAGCCTAGAGAGCTTTAAAAAGACGCTTGAGCTTGCTCTTACACTTGATCCTGATAGACTTGCGGTATTTAACTACGCTCATATACCTTGGATAAAAAAATCAATGCGCAAATTTGATGAAACCACATTGCCAAATCCAGAAGTGAAGCTTGAAATTTTAAAATTTACAGCTGAGTTTTTAACTAAAAATAGCTATAAAATGATCGGAATGGATCATTTTGCAAAGCCAAACGATGAGCTTTTTGGTGCTCTTGCAAATGGTACTTTGCATAGAAATTTTCAAGGTTACACAACAAAAGGTGGTGCTGATCTTATTGGTATAGGCGTGACAAGTATCGGTGAGTGTAAAAGACACTACGCACAAAATCATAAAGATATGGACGAGTATGAAAAGGCGATCTATAGTGGAAAGTTGCCATATGCAAAGGGAATTTATCTAAGTGATGAAGATCTACTTAGAAAGAGTGTGATTATGAACTTAATGAGTAATTTTGGGCTTGATATCAAAGCCATCGAGAATGAATTCCATATAAATTTCTTTGAACACTTTAAGGAAGAGCTTGAGGAGCTTAAAAATTTAAGTGAATTTGTCAATGTTACAGCAGATAAAATCAGTGTAAATGAAACTGGAACACTGATAATACGAAATATTGCAATGTGTTTTGATGAATATCTAAAGAAAATTCCCGAGAATTTAAGGCGATTTTCTAAAACTATATAAAAATTATTTTTTTGTCATTAGATATTTAAAATGCATTTAATATTTCTTGGTGTATAATTCGTATCAAAATTTAAGTATAGACTTAATAATAAAATAAGGTAATAAAGTAATAAGGATCTTAGTTATGAAAAAGATGTTAGCAATTAGTGTTTTGGCAGCAACTTTACTGTCAGCTCAAGATGTTTCTTATAGGATTTTTCTAGCTTCATTTGCACAAGATGATAATCAGGCTAGAATCGACAGTGCTATTAATAAAGTTAATAGTAAAATTTCTGATAGTAGGCTGACCACAGGTATCTATGAGGTTGGTGGACGAAAATTTTTATATGTTGACACGACTCCGATCTCTGAGGATGAAGCTAATAGTCTATTAGTTAAAGTTCAAAACGAATCAGGCTATAAAGATGCTTTAATGAGAGCAAAAGCACCTGTGGCTGATACTCAAACAACAAAAAAATCTAATATAGAACAAGCTATATCAACTGAAGTAAAACCAGTAGCACAAGTTGATGATGGAGTTTTGACTTTAGATCAAGTTATAAAGACTATTTTAAATGAAAATCCAAGT
Organism: Campylobacter concisus; assembly: GCF_002165785.1. GTDB lineage: Bacteria > Campylobacterota > Campylobacteria > Campylobacterales > Campylobacteraceae > Campylobacter_A > Campylobacter_A concisus_W. The sequence continues at coordinate 265,245 of NZ_NDYO01000006.1, forward strand.
TTAAAAGCTACAGAATTTAACTATCTACAAGTTGGCAAAGATCTAAAAATAGCAAAAAATGCCTATTATCCAACACTTGACGCTGCTGCTAGAGTGGGATATGAGAAAAAACGCCTTGATGATGGAGTTTCTACAAGAAGAGGAGATGGAAGAATTTCTGGTACATCTCTAACCTTGGTTGAAAATTTATACAATGGTGGTGCTGATAAAAATAGAATAAATTCTCAAAGTGCAAGGCTTGATTCAGCTGCTTATTCAGTAGCACAAGCTGCAGATAGACTTACATTAAATGCTGCAAATGCTTACTTGCAAGTTCTTCAAACTAAGAGAATTTTAGACATTGAAGAAGAAAACGTAAAGAGTCATGAGGAAATTTATAGTCAAATTAAAGATAGAGCAAGATCAGGTTATGGCGTAGCTTCTGAAGAGAGACAAGCTGGATCACGCTATACTCTAGCTCAATCAAACTATACAGCTGCTAAAAATAACTATGAAGATGCACTTTCTACATTTGAGAAATTATATGGAAAAAAAGTTGCAGCTAAAAATTTAGTAATGCCTGAGTTTAGCCTTCCTTTGCCTAGCACGAAAGAAGCTGTTTACAACAAAGCTATTCTTTGCAATCCGTCACTTTTGGTTCAAAAATCAAATATTGCTATGGCAGAGTCAGTTGTAAAAGAGAAAAATGCGCTATTCTTACCAAAATTAGATCTTGTTGTATCTGGTGCGTATGATCATTCAAATGTTTTATATGACAATTATGAAGAACAAACATTTGACGCACTTTTAAGACTAAACTATAATCTTTACAATAAAGGCAATGATAAACTAGATAAAGAAAAAAGCCAACTTGCCGTTCAACAAGAGCAACAAACTTTGGATAATCTTGTAAGAGAGCTTAAAGAATCTTTGGAATTTTCATGGCAAAATTATGTTCTTAACCAAGAAAAAATGGGATATCTAAATCAACACGTTGAATATGCTAAAGCTACACTTGATGCTTATCAGGATGAATTTAGAATCGGTCGTCGCGATCTTATAAACTTGCTTGATGCTGAAAATGAATATAACTCTGCGTTAAAAGAGATTGCTACAACTGAGACAGCACTATCTTATGCAAAATACAGACTGTTAGATAATATGGGAATGATCTCAGATAGCTTTGAACCAGGTTTTGCAAAGAGATACATTCAAGGTGCTTGCAGCATTCAAAACGATTTAAGATAAAAATGTAAAAAGTAATGACCATGAGGGTCAAGATAAATTTTTGGACGCTTATTGTAAGCGTCTTTTTTTTATTATTAGCAAGTGCTATTGGAGATTTTATAAAATCAACAACCATAGCAAAGGTAGCTAAAATTTATGGAGAAGATGCAAGAAGAAGGGCTTCTGCTCTAAATTCTTTAATGACTTCATTGCAAGATGCAACTGAACAAGAGAAATTAATAAAAGTAAATGACTTTTTTAACTCTTTTAGATGGGTTGATGATATGCAGCTTTGGCACAAAAAGGATTATTGGGCTACTAGAATGGAATTTATAGGAAAAGGTGCTGGTGACTGCGAAGACTACGTTATTGCAAAATATTTTACACTAAAGCAGCTAGGAATTCCAACTCAAAAATTATACTTCACATATGTTAAAGCCTTAAGATACAATCAAGCTCATATGGTTTTAGCATACTACGATACACCAAAATCTATTCCATTAATTTTAGATAACATAAATGGTAAAATAAAAATCGCAACTCAAAGAACAGACCTTGTTCCGGTTTATAGTTTTAATGGTGATTCGCTATACTTGGCAAAACAAGAAGGTCTTGGTCAAGCAATACCAGGTGGAAATAAAAAACAAAATCCTAAGTGGATGGAACTAATAGATAGGATAGGAAAAGAGGATTTATGACGCTATTTAAACAAATTATGATCGCCGTGATAACTTTTGGTATCATGATTTTTATGGCTGTTGGCTACTTAAATTTTAAGAGCCTAAATGGATATATTAATGACCAGCTTGGTGAAAACGCAAGACATACAGCAAATTCGCTTGGACTCGCTTTAAAGCCTATTATCGATCCAGATGACATGTCCTTGGCTCAAACAATGATAAATTCTATGTTTGACAGCGGCAGATACAAGCTTATCAAACTTGAAGATGTTGATGGCAAGGTTCTTATTGAAAATTCTCAACAAACTGTTGTTAAAGATATTCCTGAGTGGTTTTACAAAATAGCCAAGTTTGAAGCACCAATAGCAGATAGCGAGATTATGACTGGTTGGGCAAAATTTGGCACGCTTTATGTTCAAGGCAGCACTGCACTTGCCTACAATGAGCTTTATACTAACTCAAAAAATATTTTTAATTTTCTTCTTCTAATGGTAATTGTCACTCTTGTGGTGGCATATTTTGCTCTAAAAGCTATTTTTAGACCGCTTATGAAGGTTCAAGATCAGGCTGAGGCCATACTTGATAATAAATTTATTATTCAGAAAAGAATTCCATTTACAGCTGATCTTAAAAAAATGGTTCTAGCTATGAACTCTATGGTTAGTAAGGTAAAAGACATTTTTGAGAGAGAGGCAGCCACACTTAGTAAGTATCAAGAACTTTTATATAAAGATACAATGAGTGGTGCTAATAATAGAAGATTTTTTCAAACTAAATTTAGTGAGTATCTAGCAAGTGAAGAATATTCAAGTGGTGTTGCTTTACTTGTTAGTTTTAAAGATCTAATAAATTTAAAAAGTACGCTTGGCTTTGAAAAATGGCAAAGTGTTATAATGAAAATAGCTCAAATTTTACAAGAAAAATCAATTCATAATGATAAAAATGCGATTGTTACAAGACTTAACGATAATGATTTCATCGTACTTTCGTATGGTAGAAATTCGTCAAATTTCTTGGCTCTATGTGATGAAATTATGAACGAGTTTAAAAAGCTTTATGCAAATTTTGCACTAAATGATAGCGAGTATCCAGTAAATGCTGCGATAGTAGAGTATTCACCAAATACTGATATCAAGACACTTCTTACTTCAGCTGACGTTACATTGGCTAGCTCAAGACTTGCTGGTAGCTTTACATATAAGGTATTTAATGAAAATCAAAATACTTTAGTGATTGGTAAAGAGAAGTATAAAGAGCTTATTTTTGACTCAATAAAAGAAGATGAATTTAAATTTGCAGCTCAAAAAGTGATTGATCTTAATTCAAATTTTGAACAGTATGAGCTTTATTTGAGGCTTGTTGATAAAGATGGCGTATGGCGTATGGCCTCATATTTCATGCCGATGGTAAATGAGCTAAATTTAGGTGCAATGCTTGATCTTCATATCTTAAATAGGGTAGCCAGAATTTTACCGGAGAATATCTTACCAAGTGGCAACTTGGCCATAAATTTAGGAAAAGAGATATTAAATTCAGATGAAAATTTTTCAAAACTTGAAGCTACACTTAAAAAGATAAGTCAAATTTCGAAATATAAAAACTATATAGAAATTCCAAATAAAGACGATATTAGCATAGAAAGTATAGTTAAGCTTACTAAAAAATTAAAAGAACTTGGCTTTGGATTTGGTTTTGACCACTTCGAGCTTAATGCAAAAGGTATCGAGAAACTAAAAGAATTTAACCCTGATTATGTAAAAATTCAGTCAAATGTCTTGATTGACTTCTTAAGTGATAAGTCAGGAGTAAATACAAAACAATCACTTGATGTTGTTTTAAGCTCAAAAGATATTATTTTGATCGCAATCGGTGTTGAAGGCGAAGAGCAGAAGAAAAAGTTAATCGATCTTGGCATTAAAAATATGCAAGGAATTTATATAGATGAAATCAAGAACATTGGATGATAGATGCATAGTGATAAGATAAAAGATGAGCTGCTTCAATGTTTGGTTATTTTTACCAAGCTTCATAATAATCCATACAGTGCCGATGCTTTAACTATTGGCTTGCCAGTAAAAGATGGCGATGAGATTGAGCTTTTTTCACTTAAAAGCTCAAGGTCTTTATTTTCTCGTGCTGCTTCTCGTGCCGGCTTTGCTTCTACCCTTGTAAGAAAAGATCTTGAACAAATCTCTCCTTTAGTTTTACCTTGCATTTTAATGCTTAGAGGAAAAAAAGCTTGCATCTTGCAATCTTTTAGTAAAGATAAAAAGACAGCAAATATCATAACACCAGAACTTTCAACTGGTACTAGCGCGATAGAAATAAGTAAATTAAAAGAAGAATATTTGGGCTATGCGTACTATTTAAAGCGCGAGTTTGTTCCAGAGGATACTAGCTCAACAAAGCTAATTGATGCGGGCAATGATCATTGGTTTTGGGGAACTCTAAAACGTTCAAAAAAGATTTATTTTGATGTTGTTCTTGCAAGTTTTATTATAAATTTATTTGTTCTTGCTAGTCCGCTTTTTACGATGAACGTATATGACCGTGTCGTGCCAAATAATGCAGTTGAGACACTTTGGGTCTTGGCGCTTGGCGTAAGTGTAGTTTATGGCATAGATCTTTTCTTAAAATTTGTAAGATCATATTTTCTTGAGATTGCTGGCAAAAAGAGTGACATCATAATGAGTTCTATTTTATTTGAGCGCGTTATGGATATGAAATTTAGCAATAAACCAAAATCTGTTGGCTCATTCGCCAGTAATCTAAAAGAGTTTGATACAGTTAGAAATTTCTTCTCGTCAGCCTCATTGGCAGCTATTGTGGATCTTCCATTTGCGATCATTTTCTTGATAGTTACTTATTTTATAGGAAGTTATATCGTACTCGTACCAATTGTTATTATGATAGCTATTTTATGTTACACATTTTTTATAAAAGATCCACTTCAAAATGCTATTAAAAGTACATTTGAGGCTTCGGCTATAAAAAATGGAATTTTAATAGAGAGCCTTAGTAGTCTTGAGACCATCAAAACTCTTGGTGCTAGCGGACATATACAGTGGAACTGGGAAGAGGCAACCGGTGAAATAGCAAATAGAAGCATTAAATCAAAAATTATCACAACTTCGATAACCACTGTTACATCTTTTTTAGTGCAATTAAACACTATTGCCATCATCGTTCTTGGCGTCTATATGATACAAGATACGCATCTTACAATGGGTGGTCTTATTGCTGCGGTTATGCTTAGCTCTCGTGCTATCGCTCCTATGGGGCAGGTAGCTTCACTAGCTGCAAATTTTGAGCAGACAAAAACAGCCTATCAAAGTCTTAGTAAGATTATGCAAATGCCTGTTGAAAGGCCAGAAGGTAAAAAATTTGTTAGAAGAAATTCTTTTGATGGAAAGATCGAGTTTAAAAATGTAAGCTTTACTTATCCAGATACCACAAAAGGTTCGCTTGATAGGATAAATTTTGTTATTCAGCCAGGTGAAAAAGTTGGCATTATAGGCAAAAATGGCTCTGGAAAAACTACCTTACAAAAGCTCATTTTGGGACTTTACTCACCAACTGAAGGCTCAGTGCTAATTGATGGTATTGATATTAACCAAATCGATCCAGCCGATCTTAGGCGAAACATCGGCTACGTTCCGCAAGATGTTGTGCTTTTTAAAGGAACGGTTAGAGAAAATATTGTTCAAAAAGCACCATATGTTGATGATATTCAGATTATAAAAGCAGCCAAAATAAGTGGAGTTGATGAATATGTAAATGCTCATCCACTTGGATTTGACATGCCAGTTTTTGAAAGAGGTGACGGCATAAGTGGCGGACAGCGTCAAAGTATAGCTGTGGCTAGGGCATTTTTGCTAGATAGTCCTATTATTTTGCTTGATGAGCCAACAAATTCTCTTGATAATACAGTTGAAAATAAGTTAAAAATAAATTTAAAGACAAATACAGCAAATAAAACGATGCTGCTTGTCACGCATAGGACGTCAATGCTAGATCTTGTTGATAGACTTATAGTTATGGACAATGGCAAAATTTTATTGGACGGACCAAGAGATGAAGTTTTAGCAAGACTTAGTGGGAAGTGATCATGCAAGAAGATATCAAGAATAAACAAAATGAAAATCCAAAAACTGAAAAAAGATTAATTTCTGAAAATAACATAAAAGAACAAGAGGAAACTAGTAATAAAATTTTAAATAGTGTAGATGATATAAAGTCTAATCTTCAAACAAAAAATTATGATGCTTATGATTTGAAATTTATGTCAAGTCTTTCTGAGGCTGTTTTGGCTAAAGCCCCATCAACATCTAAAAAGATACTCTATACAGTTGCTATAACTATGTTTTGGCTTCTTATTTGGGCCTCTTGGGCACAAATAGATGAGATCACAAGAGGTAGTGGTAAGATCATCCCGTCTGGAAAAAACCAAGCGATACAAAATCTTGAAGGCGGTATAGTCGATCAAATTTTTGTAAAAGAGGGCGATGAAGTCAAGAAAGATCAAATTCTAATAAGGCTAGATAATAAAAATTTTACGAGTAGTTATGGTGAGTCAAAACTAAGACTTGATGAACTTCAAGCAAAATTTATGAGACTTGATGCTGAGGCGAATGATAAGGAATTTGACTATGACGAAGCTAGAGATGCAAACAATAGCAAGGCCATAAGATATGAGCTAAGTCTGCATAATTCAAATATTGATCATTTAAATGAACAAATAGGAATTTTAACAGAGCAAATTCATCAACGCCAGAGTGAGTTGGTCGAACTAAAAAATAAAATTTCTCAAACTCAGAATAGCTATAATCTTGTTCTAAAAGAAAAGGCCATTATGGAGCCAATCTTTAAAAAAGGTCTTGTTAGTGAGGTTGAATACATCCAGCTTCAAAGACGCGTAAATGATCTAAGAGGTGAGCTCGATGCTGCCGTTCTTGCTGTACCAAGAGTTGAATCAACTATAAAAGAAGCTAAAAATAAGATCGAAGAAGCAAAACTCGCATTTAAAAACAATGCAAAAAAGAGCTAAATGAAGTTTCAGCAGAGATCGCAAGGATAAATGAATCACAAATCAGCCTAAGTGATAGAGTGGAAAGAACATATGTAAGATCTCCAGTAAATGGTATCGTCAGCAAAATGATGGTTCATACCGTATCGGGAGTTATAAAGCCTGGCGAAAATATTGCCGAGATCGTTCCTCTTGAGGATAAATTGGTTGCTGAAGTAAAAGTAAAACCAGCTGATGTTGCATTTTTGAGGCCTGGACTTGATACGATGGTTAAATTTACGGCTTATGATTTTAGTATTTACGGTGGTTTAAAAGGCAAAGTAACGCAGATTAGTGCCGATACGGAGACTAATGAAAAAACTGGCGAGAGCTATTATTTAGTCAGGATAGAAACTGAGAAAAATTATCTTGGTAGCGAAGAAAAACCGCTTAGAATAAAAGTTGGTATGATAGTCTCAGCTGATATCATTACCGGCAAAAAGACAATACTTGATTATTTATTAAAGCCTATTTTAAAGGCAAAACAAAATGCCTTAACGGAGAGGTAATGGGCAAGATCGCTTTTTATGATAAGAAATTTGGTGAATATGAGATTGAAAAATTTCAAGATTTACAAAATTTCTATCTCATAAAAGATGATCATTGCTGCGATATAGTTAATGATGAAATTGAACGATTTAAATTTAGTGATTGTGAAATGGATTTTTTACAATTAGTAGATGTTGCTAGTAGACATAAAAAACTATTTGAAAATATAAAAATTCAAGATGATATAGTAAGAAATATTAAAATTTTAATAAAAGGCTATGACCAGAGTTTGGATAAATTTGACTTTGATCCTGGAATTTTAAATTTAAACACTCCTTATAAATATGCTATATCACAATATTTTTTTGAAATGACTATTTTTTTAGAAGAAAAACCTTCTGTGGTTACTAAATTTTTCTCATCAATAGATTACAAGATATACAAAAACGGCGAAAGTCGTCATATAGAATTTTTTATAAATAGTAAAAAAATTTATGAAAGAATCATATAAATAATCCAAGGAAAGGTAATGCAAGTCATTTTATTTACACAAAATAGTGCATTAAACAATATTTGGAGAAGCTATTTTACTGGCAATAGCGATGTGAAATTTATACATAATAGAAAAGAGTTTTTTTCTCATATAAATGATGATGTTGATATTATAGGCATTGATATTGATGTTTTTAAAGATAATATTGATGATGTTATAAAAAATATAATTGAAAATTCCCCAAATATAAAAATACTCATACTCTCAAATAGACCAACGATAAACGAAGGCAAGCATCTGCTTACGCTTGGAATCAAGGGCTATGCAAATTCTCACATGAGAAAGACACACTTTGAAGATGCTTTTGAAGCTATTTTTAATGGAAATATATGGCTTTACCAAGAATTTGTTCAGGCAATGATTAGTGAGCTAACCGGCTCATATATTAATAGTGAAAGTGAAAAGGCAGATAAAAGGACTGACCTCTCTGAACTTAGTTCAAGGGAAAGAGAAGTTGTAGATTTAATCTATCAGGGTCTAACAAATAATGAAATTTCAGAAAAAACAGGTATTACACTAAGAACAGTCAAAGCACATACAAGCTCGATTTATAGTAAGCTAAATGTAAAGGATAGAATAGGGCTTGTGCTTTTGATGAAGCAGCTTGACGCATAAAATCTTGACTTGTTTTTTGAAAAAATAAGATTCTTCGTCAAAAACTATAAATTTTTATACATGCGCCCATAAAGAAATACATATACAACTTTTACTAGCTGAAGAATACAATAAATATAAAATTTTCAAATAAAAAATAATTTGCTAAAATCTCAAATAAAAAATTCTAGCAAATTTATTAATAGCCGAGATAAGAAATCAGAAACTTTAGTCTTCCAAATCGATATCTACTTTTTCAACATTTGTTATGATGTCTTTTGTATTTTTTTCGATATCGTGTTTATTTTTTTCAATAAGTGATCTATTTTGTCCAATCAAATCCCTATTTTCTTTAATGCCATCGCTATTTTGTTCAATTAATTTGCTAAGAGTTGATATTCTTTTCTCATAACGTATCATTAAAAAATAAATTACGTAAATTAGTAATAAAATTATCGCCCAAGGTAAAAATTGCATATTAAATCCTTATATATTTTTTGTAATTATAGAAATTTTAGCTTTTAAAAAAAATAAAACCATAAAAATTATACATATTTTATAAATACTTAATAATGCATTACGGATTTAAATGTAATAAAAATTTGTATTCTTAAATGGTTATATTTTATGATTTTAATTTTTATGAAAATTTTTTAAATTTCCCTTGACTTTTACCTTGTTTTGATATATAATTGCCACTTCACAAAACAGGTGCTGGTGTAGCTCAGTTGGTAGAGCTACTGCCTTGTAAGCAGTGGGTCGGCGGTTCAAGTCCGTTCACCAGCTCCATTTTTGTAACAGTGTTTGACCAGAAAATACCAAAATAGTTTATTAATGTTTAAGGTGAGATACTCAAGCGGCCAACGAGGGCAGACTGTAAATCTGCTGACTATGTCTTCCGTGGTTCGAATCCACGTCTCACCACCATTGTTATGCGGGAGTAGCTCAGTTGGCTAGAGCATCAGCCTTCCAAGCTGAGGGTCGCGGGTTCGAGCCCCGTTTCCCGCTCCAAAATTTGGGAAAATAAACTGGGAGCTGTATCTAGATTTTACTAAACACAGTTATTCCTTACTTTATTTTCAAAATTTTTAGTTGTTTGTATTATTTAATTGGAATCATCTCTGCCAAGCGTTTTTCGCTCATATGGCTCAGAGGTAGAGCACTTCCTTGGTAAGGAAGAGGTCGCGGGTTCAAGTCCCGCTATGAGCTCCACTGGTTAATATGATTTTATTATGATTATACAAATTTGGTAAAAAAGACATATATCACATACGGAGGAAAAGATGGCTAAAGAAAAATTTTCACGTAACAAGCCGCACGTAAACATAGGTACTATTGGTCACGTAGATCATGGTAAAACTACATTAACAGCTGCAATATCTGCTGTTCTTTCACGCAAAGGACTTGCTGAGCTAAAAGATTATGATAATATTGATAATGCTCCAGAAGAAAAAGAGCGTGGTATTACAATTGCTACTTCACATATTGAGTACGAGACAGAGAAACGCCACTATGCCCACGTTGACTGCCCTGGTCACGCCGACTATGTAAAAAATATGATTACAGGTGCTGCGCAAATGGATGGAGCTATTCTAGTCGTTTCTGCAGCTGATGGTCCAATGCCACAAACTAGAGAGCATATTTTGTTATCACGCCAAGTTGGTGTTCCATACATTGTTGTTTTCATGAACAAAGCTGATATGGTTGATGATGCTGAGCTACTTGAATTGGTTGAAATGGAAATCCGCGAATTACTTAATGAGTATAATTTTCCAGGCGATGATACACCTATTGTTTCTGGTTCAGCACTTAAAGCTCTTGAAGAGGCAAAAGCTGGTCAAGATGGCGAATGGTCAGCAAAAATTATGGAATTAATGGACGCAGTTGATAGCTATATTCCAACTCCAGTTCGTGCAACAGATAAAGATCTTCTTATGCCAATCGAAGATGTTTTTTCGATTTCAGGTCGTGGTACAGTTGTAACTGGTAGAATTGAAAAAGGTGTTATAAAAGTCGGTGACACAATTGAAATTGTTGGTATTAAGCCAACTCAAACAACAACAGTTACTGGTGTTGAAATGTTTAGAAAAGAGATGGATCAAGGCGAAGCTGGTGATAATGTCGGCGTTCTTCTCCGTGGTACCAAGAAAGAGGATGTCGAGCGTGGTATGGTTCTTTGCAAACCTAAATCAATTACCCCTCATACAAAATTTGAAGGCGAAGTCTATATTTTGACAAAAGAAGAAGGTGGTCGCCATACTCCTTTCTTTAATAACTATAGACCACAATTCTACGTAAGAACAACTGATGTTACTGGCTCAATTACGCTCCCAGAAGGAACAGAGATGGTTATGCCAGGTGATAATGTAAGAATTTCTGTTGAATTGATTGCTCCAGTAGCACTTGAAGAAGGCACTCGTTTTGCTATCCGTGAAGGTGGTAGGACTGTTGGTTCAGGTGTTGTTTCAAAAATACTTGGTTAATTTATAAAAATTTGTCAAAGGGAGGATATCCCTTTGATATCTTAATAAGGACTTATATGAGAATTAAAATTGGTTTAAAATGCTCCGAAAGTGGTGATATAAATTATACAACAACTAAAAATAGTAAAACTACTACGGATAAAGTTGAACTTAAAAAGTATTGCCCAAGATTAAAAAAACATACTATTCATAAAGAAGTTAAATTAAAAAGTTAATTAAGAAGCTATTAGGGCAATAGCTCCAACGGTAGAGCGCTGGATTCCAAATCCAATGGTTGGGGGTTCGAATCCCTCTTGCCCTGCCACGACTAAGGTTAAGATTATGGAAAAAATTATAAATTATATTAGGCTTTCTAAATTGGAAATAATGAAGGTTATTTATCCTACAAAAGAACAAATTAGAAATGCTTTTTTTGCAGTTTTTATCGTAGTTGCTGTTGTATCACTTTTTTTAGCTCTTGTTGATGTTATTATGTCCTTTGTTTTATCTAAAGTTATATAATATAAGGAAAAAGTAATGTCACATAAATGGTATGCTATACAGACTTACGCTGGAAGCGAAATGGCAGTAAAGAGAGGAATTGAAAATTTAGTAAAAGATCATGGAATAGAAGATCAACTAAAAGAAATTATAGTTCCTACAGAAGACGTAATAGAAATAAAAAATGGTAAGCAAAAAATCAACGAAAGAACTCTTTATCCAGGTTATGCTTTTGCATGCTTAGACCTTGATACAGCTCTTTGGCACAGGATTCAATCTTTACCAAAAGTTGGACGTTTTATTGGCGAGGCCAAAAAACCTACGCCATTATCTGAAAAAGATATAAATACTATTTTGGAAAAAGTTCAAAAAAGGGCTGCACCAAAACCTAAGATATTCTTTGAGGATGGTGAGAGTGTTCGTATAACAGAAGGTCCTTTTGCTAACTTTACAGGTATTGTTGAAGAATATGACATGATACATGGCAAACTTAGGCTTAATGTTTCTATTTTTGGTAGAAGCACCCCTGTTGATATTTTGTATTCACAAGTTGAGAAGATAATTTAAGGAGCAAGAAATGGCTAAAAAAGTTATAGGTGAAATAAAATTACAAATTGCTGCAACAAAAGCAAATCCTAGTCCACCAGTTGGTCCAGCTCTTGGACAAAAAGGTGTTAATATTATGGAATTTTGTAAAGCCTTTAATGAAAGAACAAAAGACATGGTTGGGTTTAATATTCCAGTTGTTATAACTGTTTATGCTGATAAGAGTTTTACATTTATCACAAAACAGCCTCCTGCTACAGATCTTATTAAAAAGGCTGCAGGTATAACAAAAGGAACTGATAATCCTTTAAAAAATAAAGTAGGCAAATTAACAAAAGCTCAAGTTCTAGAAATAGTTGAGAAAAAACTTATTGATTTAAATACAAACGATAAAGAGCAAGCAGCCAAGATTATTGCTGGCTCAGCTCGCTCAATGGGTGTCGAAGTAGTAGACTAAAGCCTTTACCGTCAGGTTGATTAGCAAAAGACGGAAGCAATATATATGCGGAGAAATTTATGGGAAAAACTAGCAAGAGATTTCAAGAATTGCTCAAAAAAGTAGAGCAAGATAAAATTTATAATCTTAGTGAGGCTATTGATACGGTCAAAACTTTAGCTTCTGCTAAATTTAATGAAACAGTTGAGATTGCATTAAAATTAAATGTTGATCCAAGACATGCTGATCAAATGGTCCGTGGCTCAGTTGTTTTACCAGCTGGTACAGGTAAAACTGTAAGAGTTGCTGTTATTGCTAAAGATACTAAAGCTGATGAGGCAAAAGCAGCTGGTGCTGATATTGTTGGCGCAGATGATTTGGTCGAAGATATTCAAAAAGGTATAATGAATTTTGATGTTCTTATAGCTACTCCAAATTTAATGGGTCTTGTAGGTAAGGTCGGTAGAATTTTAGGACCAAAAGGATTAATGCCAAACCCAAAAACTGGCACAGTTACAATGGATGTTGCACAAGCTGTTAATAATGCAAAAAGCGGTCAAGTAAATTTTCGTGTTGATAAGCAAGGAAATATACATGCAGGTCTTGGTAAAGTTAATTTTACTAAAGAACAATTAAATGAAAATATTTCAACATTTATTAAAGCGATCAATAAACATAAGCCTGCAACCGCAAAGGGTAGATATGTTAAAAATGCTTCGTTGTCTTTGACAATGAGCCCATCTATAGCTCTTGATACTCAAGAAGTTATGGACTTAAAATAAAACTAAAAATTAAAATTTATATCTTAGATTGGAGATAGCCGAGGCCATTGGGCTTAATTGATTCGACCCGCTCTGCTTGAAATTACCGGTCGGAAAGGAGAAAAAGTGACACGTAACGAAAAAACTGAAGTTGTTGCAAAATTAGAGAGTGAATTTAAAACTGCTGAAGCTATTGTAGTTTGTGACTATCGTGGCCTTTCAGTAAAGAAACTTGAAGTTTTAAGAAATTCTGCTAAAGAACAAAATGTAAAAGTTCAAGTTATTAAAAATACTCTTGCAAATATTGCTCTTAAAAATTCTGATAAAGTCGGAATGGAACTCAAAGATACAAATATCTATCTTTGGAGCGAAGATCAATTGGCAGTAACTAAAGTGGCCGCAAAATTTGAAGAGTCTAATGCTGATCTTTTCAAAATAAAAACAGCTTATATTGATGGCGAAGTTGCTAGCGTTGATAAAGTTAAAGCTCTATCTAAAATGCCTAGCCGTGATGAACTTATTGCGATGCTTTTACAAGTTTGGAATGCGCCAATTCAAAATTTCACAATTGGTTTGAATGCGCTTAAAGAGAAAAAAGAACAATCAGCTTAATTTAAATTAAAAAAAATAATAAGGATTAAAAATGGCAATTACTAAAGAAGATGTATTAGAGTTTATATCTAATCTTTCTGTACTTGAACTTAGTGAACTTGTAAAAGAGTTCGAAGAGAAATTTGGTGTTAGCGCAGCTCCTGTAATGGTAGCTGGTGGTGCTGTTGCAGCAGGCGGTGCAGCAGCTGCAGCAGAGGAAAAAACAGAATTTAACATTGTCTTGGTTGATTCTGGTGATAAGAAAATCAACGTTATTAAAGTTGTTAGAGCGCTTACTGGTCTTGGTCTTAAAGAAGCCAAAGACGCAGTTGAGGGAACACCATCTGTTCTTAAAGAAGGTGTTAGCAAAGATGAGGCTGAGGCAGCTAAAAAAGAGCTTGAAGAAGCTGGTGCTAAGGTTGAACTTAAATAATTTTTTATTATTTGAGCTTAATATTTCAAGAGAGGGCACAGGCTCTCTCTTTTTTAAATTTTAGATGCCTTGTTAAAAGGCTATACTTTTCTTTCAAAATTACCACGAGGTAGATGCAATGTTAAATAGCTTATACTCAGGAAATCGTCTTAGGGTTGACTTCTCTAATGTCGTTAAAGAGATAGACGTTCCGAACCTACTACAACTACAAAAAAAGAGCTTTGATAATTTTTTAAATCTAAATAACAATCAAACTGAAAGCGGTATCGAAAAAGTTTTTAAGTCGATTTTCCCTATACATGATCCGCAAAATCGTTTGACTTTAGAGTATGTTGGCTCAGAAATTGGAAAACCAAAATATACGATCAGAGAGTGTATAGAAAGAGGTCTTACATACTCTGTAAATTTAAAGATGAAAATACGTCTTATCGTTCATGAGAAAGATGATAAGACAGGTGATAAAGTCGGTGTTAAAGATATAAAAGAACAAGAAATTTTTATACGCGAAATTCCACTAATGACTGATAGAATTTCATTTATTATAAATGGTGTTGAGCGCGTTGTTGTAAATCAACTCCATAGAAGCCCAGGTGTTATTTTTAAACAAGAAGAGAGCGCGACTGTTGCAAATAAATTAATTTATACAGCTCAAATAATACCTGATCGTGGCTCTTGGCTACATTTTGAATATGACACAAAAGATATTTTATATGTTAGAATAAATAAACGTAGAAAAGTGCCAGTAACTATATTATTTAGGGCGCTTGGATATAAAAAACAAGACATTATTAAGTTGTTTTATCCAATACAAAATTTAGTTATTAAAAATAACAAATTCTTAACTCTTTTTAATCCTGAAGATTATTTGGGAAGAGTTGAATATGATATAAAAAACGAAGATGGAGAAATTCTTCACCAAGCGGGCAAGCGTCTTACTAAGAAAAAAGCTGACAAGTTGATCGAGGATGGAGTAAAATTTGTTGAATACCCAGTTGAAGCACTTATTGGTAGATATTTGGCAAACCCTGTAATAAATACAGAGAGTGGAGAAATTTTATATGATACACTATCTGCTCTTGACGAGAATAAACTTGCGAAGATTTTAGCTGAGTATGAAAGTATTGAGATTATAAATAACTCTGCTGCTGGTGTTGATGATGCGATTATAAATTCTTTCATAGCTGACAACGATATGCTTAAGGTTTTAAAACAAACTGAGGGCATTGATGATGAAAATGATCTTGCGGCTATTAGAATTTATAAGGTTATGAGACCAGGAGAGCCAGTTGTAAAAGAGGCCGCAAAGAGTTTTGTAAATGATATGCTATTTAACCCTGAGAGATACGATTTAACAAAAGTTGGTCGTATGAAAATGAATCATAAGCTCTCACTTGATGTACCAGAATATGTTACTTTACTAACAAGTGAAGATATCATAAAAACTGCAAAATATCTTATAAAAGTTAAAAATGGACAAGGTCACATTGATGACCGAGATCACCTTGGCAACCGCCGTATAAGGTCAATCGGCGAGCTACTTGCTAGCGAACTTCACCTCGGTTTTGTAAAGATGCAAAAGGCTATCCGCGATAAATTTACAAGTTTAAGTAATAATACCGAAGAGATTATGCCATACGATCTCATTAATCCAAAAATGATTACTGCCACAATTATGGAATTTTTCACAGGCGGACAGTTAAGCCAGTTTATGGATCAGACAAACCCACTTAGCGAAGTTACTCACAAGCGCCGTCTATCTGCGCTTGGCGAGGGTGGCTTAGTAAAAGAGCGTGCTGGCTTTGAGGTGCGTGACGTTCACCCAACCCACTACGGCAGAATTTGTCCGGTTGAGACTCCAGAAGGTCAAAATATTGGTCTTATCAATACGCTTTCAACCTATGCAAAAGTAAATGATCTTGGCTTTGTTGAAGCTCCTTACAAAAAAGTTATAGATGGCAAAGTGACTGATGAGATAGTTTATTTAACCGCAACTCAAGAAGAGGGCAATGTTATAGCTCCAGCATCAACTAAACTTGATGAAAATGGACACATCGTTGAGGACTTGATTGAGGTTAGAAAAGATGGCGAGATGATGCTTGCCCGTAGAGAAGATGT
This sequence comes from Campylobacter concisus, assembly GCF_002165785.1. Taxonomy (GTDB): domain Bacteria; phylum Campylobacterota; class Campylobacteria; order Campylobacterales; family Campylobacteraceae; genus Campylobacter_A; species Campylobacter_A concisus_W. Next base: position 281,677 of record NZ_NDYO01000006.1, read on the forward strand.
TACTTTGATCGACCTTTGTTCTGGTATGATAGCTGGTGTTGCGGCTTCACTTATTCCATTCCTAGAACATGATGATGCTAACCGTGCTCTCATGGGTTCAAACATGCAACGTCAGGCAGTACCACTACTTCGCTCAACTGCTCCTATTGTTGGAACAGGTATGGAAAGCGTTATTGCAAGAGATGCATGGGAAAGCGTAAAGGCAAGACGTAGTGGTGTGGTTGAGAAGGTTGATAATAAAAATATATTTATTTTAGGTGAAGATGAAGCTGGTCCATATATCGATCACTACTCATTAGAGAAAAATTTAAGAACAAACCAAAATACGACTTTTTCACAACATCCGATCGTTAAAAAAGGCGATGAGATTGTTGCTGGTCAAATAATCGCTGACGGTCCAAGTATGGAAAAAGGCGAGCTAGCTATCGGTAAAAACGCACTAATCGCATTTATGCCTTGGAATGGCTACAACTACGAAGACGCGATCGTCATTAGTGAAAAAATGATACGTGAAGATGCTTTTACAAGTGTCCATATCTATGAAAAAGAGATCGAAGCTCGTGAGTTAAAAGACGGGGTTGAGGAGATAACAAAAGATATACCAAACGTCAAAGAAGAGGAGCTTATACACCTTGATGAAAGTGGTATTGTCAAAATTGGTACAGAGATCAAGCCCGGCATGATCCTTGTTGGTAAAGTATCTCCAAAAGGCGAAGTTAAACCAACCCCAGAAGAAAGACTTTTGCGTGCGATCTTTGGCGAAAAAGCTGGTCACGTGGTAAATAAATCGCTATACGCTTCAGCTTCGATGGAAGGCGTGGTTGTTGATGTTAAAATTTTCACTAAAAAAGGTTATGAAAAAGATAGCAGAACAAACAAGGCTTATGAAGAGGAGAAGACGCTTTTAGAAAAAGAGCATCATGATAGACTGCTTATGCTTGACCGTGAAGAGATGCTAAAAGTTACAGCGCTTCTTTCTAAGAACCCGCTAGCGAGCGATCAAGAGGTAAATAAAAAAGAGTATAAGAAGGGCTCAAAGATCAATAAGGCTGATCTTGAAAATATAAATAGATTTACCCTAAATGCTATCGTTAAAAGCTTTTCAAAAGATATCCAAAAGAAATATGACGAGTTAAAAAATTACTTCCAAAATGAGAAGAAAAAGTTCAAAGAAGAGCACGATGCTAAGATAGAAATTTTAGAAAAAGATGATATTTTACCAAGCGGTGTTGTAAAACTTGTAAAAGTTTATATAGCTACAAAACGCAAACTAAAAGTTGGCGATAAGATGGCTGGACGTCACGGTAACAAAGGTATTGTTTCAAATATAGTAAGAGAAGTCGATATGCCTTACCTTCCAAGCGGCCAGATCGTAGACATCGTGCTAAACCCACTTGGCGTTCCAAGCCGTATGAACATCGGTCAAATTTTAGAGAGCCACCTTGGTCTTGTTGGTTACCGCTTAGGCGAGCAGATCAATGAAATTTTTGAGACCAAAAAAGGCGAGTGGATAAAAGAGCTAAGAGCCAAGATGATAGAGATAGCAGGCGTTGCTAAGCTAATGGATGCTAAAAAAGCTCTTGGCAAGATGAGTGATGAGAAGCTTCTTGAGTATGCAAAAGATTGGAGCAATGGTGTAAGATTTGCAACTCCGATTTTTGAAGGCGTTAAGGCTGACGAATTTGCAAAGCTATTTGAGATGGCAAAGATAGATAGCGATGGTAAAACTGAGCTATATGACGGACGTACAGGCTCAAAGATAAGAGAGCGCGTTAATGTTGGTTGTATGTATATGCTAAAACTTCACCATTTGGTTGATGAGAAAGTTCACGCAAGAAGTACTGGACCATACAGCCTTGTTACGCAGCAACCAGTTGGCGGTAAGGCGCTATTTGGTGGTCAAAGGTTTGGTGAGATGGAGGTTTGGGCACTTGAGGCTTATGGTGCCGCTCATACACTAAGAGAGATGCTAACTGTAAAATCAGATGATGTTGAGGGAAGACTATCTGCTTATAAAGCTTTAACAAGAGGTGAAAACGTTCCTGAGACTGGTATCCCTGAGACGTTCTTTGTTCTAACAAACGAGCTAAAATCACTAGCTCTTGATGTAGAAGTATATGATGAGGATGAGACAAATGAAACTAACTAATTTAAAACCAGTTGAGATAAAAGAAGAGCATAGACCTCGTGATTTTGAAGCTTTTCAACTTCGTTTAGCAAGTCCTGAGAAGATAAAATCTTGGAGTTATGGCGAGGTTAAAAAACCAGAGACTATCAACTACCGTACGCTAAAACCTGAGCGTGACGGCTTATTTTGTGCGAAAATTTTTGGACCGATCCGTGATTACGAGTGCCTTTGTGGCAAATATAAAAAGATGCGTTATAAAGGCATCAAGTGCGAAAAGTGCGGTGTTGAAGTAACAACATCTAAAGTTCGCCGCTCTCGCATGGGTCACATTGAGCTTGTAACTCCAGTGGCTCATATCTGGTATGTAAATTTCTTACCAAGCCGTATTGGCGCACTTCTTGGTATTAAGATGAAAGATCTTGAGCGCGTACTTTATTATGAGGCATACATTGTTGATAATGCTGGTGAGGCTTATTACGACAATGAAAATTCTAAAAAAGTTGAAAAATACGACGTTTTAAATGAAGAGCAATATCAAAGTCTAGCTTCAAGATATGAAGAGACTGGCTTTACGGCTAGAATGGGTGGCGAGGTCATCTATGATATGCTAGCTGAACTTGATTTGATGCAAATCCTAAATCAACTAAAAGAAGAGATGGAGGCTACAAACTCTGAGGCTAAGAAAAAGACTATCGTAAAACGCCTAAAAGTTATTGAGAGCTTTTTAAATTCAGGTAACCGCCCAGAGTGGATGATGATAACAAATTTACCAGTTCTTCCGCCTGATCTTAGGCCGCTAGTCAGCCTTGATGGTGGTAAATTTGCTGTTTCGGACGTAAACGACTTATATCGCCGTGTAATAAACAGAAACAGCCGTCTAAAACGTCTACTTGAGCTTGATGCGCCTGAAATCATTATCAGAAACGAAAAGAGAATGCTTCAAGAGGCTGTTGATGCACTATTTGACAATGGCCGCAGAGCAAATGCAGTAAAAGGCGCAAATAAGCGTCCACTAAAATCACTAAGTGAGATCATCAAAGGTAAGCAAGGCCGATTCCGTCAGAATTTGCTAGGTAAGCGTGTTGACTTCTCTGGACGTTCTGTTATCGTCGTTGGTCCAAAGCTAAAAATGGATCAGTGCGGTCTTCCAAAGAAGATGGCTCTAGAGCTATTTAAGCCACATTTGCTTGCTCGCCTTGAAGAAAAGGGCTATGCGACAACTGTTAAGCAAGCTAAAAAGATGATAGAGGATAAGACAAATGAGGTTTGGGAGTGTCTAGAAGAGGTCGTTAAAGACTATCCAGTTATGCTAAACCGTGCTCCGACACTTCACAAGCTTTCTATCCAAGCGTTTCACCCAGTGCTTGTTGAGGGCAAGGCTATCCAACTTCACCCACTAGTTTGTGCGGCGTTCAACGCAGACTTTGACGGTGACCAAATGGCTGTTCATGTGCCACTATCACAAGAGGCTATCGCTGAGTGCAAAATTTTAATGCTTAGCTCAATGAATATTTTGCTTCCTGCAAGCGGTAAGGCTATTACAGTCCCTTCACAAGATATGGTTTTAGGAATTTATTATTTAAGCCTAGAGAGAAATGACGAAAAAGGTGCAAATAAAATTTTCTCAAGCGTTGATGAAGTAATGATTGCTGAAGAGGCTAACACTCTTGGCCTTCACGCTAAAATCAAAACAATGGTTGATAACAAGATCATCTTTACGACGGCTGGTCGTTTGATACTAAGAGCAATACTACCTGATTTTGTTCCTGATAATATGTGGAATAAGATCATGAAGAAAAAAGATATTGCAAATTTGGTTGATTATGTTTATAGAAATGGCGGTCTTGAAGTAACGGCTGACTTCCTTGATAAGCTTAAAAATTTAGGCTTTAGATATGCGACAAAAGCGGGAATTTCTATCTCTATCGCAGATATCATCGTACCAGATAGCAAGCAAAAATATATCGACGAAGCTAAGAAAAAAGTTCGTGAAATTCAAAAGCAATACGGCGCTGGTCTTTTAACAGATAGTGAGAGATACAACAAGATCATTGATATCTGGACAGACACAAACAACAGCGTTGCAAGCGAGATGATGAAGCTTATCCAAAATGATAAAGGCGGATTTAACTCAATTTATATGATGGCGGACTCAGGTGCGAGAGGTAGTGCAGCACAAATTCGTCAGCTAGCTGGTATGCGTGGTCTTATGGCAAAACCTGATGGTTCGATCATTGAAACGCCGATCATTTCAAACTTCCGTGAAGGTCTAAATATAATGGAGTACTTTAACTCTACCCACGGAGCTAGAAAAGGACTTGCAGATACCGCGCTAAAAACAGCTAACGCTGGTTACTTAACAAGAAAGCTAATCGACGTAGCTCAAAACGTTAAGGTTACAATGCATGACTGCGGTACGCACGAGGGTGTTGAAATCACAGATATTACAGAGAGTGGCGAGCTAATAGAAAGCCTTGAAGAAAGAGTATTAGGCCGTGTTTTAGCAGATGATGTGATCGATCCTATAACAAATGAAATTTTATTTAGCGAAGGCACGCTCCTTGATGAAGAAAAAGCTAGAGCTATAACTGAGGCTGGTATAAAATCAGTGAGTATTAGAACACCTATTACGTGCAAAGCACCTAAAGGCGTTTGTGCAAAATGCTATGGCTTAAACTTGGGCGAGGGCAAACTTGTAAAGCCAGGTGAAGCAGTTGGTATTATCTCAGCTCAGTCTATCGGTGAGCCAGGTACTCAGCTAACGCTAAGAACATTCCACATCGGTGGTACGGCTTCTACTGAGCAACAAGATCGTCAAGTAATCGCCCAAAAAGAAGGTTTTATCAGATATTACAACCTTAATACTTATGATAACGGTGATAAGAAGATCGTTGCAAATAGAAGAAGTGCGGCTGTACTACTTGTTGAACCAAAGATTAAATCAACGATTGACGGTAAAATAGAGATCGAATATGCCCACGAAGATGTAAATATCGTGATAAAAGGTAAAAAAGAAGAGGTTAAATATACAATTAGAAGAAACGATCTTGCTAAGCCAAATGAATTAGCTGGTGTTAGCGGAAAGATCGAAGGAAAGATGTATATACCTTATGTAAGTGGCGATAAAGTAAAAGAGAATGAAAGTATCGTTGAGATCATAAAAGAGGGTTGGAATATCCCAAATCGTATCCCATACGCTAGTGAACTTAAAATTTCAGACGGAGACCCTGTAACTCGTAAAATTTTAGCTGACGCAAATGGTGTGGTTAAATTTTTCATATTAAAGGGTGATTATCTTGATAGGGTTAAAGATATCAAAAAAGGTCACAAGGTAACTGAAAAAGGTTTCTTTGTAGTTGTTTCTGATAAAGATGGACGTGAAGCAGTTCGCCATTATATCCCAAGAAATTCTATCATCCAAGTATCAGATAATGATGCGGTAGAAAGAGCGACAGTGGTCTCACTACCTGAAAAAGATGACAAGCTAATAATCGCTGAGTGGGATCCATACTCAACTCCAACTATCGCAGAAGAGGCTGGTGTGGTTAGCTTTGAGGATGTTGAGCCAGGATATAGCGCGACTGAGCAAGTTGACGAGGCAACTGGTCAAAGACGTCTTGTTATCAACGAGTATTTGCCAAGTGGCGTAAAACCAGCGATTATTATCACTACAAAGAGCGGACATTTGATCAAGTATCCGCTTGATCCAAAAACTGCGATCTTTGTGTCAAGTGGCGACGAAGTAGCTCAAGCTGACATTTTGGCTAAGACTCCAAAAGCTGTTGCTAAGTCAAAAGACATTACTGGCGGTCTTCCAAGAGTTAGTGAGCTATTTGAAGCAAGACGCCCTAAAAATACAGCTATCGTTGCAGAGATCGATGGCGTTGTTAGATTTGACAAGCCACTTCGCTCAAAAGAGCGCATCATCATCCAAGCAGAAGATGGCATGACAGCTGAGTATTTGATCGAAAAGAGCCGCCAGATCCAAGTAAGAGACGGCGAATTTGTTCATGCTGGTGAAAAACTAACAGACGGACTTATCTCAAGCCACGATATCTTAAGAATTCTTGGTGAAAAGGCACTTCACTACTATTTGATCAGTGAAATTCAGCAAGTTTATCGTCGCCAAGGTGTTGCGATCGCAGATAAACATATCGAGATCATCGTCTCTCAAATGCTTCGCCAAGTTAAAATCGTTGATAGCGGAAATACAAATTTCATCGTTGGCGATATGGTATCAAGAAATAAATTTAAAGAAGAGAACGAGCGCATCATGAACATGGGTGGCGAACCAGCTATCGCTGAACCGATCCTCCTTGGTGTTACAAGAGCAGCTATCGGAAGTGATAGCGTGATCTCTGCTGCATCGTTCCAAGAGACAACTAAAGTCTTAACAGAAGCATCGATTGCTGCTAAATTTGACTATCTTGAGGATCTAAAAGAGAACGTCATCCTTGGACGTATGATCCCAGTTGGAACTGGTTTTTATAAGGATAAAAAAGTAAAAATCAAAGAAAACTAATACTTCAAGCCCCTATTTTTGGGGCTTAACTACTTTATAAAATTAAATCAATTAAAAATTTACAAGCTATTAACTATCACCTAATAAAATCTTTATCTTTGAAATCACATCATGGAGAATTTATGAAAAACGTTGATCTTGGACTTTTATTTATACGTTTAGGACTTGGTATCTGCCTTTTTATGCATGGTTTTGGTAAAATTTTACATGGACTTAGTGGGGTAAAAGGTATATTGGTAAATGCTGGTTTGCCTGGATTTTTGGCATATTTTTCTTACCTTGGAGAGGTCTTAGCGCCCATTATGTTAACTATTGGTTTTTATTCAAGAGTAGGCGCTATCCTAGTTTTAGGTACTAGTATTACTATTTTATACTCGTACTATGGATTTGCAAATTTATTTGCATTAAATGAGGTTAATGGCTTTAAATCGGAACTTATCTATCTTTATATTGCTATTTCACTTTGTATTCTTTTGATAGGTAGTGGCAAATATGCTGTCAAACAAGACTAATACAAAATAAAGACGGCAGAGTTTTTATAAAATCAAGAATTAGATGAGTAAGTCTAACTTATTAACCGTTATTTAAGTTTATTTTAAATAAAATTAGGTCTTTTTAATAAATTTAGTTGAAAGGAATTATTGTGCCAACCATAAATCAATTGGTCAGAAAAGAACGCAAGAAAGTGACTGTTAAGTCAAAATCTCCAGCGTTAAAAGAGTGCCCTCAAAGAAGAGGAGTTTGCACTAGGGTTTATACTACAACTCCTAAAAAACCAAACTCAGCTTTGAGGAAAGTTGCCAAAGTCAGGCTAACAAGTGGTTTTGAAGTCATCAGCTATATCGGTGGTGAAGGTCACAACCTACAAGAACACAGTATTGTTTTAGTTCGCGGCGGTAGGGTTAAAGACTTACCAGGTGTTAAATATCACATCGTTCGTGGTGCACTTGATACTGCTGGTGTTGCAAAAAGAACAGTTTCTCGTTCTAAATATGGTGCTAAACGCCCTAAAGCTGGCGCTGCAGCTGCAACAAAAAAGTAAAAATTTAGGTTCGCAGACGTTGCTAAAATTTGCAAACGTTTGAGTAAAATTTCATAAAAATTTGAAGGAAAGATCAAAATGAGAAGAAGAAAAGCCCCTGTAAGGGAAGTCTTACCTGATCCGATTTACGGAAATAAAATAATCACTAAATTTATTAATTCTCTTATGTATGATGGAAAAAAAAGCGTCGCTACTGAGATAATGTATGGTGCTATTAAAGCCATAGAAAAGAAAAATGCTGAGGTTAAAGGCATCGACGTTTTTAACGATGCTATTGAAAATGTAAAACCTATTTTAGAAGTTAAATCACGCCGTGTTGGTGGTGCTACTTATCAAGTACCAGTTGAGGTTCGCCCAGCTCGCCAACAAGCTCTTGCTATTCGCTGGCTTATAACTTACGCCAGAAAAAGAAGCGAAAGAACTATGATAGATAAACTAGCAAATGAGCTCTTAGATGCGGCAAACTCAAAAGGTGCATCTTTCAAGAAGAAGGAAGATACTTACAAGATGGCAGAGGCTAATAAAGCATTTGCTCACTACCGCTGGTAAGAAAGAATTAATATGGCAGAGAGAAAAACGCCTTTACATAAGGTAAGAAATATCGGTATTGCGGCTCACATTGATGCTGGAAAGACAACTACTAGTGAGAGAATTTTATTCTTTACTGGTATGAGCCATAAAATAGGTGAGGTTCATGATGGTGCTGCTACCATGGACTGGATGGAACAAGAAAAAGAGCGTGGTATTACTATTACTTCAGCTGCAACTACGGCATTTTGGAAGGGTTATCAAATAAACCTAATTGACACTCCGGGACACGTTGACTTTACTATCGAAGTTGAGCGTTCTATGCGTGTTCTTGACGGTGCTGTTTCAGTATTTTGTTCTGTTGGTGGTGTTCAACCACAATCAGAAACTGTTTGGAGACAAGCAAATAAATATCACGTACCAAGAATCGTTTTTGTTAATAAAATGGATAGAATAGGTGCAAATTTCTTTAGAGTTGAAGAGCAGATTAGGGAAAGACTAAAAGCAAACCCAATACCTATTCAAATTCCTATAGGTGCTGAGGATAACTTTAGAGGTGTGGTTGACCTTGTAAGAATGAAAGCTTACGTTTGGAATGATGAGAAAAAGCCAACTGACTATGTTGAAGAAGAAATCCCAGCTGAAGTTAAAGATAAGGCTGAAGAATACCGTGCAAAACTAATCGAAGCTGTTTCTGAGACAGATGATAGCTTGATGGAGAAATTCTTTGCAGGCGAAGAACTAACTGAAGAAGAGATTAAAAAAGGTATAAAAGCAGGCTGCTTAAGAATGACTATCACGCCTATGCTTTGCGGAACTGCGTTTAAGAACAAAGGTATCCAACCTCTACTTGATGCTGTTGTTGATTATTTACCAGCTCCAGATGAGATCGCAGCGATAAATGGTGTTTATGAAGATGGCGCTGAAGTGACTGTTGAAAGTACAGATGATGGCGAATTTGCCGCTCTTGCGTTTAAGATTATGACTGACCCATTTGTTGGACAGCTAACATTTATCCGTGTTTATAGAGGAAGCCTTGAAAGTGGTAGCTATGCTTACAACACAGTTCAAGACTGCAAAGAGAGAATCGGTCGTTTGCTAAAAATGCACTCAAATAAACGTGAAGAGATTACTGAGCTTTTTGCTGGTGAGATCGGCGCTGTTGTTGGTCTAAAAAATACTCTAACAGGTGATACTCTAGCTAGCGAAAAAGATAAAGTTATCCTTGAGAGAATGGACTTCCCTGAGCCAGTTATTAGTGTTGCAGTTGAACCAAAAACAAAGGCAGACCAGGAAAAAATGGCAATAGCACTTCAAAAACTAGCTCAAGAAGATCCAAGTTTTAGAGTTAGTACAGACGAAGAGAGTGGTCAAACTATTATTAGCGGTATGGGTGAGCTTCACTTGGAGATCATAGTTGATCGTATGCTTCGTGAATTTAAAGTAGATGCTGAAGTTGGACAACCACAAGTTGCTTATCGTGAAACTATTCGTAAGACAGTTGAGCAAGAATATAAGTATGCTAAACAATCAGGCGGTCGTGGTCAATACGGTCACGTATTTTTACGTATTGAGCCGCTTCCAGCTGCTAGTGGATTTGAGTTTGTTAATGATATCAAAGGTGGTGTTGTTCCAAAAGAATACATCCCAGCTGTTGAAAAAGGTTGCAAAGAGGCACTTCAAAGCGGTGTTCTTGCTGGTTATCCAGTTGAAGACGTTAAAGTTACACTATTTGATGGTAGTTACCATGAAGTTGACTCGTCTGAAATGGCATTTAAGCTTGCTGCTTCAATGGGCTTTAAGGAAGGTGCTAGAAAAGCAGGTGCTGTTATTCTTGAGCCTATGATGAAGGTTGAAGTAGAAACTCCAGAAGAGTATATGGGTGATGTTATAGGTGACCTTAATAAACGCCGTGGACAAGTAAATTCAATGGATGATAGAAATGGCGTGAAGATCATTGCCGCTTATTGTCCATTGGCTCAAATGTTTGGCTATTCAACAGACCTTCGCTCAATGACACAAGGTCGTGCGACTTACTCTATGGAATTTGACCACTATGAAGAAGTTCCTAAAAACGTAAGTGAAGAGATCATTAAAAAGAGAAATGGCTAATTAGCCAAAAATAGGGCAGAGCGATCTGCCCTTTGCCTTTAGCTGCTCAGCTAAAAAATAAACTAACTCGCAAATTTGTCCTCATAGCTCAGCTGGATAGAGCGTAGAATTCCTAATTCTAAGGCCACAGGTTCGAACCCTGTTGGGGACACCACTACTTATAAAAACAAATAAAAAGTTGTAAAAAATACACCAGTAAATCTTAGCTAGTTTCCCTAAAAATAGGTGAAAAGTTATAAAAATAAGTAAAAAGTTGTAAAAAGATAGCGAAATATTTTTTAACTGACTTTTTTACTGACTAATGATATAATCCACAAAATTTTAAAAAATAGGTCAGTAAAACTATGCCAAAGACAAGCCCACAAGTAAATGACACCCTTTTAAAATCGCTAAAGCCTAAAGAGAATAAATATTTTGTTAGTGACGGCGAGAATATGCTAATAGAGATACGCCCTAATGGCAAAAAATCTTTTATATTAGAGTATAAAAGCCCTGCAACCAACAAAATGGCAAGAATAACTTTAGGGCAATATCCGATAATGAGCCTAAAGGAAGCTCGTGCGTTAAAACTAGAGTTAAAAGAGCAAATAAGTAAAGGGATAGACCCTAAAAAAAATAATGCGGACGAGGGAAAAAGATTTAAGGATATTTTTCAAGAGTGGTTTAGTAGAAAGCAAAAGCAGGTTTTGCCAAAACAGCAAAAAACGATCAAGAGTTTTTTTGATAGATTTTACTTGCCTAAATTTGGCGATATGGATATTAAAAAAATAAGCAGGCGTGATATTATTTCAGCCCTTGAGTTTTTGGAATTTGAAAAGAAGTATATAACATTTAGTAAAGCGCTAGGGGCATTAAAAGAGCTTTATAAATATGCCGTACTAAAAGAATATGTAGAGCATAATATCGTTTTAGATATTGACAAAAAAGCGCTTTTTAAAGCCCCCGAAACAAAACACTACGCCGCCATAACAGACGATCAGGCTTTAGCACAACTATTAAATAACATAATCTATTATAGTGGCGATGTTAGAGTTAAAGCGTGTTTGGTGCTTAGTGTAATGACTGCCGTACGCCCACTCAACGCAAGGTCGGCTAAATGGTCGGAGTTTGACCTAGATAATGGGCTTTGGCGAATACCAGCCGAGCAAATGAAAATGAAGCGTCCGCACGTTGTTTTTTTAGCTGATGATCTTTGCAAATTCTTACAATTATATAGAGGCACTTTTAAAAGTGAATATCTATTCCCAAGCGTAAGAAGCTTAACAAGACCTATTAGTGATAATGCGTGCCGTTGCTCCCTTAGAAACATGGGCTACTCAAATGAGGAAATAACCCCACACGGCTTTAGGGCTACATTTAGCACCATTTGCCACGAAAAGAGGGCAGAGCATAAACAAAGCAGTGATATTATTGAGCTTTGTCTAGCACATATTGAAACAAACAAGGTAAAAGACGCATATAATCACGCAAAGAATTTAAAAGAGCGTAAAGAGCTTATGTTTTGGTGGCAAGGTTTTATTTATGCCCTTTGTCCTGACATATATTCTTTTATCGAGGCTAAGTCACAGTAGATAACACGCTGGTTTATTTTATTAGCCTTGATTATACCAGCGTCAATGAGTTTTTTTAGGGTCGGTTTTGAAATGTTTAAAATTTCCCTTGCATATTTTGAGGGGATAAAACCGACCGCTTCACTTAGGGCTGCTATCTCGCTCATTTCCTCTCCTTAATATAATCTTTCAAATCTCGTAATGCGTTCCGTAAATAGCGGACGTCGCATTTAAATAAAAGAGTTTGTAATCGCTCAACTAAATTTATCTTTTCATTGTGTGCCTCACAAAACGCCTCTAGGTTTGCAAGGGCTGCTAAATGTTTATCTTTTTCTGGGCTACTCATCTAATAGCTCCTTGTTTTTGTAAATGTTGCCAACTACAACCCATTCACCAAGTTCGTCTAGAAAAAATTCTAGTACTTCTCGTTTTCTATCAATAGGTCTAACTGCAAAACTTCCTATGTCAAAAAATACTTCGCCCATCTCGCCATCTTGTGGGTTTGGTAATTCTTCACTACGAGGAGCTTGCGGACAAAATCTGACTATATTCCCCTCGTATATTTTTCTGCCGTTTTGGTCTTTTAAGCCAGTGTATTGAACAAGTGCAATCTCGTCATTTAGTCCATATTCCCATACATTGCCGTCATCATCCATAATTTCAACTATTTGGTCTTTAAAATTTATGCTTACCACGTCCCATAATTTACCTGCTCGGACATCTATTTCAAGAGGATGGCTATCCTTATCAGTCAAATCATAAACATAAGCTCTAAATTCGATTTCTCTCATATTATTCCTCCCTCTGCAAAATGAGCAGTTGCATCTATTACTTTTTTCTTTATGAAGCCTTTAGGGTCTTTTTTAAACTCCTTAAACCTATACAATATAAGAAAAGGTAAAGTTACAAAAAACGTATACAAAAAGAAAATACCAAGCCCTATGTAATCAACTAGCTTGCTTAAAAAAATAAAGGCTACTATTAACATTGCACCTACACAAGTTGCAGCCACCACTATACATACTAAGACGCTTTCATATATGTCTTTCATTAGTTCTCCTTTTAAATATTCTCAATATAAAAATAAGCCAGCGTTTGGCTATCCTCTGCTTCTTTGCGGTATTTCGTATCACAACTCTTGTTTGATATATAGGCTATCTTGTCTTTATTCACCGCGTAAAAATCAGCCAGTATCGGCGCTAATCTTTGCCCCTTGCGTTCATTTGGTGCTAAACGCAAATAAAGCAGATCACAAGCTAGCTGTGGCGCTGTCGTGCTAAAGCTTTGCTTGGCAATGCTCGCCTTGTTATCCAAAGCGTTTATTTGAGTTTCTATCCGCCTTTTAAAAGTGTGATAGTGTCCTACTATCGGCGTCATCGCTTCTATTAGCTCGTCGATAAATTTGCTTGCTTTTTTGTTTATAAATAGCCCTAGCTTCTCGGTGCTATCCATTTGTAAAAACGAATACGCCATTACAAAAATAGCGGCGTCTTTTATCTCAGCCGTTGTCATCGCTCGCTCCGTTTAGGTTTCTACCTTTTAATATTTGTAGCACGTCCTGCTTTGAAAATTTAGAGGCTGGATTTAGCTCGATTTTGCTAAGCCAGTAGCGATCTAGTTTTTCGCAGTAGTATTTCATCGCACTTTCAAAGTTTAACCGCTGTGGCAGTGGCACGCCTATCTTAAACGTGCCTTTTACTAGCTTCATCTTATCTTTTGCGTTCATAATCGCTTCGCCGTAAGTCATTTTCTTTTCTTTGCTACGTCATCGCTATTGTCTATCCAGTGTATACTCGGCGCACCTTTGTGTCTAGTATCGAAAATATACCAAGCATACACCATCATCCCCGTTTCGTATTTTCCGTCTGGGCGTATCTCTGTAGATAGCAAAGGATAGCGCGCAAAAACGTAGACTTTTTCTAAAATCTCGCGTAAATAAATTTTGTCTAGTCGCTCTTTGCCGTGTAAGTAATTAAGTGGTAGTAAAAACGCAAATCTAGGCGCGACTTCGCACGCTTTTAAAATAAACTCTTTGGCGAAGCTAAACGGTGGATTTGTGACGATCGCGTCAAATTTACGCGTTTCGGCTAGAAAATCTTTGCCGTCTAGCAGCAAATCGTAAGCCGTGACGTCCTCGTAGCCCGCCTCTTTTAAAATTGCCGTTATCGCGCCTGCACCGCAAGCGGGCTCTAGTATGCGTCCGCTAAACTTCTCTACCTCCAAGAGACGCCGCGTGATGCTATACGGCGTCTGATAGAAGTCGCTTTTTGATCGACTCTTGTTCGTGTTACCGCTGAAGTTTTTGCCCATTTTTTTAGCCTTTTGCCTGCTCACCTATTTTTAATAAAATTTCACACAAGCGAGACATAATAGGGCTACGTCCTAGATATACGCCATAAGTCCTATAATTTTCGCCGCGTTTAGCATACTCTCTAGCTTCTCTATCGCTAAAAGTAAATACCATTCTTTCATCTACCACCCACCTTTGCATAGTCGGATAATAACAATAGTCTCTCAATTCCTCCCGATCTCTTATGTAGCTTTGCAAGTCGTCATCATCATCCACATTTAAAAGAATGCCAAGCTCTTTTGCTAATTCTAGTTTTTGGGTGTCATCATCGGCATCTATTAGTTTTTCGTGTATTTCGTCTATTAGGTATGTTTTTGCCTGCTTAAGCCCCTCAGCCACGGCATCCCCTTCGCTAAATAGCGTCCAATTATCAGCAAATTCCTCATCTGTGATAATAATCTCTTTCTTTTGAACCGTCAGACCGTAGGGCTGAGCGGTACTTCTAGTGTCTTGGTTGAGCATCTCTTTCCCTAAATCCATTAAAAATTTCGTATCTTCATCGGATAAACAAAACGGGACTTTCTTGTTATCTTGAGTCATATTAGTTCCTTTAATAATTTATTTATAAGTCAAACGATTAAAACGGTATCGTTTCGTCGTTATCGTATTTGTCGGCGTCAATATCTACATCATCATCTATGGTGGTGCTAGCTTGTGGCGTGTGGGAGTTATTATTTCTTTTTGGGGCGCTCCATGTGGCTTCAAACATTAACCCATTAGGTTCTTTTGGAGTAAATAACGCTAAATAAACACGTCCGCCAGCTACTAGAGGCGTTTCTATATGCCCCCTAAAATAGTTTGTTTTTCCGTCATTGCTGACAGCATTCCAAATGCCCCCTATAATTTGCCTTGCTCCCTTGTAATTTTTAGGCTTAAAGAGCACTATTTTATATATTGGGGCGTTTTGATTTTTAGCTAGCTCCTCATCAGGAGTTGGGATCAGCCCACACTCAATAGGGCGTAAAAAGGGTATGTTTATCATACCCCCTATAAATTTTACTTCTTTGCCGTCTTGAGCTTTGAAAGTTTGATTTTTAAAATAGCCTATATTCATTAGTTATCCTTTAAATTTTCTATTAAATTGTCTATACTGCTTGGATCGTTTAGATAGGCAGTAGCCTCATCAATACTTAGCCTCTCAACTAATTTTTCAGCCTCTGTTTCACTTGCGCCTCGTTTCACCAGCTCACTTTGTAGTAGATCGTGAGGCATTGGCTCAACTGTCAAATTTTCTTTTACAGTTGCGATTTCAACTTCAA
>NZ_NDYO01000007.1:0-113973 GCF_002165785.1 Campylobacter concisus
TATTTAAAAATCCGTCATTATTTGTGTCTCTCGTAAATTCTACGGTTGGAGTAGGAGGTATAATGATATCTGCTGCATCCTGTGCATTTAACCTACCTCCACTTATTGTAGAATAATCACTTATATAACTACCTCCATTATCCGGCAAATTACCATAATTGGCGTATATGTTACTAATGTGGCCTCCTTCTGCAAAGCTAGTAGAAGATAAGCTTACACCATCTCCACCATTACCACCTGCTTGTGGACCACCTGCAGCAGTTTCTTCTAGAGCATTAAGATCTGTTCCTTTTAAGATGGCTTGTTGTAAAGCTGAGATATCAGCTACTGTTTCGTTATTGTTAGAGTCTTGGTCTAGAGTTAGAGTGTCTTTACCTATTAAAGTTATATCTTTACCATCAGTTTGAGTTATTGTTACTTTAGAGTTAGAGCCCTCTGTAACTATCTTTTCACCTTGGTATACAATATCTCCTACACTTAATTGTCTTACCTCTCCTGTTAAGTCATTAAGTGCTCTTGCTATTCCTCCGTTTATGCTTTTAACTACTCCGGCTTCTTTAGCCATCATGTTCTCCTTATTGTTTATAGTATTTGAAATTTTGAATGAATTATATAAATTTTAGAAGGACTTGTCTATTGTACTGGGGTACGATATGAGATTTTTATAATATAAATAAACGGCATTGTGATACTTCAGAATTTATTTACCATTACTCTATTCCTAGAACATATGACCACCTGATCACCATTTTTATAGTGTTTTATCTTTTAATTGATTTTTGGGATTTTTTTGTTTTTATATTACTACTATACTTTGGATATCTCTAGAAAATTTCCTTACCCCATCTCCATCCCAGCATCATCTTTTGCAAATTTACTCCTTAGCTCTGGCATTTCATTTACTATCATCTCTCTTAACTCTGGGTTGATATTTGCTATTTCTAGTAAAAGACCTAAGCTTTTGTCATTAAATTCTTTTAGTGCGATATTTTCGTTTTGCAAACTTTTGGCTTTATGTATTAGAGATAAATTTTCTCTATTTTTGCTTTCTATTAATGCATTTTGTTTGTCTATTTTAGCTTGTTGGTCTGTATAGGTTTTTAGACTATGCCTTAGCTGAGCTATCTCCTCATCGTTGCTTGTTTGGATATCTTTTTGTTTATCTAGCTCTTTTTCTAGCTGTTCTTTTTCTTTTAAGACTTCTATGCTTTTCTTTTTATCTTCCTCTATGATCTTGTTTTGTTCTGTTACTTGCTCAGCAAGAAGTTCTACCTTTTCTTTTAGCTTCTCATCAGATGTGATGGTTATGCTTTCTTGCATTTGTTCAAAAACTAAATTTGCAAGACTAGATAAATAAGCCTCTTTCTTGTTAGCTTCTAGTCTAAAATGCTCATCAAACCATAAAAATTTTTCCTTTGTCATATACTTATTTGCTTCCGCTTCTATAAGCTTTTGAATTTTCTCTTTTAGCTCTTTCTCGCTCTTATATTCACTTGCTATTTGGTGCATTTGGGTTAAATTCTTATGTCTATTTTTACTTGACTTACCACGAAGCACCTGACCCTCAAATGCCTCTGTACCCATATCTTGTAACTCTTGGCCAAATTTTGCTGTTTGTGCCCTACCACTAAACCTCAAATTTGCATGCTTCTCAAAGTTATAGTTTGTAAAGATGATCTGATAGTGTTTGGTCTTCTCGTCATTATGTTCAGCTATGAGCAGGCACTTTACACCATACTTTGAGCAGTATGCATTTATAAATCTCATTACTCTATCCATGCGTATGTTTTCATTTATAAATTTTGACTCTTCTTCGCTTAATCCTTCTTTTGGCTTTTTCTTTCTATCTGTACCAAACGTGATGATAATCTCACAAAAGCTACTCATATCTTTGCGCCAAGACTTTTTTATAACAGTATCTTTGCCATTTCGCTTTTGTGTGTAGGACTGCTTGGCATAGTCTTCTTTAAAGCTATCCTAAAAGCCTTTAAGAAAATTCTTTACAAAGGCTATATTATGTAGTTCATCATCTTTGCTGTTAGCATCTCTCATATTGCCATTACTATTAAACTCGCTTAGGAGTTTGTAACGATTAATAGTGACTGGATTTTTATTGATATACTTTATATGCTCGGTTTGATTTTTCTCACGACATGCATGTGCAAATCTACCTATAGCTCTACCATATGTTAAAAAATCTAACCTTACGTTTATAACTAGGTTGTGGTCGTTTATTGTATATGCATTAGCCATGGCAAATCACCTCACTACACAAACTTTCTTCCGTGCTAGCGGTGTTAGTTACTATTAATGAAAATTTTTTCATTTTTATCCTTTTAAATATATTTATAGTAATTACACCAATTTTGAAAAAAATCTTCGCTAGAAATGCAAATTTTCGTAAAAAAGTTTATTTTTTAAGAAAGAAAAGTTAAGAATATTAAAATGATAGATGTTGAAAGTGCGTATTTATGGGGATTTGAGATAAAAAGCTAGAAGCAAGAATTTAAAACAAATTTATTTTTATGGTATTAAAAGGGTGATGGCTTTATAATCATTGGAATTTTTAAGAGACTGTCCCACTTTAGTAACTAAGTGTTCCACTCTTAAAGGAAATTTTAAAGAAAGGTAAATAACAAAAGCATCACTACTAGTGCCTAAAATAGAGTGTTTTGGTGTCACGGGGGAGACTTGAACTCCCGACCTCCAGCTTATGAGGGTTTAAAAATAAACCTTGTGTAAGCACCAAAAAGACGGCACACAGCCAGTTTCACAGTAGGTATCTGCTACATTTTGCTACAAAGTTATATTGCATAGGTAACAAAGATGCAATATCTAGTCAAACGAAATGGTATATACTACTTTAGAGTAGCCATCCCACTATATCTGAGGCCTTATTTTGGTAATAAAACCGAATACATAACCTCCTTCCTCACAAAACGCTTTGATACAGCAAAAAATCGTGCTAAGATCTACTCTATAATTTTTAACGCGATCAAAAAGGCATGGAAGATGAATTTGAGCAGCGAACTTATAGAGCACTTGGTGCTTATGCTTTTAAAAGCCAAGGAGGCCAAAAGTATCAAAGAGCATGATATGCTTGGCAGATATATAAATTTAGATGGACTACTATCACTAAATTTGTTTTTAAAACAGAGTTTAAAAGAAGATAGCTTGCCCAGCGTCATATCAAAAGAGGTTGATGATATCTGCAAAAAGCTATCTTGCACTGACTCTCACACCAAAAAGCTTCTTGGCAAAAGAGTGCTTGAGGCAACGATAGATAACATAAATCACATATCATATAAGATGTGCAAAAACCAAAAGCTACTAAATGATAAGCAACAGACATTTGTACCACTTGGTAAAAAGCACAATAGTGCAAATTTAGATGATAATACTAAAGACAAGATAGCAAAAGGTGTTAAAGAGGCTAACATAGATAGCTATCAAGACGACATAGAGACTTTAAAAAAGCAGGATTTGGTGCTGCCTTTCACTAAAAAGTCCTTAAAGCACTCTGTTAGTGAGCTAAGAGATGCTATAAATGAACTAGCTAAGCAAAAGGGAGCACTCACACAAAACGATATCCTAAGAATATTTGGTTGTGAGTTATCACCAGATGGAGACAACGAGCTAAGTGAAGATCTAAAATTTGGATATGGTAATTTGAATGATCCTACCTTTGGTGGTCAGGTGAAGCTATATAGGGCAGATAAATATGAAGATAAAGGCATAGTTTTAAATAACATTGAGGCTAAAGATCTTGCGATAGATGATACAAGTGATGCTAGTAACATGACTTTTAATGAGGCTATAAATTTCTTTCAAAAGCTCTTCTCAAATAGAGCTAGAAGCTTTAAATCACAGCTAGTCTCATCTACTAAAAGCGAGAGCAAAGCTGACATGGTCACGCTAAAGAGTGCATTTGAAAACTATGTATCAAACACTAGTATTTCAAACAACTGGAGTGATAGCACATTTGGTCTTGTTAGACATGTAGGACGGCTAATGTTTATGAAATTTGGTGATGGGCTAGATATTAAAAAGATAAAAAGAGATGACTTGCTAAATTTTAGGAATGTCTTGCTACAACTACCAACCAAACTCTCTCAAAATAGTCTCTATAAAGATAAAAGCCTAGATGAGATTATAGCTTTAGCAAAGAATAGACCAAAAATTTCTAAATCAACCATCAAGAAGTATATTGTTAGAGTTAGTGAGTTTTTTAAATACTGCTACGATAGCGACTATATAGATAAGAATCCAGCTATAGATCTACAAATAAATTTAAACCAAGATGATGTTACAAATAAAAACCCTTATGAAGATAGTGACGTAAACGCACTTTTGGATATTGTGAGTAAGATGAGATCAAATGGTGATACCAAAAGTCAAAGAATTAACAAAGATGAGCTATTTTTCGTTACTCATATAGCAGCTTACTCTGGCATGAGGCTAAATGAGATAATCCAGCTAAACACAGATGACATAGTTGAAAAATATAACATAGTATGCTTTAGTTTAAATACAAAAATAGATGTAAAAACGGGTAAGAGCAAGACTTTAAAGACTAGAAACTCTGTAAGGATAGTTCCTATCCACTCTAAGCTAAGTAACATTGGGCTGTTTGAATTTATAGAGAGTAAAAAGAAGCTAGCTAGGAAATGTGGCAAAGCAGTTAGGTTATTTAGCTGTGATAATAAAGACTTCTCTGAATATTTTAGAAAAAAGATTAATACTAAAGTTATAAAAGATGGTGATAAGACAAGGACATTTCACTCATTTAGGCACACTTTCATAAACAAGCTCATCCAAAGCGGTCAAAGGGTTGAACATATAGCTGCTCTTGTAGGACATGAACAACAATACAAGATCACTATGAATACTTATGGCGAACCAGTAACTCCAAAAATTCTAAAGGATTTAGTTGAAGAGGTAAATTTTTATCAAGAAGGAGAATAGTGAGTACTTTTTAATTGTAAATGCATATAGTCATTTACAATAAAATACGATTTTATTTAAAAAACAATCTTGTCTGTATCTTATTACACACATTTTTGTGCTATAATTGTATTGCATCACATAATTCAGGGATAAGCCATGTTAGATCAACTTTTTTTAAAGAGCAATGACCTTATAAGGTTAAATAATCATAAATTCAAAAGATATTTTATAGATTCCAAGGATTTATCTCATAGGCTTATTGTTATCCTTGGGCAAAGAGGTATAGGTAAAACAACTACTTTGGCTCAGCTTGCCAGTAAAAACAAAGATAGTCTTTACTTAAGCCTAGATGACATAGAGATATCAAACGATATAACCTCGATTATAAGAGAGTTTGTATTAAATGGTGGAAAGCATCTATACCTAGATGAAATTCATAAAAGCAAAGATATATCGGCCGTATTAAAATTTGCCTATGATAATTTTAAAGAGTTAAATATAGTAGCTACTGGCTCGTCTGCTCTTGAAGTGTTAAAAAGCTCTCATGATCTAAGTAGAAGAGCGATCATATATAAGATGAGTGGAATGAGCTTTAGGGAGTATCTAGGACTAAGATATGGTATAAATTTAGAAGCGGTTGAGCTTACAAATTTACTTACAAATCATCAGGAAATAGCTGTTAATACCAATAACGCCTTAAAACAAAAAGATCTAGCAGTTATTAAGCTTTTTAGAGAGTATCTAAAGGCGGGTTACTACCCGTACTATAACGATATGCCAAATGATACTGCCTTTTATCAGACTCTAAGGCAAAGCATAGAAGCTACGATAGATAGCGATCTTTTAAGTATATATCCAAATTTAAACGGCAACACAGCAAGAAAGCTAAAGATATTAACTCATGCCATAAGTACAAGCGTCCCATATCAGCCAAACTACTCAAGCCTAAAATCGCTTGTTGATATAAGGGATGATAGGACGCTAAAAGAGTATCTTGCTATGCTTGATAGTGCCGGGCTTATAAGGCTTTTAATGAAAAACGAGCTTGCTATAAAAAATATGGATAAGGCAGACAAAATTTACCTTGAAAATACAAATTTAATGTATATAAACAGCCCTGATATAGGAAATGTGAGAGAGACGTTTTTTGCCAATCAGCTTGGAAATATCACTGAAATTTACTCGGGCAAAGCCGGAGATTTTATAGTAGGCGAATTTGTCTTTGAAATAGGCGGAGCAAAAAAGAGCTTTGAGCAGATTAAGGATATGCCAAATTCATTTATAGCAGCAGATGATATTGAAGTAGGAGTTGGAAATAAAATTCCACTTTGGCTGTTTGGGTTTTTGTATTAGGATTTATATATGAGTAAAATAAACCAAATAGAACAAGAGTTATCTCAGATAGATGCTTCAAAATTTCACAAATTGATAAACACATATTTATCCAAAAAGTTTTCTTTTATGGTTCATTCAAACGGTACAAAAATAGGCGAAGATAAACCTATTTCAGGGACCCCAGATAGTTTTGTAGCTCTAGAAGATGGGGATTATGTCTTTGTAGAATGTACAACGCAAAAATCGGATATATTGTCTAAATTTTTAAAAGATTTGGAAAAATGTTTTAATGAGGAAAAAACCAATATTAGTATATCTAAAATAAAGAAAATTATTCTAGCTTGCAATTGCGATATTAAGCCTAATGAATTAGAAATTTTACAAAAGTATTGTAATTCAAAAGATAAATTATTTTTTATAGGAATTTCAAGTCTAGCAAATGACTTGTATGCAAACTATTCTAAAATAGCATATGATTTTCTTGGTGTAAACGTAGATACCGTGCAGATATTAGACGAGCGCGATTTTGTTTCGGAGTATGAAAGCGGCGGCTATGCTACGCCACTAAATACGGTACTTTGTTGTAGAGATAAAGAGGTGGCTGATATAGAGCTTGCTTTAAAGGATAGTCAAATAACATTTATAACAGGAAAGGCTGGAGTTGGAAAAACAAGATTAGCAATAGAGGTTGCACCTAAATTTGCTAAGGAAAATGGGTATAAATTTAAGGCCATTTTTAATAGAGGTGTCAATATTTACGATGATTTGATGGCGTATTTTAAAGTTGAAGATGAGAAATTCTTAATTTTTATCGATGATGTCAACAGGATTCATCAAGCACTTGAATATTTGCTTGACTTTTTTAACAAAAAAATTACAAATTCTCAAATCAAAATAGTTGCTACAGTTAGAGACTACGCTAAAGACATTATAGAAAAAGTTCCAAGCAACATTAGTTGCTCAGTTATTGAAATACAATCTATGGACAATATCTCAGTAAGTGAAATCATTTCTAAAAATTTTAAAAATATAGATCCTATACATAACGAAAAAATTTTAGAGATTTCACAAAATAATCCAAGAATGGCTTTTATGGCTTGTAAAATAGCTCAAAATGGATCTTTTGATGCTGTAAATAATGCCTATGATTTATACAAAGAGTATTTTAAAAGTGCTGATAATGATATAAAAATTTTTGGCGATATTGAGATTAAAAAAATAGTTGCGATAGTAGCATTTTTTAGAGTGATCGACAGGCAAAATGATAAACAAGTGGAAGTTATAAAACAAGCCTTTGGGGTTGATATTGTTTCTATTTGGGATAAAATAGAAAAGCTTCATAGATATGAGATATTTGATATGTATGAAAATAGTGTCGTTAAAATATCAGATCAGATACTAGCAACATATCTTTTTTATAAGACTGTATTTGTGGATAAAAGCCTAAAAATAAGTAGTTTTATAGTAAATTTTTTCCTAAACCATTCAGGCAAAATAAGAGATGTTTTAAATCAAATAATGCCAGTTTTTGATATCAATTTAATCTTAAAAGAGCTAAAAGGTCCTGTAGATAGGTTGTGGATAGAATATTCAGATAAATCGTTGTTGTCGGGGCATGATAATAATCCAATAATAGAGTTTATAGAAATTTTTTGGTATCTAAAAGAATCAGAAATACTAGAAAAACTACATGAAGAGATACAAGACTTAGAACAAGAGCATATAGATGTAAATAGTATTGATATTTTTAAAAATGGCGATAACAAATCAAATTTAGTGCTAAAAATACTCTCTTTACTATCCAGAAGCAATGATGAAAGCAACCTAAAGATCACAATAGAATTAATAGTGATGTATCTAAATAAAAAGCCAAATAAAATACATGAAGTTATTTATACTTTGGTAAAAGATTTTGGATATGAGCTTAATAGCTATAGATATGGATACAAAAAAGAAAAGATAGTTATGGATGGGCTTTGGGAACTATCAAAAAATAGCGATACTTTGCTCTTAAAAAGACTATTTATTAGGATCGCCAGTGAGATGTTGGGCACTGACTTTCAAGATGCTAGATATTATGGTAGAACATTCAATTTATACAACTATACTCTTGTTCCGACACAAGCTTTGATTAATTTTAGAAAAACTATATTTGAAAGGCTTGATGAGATCTTTAAAAATAACTGTTTTTTGGCTGACTTGGAAAAATTTATAAATACATACTATCGAAAACCCAATATTTCAAATAGCATAGAAATAATAGAGCAAGATAAAAAATATATAGTAGATTTAGTTGTAAAATACTTTAATCCAAAGATTTATAAACATTGTAAAATAGTAAGAAAATTTTTATCTTTTTTGGATGAAAATAAAATTTCATATGACAAAAATGCACAAATTCTATTTAAGAATAGTTATTTTGATATAGATGATTTGTTGTGCGCAAGTCCTTATAAATTTAAAGGCAATGATATTGAACAAAACAAGGCATATATAAAAAATGAACTAGAAAAAATTTCGAATAATAATAAAACAAAAGATAGGTGGCTAGAGCTACTTAATATATGTGTAGAAATTTATAATGTGATTGATGATAGCGATACATATAGTTTTAAAAACAACTTTAGTATTTTGCTTGAAATTTTATCAAGCAATGATTTGCAACTGTTTATAGAGGTTTTAGGCGAGTATTTTAAGCTAGGCGATCCATTTTTATTATATTTAGATCGTCGTGTTCTTATAAAGATTTTGGGCAAAAATGGTGCTTTTGAGTTTATAGAAAAACAGAATTTTAAAGCAAAAGACTTTTGGAGATTCTGGATATTTGCAGCTATAGACGAAAACGATATCACTCAAACAGATGTTAAGAATTTGCTTGATTTTTATAAAAGTGCCGATATTGCAAATATTCCACAATACTTTGACTATTTACAAAAGTATGAAAATATCAAAAAAGACATTGCACTAAAAATATTAAAAGTACTTTGCAATAGAGCTATCAGCAATAACAAATTTTTAATAACTATTGAGATGTTTTTCTGCCAGTTTGCTGGTATGTTAGATGAATATATCAAAACAGATAAAAAACTGACAGAAACAGCATATTTTATGAGACTAAAAGATAATATAAATTTTGATCATGATGCCAACATCTTAAATAAATTTCTAAACTATGATTCTGATTTTATACACAGATATATAATTAATATATTAAACGCTCTTGGCAATGGTGTTTATAGCGTTGATATGCATACAGATTTTTCCATCCTATTTAATAGAAAAGACCATGAAGAAATATTTTTAAAAATTATAGAAACTATACATAAAATACCTGATAAGAAATTCGTTTTTGAAAAAGGGGAATTTCTAAAATCATTTTTTATGGGATTTCATTCGCCATTATTAGATACACAAAAAACAATAAATATTATTAAGAAATTTATAGATAAATATTTTATGGATAAAGAAAGGATGATTTTTATATCTAGACTTATCTGCGAGTTTAATAGCGATAAATCTGAAAATGCCAACATTGATACCAGGGCACATCTATACGCCTATATGGTTTCAAAAAATAGTGATTACGAGTTATTTAAAAGCCTAAAATTTGAGAAAAATTCAAGAACAGCCTATGGAAGCTGGGTGTCCGTAATACAAAGAGATATTGAATTTTATGAAAAACTAATGTCTGTGATGAATACGGCAAACTTATTAAAACACAGGACTTTTATTAAAGATATAATTGATGATTTAAAACGTCGTATTGATAGAGAAAAGAAATTTGATTTTATGGAAGATGAGAGATTTATAGATATTAATTGGCAATAAAATAAATTAATATAGTTTTTTACAAAGTAAAGCTTTGACTAATTTAAATAGTAATTACAGACAAGATGACTTTATCGTGTTATATTTGAAATTAGAGGGACTAAAAAGGCTTTGAACAGATAAAGGACATACCAAACTCCTATATGACTGCCGATGACATAGAAGTCGGAGTTGGGAATAAAATCCCACTATGGTTGTTTGGGTTTTTGTGTTAATACCTGCCTGATCAGATTAACTTTATTTATTTGTGCATATTAGTATTATGTTCCTAAATATTTAAGGATTAGATACTAAAGACTAGTATGATTGACAAGAAAAGAAGAAATATATTGCCGCAAGGCTAGCAATCAAAAAGATATAGACTTTTAGCTGATACGTTTAGTTTTATAAGAGACTTTCATACCTCGCTGATGTTTGTTTTGCCTACCTCTCCAAACTATCATATCCTGACTTTATATTCTGTTCTTTGGTCTCTATTATATTTGATGGTTGTTTTGTTTGCTCTATCCCAAAATCTTTATCAAGTCCTTGATCATATAGCTCTTGCTTTATTATTTTTAGTGAATCAAATGATATATGATCCTCTGTTAGACATATCTTATCTGTTTTATAACGCTCCTTTAGCTTATTAAAACCTTGCATATCTTTCCAATCTTTCATATATGTTTTTATATTATAAATTAAGCCTTTATAGTTAATCTTAGCTATATCCGATAGATATTTTTTAAAGCTTTCGGTTCTATTTATAAAAGCCAAATAGTATCTATTTATATCTAGATGGTAATCGATGCCTTTTACGAAGCCTTTATATTCATTTTGTGTAATACCTAGCTTTTGAATGAGATCATCATCATGAAATCCAGTTTTTATCTTTCTAGCTGCTTCATAAAATTTATCTCTAATGTAGATATATGGAGTATAGTGTCTATTTTGGCTAAAAGAATAAGCTATGTTTTCTTCTGGCAAGTATAGATATCTACTGTTATTATTAAAAAGTATTTGATAATCTTTATATTTTTTAACCATAGTACTCTCGTCAAAGTATTCTATTAACTCTTTTATTGGAATCTTTGATGATATAGCTTGGTAGCTTGCTCTTTTAATATGTGAGTTGGTATCTTTTGGTTCATGACCAAGCTCATATTTTCTTAGATTTTGTAAATCTTCATATATGGCTTTAATATCCATATTATTAATATATGTTTTTAAGCCCGCATCTTCAATGGCTCTTGTATTATCAAAAGTTTTTCCACTAATGCTTATAACTTCAGATCCTGGCACTGGAGTGTAGTGAAATTTACTAGGATGCAAGCTGGAGTTATTTACTATGTTATATAACCCAAGCTCTCTTGTTATCTCTTTTATGTATTCATCATATTCATTTAAGCTTGGAGCCTTTGTTGTGGGTATGATGAGTTTAAATTTCTCTACTTTTGTGTCTGGCGCTTGATAGGTGGTTGGGTATATGAAGCCTTTTATTCCTTTACTTTGTAGTAAATTTTGAGCATCATTTGCAGTAAATTTAGAGTTATCTATATCATATATAAGCGTAGGAGTTATGCCATCAATACTGCTAGCTTCTTCACTTTTATCTTTGAAACTTGCCACTGATATAGCTGAATAGTTTTTAAGTATTGATTTTAGATTGTATGGCTCTATTTGTACCGTTTCCCAGCTATTTAACACTTGAGCTTTTGGGTCTTTATTTAGCGTACCAAAGTCACTACTTACACTTAATGTTATCTTTGGCTCATTTTTATTAGCTTGAAGCTCTATAAGCATTTGCTCTAGCTCATTAACTACGTGAAACAACGCTCCTTTTCTGCCATTATAGACTATCTTACACATTAGATCAGTTAGATTATAAGTTCCATTAAAACCATCCACTCTTACTTTATATTTGTCATTTACCATTTCAGGTTTTGCGGTGATGTTAAATTTTGCATTGATCATAGGCAAAAATTCTCTTATATCCACTGTATTAAGTCTCTTTGCCCTATCATAATAGTCTTTTTTGAAACCCTCATCTTCTTCTATCATTCTTAATAGATAATCAGCTGTAGAATTTTTAGCATCAGCTAGTAGCTCTTCAACACTTATATTTTGCTCTTTTATATTTGCTTTTGGCTCGATCACTACATCTGTTTCTATCTTCATCTGCGTATCTTTTTCTTTGCCTTTCTTAACCTTTTGTGCTGCACTTTTAAAGCTTTCATATTGCTTTTTTAATTGGTCTTCATCCATACTTAAAGGCTCTATATTATTTAATCCATACTTGTTAGATAAGATATCATTAACTACTCTTTTAAATTTCTCTGCTGACTTAGCCATAATAGCTTTTACTTGTTGCTTGGCTGCACCTTTTGTATATATTACTCCGCCAGTTTTTACACTATGAGTAAATTTCATATTTTCAAAAGAGACTATTAGATGAATATGAGGCTCTCTTTTTAGCGGTTCGCCATTTTTATGTTTCTTATTTAATGTTCTATTTTCTAGTGCCCCTTCTGGACGAGGAATATATGGCTCTTCTTTTATTATAGGCAGATGAGCTTCAGCATAAAAAAGTAGCTCATCTATGTCGTGATTTGGGAAAGTGAGCTTCAAAAAATCCATTATAAGATCATCTATATTGCCACTTTCATATAGCTTGTTCCACTCCTCTGAAGTAAATGACAAGGATATATGATAGTAGTTATGTTTCTTATTCTTTTTCTTGCTCTGGTGCCTTTCAGACATCTCGATAAGATCTAAATTTCCAGCCAGTGGCAATCTATCATCTTTTTCATCTCTAGTTAGCTTCGAATCTCTTTTCTTGCCAGTTTTTAGATAATCAGCTATGCCTTTTTCTCCCTTTGAGATCTTAACTATCATAGCTACTCTTTATTAGGCTTAAAATTTCAGTTAGCACTGATTGAACTTTGTACAACTCTTCTTGTGTCTGCAGTATCGTTTTTAAATCTATATTGCCACTAGTCTTATAAGCTATATTTAGTTTCTTTGCTATTTGATTGATGTTATTAAAAGGTCTAGCAAAATATGTAATGATTGTTGGATATAACTCTTTCTTTTTTATGGATTCAGAATTTACAGTGCCATTATCTATAAGATAGGAAATGATTTCTGATTTTGACATATCTAACTCTAGAGCTATTTTAGATAACTTATCGTATTGTTGATAAGTAATCCTTGCGGAGAGCACTTTATCCTTGACATTTTTTGACATATGATATCCTTTCATAAAATGTGATAGCGAGATAAAGCGTTTTAAAGCTTCTTATATCTCGCATTGTAGCCCTCGGCAGAGCAAGATTATACAAGGTATGAAAACGAAGTGTCATACATTGTATGTGTCTTGCCTATTAGAAAAATTTGCTTACTACTGAACATTACCGTCACCATTTTTGTTTAGCCATTTAGTAAAATCTTCACTAGCTTTTTGACCATCTTGGTTGTAGATATGGATAATAAAGCCTTGAAGATTAGATATGTTATAAAGTGCCTTATCTAGCTTGCTTTGTAGTGCAGATTTGGCTTCATTTGTCTTATGGCTATCATAAAACAAGTAGCCAAAAAAGAAGATCACTTCTATAAATACAAAGGCAATTAATATAGATATTATATTCTTCATCAAAGAGCTAAAAGATGAGTTGATCTTCGATATAGTTTTATCTGCACTCTTTAGAGTATTTTGAAAGTTGTTTTGGACCTCTTTTGCTGCACTTATAAGTTCGGTACTTCCTTGCTTTATTAGCTCTATTTTTTCTTTAAAATCTCCATTAAAACTATCCGCAGTTTTATTAAAAAGCTCAATATTATTTCTAATATTTTCACTAACCTTATTGCCCATTTCAACATGTTCTTGTAGTGCAATTACGGCATTTGCCGCAACTGCTGTATCACTACTCTTGATTGTTAGCGCCATTGCTTAGCTCCTCACTTTCTTTCTTGTCTTCTTTGGGCTCTGGAATATGACATGCATCAGAGGGTTGATTTGCATTTTTTGCATCATACTCTTTCCTCCATTTGGAAAATTCCTTGTTTGATAGCTTTACGCTATAACGATTTTCGATTACTAATCTGCACTCTTTGATCGTAGCTTGTTGTGGAAACAAGGCTTCAAAGCATGCTTGTTTAATCTCTTCTTTTGTTTTATTTTTTCTAATAGCCTTTAAATCATTTAAAATTATTTTTTTATTTGGCATTTTTTCTCCTTTTTGCCATTTAAAAAATCAAGAGACAGTAATAGCCATCTCACCAAATGGACATACCTATAGTGTGCCCAATAAACTCAATATGGTTGGTACTAATGAAGTTTTTTATTTAAGTATTTTAAAAGTAGAGAACGATTACAATAAGAGTGTCACCAACTTAATGTGGGGGTTCTCTTTTAATTACTTAAATAGAACCTCTGCTTTTAACTAATTTTAATCATCTTAATCTCCTTTGGTTAAAAATATTTTATTTTTAAAAATTGTGAGCATTATAATCTTTTTTTATAGTCGAGTCAATGAATTTGATAGTAAGTAGAATAAAAAAATGATTTTATGTTTTAAAAAGCACGATATATCAAGGGGTTTTTACTTATAATTGATTGTATAGCATAAAAATACTTATAAATTACTTAATGCTCGTATTTATACGAGGAATCGAAACAAATATCTTAAAATTACAGACCAAAAGTGACTTTTTTTTGAGTATAAAAATAAAAATATTATTAATAACACATACATTTTTAAATTACCAAATAAAAAATTATTACATAATCATCAATTGCGCACCAAATACTCTCCAAGCAAATTCTCAAATTTTACCTTTAGATATTTTGGATCTTTTATTTTTATAAGGCTCAAGATAAGTTAAGCGGATTCTCTCTTATCAATTTCAACAGTTTCTGATATAAGTTTTCCTGTGTAGTTTTAGTATTATATCTAAATTCACACTCCTTTAGATGAAGTAAAAAATTCTCTTTCTTGATGCCTTTAAATTTAGCTAGTCTATGTTTAGCGTATCCCCAGAAATTTTCTATGCCATTTATATGGTTTTTACCATTAGCAAATTCATTCTTAGAATGCTTTACTCTATAATGAGCTAAAGCTGCATAATCTACTAATCCATCATAAGCTTTCCAACAATCAGAGTATATAGTAGAGCTATCAAGCTCGCTATATCGCGATAGTATTGGTATTAGTTCACTAGCAGAGCAGTTCTTAACTATTTGGGTATAGACTTTGCCATCTCTTTTAAGCATACCGAACACCGGAGTTTTATTTGCTGCTCCTCTACCTCTCTTACCTCTTACTCTTTTAGCTCCGAAGTAGCTTTCGTCAATCTCTATCTCACCTGAAAACTTACTTATTTTTTCACACTCACTAGCCATTAAAATTCTGATGTTTTTTAGAATTTTGTTGATGGAAATTCTAGAAATCCCGGTTAAATTTGCTATTTTAGTAGCCTCTATATCCTCTGCAAAATACTTGAGAATTTCTCTAAATTTCTTCTGCGAAATTCGGGAACGGACTATATACTTATTTTTCATCGGCAGGATCATAGTTAAAACTCCTTTGAAAGTTTTTAACTTATCTTGAGCCTTTAATAAATGTGAGCCGGTATTTGACCACGCGCAGGATCTCGTGATGCTTATGCAGCCTATCTCTATTTTGTGTTTTATTGCTAGGAAATATGAATAAATCATAATCATCAAAAATATTTTTTAGCCCATATTCAATAGCTATAAACGCCATTTTTACTACACATCTATACTCATTTTATTTAAGTTATGGTAAAAATTTAACCCAGTAGAGTGACAGATTATATCATAGTAGATGATTCGTTAAAAAATTTTACTTGTTTTTTAAAATTTTACAAAAAACGTGTTAAAATTACTGCAAGCTTAAAAATTTGCTACATAAAATTTTGTTTTGCTACAAACATTAAGCTATATTTAATGAAAGGTAACTGCAATATAATATTGTAGAAACATCGTAGTTTAGGTATTTATGGTGTCACGGGGGAGACTTGAACTCCCGACCTCCGGCTTATGAGGATTTTTTATATGAGCTCCTAAAAGCCTGAAATACGCACTTTAGACGATTTTTTGCTTAGTGATTACATAAAACTGTTCCATTTTTGACCGGTTGGCTATTAAATATGGGACAACACTTAAGGGAGCGAAACGGTATATATTACTACCGAGTGACGCTTGCTCCAAGCATCAGAAAATTTTTTAACGAAAAGCGAGAAATTTGCTTCTCCACCTCCACTAATCTCTTGGAAAAAGCCAGAAAAAGGGCTAAAATTCTAGACAACAATCTTTACTTGATAAAAAGGGCGGTTCACATGAATCTTAGTGATAGCATAATCCAGTCTTTTGTAAATTCGTTTATGAAAGTAAAGCTTAGCAAGAGTATCAAAGAGCACTCTCTTCTTAATAAGAAGATGGATGTAGAATTTCTAAATGCGCTCAATGACTACTTTAAACAAAGTTTGATAGATGGCAGTCTGCCTCAAATTTTAATTAAGGATATAAGTAATATCACTAACACTGCTGGCGCTCTTGGTAGCAAGGATAAAGAGAACATAGGGCAAACTCTTTTAGAGAAAAACATACTAACACTTAACTATCTTGTATCAAAGCTTGAGAAGAGCAGTGTGCTCTTTGATGACAAGCGTGAGTACTGTTTCCTTGAAGATGGCTCTAATGATACTAAAGCCACTCCTAGTTCGTTTGATGCTAAGGATATAGATTCTTTTCAAGAAAATATAAAAGAGCTTGAAGATAGTGGTTGTTTGCCCATTACTGATGGGCAGCTTAAGGCTATGGCTCAGAGGATTAGCGAAACGGTTTATGCCATACTAGATCAAAAGTATGGCTCAACTTCAAATTTAAAGCTAGTAAGAACAAAGAATGACCATAGAAGCATGGAAGATATCATAATGGATCCAAATCCACCAAAAAATATCAAGATAAAATTAGATGACGATAGTAGCTTTAGTATTTTTAATCCTAGCGCCAAAATAACCAAAGAGTATGAGATCAGGCAAGTACTGCAAGCAACATCTGGCTCTAGCAATCAATTCTCAGCTTTAAATTTAGAAGATCAAAAGAGCTTAAAGGATGCATTCGAGATATTTGAGACAAACACTAAAAGAGCTGACAAGTGGTCGCCAGATACGCAAAGATTAGTTACTGGCGTAAAAAAGCTCTTATTTTTATACTTTAACGAAGATACGCCAGT
Organism: Campylobacter concisus; assembly: GCF_002165785.1. Lineage (GTDB taxonomy): Bacteria > Campylobacterota > Campylobacteria > Campylobacterales > Campylobacteraceae > Campylobacter_A > Campylobacter_A concisus_W. Next base: position 17,349 of record NZ_NDYO01000007.1, read on the forward strand.
TTATAGGATCACGAGAGATAACTTGCTTGAATTTAGAGATCTTCTTTATAAAATTCCAACTAAGCTAGCTCAAAAGAGTAGGTATAAAGATAAAAGTTTATCTCAGATACTTAAGCTAGGAGAAAAGGACGATAAACTCTCTGAGCCTACTATCCAAAAATATATGATAAGGGTTATTCAGTTTTTTAACTACTGCTTTGATAGTGGTTATATAGGTAAAAGCATAACTGCAAAAATGAACGTCAAGATAGACATAGACCCTAGCGAAAGGGCAGTGCTTCCATACGAAGTATCAGAAGCTAGGAAGATCTTTGAGATAGTAACTAGTATCAAACAAAGTGGTAAATCTCCAAGCTCAAGGATAGAGGCTAATGAGCTCTACTACGTCACAATGATAGCTGCTTATAGTGGCATGAGGATAAAAGAGATCACACAACTTCATAAAGAAGATATAGTCTTAAAAGATGGAATTTACTGCTTTAACATAAACACAAATGATGGTAAAACTACCAAGACCAAAAACAGCATTAGGTTTGTGCCTATCCATAGTAAGCTCATAGATCTAGGCCTGCTAGAATATGTTAATAGCAAGAAAAGCGGAAATATATTTAAGGTAAGCAATAAGGACTTCTCTGAAATTTTTAGAAGCTAGATCCAAAGAAAGTTTATAGACAAAGACTCTAAAAAGACATTCTACTCTTTTAGACACTACTTTATAGACTATCTAGTGCAGCGCGAGGTAGAAGCTAACCTTATAGCTCAGATAGTAGGGCATGAGAAGCAGTATAAAATTTTGCTAAACACTTATGCCAAGCCTATTAACGCTAACACGCTAAAGGCTAAAGTAGAGATGGTGTCGTATGAAAATGAATATGGGCAAATTTCAAAGCATGAGTTTTAAGACTATCTTTATATCTTATTTAGTATTATTTTAGGTATTAAATAAAGGATAAAAATGCAAACCATACAAGCAAATTTCACAGCTAGCATAAGCGAGCTAAAAAAGTCTCCAGCTCAAATTTTAAAACAAGCTGGAGATAATGTCGTAGCTATACTAAACCACAATGTCCCTAGTGCATATCTAGTACCCAGCTCTGTCTATGAAAAAATGGCAGAGATAATAGAAGAGTATCATCTAAGTAAAGCAGTAGACGCTGCTCTAGTAAGTGGTGAAAAGCCAGTAAAAGTAAGCTTAGATGAGATATGAGTTAGAGTTCTTACCAAGTGCTTTAAAAGAGTGGCAAAAGCTTGATAACAGTATAAAAGTGCAGTTTAAAAAGAAGCTAAGTGAGCGTCTAGAAAACCCAAAGGTTGCTAAAGATAAGCTACGAGGCTATGAAGATGTTTATAAGATCAAGCTAAGAGATGCCGGCTACCGCTTGGCGTATCAAGTAAAAGATGACGAGATCATAGTATTGGTGCTAGTTGTTGGCAAAAGAGAGAACAACGAAGTGTATGAGATGCTAAAGGATAAATTTAACTAAGCATAAAGCTAGACTTTAGTCTTCTGTGATTTGCTAGTAACTAATTTTATGTTATTAGCTTGTCCTATCTAAAGTGCTATTTTATGATGAGCATAACCCCATACATTTTTATTATTTTATTTTCTTAATTTCATACCAGACTAAATTTCTAAGAGAAATTTAAAAGCTACAAAAATTATATTATATATTTCATAGTATTTTTAAAAAACACGCATTTTAGCGGCCTGAAGCCTACCGAATTCCTTGTTTTAGGTTGTGAAATTTTATAAAATAACCTTAAAAGATATTTAAAGAGCAAGTCTGCCAAAAATTTTATGACATAGGATTTTTGAGTGGCTTCTTCTTGGATTAGGAGTAAATTTACGTGAGTTCTGAAAAGATAAAAAAACGCAAGGTAACCAAAGTCATAACTAAAAGACTTAGGCTAAGTAATGCAGAATGGTTGGTAATTAATGATAAATTACAAGAAAGTGGCCTAACTTTCTCAAAATTTGCCCTAAGAGCTATGTTGTCTAAGCAGATTTATGCACCAATTATGAGAGAGCTTTTAGCTGAACTATCTAGACATGGACAAAACATGAACCAAATAGCTGCCAAATTAAATAGTGGGCAAAGCCTAGATAGAGTTGGTATTGAGATCATAGCGGACGATAATGATGTCTTACATAAAGTGTATGAAGCATTGGGTAAATAATATGTTGCTTGATTTACTTTGCATCAATACAAATAAAGGCACTAGTGATGCTAGTTAAATTTCTTCGTACTTATACTGGTGGTGGCCTTGGGAGCATAAATTATCTTTTAAATGAGAGAAAAGCTGCTGGAACAGCAAGAGTTATAAAAGGTGATGAAAATTTAACTAGAGCTATTATAAAAGGCATCACCTATAAACAAAAGACTTGTTTTGGTGTTTTATCATTTGAAGAGAAGTATGACTTTTTGACTGAAGAGCAAAAACTAAAAATCATTAAGGATTTTGAACGTGCTCTTTTGGGTGAATATATGCTTGAACGTACAAATGTATTATGGGTAGAGCATTCTGATAAGGATGGACGGCTTGAGTTAAATTTCCTTATCCCTAAAAGATAGATCTTGAAACAGACAGGTCATTTAATCCTTATTTTGCTAAATATGATCAAACTAGAATAGATCTAATTAAAAAGATCATTAACGATGAGTATGGACTATCAAGTCCAGATGATCCAGCAAAAGAGCAAACTATATTATCTAGTAAGAAAAACGTCAATCATTATAAAAATTTAGAAGAGCTAGATCAAAAGTTGCACGATCTAGTTAAACAAGGATATATTAAAAATAGAGATCACATGATCGAACTTCTTGGTCAACAAGGTATTGAAGTAGCTAGATCTACCAGTAAAAGTATAACAATAATACTTCCTAATCAAAAAACAAAAAATCGTCTTAAAGGAGGAATATACGATGCAACTTTCACAAGCGCTCAAAGACTTGGAGAACTCAGCCAAAGCTCAAGCAGAAGAATTAGAGAATTCCATGATAGAAATACACAAACAGAGTGTAGAGAAAATAGGCGAAAACTTGAGGAGCTTATTGCTAAAAGAGATAGATTTAATCAAAAAAGATATGTCGAAAGAACTTCAAAAAACAATATCCTTGCATCACAAGGACAGATCGGTGATAATCTCGCTATCAGTGGCTATCTCAGTAATTTTGGGAATAGCAATTGGCTGGGTAGTGCACGCAATGATATTGAAGGAAGAAGTAGCTTGGACGATACCAAAACAATGGAGATACAGCCAACCTGCTACGGACAAGACCCAGAGGGAGTATTACATATCGATTCCAAAAGACAAAGAGATAATAGAGAACGAGAGCAGGAAATTTATATTAATGAAAATGGAGTAGAGGATGACAGCATTAGAGAAAGCATTGCTAGAAGAGAACGAGCGCTTGACGAAGACGATCGAAGACGAAAGGAGCAAGCACGAATTAGAAACAATGAATTTGCAACAAGACTGCGAGAAGAAGCTCGCGATATTACAGACAAATGTGACAGAGCTAACAAAGAAAGTCAAGAGCTTGAGCAAAGATTGCAACGACGCCTTAACGGAATCTCTGCAGCAACAAAGAGATATGTACGAGAGTTCAATATCTTGCTTGGAAGAAAAATTAGAAAATTTAGAAGAAAAATTCCAAAATTTGAGAGAAGAATACGAGAGCTTACAGATAGAGCACAAGAGGCTACAAGAATATGTAGAGAATTTATAGAGGAGCGTGAATACACCCAAAAAGCCAGCATGTATCACCATGTGAGTGATGTATGCAAGGAAAAGACTCAAAGCTTAGATATGTTTTAAACGTAGAGACTCTATTAAGTTTATTGCATAATCATCTCATTTATTACTTCCAAACATTATTTGTTACGTTGCCATTTTAAAAATATATTAAAATATATTTTGCAGACTACAAAAATAATTTAGTCTAATTATTTTTATTTTTATGGCTGCCTTTAATCAACTTAAGCTTTTATTAAAAAAAGCCTATCTTGCATGGCCACTTTAATAAAGAAAATATTTTTTAAGCGTGGGTCAAGGGAGCGGCAAGCTATCCTTGCGAGCCTCTATGGAGATGCAAATGGTAACATTTTGTAGCTACATAGAGTATGCTCGCCCTAATATCTGAATTGAATTTTGGCGCATACTGGAATTAAATCAGTCCCACCAAAGAATGACTTAGTAAAAGTAAATTTTTGTAATTTTTGTGATTGGCATATTTGTCACTTGTTTATTTTGACTGATAAATTTGGATAGTCAATTATTTTATGGTTACTTTAATTAAAACTTAAAAAGCAAGAAGCTAGGAGGCAAACCACGAATGATATTAGCATCTTAAGCACCAATATAAATTCATACACTAAGCAACAGCACAAACAAGGCAGGTCTGCAAATTTTAGTGATATTTTTAACCAAAAGACCAAAGAAAAGATTAGCGAGCCAAACCTGTAACAACTTGTCAAGGACTTTCTAATCATTTTTATCATTTTTTTGATGTTTTTCACTCTCAATTTCTCTAAGCATTATGCGTTTCAATTTGTCTTGCATTGTTTCAGTAGTATTTTTATTAAAATGTACAACAACTTCATAGGTAGTTTTTCCAATCTTCTTTATTGTTTTTGTTTCTGTATTATTTTTTTGCATATCATCATTCCTTTTCTTGCAATTAAAAAGCGATTAGAATTTTTTTACTTTTCCAATCGCTCTCATTCATCTATTAAGTTTTGTGCTTTCTTCAGCTTTTCTTTGCTCTGTATTTTTCTTCTATCAAGTCCCGTTATCCTAAGAGGTAAACACATCTCGATTATCCTTGAATAAATCCTGCCAAGCATTATATCTTCCTGTTCTTTTTCTATATCTTTGAAATTAAGGTTAGTAGTTATAATGGTTGGTCTTGCCTTTAGGTATCTTGCATTGATTACATTGTAAATTTGCTCTAAGGCATATTCTGTATTTCTCTCTATTCCAAAATCATCAAGAATTAGTAGGGTAGGGCTTGTTATCTATTCGATATATTCGTTTCTATCAAGATTAAAGCCACCTTTTTGTAAGTCGTTTAATATCTGTGCAAAGTTCCTCATTTTTACTGTATGGCTATATTCTGTAATTATAGCGTTGGCAATAGCACAAGCTACATAGGTCTTGCTACTTCCTACATTTCCGTAAAGTAACAGTCCAACATTATCTTTTCTCATTTCTTCAAAATGTTTTACATAGTTCTTTGCTTTTTTGATGATTTCCTTATCTGTATCTTCATCGGCATTTTTAAAGGTGTAGGCTATTTGATTTTTGGATATAAAGCAGCTTTGTCTCAACCTATCTTGTTTTAACAGTTTTTTCTTGTTCAGCTCTATCTCTATCACATTTACAAGCCGTTCTGATAATCATAGGCTTATCCAACATCGGAATTACCTTACCGTCTATTCTTTCATTACAAATCTTGCAATAGATATGTCCGTCTTCTTCATAGTGAGTATCTTTGTTGTAGATAAAATCTGTCCCTTGAATTTTTGTAGTAATCATATTTTCTTTATCATTCATAATTTTAGTCTCCTTTTCTACATCAGGCTCTATAATGCGTTTTAAGGCTTATTTTTATCTTAACCATAGTCTGACACCTCTTTTATGATTAAACCCTTAAAAACACCTTTTATAGGCTGTCGCTGTCTTCATAGTTGGTTGAATAGGTTCTATGGCTTTTATTTTGATTATTTTTCTGTGATAGCTTTTCTTTATCCTGTTCATACCAATTCATACCAATTAAGGATTGTTACATAGTGGTCTTTGTAGTCTGTGCCTTTACTTTTGATATATCTTAATAGCTTTTCAGTCATTGTATCTGTATGACCTTTCAGCCTATCTTTTAGATTTTGGTATTTTTCATCGGTTAAATGAATATTTTGATACTCTCCATAAAGGGACACTGGGGCAACCTGTTCTATTCTCCTCTTATCTAATCTACCCTTAACTATACTATGCGGACAAACGGTTGACACTTGGTTGTCATTTGGTATACCAAGATTTTCAACCTTGATATATGCTCCATTTTCCGTTTGCGTTATACTTTGCTTTTCTTCAAGATACATCGTTTCTTTTCGTCTGTCATTTCTGATGTAGTTATTTATCTTCCAATAGGTAATGACTATAACCCCTCTTTAAAAGACAATTACAAAACCTTTTGTAATTAGAATTTTTAAGTCATCATCATTTGCCCTCATAGATAGATGAAAATACAGGCATTGGCTACTTAATGGCATATCCAAAAATAAGTCGCTATCCACTATCTTTATTGAAAACATCCTTTTATCTGCCATTTTTCTCTCCTATCTTTTGTTATGAAAATGTAGCAACAAATCGTTACTCCTTTTATCTTTTAAGGAAGTCGTGTTTCACTACCCCCTTTGATTAGTACTGTCTTTGATTTAGGTACACTCCCATTTTGGGAATGTGGCATTTGTCATCTTCTTATTTTTCTTTTGTTGTTTTAGATGTCGGTCTTAAAAATACTTTTGCTTTTCTATAAACTGAATGAGCGTTTTGAAACGGTACAATAGAAAAAGCCGACTATACTTTTAACTTTTGTTGTTTCAGTATGTCGGCTTAATGTAAGCTATCTGTTTCAAATTTTTATTGTCAAGGGTGAGCGATAGTGAATGCGCTTTACCCTTGATGATAAAAAAGCGAATGAATTATATTCAGTTGTCTTTTGCCTTTAATACGGAAAAATGCTTCGGCTTTTTTCTTTGCTCCCCGCAAGGGTAAAAGCACCGCAGGTCGCAAGGACACCTAAAGGGTGTATAATTGCGCCCTTAGAAAATCTAAGGGAATTACAATTATACTATGTCCTTGCGTTTCTTAGTCTTTTTGAAATGCTCTTTGCAAAATAGCCTTTATTTCTTCATTACTTTTCTCGCTTGCTCCCTCAATTAAACTTTCTAAGATTGCTCCTCGCTCTATCAATCTATGGTTTCGCTTTTTTCTTTCTTCAAGGCTCGTTTGCTTTCTGATTTTCTTTTCCTGATTTTTAAGCTGAGATAGTTTCTTTTCATATTTTTTTTCTTCTTACTTGCTTTCAATCTTTTCTTTTACTTTTTCTAATTCTGTTTTTATTGTCCATAAATTTCATCTCCTTTCAAGTTTTTTTCATAAGAAAAGACGATAGATGTTTTACTTTCTATCGTCTTGAATCTGTATTATTCAGCTCGACAAACTGAAATTTGACTTACTTCTTGTATTTCTCAACGATTATGCCTGCTACAATACCTACAATAAATCCCGCCGTAGTAACAGCCGAAAACTTAAACTTACCCCAAAGAGAAGGAAGCGCAGAAATCGCAAGTGCATACCAAAACAGATTACTACTGAGCAACCAACCATATAAATAACTATGCTCACCAGTTGGAATATTAGTAAATAGCCAACCAATCAAGTTGCTCTCACCAATATATCACCAGATATACAGCTATGTATCCCAATGTTATATAAACATTTTTCTTTCTCAAGTATAATCACAATCCTTTGTCAAACGGGAATTTTATTCTCCTGTCACTCGTTTATAGGATCATAGTCGGAAGGGACAGGTGCTACTATACTTACAAAGATGATATCCTCATCTCCAGTATTTTTTGCTCCGTGGCAGGAGTCTTTCTTCGATACTATGACATGGCCTTTCTTGAATGGAACCTCTTCATTAGGCTGGGGGTAGAATATTCCCTCTCCCTGAAGGACGATCCATATATCGTCGGAATTGTGGTGATAGTGCTTTTGCAATGTCTGACCGGGTTTGATAACCCAGACCGATCCGCCTGTAGATTCTGTCTGATAAAACGGTGTTCTGACAGCCTTTTCCGGATCCTCTTTTTTTACAAGGTCCATGCAATAGATTCTCTGTTCGCTCATGATTATTTGCTCCTTTGTATTCCATAGTTTAATCTAAAAAATGCGATTTAATGATATACCGACAAATTCTAATTTGTCTACTTCTTTATGTTTTTTAATCGCTCATCATAATATTCTTCTACAAATTTATGATTTTGGTGTTTTTCAATTTGCTTAGTGATAAGCTCTATCATTTGCTCATTTTGTTCTACTGTGTAGTTGAAATTTTTCCAATGAGAAACATTGTCTAAACATATTTCAACCAACTTTTCAAAGGTTAATACCCTTTCATTATCGGAATAATATGTTTCTTTTATATTTTTTGTTGTTGTAACTTGTATATTAGCCTCATATAGAGTGTTCAATACATCAGAGCTAATAGAAGTATCAAGAGTTGCTAAAAACATTTCTCTTGCACCTGTTCTTCCCATTTCTTCAGGTACTTCTTGCCATCTTTCTCTTAATGTGGTTTTTGCACTAATTAAGACAGTATTTCTCTTATTTACAATGTATTCTAAAACACCCGGAGAAACTAAATCTACCAATTTACCAAGACCTTTATTGACAAACTCTTGTTTACCTATATTACCTTGACTGTCAAGTGGAATCCCTGCACCAATCAAAATGAGTTCTATAATACTTTCAAATTCTTTACCTGCTCTACTCCTCCTACTTTGAGTATTTGACAAAGTCAAAGCATATATATGTTCCGGAAATTCTTCCACAAACCAAGTAATTGCCTCTATTGGTGTAAGAGTTTTGATATACTCATCATCAACTAACTCTTTTAGCATTTTTGAAGTAAAGTCTTTTTCTAATGGCTGAAATTCACTCCAACAGCTATTTCTAAGTTTTTCAACAACTTCACTTGCATTACTTAAAAAGAATTCTTTAGGGACTTTGTCGTATCCTAATGTAATAAAATTATCATAAACTAAGTCATAAGGCTGTTTAAAGCCTTCTTTCCTTTTTTCTTTAACTAAGTTTTTATATTCATCAAGAGAAATATTTGCCATAACTCTTTTCCTTTCTTGAAAAATTTTCTTCTATATGGTACAATAGTGTCAAATAGAGGACAGTTAGTCCTTGAAATAACATATATAAAAAGGAGAATATATATGAATATTATACCACAAATCATAGATAATTCCCCTGCTATTTTAATAAAAAATAAGCGTATCAGATTACAAATGACTCAAAAAGAATTAGCTGATGCTGTTGGTATGTCCAAATTCGGAGATAGGACAATTCGCAGATGGGAAAATGGAGAAAGTCAGCCATCGTCCATTGAGCTGAAACATATTTTATCATTTCCTGAAAAAGTACCTTTCCCTAATAATGAAAATGCCCCCTATAAAATCATTGATTTATTTGCCGGAATTGGTGGTACAAGGCTTGGATTTTACCAAACAGGTAAAACAAATGTCGTATTCAGTAGTGAAATTGATAAATTTGCAGTAAAAACATATAAGGCAAATTTTGGTGAAACTCCTTTTGGAGATATTACAAAAATATCTGAAAAAGATATTCCTAATCATGATATTATTGTCGGTGGTTTTCCTTGTCAAGCATTTAGTCAAGCCGGTAAAAAGCTTGGTTTTGAAGATACTCGTGGAACATTATTTTTTGAAATTGCAAGAATTATTAAAGAGAAACGACCTAAGGCATTTCTTCTTGAAAATGTCAAAAACCTAAAATCTCACGATAAAGGTCGTACCTATAAAACAATAGAAAAAACATTAAAGGATTTAAACTACGATGTTCATTCTATTATACTTAAAGCAAAAGACTTCGGTGTTCCACAAAATAGAGAGCGTATTTACATTGTTGGATTTGATAAGGATAAAATAGATAACTATAAAGATTTTTCTTTTCCAATTCCTCCCTGCCCAGATGTTTCTGTGGGAAATATTTTAGAGCAAAATGTTGATACTAAATACACCATTTCAAATGCACTTTGGCAAGGTCATCAACGACGAAAGAAAGAACATAAAATAAAGGGAAATGGATTTGGTTACACATTGTTCAATGAAAACAGTCCTTATACAAATACATTATCTGCAAGATATTATAAAGACGGGAGTGAAATACTTATTGAGCAAAAAGGAAAAAATCCACGAAAACTAACACCTCGTGAAGCTGCAAGACTTCAAGGCTTCCCCGAAAACTATATCATTCCTGTAAGTGATACTCAAAGTTACAAACAGTTTGGTAATTCTGTTGCCGTTACTGTTATCCATGCAATTGCAAATAACATAATTGATATACTTGATACCTGTACTAAAAAAGAGATTGACTAACTTCAATCTCTTTTTTCTAACTTATTAACTTGTATACCTGCCCTTTTCAGAACCTTTAATTTTTCTTGTTTTCTCTGTTCTCTCCTTGCCTTATACCTTTCCTCATATTCCTGTTGTTTTCCATTTACTTTACGCTTTAAGTAGTTTTGATGAAGTCTATCTTTTCTTTCCTTGATTTTTCTCTTTTCTTCCTCAATTTTTAATCTTTCTTCTTCTTCAGTCAATTCTTCTTTTGGTGGCTCATAGTTACCGATAAAATTAAAATATATCTCTATTTTTTTGCTTTGATGTTTGACTACCTTTTCTATTCCTTTCATGAACAATAATCTTTTCTACAAACTCATTTATCATTGTAGTTGTAAGTTCATCAAAATTTTCATATCGGCTTATTAGAGATATAAACTTTTTCGCCTTATCTGTTTCTTTTTCATATCTTGATATTGCAAACTCTAAGTCTTTAATTTCTTTGCTTAAAGCTATTTGCTCTGTTTCATATTGACTGTTAAGTATCTCATATCTATTACTTGGTATTTTTTCAAGTATCATATCTTCGTAAATACGGCACATCAATCGTTCAAGTTCCTGAAGCCTGTTTTTACTTTCCATTAATCTTATTTTTTTCTTTTCTATCTCTACTTTTTCCTTTTCTTCCATTTCATTTTAAATGGAACGGATAAAGGCTTCGTGATCTTCATCAAGATATTTTTTAATGTCTTTTAAGGTTTCCTGTATAAGGTTTAAGACTGCTTCCGCTTTTATCCTGTGAGTAGATGGACAAAGCGTTCCACAGGGTACTTTCGTGTAAGCACTGCAAGTGTAGTAGGGAATATTTTTGTAATTACTTGTTCTATGAACATACATTTTACTGCCACAATCTGCATAATACATAAGCCCAGTTAAAGGGTGATATTCTCCCCAACCATCGGGATACCTTTTTACATTTCCTCTTATCCTTTGCACATTATCAAAGGTTTCTTGGTCTATAATTGCCTCGTGGGTATTTTCAAATATCAGCCAGTTTTCTTCAGATACATATTTGCTTTTCTTATCCTTGAAATGCTTTCTTGTTTTGAAGTTTACAGTATGACCTAAATATTCCTGTTTCTTTAAGATACTTACAATTGTAGAACTGCACCAACGATAAGGATGTTCAAACACTTTGCTTTGATGTAGTCCATATCCTAATTTTTGCTGATGGTAAGCAGGTATATCTACTTTTTCACTTTCCAATATCTTTGCTATTCGATACGGACCATTGCCTTGCATGGTCAGATTGAATATTCTCCTTACTATCTCCGCTGCTTTTTCATCTACAATCCACTTATCTTTGTCTTTTTCATCTTTGATATATCCATAAGGTGGAGAGCTTGCCGTATGCTTTCCGCTTTCCCCCTTTGACCTGAATGTAGATTGTATTTTTCTTGAAGTATCTCTTGTATACCATTCATTCATAATATTTCTAAAAGGGGTAAAATCATCTTCTCTATAAAAGCTATCTACATTATCATTGATAGCAATGAGCCTAACTCCCTTTTGTCTTAAGATTTCCATACATTGACCGACTTTAAGATAGTCTCTGCCAAGTCTACTCATATCTTTTACGATTATACAACCTATTATATTACCTTGATTAACTCCGTTCATCATTGCCATAAAGCCCGGTCTATCAAACTGTGTTCCGCTTATTCCATCATCTGTAAAATGTATGATGTTGCTTAAATTATTTTTACCTGCATATTCTTCAAGGATTTTCTTTTGATTTACAATAGAATTGCTTTCTCCTTGAAGTTCATCATCACGACTTAATCTCTCATAGAGTGCTGTTATCTTTTCATAATTCCTCATTTTTACCCCCTTTCTCTTAGTTTCTTAAATAAAAAAGAATTAAGAAGTACATATTTCACTAATATAGTGATTAAGTGTTCTCCTTAATTCTATTACTCCAAGAGCCAGCTAAATTTACTTATACTACTTCTTCACAAAATAGTCTCAGCTCTTTAAATTTTAATGACCTTCAAGCTTATGGCTACACAGTAGATAAAGCTGGCTTTATGGGAGCTGATTTTAACAAAGCAGCAGGTTTGCCAAAGGACTTTAAAATCCATAAAAGCACGCTTGATGAACTTAATAGATTTGCCGAGCGCAACCATGTGCTAAATCGCATCAAGAGCAAGGACGAGCAGATAAAGATCTTTGATAATATTGATATGGCTGACACCATAAAGCACTACTACAGACTATTTGACCAAATGACCTCTGCCTTAGGTGATGATAAAAAGAGCTACACCCTTGCAGATATAGGCAAACTACCAAAAGGCTACAGCACAAAAGGCACTAGCTACGATGCCAAAGGACACCTACTAAAAGATCTATCAAACTCTACTATCTCAAACATCTACTCTAGCACTGATGAGCTAAATAGCGCTAAGTCTATAAGTAAAGAGCTTTCAAGTGCAGGCGTTAGGCTCATAGTAAAAGAGGTTGATTTTACGATGAGCGAAGCAGGTGATGAGTTTAGCTTTAACCCTGATATGTCGGTATATCAAGCAGATGAAGGTTACAGTAAAGAGGCTCTTTTTATGGGATTTTTGCGCAGCTCTAGACCGCTACCAAGTGATAGTGCAAAGACTAAGCTAAGTAGCGCTGCCTTAAATGATATCTCAAGCACTGGAGAGCATAAAGAGTACTTTGTGGATTTTGAAAAAGTGGGTAAAGATAGTGAGAGCATAAAAGCGCTCATAAAAGAAAGACTTAAAGAGCTAACTCTTTTAATGTATGCAAGATCAAAGAACACTAGCGCAGAAAGTGTTACCTCAAACGAATATGAGAAATTTAAGCCAACTAGCGAGGATATAAATTCTCTAGCAAATTCTTGGAGTGGGAGGATAAGCGCTATCAGCAATACTTTTGTGTCGAGATAAGCCATATATAAACTAAATTATTTAAAAGACGATTTACCAACTAAGAAAATTTCACTCAAATAAATTTTGAAAAATCGTTGAGTAGTTTAAAATTTACTAAGGATAGTAAAATGCAAATTTCTAGCTCACCATATCCTTATCTGTCTAGAGAACACATAGCTAGTGAGATGGGGTTTAAATTTAACGATATTAACGAGATACTTAGTAACGACATGGGATATGGTATGAGCTTTCCTAAATACGCAAGGCTTGATAGAAAAGCTCAAGCTGCGGCTTACGATAGACACATATATCCACTATCTGGCTTTACAAAAGGCGATGAAGCAAAAGTCACTATCATAGGAAAGCTTAGAGGCTATGATCCTGATTTTACAAGCGAGCAGCTATCAGATCTTAAAAATTTCATAAATGAAAGCAAGGGTTTGTTTGTAGAGTATATACAAGGTCAGCAAGCAAAACCAGACAGTGATAAGCCAAAAATTTTAAGAGATATCCCATACACTGTAAATGAATTTTTAAATGAATATAGTGGCGATCGACAACTGCTATTTATGCAAAACTCAAGGACTGTTGATCTGCTTGATAGCGATATGAGCGTTGATGAGTTTAAAGAGGAGTGGGCTAAATATGCATTAAAAGAGCGGTTTAACATAACTTTATCTGGCGAAGATGCCAAAAATGCTGTCAATATACTAAAAGAGATGAATGAAAAAGGTCTTCAGGATATAGAGAGCGTTGAAGAAGAAAAAGACGACACCAAAGAGAAAAAATTTACTCCCATCCAAGCTGAAAGCAAAAACACTGAAACTTATGACATTACTAAGGATGAGAAATTCTCATATTTACTTAAGCTTCAAGAACTTGAGAGAGAACGAGGTATCGATGTGCTTCGTATCATGCAAAAACTTGAAGAAAATGGTAAAAAGGTTGTCGATAAAAAGGTTTAAATTTATCTTTGTATTTAGCGCAAGCCGCCACTAAGTCATCCTATGACAAGATAGAGGATTATCCTCATTCTGTTTTATTCATCAAACCATCTTATTTAAAATTTGCTTCTTATCTATCTTTTGCATAAGCTCTAAGACGTCTATGCCTCTTTTTTCTTTGAAATTTAAAAGCTCTCTTGCATAGAATCCTTGTTTATATCATAGGTCTCATACTTCTTCTTAACCTGCATAGGTTTAAATTTCTTCTCATTTTGCTCTTTGGCAAAATTTGCATTGTATTCTTGTTCTTCTTTGTGTAGTTTAGTTAGAAATTCTTTATGCTCTTTCGTAGTTTTTTCTACATCTTCTCTATAAAGCTTTTTAAACTCTTCTATACTTAGATCAGCTCTAACAAACAAAGCAGCACCATCATTACTCATCATTGTGTCTTCAGAAAATGATTTTACAAAAGCTTCTAGTTCCGCCTCTTGTTCTGCTGTGCCAAGACCAACCATTTTACCAACTATCGTTGGTTTGCCGTCTATAGAGTTTGTAAGCAACCAGTCCATGTAATCTTGGAGTTCGCGAACTCTAAATTCTTCCATGTTTTCTGGCTCTCTTTTTGCTGATAGAGCTCGTCTTTCTTGAATGGTGTAATTAGATAGCATATTATCAATTCGATTTATAGTATCTGCTATCCAGCCCTCTTTACTTTTGTCTATATCTATAAATTCTTTTATAGTTTCGCTCCAGGGTTTAAAAAGATTCTTTGATCCGTTTATGCTAGTTATCATTTTAACTCCCCCTTACGCCTTTATATCAACATCTCTTTTTATACCAAGCATATCTACTAGATATTTTCCAGCTGGGTTTTCATTTAGCTCTTTTACTAAATTTAAAGGTGGCATACTAAATTTTAAAAAGCTATCCATAAAGTCTTTGCTCTTTTTGCCATCTTTATCTATCTCACCAAAGAGTAGCTTTAGCATTTTTAGATTATGCTCCATCATCTTTTTAAATGAGAGTTCGTCTTCTTCATCTGAATACTTACCAACAAACCCAGTCGTTAGATCTACATAGACAAGGTCTCTTTTATACTTAACATACTCTTGCATGTATTCAGGCATACCAGCTAGATCAGAGTCGCTTGCTTTGTTGAAATTTGCTCCAAATTTCATCTCACCCATAAGCTCAAATAGCTCAAATGCCCTACTAAATTCTTTACTATCTACGCTCTTATCAAAGCCTTGCTTCTTTCCAAAAACGGTGGTTTCACCTTCTTTGACGTCAAGGTTGCTATTTATGACGGCTGCTAAAAGCCCGCCTCTAGTTATAGAGCCATCTTTATTAGTGTATTTCTCTCCATGCGGATCGATAAAAACACCACTGCCTACACTCTCTTTGCCGCCATTGTTATTGTTAAAGATATCTGTTGTTGGCTTTAGTGGCTGCCTGCCATCTCCACCATTAAAGCTTGGGTTGAAAAAAAGCGTGCTTATCATCTGCTTATTTGACTCTTTGCCGTTAAAATCAGCCGCAGCCGAGCCAAATTCATGAATGGAGTTATGGATTTTAGTTACTTGCATACTTTGGCGGTTATAAGAAAAGCCTTGAGGGAAATTTCTTATCTCGTCTAAGCTAAAGCTATCCTTTGAATTTAATGTATCTTCGCCAACTACTTGTGAGAGGATTTTGTAGGCATTGCCAGCAGTCTTTGCTATATCTATGCTTTTAAAGGTGCGACTAAAAAACGATGTCCCCTCTGCAACATTTACTAACGACTCCAGCGTGCTTGAGTGAATTTTATAATCACTTGGGATGCCAGCTTGTTTATTAAACTCATCTGTAAAGTAGCCATCCTTATCTACCTTGTAGCCTAAAACCTCTGAGCTGGTTTGGTTGGTAGAAACTTTGGTTGATACCTTTATGTTCTGCTCTAAATTTAAGTGGTAGCTACCAAGTGTGTTTATCATCTTAGATCCTTTAAATTTAAACCATCTTATTTAAAATTTGCTTCTTATCTATCTTTTGCATAAGCTCTAAGACATCTATGCCTCTTTTTTCTTTGAAATTTAAAAGCTCTCTTGCGTAGAGAAATTTTTGATCCTTGTTTATATCATAGGTCTCATACTTCTTTTTAACCTGCATAGGTTTAAATGTCTTCTCATTTTGCTCTTTAGCAAAATTTGCATTGTATTCTTGCTCTTCCTTAATTATCTGCTTTCTTTGTTCTTCAACATCCTTTGTTGCTTTTTCTCTTGCTTTGGCAAATAAAGTCTTAAACTCTTCTATGCTTAGATCAGTTCTACTTAAAAGACTAAGAGACTCCTTGTTATTATTTGGATAAAGAGAAGACATACTGTCCATAAATGCTCTTAGATCGGCCTCTTCTTCTTTTGTACCAAGACCTATCATCTTACCTTCTATTGTTGGTTTGCCGTCTATAGAGTTATCCCTCAGAAAATCCATATAGCCTTGAAGTTCCCAATCTATCGCTTTTTCTATGGTTTCTGGATATTTTCCGTATAGAGCTCTTCGCTCTTCTGGGGTGTATTTGTTTGATAGCATACTATCTATTTTATCTATGGTTTTTGTTATCCAGTCTTCCGTTCCTTCTTCTATACCGATTATCTTATCTAGTCCAACACCAAATGGTCCTTGCATATAAGCATCAACTTTAGCTTTCTCATCTTCTGCAGATAAATTTTTATTGCCATGAGCTATGTAGTCATCTAAAATTTCTTTATATTGCATCGATCCATTATAGGTAGTAATAAACATTTCAACTCCCCTTTATGCCTTTATATCAACATCTCTTTTTATACCAAGCATATCTACTAGATATTTTCCAGCTGGGTTTTCATTTAGCTCTTTTACTAAATTTAAAGGTGGCATACTAAATTTTAAAAAGCTATCCATAAAGTCTTTGCTCTTTTTGCCATCTTTATCTATCTCACCAAAGAGTAGCTTTAGCATTTTTAGATTATGCTCCATCATCTTTTTAAATGAGAGTTCGTCTTCTTGGTCGCTAAATTTATCAAGGCTTTGTCTGTGTCTCACATAATCTTGCATATAATCAGGCAGCATAGAGACAGCACCATCATCTGCTTTTGAGAAATTTACCCCATAAGCCATTTGCCACATAGCGTTAAAGGCGTTAAATGACCTTTGAAATTCCTTTGTGTTGATGTTTTTATCATAGCCGCCATATTTTCCTATCGCAGTGGTTTCGCCCTCGTATATGTCTAGGTTGTGATTTAGCACACCAGCTATGAGACCGCCTTTGGTTATAGATCCATCTTTGTTAGTGTATTTCTCTCCGTGTGGATCCATAAATATACCAATGACTGTGTTTTCTTTACCGCCATTTGCGTTGTTAAAGATGTATGTTACGTTTTTTGGATGTATCTGCTTGTCTGGTCCGATAGATAAAGAGCCATTATAAAAGAGCGTGCTTATGGTCTTTGTTGGTGTATGCACAAAGCTATCTTCTACCGCAGAATACTCACTAGCACTAGCATATCTTTTATCTACTTGCAGACTTTGACGATCATAAGAAAAACCTTGAGGGAAATTTCTTATATCTTCTGCGCTAAAGCTTTCCTTTGAGCTTAGTGTATCTTCGCCAACCACTTGAGCTAGCAGCCTATAAGCGTTGCCAACTGTTTTAGCTATATCGATACTTTTAAAATTCTTGATGTCTGGGTCTATTATGTCGTTTGATCTGACTAACGACTCCAGTGTACTTGAGTGAATTTTATAATCAATTGGTATGCCAGCTTGCTTGTTAAACTCATCTGTAAAATAACCATCCTTATCTACCTTGTAGCCTAAAACCTCTGAGCTGGTTTGGTTGGTGGCAACTTTGGTTGATACCTTTATGCTCTGTTCTAAATTTAAGGGGTAGCTACCAAGTGCGTTTATCATCTAATATCCTTTTAGCTTCATGCTAAAGATATCGTCTTTTTTGTAAAAAGATTTATTTTGCAAAGGGTTTTTAGTCTGCATAAATTTACTCCTAAACTCTCGCATCTATCTTTTTATAAAGCCTATCTTTACTAGATAGTTCTTTAAAGTTTAGGTCATTTTCAAGATAGGTGATGTTGTAAATTTCTTTGGTGGTGATGCTTTTGCCGTTTTCAAGTCCGATCAGAAATTTGCTTGTAAATTTATCAGAGAGGTTTTTAACCAGCTTTGCTCCAAGCTCTTTTAGGCTAGATATCTTCTCATCTTGCTTTATGCCTATATCTTTAAAGTCAAGTCTATTTAGCTCTACATCATTCATGCTCTTAGCATCTAAATTTATACTTGCTCTTTTGCTATCCTTGTCATCTTTGCTGATTAGCTTGCCAGTGTCGCTATAAATTTCTTTTACCTCTAGCTCTCTTCCGCTATCAAATTTAAGCGTGATCGTGCCATTTTTGTTTAGCTTCATAGCTATTACGCTGTCTGTGTCCTTTAGCGCAGCTGCTGCCTTGCTAGTATCACTCTCAAAAGCATGCTTTGCTCTTTCTAAATTTTCTAGGCTAAACTCCAGTCCAGTCGCTTTTTCAAACTCACTCTCCATAGCGATTATATAAGATGACTTTGTGACTTTTAGCTTTGAGATGAGATCATCTGCGTCTTCTACATCATTTTCTTTTAAATTTTTGCTTATCCACTCTACGTCTTTGCTGTGAGCGCTAGACTCTTTTTGGTAGTCGTTATAAAATTTCATAAAGCTATCTTTTTGATAGCCTGCGTATGAAAAGCTCTCATCTTGTTTAGGCCCAGAAGGCTTTATGATAGGGTTAAACTCGCTAAGCTTTTTCTTGCCGTCAAAGCCAACTTTCTCATAGGCAAAGTTATTTAAGCCGCTCTCTTCGTTAAATATCTTATTATCCCTAAGATCTACTCAGCCGTCTTTGTCTGCATGGTCTTTGAAAAATTTATTAGTCTCTTCTTTGTCTATCTTTTGGTAGCGATATTCGGCTGAAAATAGAGTATAAGGGTTTGAGTTATTTAAACTAACTCTGTAATCAACCGTGTTTTTGCTAGCAAAGTCCATAGCCTCATGGCTTAAATTTCTAATATCTTTTTTGATAAAGTCGTTAAGGTTTATCTCGCTTACAACTTCGCTTAGTTTGAAAATTTTCTCATTTCCGTCTTTATCGTAGCCTCTAACTTTTAGCTTATCAAAGTATTTATCACCAGAATTTATCACTCCGTCCTTGTTGCTATCAAAGTTAAATAAAAATCCATTTGCATCTAGCTTGCCTATGCCTAGTTTGTCATTATCGTTATAAAGATCCAAAAAGACCTCTACATCACCCAGTGAAGTTTTTATCGTTTTTTCATAGGCGTAGTCATTTAAATTTGTAAATTTAGTATCTGCTGCCGCAATGGGCTTAATGGGAGTTTTTGAATTTATAGATGAAAAATAGGTGCTAGTTTGATCCACTTTCCTTAGTGCTGAGGCATCTTCGCCAAAGAGATATTTGTTTTCAAAGTCCTTTTTGTCCCAGTTTCTCCGCTGGATATCCACGTAAGAAAAAGCATCGTTTGTTCCGTTGTCTGCTTTAGCATACTCTGACTTCACGCCACTGGTGCCTGCACTTTGGATGATAGAGTAGGTGCTATTTGAGATGAGCTTAGTAGCGATGTCTTTAAGCTCAGACTTTAAATTTATGTTGTCTAAAGTTTGCACTCTATCTACGCCAAGAAGGACCCTTGAATAGATCATATCTTTGGGTAGATTTATATTTATTGGCTCTAAATTTGGTGATATCGTCATTTTAAATCCTTTTAAAATATATAGCTTATATCGGCAAATATAAAAAATGTTTAGTAGTATAGGAGCTAAAAGGGCTTAGAGCGAATGCCTTCTATGTTATATATTTTTATAGCTCTCTTACTTTCGTCCTCTCATCAAATTCTTTTAAAACATCCATTATCTTACTTGCTAGTCCCTCAAGCGTTTGATATTTTTTAAGCTCTAAATTTCTAAGCTTTAAAATCCTGGCTAGTATATCTTTTAGATCTTTCTTGCCAGATAGTATCTCATCATAATAAGCCTTTGGTATGCCTATCTCGCTTCTATCTTGCTTTGTAAGTATGAGTTTGTCTCTATATACATTGCGAGCCTCATCAGTAATCCTTGTTGTGCCACCTTGCAGCACAAGACCTTGCTCGTTTTTCAAAAATGCCACAAAGATTTGCTCCTTAGTATAGCCTTGTTCATTGTCATATACAGACATATCAGGCTTGAAGTCATATCCAGCGCTACTAACCCACATATAAGGGATAGTATGCTCAGTTGTCATCACTTCTGGAGAAAAGTCAAGGAAATTTCCATTGACTTCTACATTTATATCGCTTAGATCATCCCACAGCCTATGTGCATCTTCTGCGTCTTGGGCTGTCCTAAAGATATGAGTTACCTTCTCATTGCTCCTATCGGTTAGTCCATCTAGCTCATCGCTAGTCATCCTACCCATTAGGTATTCGTAATGCTCTATTTTTTTATCTTTTGAAAAGTAGCCCTTTGGCATCTTTGCTAGATCTTCATTCGAGTAAAACTCTTTACCCTTACTGATCACTCCAGCTGAAATTTGATCAAAAATTTTATAGTATTGCTTTATAGTATCTGCTAGATCGATATTTGCAAAACTATCCTCTCCAAAGAGTTGGTTATCTTTCTTTGTTTCCATTGAAAAATTTATACTATTTGGGTGCTTTTGATTGTGTAGCACTATCGCATCAAGTGTGCTTTTGTGGATTTTAAAGTCCTGCGGTAAGCCTGCAGCTTTGTTAAAATCAGCTCCCATAAATCCTTTAGCATCTACACTATATCCGTAACCCTCTTGTGAAGTAAATTTAGCCTGATAAAGAGAGTCGATACTACTAGATGAAACAAAGTCATTCTTGGGAGTAGTGGTTTGGCTGATCGAATTTATATTTGTAGTGTTAGGTAAGAAATTTGCAAAACCTTCGCTTTTTGTATGTTTTTGGTAGTGCTGTTTTGTTAAGATGGAGTTATAAGAGATTTTCATAGCTTACTCCTTGAATTTAGCTTCAAAGAGTAAGCAAAAGTTGTGCCGAAAATTTAAGAGTGAGATAAATTTAAGTTTGTTCACTTTGAGATAAAAATTTTATCTATCAGTAAAAATAAAAGCAAATTTATAGAAATCATCTTGTAAAATAAATCTATCCTGAAAAAATGTACCACTTTTTATAAAAACTGTACCATACTTTTAGGAAATTTTAAAGAAAGGGAAACTGCAAAAAGGGCAGTTAAAGTATCGATAAGTAGGACATCTATGGTGTCACGGGGGAGACTTGAACTCCCGACCTCCGGCTTATGAGACCAGCGCTCTAACCAGCTGAGCTACCGTGACACTTTAAAATAAGTTTCGGATTATATAATTTTTAAACTTATTTGTAGATAAAAACCATCTTTATCTACAAACACAAAGTAAAAGCACCAAGAATCGACAAAACGTCTATTTTACGAAATAATTTTGAGCTAGAGATTTATCCTCAGGTGTAATACTAAATTTCTCGCTATCGATGCTAACTTCAAATTTATTTTCTCTACTTGCTTTCGTATAAGCAAGTGCAAGTTTAGCAGCAAGCTTTTTATCAGCAATGCTAGCATTTTTACTTATAAAACTAACGGCTCCTACGATGTCATCACTCTCTTTAAATTTTACTTGATCAAATTTATCGTTTGGATGTGCTAAAAGTGCGTTATTATCGCTTTCGTCACGACCTATTATCATTTTTGCACCATCTGGCAAGCGCAGATGCCTACCAAGCTTTAGCCACGTCACATCGATATCTCGCATCTCTTTATCAAAATTTAGGTAATCCTTTATCTTCACAGCAAAGCTCTCGATCGTTAGCAAACATCCACCTCCAGGCGTTGCAAAGTCCTCAAAGCCAATTTCCTTTGCCAAAGCAAGCTGCGGCTTTCTATCGCGCCCGCTTATATCAAGCAGCTTCTCTCTATCAACCCAGCCCTCGCGCTCTGGCTTAGTTGGTGGCAAGAGCTTAGCGCACATCGGACGAAGCACCAGATCATCCTCGTCATCAGCTAGGCGCTTAACCTGAAAGAGTGCATCTCTTCGCTGACTCATCGGTCTTTGACCCAAAACTTCGCCCGTGATGATGAAATTTGCATTTTCACTTTTTAGCATATTAAGAGCTGTTTTAAACATATAACCATGGCAGTCGATGCATGGATTAAACTGCTTGCCGTAGCCGTACTTTGGGTTAAAAAGCACGTCACGAAGATACTCATTTCTCATATCAACCACTTTTAAGCTAGCTCCAGCCAAAGCGGCACGGCGTCTTAAAATTTCATGTTTTTCTTCATCTACGCCAAATCCGGTATCCATATAAAGTGCGACCACTTCGATGTTTTGATCGCTTATTAATTTAATTGAGAGCATGCTATCAAGCCCTCCGCTAAACAAAGCTAAAGCCTTCATTTTTATCCTGAAAGTAAAATTTAAAGCCTAAATTTACTAAATCTAGGCTTTTATGAAGTTTATTTAGTAGCGTTAATTACGATTTTTTTAATCACTTCGCTAGCGGCTTTTAGACTGCTAACTGGTAAATACTCGAAGACGGAGTGAAAGTTATTTGCCCCTGTGAATAAATTTAGAGTTGGTACACCTTTTGCAGATATCACAGCGCCGTCATATCCACCACGCATCGGCTTTATATTTGGCGTGATATTTAGCTCGCTAAAGGCATCTTTTGCTAGTTTTATCGGAAGTGAGTTTTCATCTTTTAAAAATTTAAAGACATTTTCATAGCGTGTTTTTAGCGTGATCTCACAACGCTCTCCATAAATTTTGTTAAATGAATTTGCCATATCGCTTAAAAACTCAAGCCTTTTTTGAAATTTCACCTCATCAAATTCTCTTATGTCGATCTTGAGCGTCGTTTTTGCGCTATTTCCGCTAAGCTCTTTTACCCAGAAATAGCCCTCCTTGCCCTCGGTACACTCTGGTACTTCGCCACCTGGCAAAAGCGAGATAAATTTATGCGCAAGAAGTAGCGAATTTACAAGCTTACCCTTTGCGTTCATCGGATGAGCCGAAACACCTTTAAAGACCATTGTGCAGTCAGCCGCGTTCCAGTTTTCATATATTAGCTCACCTATCTCGCAGCAGTCTAAGCAGTAACCAAAATCAGCTCCCAGCAAATTTACATCAAGTGCTTTTGCGCCAAGCAAGCCCTGCTCCTCATCAGGCACGAAGCAGATCACGATCTTGCCGTGCTTAATCTCAGAATTTTGCATAAAATAGCTAGCCATATTTACGATACTAGCGATTGCCGCCTTATCATCAGCTCCAAGTAAGCTAGTACCGTCAGTCACGACTATGTCATCACCAACGTACTTTTTAAGCTCTGGGTTGTCGCTAAATTTTAGATAAATTCCCTGCTCTTCGTTTAAGCAAATGTCGCCACCAGTGTATTTTACTATCTTGGCTTTAGTATCATTTTTTTGCTCACTACTTGTATCTAAATGCCCAAAGAAGGCGATACTTGGAGCATTTTCGCAGTTTTCAGGAATTTTTGCTATCAAGATAGCATTGTCTTGCAAAATTATATCTTTTATGCCTAGCGAGCCAAGCTCATCTTTTAAAAAAAGAGCCAGCTCGTACTCGGTTGGGTTAGAAGGCATGACACCTTTTAACCCATTTTCTTTATTTGTTGTGGTGTTAAATTTTGTGTAGTTTAAAAATCTCTCTACGATATCCATTTTTCATCCTTTTAGATGACAAAAAATGCAATCGCTACAACAGAGACAAACATACCTAAAAATGTTCTTTTAGCGATTTCAACTGGACTAACCATAGCAATGCCTGCACAAACGATAGCAGCACCGGCAATCGGAGAAGCCGATCTACCTAAAGCACCAGCAATAGCTGCAGCCATACCAAGCTTATCTTGTTCAAAGCCAAGTGCAGCGGCATTTGTTGTGACAGCTTCGTTAAATGCAAATGTAGCAGCGTCGCCTGAACCTGTAACTATACCCATGATAAATGGCACAAATGTTCCGCCAAATTTAACGTAACTTTGATCTGTTTTTAGCCATGCGATGACCACATCAACGGCTCCACATGCCTTTAAGCCAGCGACAAAGACACCAGCTGCGATGATGATACCCATAACATCGGCATAAGCGTGGCCCATTCCGTTAAAAAATTCTTTTGTGATCTTCTGCGGATTTGTAAGCGTAGCAAAGATAGCTATGATGGCACCTAGTATCATTGCCTCAGCAACGCCCATCTTTGTCCACGCAAGAAAGCTGTAGTCTTTTGCTAGG
This sequence comes from Campylobacter concisus, assembly GCF_002165785.1. GTDB lineage: Bacteria > Campylobacterota > Campylobacteria > Campylobacterales > Campylobacteraceae > Campylobacter_A > Campylobacter_A concisus_W. Next base: position 41,711 of record NZ_NDYO01000007.1, read on the forward strand.
CTTGTTCCGCCAATAACCAAGATAACAAGTGGAACTAAAGGCATAATAGCGTAGATGAAATTTACTTTAAATAGCGGCTTCTCTTCGCTAGCAGCACTACTTTCAAGAGTAAAATTTGTATTTTTTTGATAGTCTTTAAGCAGTATCGCAACAATAACTAATGCGATCACTACGATAACAAGAGCAGTAAATGCACTTGGAATTTGTACTTTTATGACATCTTGAACTGTGTAGCCCTCAACCGTCTTTTTAACAAGATCAGCCACATAGACGTTGTGAGCCGATCCTGGGCTTAAAACTCCACCAAATGTCCCTGCAAAAACAGCAGCGCCAGCCATAGCTGGGCGGATACCTGAAGCCATTAGAAGCGGTATAAGTGTCGCACCAACAGCAGCGGAGCATCCTGCAGCTGAAGGGATAGCGATATTTATAAAATAAGTTAACACGGTTGTTGCGGGGATCAAAATAAAGCCTACATTTTTAAGTGGCTTTGTAAGAAGTGCGACAAGGTGTTTATCGCACATTGTGTATTTCATAACAAATGCAAAACCCATACTTGCACAAATCGCCTTTATAAGCCCTGCTTTAGTCATATAGTCAGTAAAAGCACTTAATGCTCCCATAGGTTTTAGTGCGATTATACAAAGCAGCAAACCAACGCCTATTAGCACCGTTCTTGTCTCTTTTTTTAAGACTAGAAGCGCTACAACAGCTGCGATACCAAGAATGGCAGCAATTAGCTTAAATGTTTCCATACCTCTCTCCTTGTTTAGATTTTAAATTTAGTTCCAACTTCTATTTTTTCTATCTCTTTTTGATACTCAAATTTTAAAATTTCACTGTGTCCTATGACCTGGGTCTCGCTACCCTCTATGAGCAAAGCCGTACCTTCAGGCAAAGCGTAGATAGTCTCTTTTGGATTAGCTATCAAAAATTCCTCCAACCTCTCCTCCCTACTCTCACCGTTATGACCTGCTAGCTTGCCACTTATGAAGTGCGGGTTTATTTGATGAGGAAAGATATTTAGACTATCAAATGACTTTGGCATGATGATAGGCATATCATTTGTCGTCATTATCGTCTTACCAGCGATGTTTGCACCAGCTGACCAGCCAAAGTATTTTGCACCATTTGCCACAGCTTCTTTTATAGGCTCAATCAAATTTAGCTTATAGAGCATGTGAAGTAGCATGAAGGTATTTCCGCCGCCAACTGCGATACTTTTTGCATTTTTGATAGCAGAAATTTTATCTTCATAGCAGTGGATAGATTTGATATTTTTATTATTTAGACACTCTATCACCTTTTGTTCATACTCGTCATTTGTACGTCTAACCCCAGCATAAGGGATAAATAGTATCTCCTCGTCCGCGTCACTTCCTAAAAATTCCTTAATCCAACCCTCGCAGTGTCTTAAGTAACCAGTATCTTTGTAGCTTGAAGCGCTGATTAGTAAAGCGTTTTTCATTTTTTTACTCCATTTAGTTTGTAAGCAGATCTTAGATAGACATCAACTCCGGCTACCAAACACTCCTCGTCAAAGTCAAATTTGTAGTTGTGATGGCCTGCTTTTAAATTTGTACCGATCATCATATATCCGCTCTTTGCGCCTTTGTCTTGCAAAGCTCTCATAAAGTGAGCAAAATCTTCACAAGCACCAAAGTCAAGCTCTTTTACGATCTTATCATCATCTATAAATGGACTCTCTTTAGCTGCTTCATAGAAAATTTCTGTTACCTCTTTATCGCTGTCAGCTCCGCTTGTGCCACCAGTCATTACGACTTTACTCTCTACGCCGTAAATTTGGCTAACGCCTTTAACGATATCCATGCATCTTTCATACATAAATTCGTTTAAATTTGTATCCTCACCTCTTGTTTCGCAAGCTAGATAGCCGTTTGGAGCAATGACGTTTCTGCCTTCACCTGCTTTTAAAACGCCTACGTTTATCCTAGTCACGCCTTTTGCATGTCTTGTGATGCCATGCATGCTTAACGCCATTTGAGATGCAGCTAAAAGTGCATTTGCGCCATCTTGCGGTGCTCCTGCTGCGTGAGCTGAACGACCTGTGATATGCACGTCAAATTTTGAAGTTGCAAGTAGCTTATTTGTTCCACAGATGATGCCTCTATTGGTTTTTGCTTGAAAGCCGATGTGTCCGCCTAATAGGTACTCTATACCATCAAGCACACCAGCAGCTTCCATAGCCACAGCTCCTCTTGTGCCCTCTTCTGCTGTTTGGAATATAAATTTAAATTTACCGTTAAACTCATCTAAATTTTCAGCTATAAGTTTTGCTACACCAAGACCTATCGATATATGACCATCATGCCCACAAGCATGCGTGATACCAGCGATATCTGCACCAAAGCCATCTTTAAAAGGTCTGTGATCCGCATCCTCGCTCTCTGTCACATCGACGCTATCAATGTCAAATCTAAATGCTGTAAATTTACCAGGCCTTTTCGTATCTATAAAGGCAGTTAGGCCAGTTAAGCCATCTTTCATATAAGGAAGATATTTTGCCTCTTCAGGACTTAGGAGTTTTTTGGCCCTTTCTATTGCTTTTTCGCATTGCTCTTTTGAGCCAAGTCCAAGCCTTGCATCGGCTTTAACGACTTTTTCACCAAGGCTTATTTCATAACCAAGATCGCTAAGCCTCTTTGCTAGCACAGCGGTTGTAAAAAATGTAAACCAGCCAGTCTCTGGATGTGAGTGAAAATACCTGCGATCCTTGATCAGCTCATCTTTTAAAGAAAGAGCCAAATTTGCTATCTTATCCATAGATTTCTCCTTATTCATTTGATAGTTTAATTAGTGCATTTGTTAAAATTTGTGTAGCTTTGAAAGCATCATCAAAATTTATAGCTTCTGCTATATTGTGACTGATGCCACCAATACAAGGTATAAAAAGCATGCCAACGCTACTTGCAAGTTTTGTTAGATTCATCGCATCGTGTCCAGCTCCGCTTGGCAAAGTAAGCGTTTTTATGCCAAGTTTAGCAGCCTCTTCGCCTAGTAAATTTATAGTATGTTCGCTTAGTTTTACTGGCTCGTCACTACTTAATTCTCTTATCTCATAACTAAAATTTAGCTCACTGCTTAGCTCTTTTATAAAATTTCTAAGCTCTAAATTTAGCTCTTCTAAGCTTACCTTATCAATATCTCTTAGATCAACTCCAAGCCTTGCCTCGCCTGGCACGACATTTAAAACGCCTGGTTTTGCATGTGCGTAACCAACAGTAGCCACAGCTGTTTTTTTATTTTTAGCAAATTTATTGGCTGCGATTATGATGTGTGAAGCAGCTAGCAGCGCGTCGCTACGCATATTCATCGGAGTTGCACCGCTGTGATCTGCCTTGCCATGAATAATAATTTCAAATCTTATAGGAGCGGCGATCCCACTTACTACGCCAACGCTTATGCCGCTTCGCTCAAGCACTGGGCCTTGTTCAATGTGAAGTTCTAAATATGAATGGAGTGAGTGTTCTTTTAAAATAGAATCATTTAAATTTTGTGGCTCAAGTCCAAATTTGCTCATCGCTTCAAAAAGCGAAATGCCATCTTCGTCTTTTAATTCATGAAGCCTTTGTAGACCAAGTTTACCACTTATTATCTTGCTGCCAATTGTCGCTGTCTTGAACCTACTTGACTCTTCACAGCAAAAATTTATGAGCCAAAGCGGACGCTTTAGCTTAATGCCAGCCTCTTTTATCGAGGTTAATGCTTCAAGTCCAGCCATAACGCCAAGCGTACCATCATAAAAGCCGCCATTTGGCACGCTATCTATGTGAGAGCCTACGCAAACTGGCTTCTCACCTTGATCACAGCCATCATCATAGACGGCAAAGATATTGCCAACATTGTCAATTTTAAGTTTAAAGCCATTTTCTTCTATTAAATTTATAAGAAAATTTCTAGCTTCCAAGTCTTCTTTGCTAAATGCAAGCCTTGTTAATCCTCCACCTTTTAATGCTCCAAATCTGCTTATAGCATTAAAATTAGCCTCAAATCTTTTAAAATTTATCATAATAAATCCTTAAAAATAAAACTAATCTTAAAAATATTTATTACCTTGAACATTTTACATTTAGTTTTATGATTTAAAGCTGAATAAGTGTTAAATTTTGAAATCTAATTTTTTTGTAGTTTGTTGTGTAAGCCTTTAATAATCTCTGAAATTTTTTGCATTATTTCGATTTTATTTGGCTTTTGTGATTTTCTAGTATCTTCGCGAAACTTCTCGTAGTATTTTAGCTTTAGCTTTAAAATGGCCTCTTTAAGACTATCTTCACTAGAAGCTACGTTTGAGCTTTCATCAACATAAATTTCTCTAACAAGCACCGCATTATCTTCAATATTTGGCAATAAAACAGCTTGAAAATAATCTTTATGGTGCAAGAAGAATTTCTCCTCAAGCTCGTTTAAAACAATAGCTTCGTAATTTTTATTTGCTAGCATGCTCTTTAAAACACTAAATTCTAAAATATCAGTTTTATCTTTTTTTTGAGCTGTTTGTTTATTTGTCGTTGCATTTGTAAAATTTTGATCTTGTCTATTTATATATCTTTGCCCATGAAGGCTAAAAGTATTTAGCTCTATTTTGAGCAAATTTGAGACCAGTAATTCGTAACTTTTTGCAATTATTGGCTTTAGAGAATTTGTAAATTCCACTATCTCTTCTAAACATTTTTGCTTTTGCACTGGGCGCGTAATATCATATTTTTTTACAATTTGCTCAATATAAAACTCGCCAAGCTCAGTCCCTGAGCCAAACATCTCTTTTAGCTCGTCGCTTCTACCTGCAAAGACCATATCCGCAGGGTCTGCACCATCTTTTATGATTACAACGCTTCCATCTATTTCGTTTTGAACCAAAAGACGAGATGACTTTATAGCGGCATTTATACCAGCCGAGTCACCATCAAAACAAAGCACAACACTTATCTCTCCTCTTTTTAAAAGTGGTAAGTGATTAGTCGTAAGCGCAGTCCCAAGCACGGCAACAGCGTTTGTAAAGCCAGCAAAGTGCAGCATGATAACATCCAAATATCCCTCTGTGATGATAATCTGCTTCTTTTCAAAAATGCTTTGTCTAGCTAAATGATAGCCGTAAAGCAGCTTTGACTTGTCAAAAACTATGCTTTGTGGAGAATTTACATATTTTGCAGGATGATCTGAGATCGTTCTACCGCCAAAGCCAACTAATTTTGCCGTGTGCGCATATATGGGAAATGTGATACGCTCAATAAAACTAGCATAAATTCCCTTCTCGTTTTGTTTTACTATGCCAACTTCAAGCGCCTCTTTTGGCTCGATATTTTCATTTTGTAAAAGCCTAATAGTACTAGCGCTCTCCCCTGCCCAGCCAAGCTCAAATTTCTCGATCATCGCGTCATTTATGCCACGAGAATAGATATATCTCACAGCGGCTTCATGCTTGAAAAATTCGCTCCTATAAAAGGCATTTGCCTTTTCCAAAATATGCTTATTTTCTTTTTGTGTTGGGGCTTTATCGCTTGTGTATTCGAGGCTAAAATTTACAAGGCTAGCTATTCTTTCGATAGCTTCTGGATAGGTTAATTTCTCATAATCCATTACAAATTTGATCGCATCTCCGCCGGCCTTGCAAGCAAAACAGTGAAAAATTTGCCTACTTTGACTTATGCTCATACTAGGATTTCTATCATCGTGAAATGGGCAGACACATTTGTAGTTTGCACCCATTTTTTTAACTGGTAAATAGTGCTCTATAATGTCAACGATATCGATTTGATTTTTGAGTTTTTCTATGGATTTTGGATCTATCATAAGCAAAATTATACAACCGCTTTGTTATAATTAAAGTAAAATTTTATTACAAAGTATGAGCGTGGATATTTTTTTCATTGGGCACAGAGATCCGATATTTAGCCTTATTATTTTATTTAGCATTATTTTGATGATAGCCGCATTAAGCTATGCTTGGGGTATCTTTTCAAGCAAAGATGAGAAAAAACGCATTGAAAAATTTATAAGAAAATTTGATAGCAAAGATGGCATAAGTAGCGAGCATAAACAGATGCTACAAAGCCCAGAGATAGACGCTCAAAGCCTTTGCATGCTAGGGCAAACTTTTGCTAAAAATGGTGATTTTGAAAAATCAATTAGTGTTTATCTCATCGCACTTGGCAAAGTTAGAGATAAAAATGAAAAAGAATTTATCCTAAACGAGCTTGGAGAGGTCTATTTTAAGGCTGGATTTTTGAAAAAAGCTAGCGAAGTCTTTGAAAAAGTGCTTGAACTAAGCCCAAGAAATGTGCTTGCGCTTCGCTTTTTAACGATGATAGATGAAAAACTGAAAAACTACAAAGAAGCCCTTTATGCGCTAAATTCTCTTGAAGAACTTGGTGTAAATGTAAAAGATCAAAAGGCCTATATAAAGGCGATCAGCACGCTTGATGATAGAAATTTAAGCTTTAACGAAAAGGTAGAAATTCTCTCGCACCTTAGCCAAAATTTTGAGCTTTTAAAACGCATGATCTTAGCCCTTTTCATAAGACACAATGAAAATTTAGAAAATTTAAAAGATTTTGCTCGTTTTGAAGATGTGATCGATCTGCTTTACAACCTAAAAACGCCTATAAATTTAAACGATCCAAAGTACAAATCACTCTTTTATGCAAAGGGCGATATAGATGAGCCATGTGAAATTTATGGCTTTGAGCTAAACGTCATCAAAAAACTAAAAGACGCTAAATTTGACGCGGCTGGGTTAAGCTTTAACTATGTTTGTAAAAGCTGCAAAAACTCATTTCCTATGCATTTTTACCGCTGTCCGGTCTGTCACGAGCTAGGAAGTGTAAAAATTTTATCCCACATCACAGAAAAAGCAAGTGAAGATAGTAACACTTTTTAGCGACGGCTCGTGCCTTGGAAACCCTGGAGCTGGCGGCTGGGCGTATATATTGAGATTTAACGAAGCGCAGAAAAAAGCAAGCGGAGGCGAGGCATTTACTACAAATAATCAAATGGAGCTAAAAGCTGCGATAATGGGGCTAAAAGCGTTAAAAGAGCCTTGTGAGGTGAGGCTATTTACCGATAGTTCATACGTGGTAAATAGCATAAATGAGTGGCTTGCAAACTGGCAAAAGAGAAATTTTAAAAACGTAAAAAATGTCGAGCTTTGGCAGGAGTATTTGAAAATTTCAAAGCCCCATAAGGTCATAGCAAGCTGGGTCAAAGGGCACGCTGGACACCCTGAAAATGAAGAGTGCGATCAGATGGCAAGAGATGAGGCACAAAAGATAAAAGATAAGAACGAAAGATGAAAAATTTAGAAGAATTTGAACATAATCTTGGATATAAATTTAAAAAAACAGAGCTTCTCGAGGAGGCGCTGACTCACAAGAGCACCAAGCAGGCGTTAAATAACGAAAGGCTCGAGTTTTTGGGCGATGCGGTGATGGATCTGCTTGTAGCTGAGTATCTTTTTAAAAAATTTAGCAAGATCGCAGAGGGCGACATGAGCAAGCTAAGAGCTGCGCTTGTCAATGAAAAAAGCTTTGCAAATATGGCAAGGCATCTAAAAATGGGTAAATTTTTAAGGCTAAGCACGGCTGAAGAAAACAACGGCGGCCGCGAGAAAGATAGCATCTTAAGTGACGCATTTGAGGCAGTGATGGGCGCTATCTACCTTGAGGCTGGACTTGATAAAGTGCGAGAAATTTCGATCGCTCTGCTTGAACTTTGCTATCCACAGATCGACTTTGCACACCTCGAAAAGGACTACAAAACCGCTCTTCAAGAGGTTACTCAGGCTAGTCTTGGTGTCATACCAATATACGAGCTCATCGGCACGTCAGGTCCTGATCATAAGAAAGAATTTGAGATAGCCTTGCTACTAAATGGCAAAGAAATTTCACGCGCCGTTGGCAGCTCTAAAAAGCAAGCCCAACAGCTCGCAGCAAAAATCGCACTAGAAAAAATCAAAAAATAGGAAAAATTTTGAATACATTTGGCAAAAAACTAACCTTAACGACCTTTGGCGAGAGCCACGGGGTGGCGATTGGTGGCGTGATAGACGGACTTCCAGCTGGGCTAAAGATAGATGTAGATTTCATCCAAAGTGAGCTAGATAGACGCCGCCCGGGACAAAGCAACTTTACAACGGCAAGAGATGAAGCCGATAAGATAGAAATTTTTAGCGGTATTTTTAACGGAGTAAGCACTGGAGCACCGATAGGTTTTGCCATTTTTAACAACAACCAAAAGTCAAACGACTATGACAATTTACGTGAAATTTTCCGCCCTGGCCATGCGGATTTTACATATTTCAAAAAATATGGCTTTAGAGATCACAGAGGCGGCGGACGCTCAAGCGCAAGAGAAACGGCCATTAGAGTAGCTGGTGGAGCTTTTGCACAGCTACTTTTAAATGAGTTTAATATAGAAATTTTAAGTGGAGTGCTTAGTATCGGTAAAGTTTTTAGTGACAAAATAGACTTTAACTTTGCTAAAAATTCTCAAATTTACGCTCTTGGCAACGAAGAAGCGATGAAAGAAGTGGTAAATAAAGCTAGAAGCGAGCACGATAGCGTGGGAGCTGTGGTTTTAAGCGTGGCTAGAGGAGTGCCAGCTGGTCTTGGTGAGCCACTTTATGATAAGCTAGATAGCGCTTTAGCAGCGGCTTTGATGGGCATAAATGGTGTAAAAGCCGTTGAGATAGGTGCTGGCGTAAATGTAAGCTCCATGCTTGGCTCAGCAAACAATGACGAGATGGACGAGCTTGGCTTTTTGAGCAACAACGCTGGTGGTATGCTCGGGGGCATAAGCAGTGGCGCCGAGATCGTGCTAAAGAGCCATTTTAAGCCTACGCCTTCGATATTTAAAGAGCAAAAGACGCTAAATTTAGCTGGCGAAGTGGTAGATTTTGAGCTAAGAGGTAGACATGATCCTTGCATAGGTATACGTGGTAGTGTCGTTGCAACTGCGATGATAAGGCTAGTTATCGCCGATATGTTACTACTAAATGCTAGTACAAAGCTTGAAAATTTAAAGAAGATTTACGGCTAAATCTATAAAAATAAGTAAATTTAGTGGCTAAAAAGCCACTAAATTTTTAGAATCTATAAGCAAACTGAAGTTTTGCGCTGCTTTGATCTTTTTTGCCAAAAGATTGTGCTATGCCAAAATTTATGAGTGTTGCATAAGTTGGCGTATATCTTAGACCGACCTCAACCTCTGAGCTTGTGCCTTTTTGAGTTAGGCTGATCTCCTCGTCTTCTTGGATTACTGCTATTTTTGAGTAAAATTTAGCTCTACTTGATGTAACGCTGTTAAATTTTAATGTGCTTTGTCCGATATCTGCCTCATCGCTACCGACATAAGAGAGTGCGTAGTTTAGCCCACTATCAAGCATAAAACTATCAAATTTTATCTTTTTGCCGACGCCAAAGCTAGCATTGTAGTATGGCATCGAGATTTTATAATCTACATCTTTTGCATCAACCTTAGTTTGACTCCTGCCAGCTTTTGCCATGAGATCGATATAAAAATCACGTGGTAAATTTAGCCTTGAAAAAATACCAAATCCATAATTTCTAACTCTGCCATCTATTTTGGCATCTTCATCACTGTTATCAAATGTTGGTATAGCAAAAACCCCAAGCATAGACTCGCCATTTTTATTTTTACTTTACTAAAATTTACATCACTTCTATCTGTTAAACCAATATAAACACCTGATTGTCTACTTTTTTCAATAGAAGGGCTAATTGTATTAACTCTTTTATGCATTGTATTTACCCTAACTCCACTAGTAAAATTTATCCATTTTACTTATTTTGTTTCTAAAAAATTTTTATTAGAAATTTTAGCCTTAAGATCGATTTTTCAAAAACGAACTTTTACTAATTTTCATCTATAATCACTCCATGAAAAACGAAGTACAAAAATTTTATGCCGTCATTGATCTAAAGTCCTTTTACGCCTCAGTTGAGTGCGTGGAGCGAGGGCTTGATCCGTTTAAAGCCGACCTAGTCGTGGCTGACGATAGTCGTGGCAACGGAAGTGTTTGCCTAGCCGTTAGCCCAGCTCTTAGAGCAAAAGGTGTAAAAAATAGATGCAGGCTTTTTGAAATACCAAAGGCTATAAAATTTATCATTGCACCACCTAGAATGCAGTTTTACATCGACTATGCGGCTAAAATTTATGAGATATATCTAAAATATGTCTCAAAAGACGATATCTACGTCTATTCTATCGATGAGGCCTTTATCGATCTTACTTCTTATGTTAAATTTTATAATACCGACGCAAAATCCATAGCCAAAAAGATAATGAATGAAATTTTAAAAACTACTGGCGTGACAGCCACCTGTGGCATGGGTACAAATTTATACCTCGCAAAAATCGCCCTTGATATCCTAGCTAAGCACAGTGATGATGGGATTGCATTTTTAGACGAGCAGCTTTATAAAGAACGTCTTTGGACGCATCAACCGCTAGATGACTTTTGGCGTATCGGTAAGCAAACTAGACTAAAACTGGAAAAACATGGAATTTTTTGTATGAAAGATATAGCAAATGCTCCGCGAAGCCTACTTGAGAAATTTTTTGGAGTTGATGCCTATATAACGGTAGATCACGCAAATGGCATAGAGCCAACAACAATAGCTGATATAAAAGCATATAAACCAAGCACAAAATCCTATTTTAGCTCTGAAATTTTACCAAGAGACTACGAACGTTGTGAGGCGGTAGTCGTACTAAAAGAGATGGCTGATAGGCTAGCGCTTAGGATGATCAACAAAGAAGTAATGGCAAGTGGAATAACGATAAATATAAAATTTGCCGACAAGCTTGAGCCACACCAGCGTGCAAGCGTTCGGTTTAAGACACCAACAAATGTCTCAAGTGTGCTGATGAGTTTGGCCGAAGAGCTACTTTTAAACAAGATAAAAAATGTTGGGCTGATTAGGCAAATTAGCATCAGTGCAAATGACGTAGTAAAAGAAAGACTCGCTCACTCTAGTCTTTTTGAGGATAACACTAAAGAAAAGGCGGTTTTAAAATCCCTAAATCTCATAAAAGAAAAATTTGGTAAAAACTCGGTTTTAAGAGCGATCGATCTACTACCAGAAGCCACTGGGCAAGACCGAAATAAAAAGATCGGAGGGCACAAAAGTGGCGAGTAAAGATAGAGTAAAAATTTTTAGCTCGTTTAATCCCCTATCAACCTTAGAGCGAGCCCTGCGACAAAAAGAGCGAGAAAAATGCGAAAAACTAGATCTTGACGAGAGCAAGGTCGATGAAATTTTAAAAAAGATAAGCAAGTTAAGACCAGCTGATGAAGTATATGTGAGCTATCATGACGGCTATACCTATGCAAGTGCTAGAGGGCTAATCTCCGATGTAAATTTCAAGAACAAAACTCTTATGGTTGTAAAAACTAGGATCAAATTTGAAGATATAAATGACCTAAAAATAATTTAGCCCCCAAACGAGGGCTAAATTTATATAAATTCTACAAAGATTGTAAAATTTTTGGTTTAGAAAATGCAGTGATCGGCTTGATCTCGCCTTTATATTTTTCCAAATTTGCAAGGATCGTGTGTCCGCAGTTGCTTTGAGCGATACTAGATGTACCTTTGTCGCGAGTTAGGACATTGACGCAGCCATGCTTGCAAAGGCTCTTCTCACCTAGCACTTCAGGATCGTACCATGCGCCTTCGCAGATGGCGATGACGTGCTCTGGGATGATGTCAGTGACAAGCGCACCGACCAGAATTTCGCCCCTGTCGTTAAATACTCTCACCACGTCGCCAGTTGCGATGCCTTTTGCTTTGGCGTCATTTACGTTTATTAGCATTGGCTCGCGCGCACATACTTCAGCGTAGTTTCTGATTATTGAGTTATTTAGCTGTGAGTGGAGGCGGTATCTTGAGTGTGGGGTTGTGACGCTAAATGGATACTTTTTGGCTTTTTCGCTACCAAGCCACTCAAATGGCTCGATCCAAGCAGCGTGCGGCGCAAAGTCTTTGTAGCCAAATTTAGCGATAGTTGGAGAGTATATCTCTATCTTGCCAGATGGCGTGCCTAGGCGGTTTTTGTGAGGATTTTCTCTAAAAGCACTAAGCCTTGTGTAGTATCTGCTCGCTTCGTCATCTTGCTCAAATCTAACATATCCCTCTTTCCAAAACTCATCAAAGCTTGGCATCTTGACATTTATGCCCTTAGCTTGCTCGGCTGCGTCTGCGTAAAATTCTTTCGCCCAGCCAAGCTCATCTTTGCCCTCTGTAAAGACCTCTTCTCTGCCCCAGCGTTTGCAGATTTGTGAGCAGATCCAGTAATCGCTCCTGCTCTCGCCCATAGGCTCTACGACAGGCTTGTAAGCCACGATGTATTCGTTTGTAGGCACGCTTTGGTTGATGTCATTTCTCTCGACTTCAAGGGCTACTGGCAAGACGATGTCGCTTAGTTTTGCTGTGCTTGTCCAAAATGGCTCAGCTGTTATTACGGTGTCAAATTTACGCCACGCTTTTACGGCGTTATTTACGTCTTGATGCCTTGTAAACATCGATCCAGACGCCATGTAAGCCACTCTCATGTGTGGTAGCTTGATCTTTGAGCCGTCATAGTCTATCTCTTTGCCAGGGTTTTGCAAAGCCTCGATCGATCTTGAAGATGGGATGGTGACGTTTTTAAATTTCTTCCATGGAGCACCATCTACGTTGTCGTATTTCTCGCTTATGCTAGTGCTGATGCCTTTTAGTGACGGAGCGATCTTGTCTGTAGCGCCATTTGAGTGGTAGAGGTTAAACTCGAAGCCAAGTCCCTCTTTGCCTATCTGACCTAGCATCGCGCTAAGTGTTACGATACCCCAAAAGCTCATCTCGCCGTGATCTTGTCTTTGAAGTGATCTGCCTGCGATGATGACGCTTGGCTCTTTTGCAAGTGCTGTTGCAAATTTTGCGATATCCTCAGCTTTTACTCCGCAAATTTTGCTAGCCCAGTTGATATCTTTGACTACCTTGTCGGTTGTGCCAAGCAGGTAGTCTTTAAATTTATTAAAGCCAACTGTGTATTTTTTGATAAATTCTTCGTCATAAAGCTTGTTTTCATATAGATAGTGGCACATGCCAAGCATCATTGCTACGTCGGTATTTGGACGAACGATGATAGCTTCAGAGTCAAGGTATCTTGTGGTGTCGTTTTTAAAGACGCAAACGCTATAAGTTTTTATGCCTGCCTCTTTTATCTTTTTGATGCCAAGATAGCCATCATGTGTTGGTGGTTGCCATGAAATTTGATCAGTTACAAGTGGGTCAGTGCCCCAAAATACAACATTTTTAGCGTTTTTAGCGATAGCCTCCCACTTTGTCGGAGCATCATAAACGGCGCTGTTGCCTAGGACGTGAAGCATGATAACAAGGCCAGCACCCGTTGAGTAGTCGCCGCTCTCTTCTACATATCCGCCAAGCACTTTTAGCATCCTGTGACCAACAGTCCTACCCCAGCTGATCTTGCCGCTACCGCCCCACCAGTAGCACTCGCCGTAGATGCTCTCAGGGCCATATTTGTCGAAATTTTCTTTTAAGGCTTTTGCTGCTAGATCAAGGGCCATGTCCCAGCTAACACGCACAAATTCCTCTTTGCCACGAAGCTCGCTCTTTGCTGCGCCTTTTGCTTTTAGATAGCTCTTTCTCACGTATGGATAGAGCACGCGGCTCTCGTTTTGGATGAGGTCTGGCAAGCTGTTGTTCATGGTATTTGGAAATTTATCGCCCTCAAATGGATCGACGGAGACGATTTGGTTTGAGTTGGTATTTGCCCAAAATAGCCCAAATCTATTTGCGCCAAAGGTTTTGTTTTGGTCAAAAATGGTCTTTGTCACGCCCTCTATCTTGCTTGCTTGCGCTGCTGTGGCAGCAAGTGCAGAAAATTTTATAAAATCTCGTCTTTTCATATTTTCTCCCTTATGAAAATTTATTTTACTTTTTTGGCATTGTGTTGTAGGTATTTAAGCACTAAATTTAGGTCAGTTTCATCTAGTGCGACAAATTTAGCATCGACCATACCAGATAAATTTGCTGGCCACTGAGCAGCTGTGAAGCTGTTTGGCTCGTGCAGCCTGTGACATGCTGAGCAGGTCTCTTCGTAAATTTTCTTTGCCTTTGCGTAAAGCTCTTTTTGGTTACCACCAAGCGTGTCATTTGGCACTTCATAAACGCCATCAACTTGGTACCAAACCTCGCCATAGTCATCTTCAAGATCTTTTACTTTTTTGAAATTTGCCTCGCTCTCGTCATTAAAAGCTACAAAAACTTCAGGATCTTCTATACTTCTTTGAAGTTGGGCTAAATAGTTTGCCGAAACTACGCCATTAACCTTGATCTTGCTCGTTTTATCGCCTTTTTCGACGACTTCAACTGGTGTTAAAACCTCGATCTTTCCGATCATCTTGCCATCTAGCGTTATATTGGCATCTTTTGCGATGACATCGGCACTAAAAGCAAGACTACATGCTAAAGCAGGGGCTAAAAATAGCATTTTCATGTTGCAATCCTTAAAAATAAAATTTAAAAAAATCTTATAACCTAATGGCTTAAAATTACATTGTTATATTTAGCTTTATTTAAGAAATTTAATATTCATTTTTATTAAAAATAAGATTTAGAAGAAAATTTATCAATGAGTTTTATTGATTGTCTTAATGATTAAAAGTATAAGCAAACACAAGCTCTGTAAAAATTTTACTTTTAAGTCTAGTGAAGTAAAAATTTAACTTTACTTCACTAGCTACTATAAAAAGTATGGCAAAGTTTTTATAAACTTAAAAACATAAATTAGTAAACCTCTTACAGTATTTATAAATATACTAAAAGTTACTACTCTACATTGCTGGCTATGCTAAGACTTTCTAGAGTTTTATCGTTTTAAAATTTTTTGTCAAAACGCCTTATTATCAATTTAACAGCTTTGCTTATCGCCTAGCTCGCACGCCTTTTTTCGCATTTGCTTTGCCTTTTTCACGTCTTTTTTTACTTGCTCGTATCTGTTTTCGTTGAAATTTCCCTCATACAGCCACGCCGCCCTCTCGCAGCCGCCTACGTAGCCTAGCTTACACGAGCGCTCGTAATACTCCATCATCTCGCCTATATCGCCTCCCGTTCGCTCTATCATCCAGCCCACGTTGTAGCATCCGGGAGCGTATTTTTTGTTGCATAGGGTATTGTTTATCGCAAACGACTGCACCTCGTCGCCCAGCTCTTCTTGCATGAAATTAGCCAGCGCCAAGCAACCGGGCAAATACTCGTAAAGGACGCAGCTAGCCTTGTAATACGCGCTAATCTTAGTCTCACGCTCGCTCTTATCCGCAGCTTTTACTAGGTTGTTTTTATAAAGTTCGCCCAGATAAAAGCAGCCCTCGCCGTCTCCTTTGGCGCAGGCTAGGCTAAATAGCCCCTCCGCCGCGCCGTAGTCTTGCTTTAAGTTAGCCGCTACCATGCCTGCTTGCACGCACTCTTTGGTGGCGTTTAGGTCGTGGTTTTTGCATTTTTTGAGCTTTTCTAGCGTATCTGCGGCTAGCAATGGCGAAAGACTAGGCTCGCTAGCGAATAAATTTAACGCTACAAGTAGCGCAAATAATAAATTTTTCATTTTTACCATTAAAAATTTACCTAGCCCCGCGCTTTGGCGATGCAAGCGGCGACGGCATCCATCAAGGCGCCGCGAAATCCGCCTTTTTCAAGCGCGACAAGTCCCTCGATCGTGGTTCCCACCGGCGAGCACACCTCGTCTTTTAGCGCGGCCGGGTGCTTGCCGCTTTGGATTAGGCGCGCCGTTCCTTCCACGGCTACCGCAACGACGTCGTAGCAAAGCTGCCTAGGCAGTCCGCCCCGCACGCCGGCATCGGCCGCAGCCTCGATAAAGGCGCACGCATACGCCGGCAAGCTTCCCGCGATGCCCGTAAATGCGGCAAACCCGGCCTCGTCTATCTCATAAATTTTACCGATTTTAGCGATTATTTCGCGCACGGTCTCTTTCTTAGCTTCGCTAAATCCCGCGTCAAAGCAAAGAGCCGTGGCCGATGCGCCGATGCAAGCTGCGATATTTGGCATCGCGCGAGCGATATAAACGCCATCGCCCGTGATTTGCCTAGCGCGCTTTATGTCAAAATTCGGCGCCAAAAGAAGCAAAATTTTGCCCGCAAGCTCGGGCGCGATCAGGCGCAAGATAGCCTCGTAGCTAGCGGGCTTAGTAGCCAGCACGACCGCGTCCACTTCGCGCGCTAGATTCGTTTCGCTCGCGGCTATTTTTACGCCGAATCTCTGCCGCAAAGCTTCGTTTTTGCTTCTGGCATAGGCTAGGATTTCAAATTTCGTCTTTTTTTCGCATTCGCGCTGGCTTGGAATTTTATCCGTTTGCGCTAAATTTTCCGCCCTTTGCGCCTCGCTGCCGCCGTCAAATTTCCGCTCATCCTCGGCCGGGCTTCGCCCCGCGTCCACTTCGTCAGATTGCGCGCGCCAAAGCGCCTCTATCATTGCGCCGCCCATATTTCCGCCGCCAATAAAGCCTATTTTTACGTTTTTCATTTCGCCGCCTTTCTTAGAGTGCCGATTTTGACCGTCTTGCCCGCGACCGCATCACGTACCGCCGTACTATCCGCCCAGATCGCCCCCGTAACCTGCCCAGGCGTCAAGGTATAAACGCCGCCCGTCTGCGCCTCATCGCTAGCCTTAAAGTCGTTTCCGACGACCAGCTCATAGGCGGCCTTCGTGTTGTTTTCAAATTTGATCGCCGCTTTTAGCGTCGGCGCTTCACCCTGTTTCGCCGCGCCCGCATACTGCTCAAGTACGTTTTTGCTAAGCTTGCCGTAGATGCCGCCGTACTCGTCCAGATATATCCGCACGGCGCGCTTGTCCGAGTTTTTGCCGCCCTTTTCGCCCTTGCCGGCGCTAACGCTCATCTCGTAGGCGGTTTCTCCCGTCGGGAAGTCCTTAAATTTTGCGTCCGGGACAAAAATCCGTACGTTGTCCGTTACTACTTTTTCGTCGTGCGTCTGCGGCGTTACGTCCGTTAGCACGATCGTGGATTTCACATCCGCGCCTTTATCCGAAGCAAGCGCGGAGATCGGCACCCGCGTAAGTAGCGTCGTCTCGTAGCAACCGCTAAAAATAAACGCCGCGGCAAGAGCTAAGATAAATTTTAGTTTTTTCATCGGTTTCCTTTAAATTTTCGCCGATTCTAGCATAAACTAAGTATTTTTGTATTGATTATATTAAAAGTAAAAATAGAAAAGTAAGTATGGTATTTTAAAGTATAAATAGTTTTAGGATTGATAAATTTTAGATGAGAGAGAATGACTCTATTTCGTCTTGAACAAAGCCAATTTAAATAAATAATGCAAAAAATATGAGAAATTTATATAAATTTATTTGCTGTTTTTAGAGTTTAATTATTAGCCCCTTTACAAAGGGGCTAGATGACAAATTTTAATTAGAGTTTTGCTTTTCTTTTGCGTTCTGTTGGATCTAAATAGCGCTTGCGAACGCGGATATTTATAGGCGTAACCTCGACTAGCTCGTCATCTTCTATCCACTCTAGCGCGCGCTCAAGACTTAGCTTTCTAGGTGGGACAAGCTTGATCGCATCGTCACTACCGCTAGCACGCACGTTTGTTAGGTTTTTGCCCTTGATAGGATTTACGTCAAGGTCGTTTGGACGGCTATGCTCGCCAATGATCATGCCCACATAGACTTTTGCTTGCGGATCAAGGAAAAGCACACCACGATCTTGCAAGTTAAATAGCGAATAAGCAAGCGTTACTCCGTTTTCCATCGAAACTAGCGCGCCATTTGTTCTGTGCTCCACTGTTCCACTTAACGGTCTAAACTCCAAAAAGCTGTGGTTCATAACGCCCTCACCTTTTGTATCAGTCAGAAACTGGCTTCTAAAACCGATAAGTCCGCGTGCTGGGATCTCAAACTCGATCCTTGTTTGACCATCACCTGTTGGGTTCATAGAGACCATTTCAGCCTTTCTTTTGCCTAGTTTTTCTATGACAGTGCCTGTCGTATCATCAGGTGCGTCGATGACTAAAAGCTCGTATGGCTCGCATTTTACGCCGTTTATCTCTTTTACGATAACCTCAGGTCTGCCAAGTAAAAATTCATAGCCCTCGCGGCGCATATTTTCAGCCAAAATAGTAATCTGAAGCTCACCACGGCCACTTACTTTAAATTTGCCCTCGCCGATGTTTTCGTATTTCATCGCGATATTTGTCTTCATCTCGTTTGCAAGGCGCTCATCGATCTTATTTGATGTAACGTGTTTGCCCTCAGTACCTGCTAGTGGGCCATCGTTTACAGAAAATACAACGCTAAGTGTTGGCTCTTCGATGTGGAGCGGATCGAGTGGATGAGGATTGTTTGGATCAACAACGCTATCACCAACATCAAGTGCGTCAAATCCAGCGATCGCTACGATGTCACCAGTACCAGCTTCGTTAATATCTGTTCTTTCAAGACCCATAAAACCAATTAACTTTGAAATTCTACCAGTTGTCTTTGTGCCATCAGCCTTTGCAAGCATGACATTTTGGTTTTTTGATATCTTGCCGTTAAAAATCCTCGCAATACCGATCTTACCGACGTAGTTATCATAATCAAGCGTGAAAACTTGAAGCTGAAGTGGGTTCTCATCGCTACCACTTGGAGCTGGTACGTGAGATAAGATGGTCTCAAAAAGTGGTTGCATATCTTTGTTTTCATCACTTAGTTTTAGTTTCGCGTAGCCATTTTTCGCAGCTGCATAAACTACCGGAAATTCTAGCTGTTCGTCATTTGCATCAAGTGCGACAAAAAGGTCAAAAATTTCATTTATAACGCGGTCTGGATCGCCAGCAGGCTTGTCTATCTTATTTACAACGACGATTGGGCGAAGTCCAAGAGATAGCGCCTTTTTGACGACGAATTTAGTTTGCGGCATAACGCCCTCTTGCGCATCAACAAGTAGCAAAACGCCATCAACCATCTTAAGAACACGCTCTACCTCGCCACCAAAGTCGGCGTGGCCTGGGGTGTCTATGATGTTGATCTTTGTATCTTTGTAGCGAATGGCGGTATTTTTAGAAAGGATCGTGATGCCACGCTCTCTTTCGATGTCGTTGCTATCCATTACACGCTCGCCAAGGTTTTGATGCTCGTTAAATGTTCCTGACTGCTTCAAAAGCTCATCAACCATTGTTGTCTTACCGTGGTCGACGTGTGCGATAACGGCTATATTTCGTATCTTTTCCAAATTTTTCTCCGTTTATTAGTTTGCTATTTTTCGTTTGTCAGTTTTAAAATAGGGGCAGATTATAGCCAAATTTTTATAAATTTTAAGCTGATATCAAGAAATTAATTTTTGGAATAGATTTTGCATGTTTGGCATTAAGTTTAAAAATTTGAAAGGTTTAAATGCAAGCTTATACAGCGAAAAATAACGTAGATTTGCTGGCTCCTGCTGGAGGTAAAAAGCCATCTGCTTCTAAGAAATCTCAAAACAACGGCGAATTTTTGTCGATGGTTTTAGATGCAGCTGCGAGTAAGGCAAATAGCGGCCAAAAAATCACTGAAAAAGATGTCAAAGAGATAGTAAAAACGGTTACAACTCAAAAAGAGACGCTACAAAAATCTCAAAGCGAAAGTGCGGCAAAAATTTCGGCCGCACTTGAAGAAAATTTGGATGAAAACACAAAAAATGAGCTCTATGAAAATGCAAATTTCATGCAGCTTTTGCAAGTTTTAGAAATTCTAAACGGCAATGAAAAAGTAAGTAAATTTCCAAATTTCAGCGACAAAATAGCAAATTTCTTAAGTGTGCCTGAAAACGTCGAAGAGCTTAGCAACGTTAAAAGCGTTAGCGATCTTATCGACCTTGCTAAGAAATTTGACCTTGGCCTTGAAAATATAGAAATTTCAAACGAAGATGTGCCAAAACTAAATGAGATGTTTAAAAATTTGGGCAAGCAGGAATTTTTCACGCCGATAAAGACTGAGGACAAACCTTTTTACCTAAAAGAGCTAAAAAACGAGGTCGAGCAAACTATCATCAAAAACGAGCCAAAAGAGGTCGTAAAGCTTGATACTTTGTTAAAAGAGGTAGTGGCAAATCCAACTAGCGAAGTTAAAAATTTAGTAAAAGAAGAGCCTAAAAAGCTAGATGATAGCGAAGTAAAGCTTGACGATGAGCCAGTAGATATAGAGCTAGAAAACGAGCCAAAAGTAAAGGTAAATTTACACGAGCAAAAGGCGCAAAAAGCTCCAACTCTTGAGTCGCTACTCTTCCCTGAAAGAGAACAGCAAAAAAATGAGAATTTAGAGAGCAAAGAGACATTTAACAGCGATAATAAATCAGAACTAAATCAAATGGTAAAAGATATCGCTAGTAGCGCTAAACACCAGCTTCAAACAAAGGCTGAGATAAAAGAGACGCTTAGTAACTTCTCTTCTACGCTAAAAGAGCAGGTTCAAAATTACAAAGCTCCGATCACTCGTTTTAACATAACGCTTAATCCACTAAATTTAGGCGAAGTTGAGATCACGATGGTAAATCGCGGCAATAACTTACATGTAAATTTTAACTCAACCACGGCTACGATGAATCTTTTTTTGCAAAATCAAGCCGAGTTTAAAAATAGCCTTGTAAATATGGGATTTACCGAGCTTGAGATGAATTTCTCAGATCAAAATCAAAGACAAGATAAAAAAGAACAAGCAAAGAACAAATATAGCTCAAATCAAAGTGAAGAGAGCGAAAACGCTCAAGCGGAACAAAGCTTGCTTGAGCTAGTAATACCAAGATATATTTAGGAGAGATTATGGCTTCAGTTTCAGATATAACTACACAAACAACACAACAAAAAAACGCCGAGAAAAAGGCAAAAGCAAAGCAAGATGCGGCAGCTGGCACAGGAACTAACCCAAATGCGCAGCTAGATAAAGACGCATTTATGAAGCTACTTTTAACAGAGCTTCAGTATCAAGACCCAACAAGCCCTATGGATACTGAAAAGATGCTCACACAAACTAGCCAACTAGCATCACTAGAGATGCAACAAAATACAAACTCAGCTATGAAAGAGCTTGTAAATCAATTAAAATCAAATGCAAATGCCTACGCTATCTCAGCTCTTGGAAAAATGGTCTCAACCGGTTCAAACTCAGTTTTACTAACAGATGAGCAAAAAACTGTGAATTTTGCACTTTATTTTAAATCAGATCTTGCAAATGGCAAGCTTGAAATTAAAAATGCAAATGGAGAGGTCGTTCGTTTAATTGATATAAAAGATCTAAAATCAGGAGTTCGCAGAATATCTTGGGATGGTAAAGATGATTCTGGAAAACAATTACCAAACGGCGCATATACAGTTTCTGTTAATTACACTGGAAAAGATGGTAATTCATACAAGACTCAAGTAGGTAGCTATCCGGTTGAAGCAGTAAAATTTGTAGATGGCAAAGCTATGATAAAAATCGCAGGTGAATATGTCCCAATGGATAAAATATCTGAATTTTACGAAGGATAAAAGCCATGATGAGAGGTTTTTACAACGGAATTAGTGGCATTAAAACACAAAGCTTTGGCATGGATGTTTGGGCAAATAATATCTCAAATATCAACAACGTAGGTTTTAAAGCTTCAATCCCTGAGTTTAAAAATTTAATCAATCAACATATGGCTTCCGCTGGAAGTGGTCCAACTAACAATCAAGTAGGTCTTGGAGCTACGAAACAAACGACAGCTTTAAAGATGACAAATGGTAGTTTTCAAAATACCGATAATAACTTCGACCTAGCCATAGGTGGTAAAGGTTTTTTTGGTGTCGTTGATAAAAATGGCAAAAACTACTATACAAGAACAGGTAGCTTTGATATAGATGGGGCTGGAAATTTAGTAGATAATAAAGGCAACTTGCTTCTTGGTACGTTAACAAGTTTTACTCCAGTTACTCCAAGTGCTAATGCTCTTAGAAAATATGGTCAAACAAAAGGTACCACGCAGGCATTTACTGCAAAAGAAGAAGATCTAAAACTAGGCGATACTGGCTCACAAAAAGGTATAAATTTACCTCATTTTTTATATATGCCAGCCAAGCAAACAAAAAATATAAATTTAAAAGGTAACCTAGACTCAAGTCTAATAACAAATAGACAAACAACAGCCATTGATGCGGCAAATTTTAATTATACACTTGATAATACAAACAAAACTATCTCACTAAATGGGCAAATCCCACTAAGTCAGACAAGATTTGGTGCAAAAGCAGGTGATAGCGTGGTGGTAAAAGTAAAAGACGGTGATGGTAAAATTAGCGAGTTTTCAACTATGCTAGAGAGCGATGGCAGCTGGCATATAAACAATAAAAGCCTAAAATTTATGAATTTTGCTAGCTTAGATGTAAAAGCTGAAGTTACATCACTAGTTGAAGTAGCTAATAAAGAAAAACTAAGCTCAGAGATATATAACAGCGATGGTACAAAGAGCTTAGTAACTATAAATTTTATAAAGCAAATCCCTCAAGGTGGCAATCAAACTACATGGAATGCCACAGCTACGATAACTGATGCTAATGGTGTTGTACAAAATACAGCTATGGGAACACTTACTTTTGATGGTAGCGGCAGGCTTGTTACAAATACATTAACAAGCGTTGGAAACGTAGCTTTAAATTTTCTTGGCGATGGAGATGCAAATGTCTATAATGGCATAACAAGCTCGGCTAATTCAAAAAAAGACTTTGTCATAAAAGCAGATGGCTACGCCGAAGGAAATCTCTCAAAATATAGCGTCGATGACCGTGGAAATATCATGGCAAATTTTGACAATTCTCGTTCATTTATAGTTGCAAAAATAGCTCTATATCACTTCCAAAATGAACAGGGCGTATCAAAAGTAGGTGATAATCTCTATGAGGCAACTCCAAATTCAGGTGAAGCATTTTTTTACAAAAATAAAGCTGGTGAGACCATTTATGGAGCGCAAATTCTTGCAAATAAACTTGAAATGAGTAATGTCGATCTTGGTCAAGCGCTAAGTGAGGTTATAGTCACACAAAAGGCTTATGAGGCTAGTGCAAAAAGTATCACAACAAGTGATGAGATGATCCAAACTGCTATTCAGATGAAGAAATAATTTTTATACTAGTTGATGATTAAAAATTTAAATATCAATGATAATTTTAAGAATAGAGTTTGACTTCGTTTATTAAAAACTCGTAAACTCTTTGCTGAACTAAAATTTCTTCCTCGCAGCCACTCATCAAGCGACGAAGGTGAGAAAAATCTATCTTTTTGGCATATCTTTTGTGATCTTTTAGGTCTTTATCAATGCTTAAAAGTAGTGCATCAAGTGTGATCCTATCGTTTCTTTTAACTCTTGCTACATACTCTTTAACAGTTTGGATTAAAAAATCTTTTCTGGTTTGGTCATTTTCATAAATTTCATTTGTAATGTCATTTAAAACAAAAAAATCATCTTCGTCTGGGTCAAATTTAGCAGAGATCATAGCGGCAAAAATTTTGGCACGAAATTCTAAAGATTTGTGATGATAGATAAAAAAATCTCTAAAAGCTGATAAAAAACGAAGTTTAAACTTTCCAGACATTACTCTACTTTTTATGAAATTTGGGCTGATTATATACTTTTAAAGCTAAATTTTTAAAAATGTAACTATAAAACAAAATTTAAGTATAGTTTCTGTATGATTGCGAAGCTCCTTCTTAGACCTGTGCAATGCTTTTTATGAGCACCGCTTCAGGGTGGGAACACAGCAGAGCACTTGTATTAAGTGTGTGCCGCAGTTATCTGAGAGGGGGTCTTTCTAAACCAAAATGTTCATTAAAATCATCGCAAATTTCTAAAAAATCCACTCCGTCAATCTTAGGTTTTTCACTAAAAAATTTATACATATTATTAAAGCCATCAGTTAGCTCTTTTGACTTGACGCCGTAGCTTATAGAAATTCCAGCTTCGATGTAGGCTGAGAGTTTGTCGCAGTATTTTAATGCTTTGCCGTCGATCGGGTTAAATTTATCCTCATTTACGTTTTCCATAGTCCCTTCGTGGCAGATGATCTTGCGCTCATATGTTCTATTTTCAAACTCATCTTTTATAAATTTCTCGCCATCTTTTCTGATACCAAGGATATAGCTAAACTCATCTTTGATCTTTTCAGGCACAAATGGCAAAATCCTCTCATCAATAAGCCTCATCTCATACTCGCTGATGATCTCATTTAGCCCCTTTACGCCGTATTTTACAGGGCTTATGATATCTCTTGTGAGGCTCTCTGGCAGATCGTGAAATAGTGCGCAAAAGAAGTTATTTTCTAGGCGTCTTTTGCAAGCTTTTGCTTTGAGTGAGTAAAAATAACTAAGTATCGCAACTACTAGCATATGTCCTAAGACCGCAGTTTCAGGGATGCGAGGCGTTTGTGCCCAGCGCTTTTGAAACCTTAGCCTACCGCTTAGATCAACAAGGCGGGCTAATTTTTGGTTCATAGCGATCTTTCTAACGCCAATTAGCTCATAATAATCCTCCATCTCCTCTTCAACCTTCGCCTTAAGCTCGTCGATGTCGCTTAAAAACTGGCTCGTTTGATAGACAATAGAAAATTCCCACCTCGTGGCAAGATAACTGGCTGCTTTTAGGATTAGGCGCTCTTTTTCATGCTTTTTATCATTTTTAAAGTGGTTTTTAAATCTCTCTAAAAATTTGCCATCTTCGATCTCTGAGATCAGCTCCTCTAGGTTGCTTAAGACCCAGCTATTTATTTGCTCTTTTTTTGTCTTTTGTATGTGATGAAAGACATCTGGTCGTATGTCAGTGACTACGACCCTACTTAAAAACTCAAAAATTCCAGCCTCAATGATATAGTTCATATCGGCGTCTTGCTCTTGTTTTGCTATGAAATAAGCGATGATAAATTTATGAGCCTGCTTGTCAAGCTCGACTAAATTTGTCATCTTTGGATAGTCGTTCCAACGTGATATAGATGCTGCTTTAAAGATATGTTCTATAAGCTTAGCACTTATCATTATTTATCCTTTTTGACTACTTTTGGCTTCTTATCATCGGCATAGCTTATCTTTCTAAAGCCCTCTTTGTTTGAGCTTCTTCTTGGCTTGTCATCTTTTTTAAATTTATCATCTCTGCTGCCTCTGCTACTAGCACGATCGCTTGTGCTACGTCTCTCACGCGCTTTGTCGCTAAAGCTTCTCTCCCTACTTCTTGGAGCGTATTCTTTCTCTTCAGCTGGCTTTTTTACAACTAGATCGGAGCTGATCTCAATAACCGTATGAACATTTCCACGTGGGTTAAAGTCGCCCACTATCTTCATAAATTTTGGCTCAAGTTTTTTTTCTAAAACAGAGTAAATTTCATTTATACTATCTTCGTGACTGATGTTGCGGCTCATAAAGCTATTTATATAAAGCTTTATCGCTTTTAGCTCGACAACTAGCTTGTTTGGGATGTACTCAAGATATATCGTCGCAAAGTCAGGATAACCAGAGCGAGGGCAAAGGCAACAAAATTCAGGCAGAGTGATCTTTATGACATAGTCCCTTGTTTGCTTATTTTCCCAGACCTCAAGGTCACTCTCTACGTCAAATTCTTTCAAAATTTTCTCGCCGTATTTCATCTCTATCTCTAGCTCTTCGCTCATTCTTTATCCTTTATTTTTTGCTAATTAGGTCAAATTTAAATTTGATCACCTTTTAAATATCTAAGTGTTTTACATCTTTTGCGTGGTCTTGGATGTAGTTTCTTCTTGGCTCAACCTCATCGCCCATAAAGAGATTAAACGTGTCAGAAGCGCTTATAGCGTCGTTTATATCGATCTTTAAAAGTCTTCTGTTCTCAGGGTTCATCGTAGTCTCCCAAAGCTGCTCAGGGTTCATCTCACCAAGACCTTTATAGCGCTGGATATATGCACCTTTTTTCGCATTTTTTTCTACTTCATCAAGCACTTCTATAACATCACTATGCAAGTCTAGGCCGCGCTCTTTTATCTTTTGGCTGATATAAAGCGCCTCTTCATAAAGTGGGTTTGTGAATAAATTTTCATTTACTACAAGCTCTTCTAGGCCGCTTTCAGTTTGCACATAAATTCTAATCTCATCTTCGCTAACGTAGTGGTTTAGGATGTTATGACCCTCAGCTTTTAAGAAATTCTTTAAAATTTCAAAAATTTCATTGTAGCTTTTTGAGACGATGTCTGGATTTTCTATCATATAGCGGATCGCTGAAAGGACGTTAAAGCGTTTTTCAAGCTCTTTTAAGACACTTCTATAAGCCGCAACGATCTTTAAAAAGTCAATCAAATCCGCACTGCCAATGCCCTCTATATCAACGCCTTCGATACCAGTTTCGATAAGAAATTCGTTTAATGCCTTTTCATCTTTTAGATAAATTTCTTTCTTACCTTTTTTATATCGGTAAAGTGGTGGCTGAGCTAGGTAGATGTGGCCGTTTTCTACGACTTTATTTAAAAATCTAAAGAAGAAAGTTAAAAGCAGTGTCTGGATGTGGCTACCATCGACGTCTGCGTCGGTCATGATGATGATCTTATGATATCTAAGCTTCTCAGCGTCAAATTCATCTCCAATGCCGCAGCCTAGCGCTGTTATCATATTTTTTATCTCATCAGACTTTAAAATTTTATCCAGTCTTGCCTTTTCAACGTTTAGAATTTTACCCTTAAGCGGCAATATCGCTTGAAAAACTCTATCACGTCCCTGCTTTGCAGAACCGCCCGCAGAGTCGCCCTCCACTAGATATAGCTCGCTAATTACTGGGTCTTTGCTTTGACAATCAGCTAGTTTGCCAGGGAGCGTGCCTACGCTCATGCTCTCTTTTTTGCGAGTTAGATCCCTAGCTTTTTTAGCAGCTTCTCTACCACGAGCTGCCATTAGAGCTTTGTCCATTATCGCTCTTGCTTCAATAGGATTTTCTTCAAAATACTTTGTAAGCACGTCAAAAACCATCTTTTGAACGATAGGTTTTACATAGCTTGAGCCTAGTTTGCCCTTTGTTTGTCCCTCAAACTGCGGCTCTGGCACTTTTACGCTAACAACTGCAATAAGTCCCTCGCGGATATCTTCGCCAGTTATCTTTGTATCTTTTTCACGTGCAGCAGCGTTTGCTTGAACATAGTTTGTGATGACTCTTGTAAGGCCCGCTCTAAAGCCAGCCTCGTGCGTACCACCATCTGGAGTTTTGATGTTATTTACAAAGCTTAGTAAATTTTCACTATAAGTGTCGTTGTAAAGCAGGGCAAAATCAACCATAACATCATCTTCGCCGCCGCTAAATGATACTGCTTTACTAACAGCATTTGCTTTGTTCATATCAGTTACAAAGCTCTCTAACCCGCCCTCGAAATGAAAGCTCTCGCTTCTGCCATTTCTTTGATCTTTAAAATTTATAGTTATCTTTGGGTTTAGATATGCTAACTCGCGAAATCTTTTTACTAAAATTTCATCATCAAATTCTGTCACTTCAAATATACTATCATCTGGCCAGAACTCAACTTGCGTACCTGTGCGGTTTGTAGTTTTTATCACTTCAAGATCACTTTGAGGGATACCTTTTGCAAATTCTTGTCTATGAAGCTTGCCATCACGCTTGATATTTACGACTAGCTTTTTAGAAAGGGCATTTACGACAGATACACCAACACCGTGAAGACCGCCAGAGACCTTATAAGTATCTTTGTCAAATTTACCACCAGCGTGAAGCACTGTCAAAACAACTGTCGCAGCTGAAATTTTCTCAGTTGGGTGCATATCTACTGGGATACCACGGCCATTATCGCTAATGATCGCTGAGCCCTCACGTGTAAGCTCAACATCTATCGTATCACAGTAGCCGGCCATTGCCTCATCAATAGAGTTATCAACTACTTCGTAGATCATGTGGTGAAGGCCGCTTATGTTAGTATCGCCTATATACATGCCTGGGCGTTTCCTGACCGCCTCAAGACCTTTTAGTACTTTGATATTTTCTGCGCCGTAATTATTTTCCATAACCTAGACCTTATCTTATAAATTTATCGGCATTATCACTGTTGTTAGCTCCTTTGAACTTACAACAAATGCCAATGAGCTTTCATTAAATCCAAGCTCAAAATTTTCATTCTCGATGCTACTTAAAAAGTCAAGTAGATATCTATTTTTTATACCTATGAAAAATTCATCTCCAAGCTCTAAACCAGTTTGATAATCTATCGTAGTTTTTGCTTCAGAATTATCTTCTATAACACTTTCAAATGTTATATTGTCTTTTGAAAAAGTTATTTTCATTGTATCACTTAGCATTGAGATAGTTTTTATGCCTTCTATCATCTTGTCTCTATTTAGTTGAAGCCTTTTTCTTACCTCTTTTGGTATGACACGCTCATAGTCTGGAAATTTACCATTTATAAGTTTTGTGAAAAATTCAAAATTTTGGCTTTGAGCGATTAAAATATTTTCATCATAGTAAATTTCTATCTTGTCAAAAAATAGTTTTTGTATTTCATTGATAGCTTTTTTAGGGATTATGAGTGAAAATTCTTTTTCAGTTGGTGTTTGAAATTTAAATACACTAAGTCTTCTTGTGTCGGTTCCAACGATATTTATAAAGTCTTGTTTAATATCAAGGAAAGCACCATTTAGTTCAAATTTTGGGTTATTACTATCAATACTTGGTAAAATTTTCTTTAAACTTCTTCCTAACATAACAGCATCAACATCAAATTTTGATTTACCTTCTATCGTTGGAAATTCTGGAAAATCTTCAAATTTATACATTGGAAGTTTGTATTTTGAGTTTTTTTGTTTTATATAAAGATAGTTATTTACAGTTTCTAACATCACTTCTTCGTCTTTTAGACTTTTTATAATGTCAAGTAGTTTTTTACCATTTGCAGTTGCATAACCTTGATCAACGATTTTTACATTACTTAGCTTATATGCTAGACCTATTTCATGATCAGTTGCTTTTATATTTAAAACCCCATCTTTTGCTGAAATATAAATGTGAGAAGTTATAGCACTAAGATCTCTTTTTTCAAGATATGGATTTGTATTTGTTACTATGCTTTCAAGCATATTTTTGTTTATTAAAACTTTCATTAAAAACTTCCTTCTATTTTTAAATTTAATTTTTTTGTTTTAGTAGGTGATGTTAAAAAGTGAAAAGTGCTTTCAAACATCGAAATACAGCTATTTGAAATGTGAAAATTTATATTTTCTTTTTCACATTTATTCACAAATTTCATATTGTATTTTATCCTTTTGTCAAAATTTTGTTTTTTAATTCAGTAACTTTTAGACTAAAAATTTCATTAGTTTGTATTAGTTCATTTATCTTTTTAATATTATGACTAACGGCACTGTGATCTTTCATACCAAAATAGTTTGCAATTTGTGGCATTGAGTTTGTTGTAAGCATCTTTGCAAGATATATGATGATTCGTCTTGCTTCTACTATATTTGTAACTCTTGATTTGCTTTTTATATCACTTTGTTTGATATTTAGTTCTTTACTAACTATTTCAACGATAGTATCGAAATTTATATTTTCACGTTTTTCTTTGATCAAATCTTTTAATATACTTTTTGCAAGATCAAGTGTGATCTCTTCTTTCATAAGAGTTTTAAATACGTTTAAATTTATGATAGCTCCCTCGATCTCACGGATATTATCTCCCATGTTTGTAGCTATGTAGTTTATGACCTCCTTATTTAGATCGATTTTATCAAATTCGCATTTTTTGATGATGATGGCTATTTTTGTATCAAGTTCAGGTGGCGTAATATCAGCCATAAAAGCCTTATCAAATCTTGAAATCATCCTATCTTCAAAGCCTTTTAGTGTCTTTGGAGGTCGATCTGAAGTCATAACTATTTGACCATTTTTTGCTAAAAGTTCATTATATGTGTTGAAAAATTCCTCTTGGATTTTATCAGTTTTACCAAGAAACTGTACATCGTCTATTAGTAAAACATCGCAGTTTCTATATTTTTCACGAAATTTTGGCATTGAGTGGTTATTTATGTGACTGGTAAAATCTATCATAAATTGTTCGCTAGTTACGCAAATAACGGTTTTTCCTTTATTTAAACAATGATTTCCGACTGACTGGAGTAAGTGAGTCTTGCCAAGTCCCGTCGTGCCGTAGATAAAAAGTGGATTATAAAGTACGCCAGGTTTTTCAGCGGCTGCTTTTGCGCTTAAAAATGCATATTGATTTGACGCTCCACAGACAAAATTTTCAAATGTGTAGCTTGGATTTAAAATGCTACTTTGTATTTTTATTTGCTTAACATTTATTTGATTTTGTTTTGATACCTTGCTACTTTTAGTAGATGAAATTTCTATATTTAGTTTTATGCCTGTTCTAACTTCATATAGATGAGCGATCTTATCAGCATATCTTGTATTTATAAATTTAGCCATTAACTCATTTGGTGCAGTGAATACTATAATATGATCGTCTGAAGCCTTTTCGTTAAATTTTAATTGCTTGATATAACTTTGGTATTCTTCAGGTGAAATTTGTGTTGAAAGATTTTCTAAAATTTCGTCTGCTATCAAATTTTTATGCCTTAAATTTTGAGAATTTTTATAGTGATACTATCTTAAATTTAATAAAACCTTTGTTAAACTCTGACAAACTTTTTCACATCGTGAAAAAGTCGTGAAAAAGTATTGAAAAGATAGTGATGAAAATTTTAGGAATTGATCCAGGTACGAAGAATTGTGGTTATGCAATACTTGAAAAAAATAAATTTAAAACTACACTTCTTGAAGCAGGACTCATAAAAATAAAACCAAACACACTTCAGTATCAGATTACCGAGCTTTGCGAGGGGCTCGATCTCATCTTTAAAAATAATAAATTCGACGAGGTCGCGATCGAAGATATATTTTTTGCTTATAATCCAAAAACGGTTTTAAAGCTCGCTCAGTTTCGCGGAGCACTTAGCCTTAAAATTTTACAGCTTCATGGCGATTTTGCCGAGTATACGCCGCTTCAGGTAAAAAAAACTGTCACTGGCAAGGCCAAAGCTGACAAAGAGCAAGTAGCATTTATGGTGAAGAAAATTTTAGGTATAAACAAAGAGATAAAACCGCTTGATATTACCGATGCGATCGCAATCGCACTAACTCACGCAAATAATTTAAGAGTAAGCTAAATTTTGATAGGGGAAAAATGGCAATTGTAAAAGCATTATTAATCGGCGAGGTAAAAAACTACGGCTCGCAAAGTGCGACTGATAAGCTAAATACACCTTGGAGCTCAGCTATTTTTAAAGTAGCTCAAAATGACGAAATTTTTGCAAATGAGCTTGGCTTTGAGGGTGATAGTGTCGCTGATACGAAGCATCATGGAGGCCCTGAGAAAGCTGTATTTGCAAATTCGTTTGAAAACTACGCTAAATGGGAGAAATTTTTAGGATTTAAAAATATGGCTTATGGAGCTATGGGTGAGAATTTATGCATTGACGGCCTTGATGAGAGTAGTGTCTGCGTGGGCGATATCCATAAGATCGGCTCACTAGTCCTTCAAGTATCGCAGCCAAGAAAGCCTTGCTTTAAGCTCTCAAAAAGATGGGGCAATGAAAATATGGCTACTCACATCTTTGAAACCGGCTTAACAGGCTGGTATTACCGCGTAATCACTCCAGGATCGTGTAAGGCAGGTGACACCATAGAGATCATCAAAAAGGATGAAGTTGGCATGAGTATTTTGGAGGTAAATAGGCTCTTTTTCGCACCAAATGAAAATTTAAATTTATTAGAGAAATTTAATTCTTTTACCACTCTTCCAAAAAGTTGGTATGGTGATATGGAAAGACGTATTCAAGGTATTTATAGTACAGAATATATGAGAAATTTATAATAGTAAGTAAAATTTTTATTATTTTAATACCCACAAACATTCAGATATTACAAGGCTTATGTGAAATTTTGCATGAGCCTTTAAATTTTAAACATTTTTTACGCTAGAATTACCAAAATTTAAAGGAGAAGATATGCCATTACTTGATAGTTTTTGTGTAGATCATGTAAAAATGCAAGCCCCAGGAGTAAGACTAGCAAAAAGTATGAAAACGCCAAAAGGCGATGATATAAGTGTTTTTGACTTGAGATTTTGCAAGCCAAATGAAGAAATTTTGCCAGAAAAAGGTACCCATACATTAGAGCATTTGTTTGCTGGCTTTATGAGAAATCACCTAAATGGCAACGGCGTAGAAATCATCGACATCTCGCCGATGGGCTGTAGAACTGGCTTTTATATGAGTTTGATCGGCACACCTAGCGAAGAAGCCGTAAAAAAGGCATGGCTAACCTCTATGAAAGATATCTTAGAGGTTAAAGATCAAGATAAAATTCCAGAGCTAAATAAATTTCAATGCGGTACTTACAAGATGCACTCACTTGATGAAGCACACGCCATAGCAAAGAAAATTCTTGATCTTGGCTTAGTCATCATAAATAACGATGAGATCAAGCTTGACGTTGATGCTATGGGACTAAAAAAGCACTGATTTGAAGCCAGCAAAACAAGAAAATCAAGCCTATTTAAAAGAGCAAATTTTAACCTATCTTGGTAATAAACGCTCTCTTTTAGGCTTTATAGATCTAGGCGTAAAATACGCAAAAGACGAGCTTAAAAAAGATAAGCTTAGCTGCTGTGACCTCTTTAGTGGAAGCGGCGTGGTGGCTAGGTTTTTAAAGCAAAATAGCGAATTTTTAGTTGCAAACGACTTGGAGCTTTATAGCTTCATCACAAACTCATGCTACCTGCAAAACGCCACAAATGAACTAAAAAATGAGATAAATTTCTGGCAAAAAAAGCTTGAAAAAGAGATAAAAAATAACCTTTCTGAGGGCTTTATAACAAGACTTTATGCCCCACAAGATGATAAAAATATTACCGAGGGTGAGAGAGTTTTTTATACTAGAAAAAATGCTATTTTTATTGATACAGCAAGAAGACTCATAGACAAGTTAGTGCCAGCTAAAATGAAAAATTTCTTCATAGCTCCGCTTCTTTATAATGCAAGCGTGCATGCAAATACAAGCGGAATTTTTAAAGGCTTTCATAAAAATAAGGAAGGTATCGGTCAGTTTGGAGGACAGGGGCAAAATGCCATCTCAAGGATCACCTCTGATATAAATTTGACTAAGCCTATTTTTTCAAATTTTAGTGTGCCCTTTGAGGTCTATCAAAAGGACGCAAATTTGCTCGCAAAAGAGCTTGATGGGCTTGATTTAATCTATCTTGACCCACCTTATAATCAGCACCCATACGGCTCAAACTACTTCATGCTAAATCTCATCGCAAGCTACGAGGAACCAAGTAAAATTTCAAAAGTTTCAGGCATTGCAAAGGACTGGAACAGATCAGTCTTTAATAAAAAATCGTCAGCAGGTGAGGCATTTTTCGAGTTGATAGCAAATTTAAAGGCGAAATTTGTTCTGATTTCATTTAACTCAGAAGGTTTTATCAACCAAGATGAATTTGATAAAAATTTAAACAAAATGGGCAAGGTTCATCTGCTTCGTAAAAAATACAACGCTTACCGTGGTAGCAGAAATTTAAAAGCTAGAAACATCCACGTAGACGAACTTCTTTACGTTTTACAAAAGTAAATTTGCCTATTTCATCACTTCTAAACCACAAACGGCACTAACTCAAATGTTAGTTTGATTCATCTTCTGGCAAACATCTCTCAAATATAAATTTATGCTCATCAGGCAAGGCAGCAAAAATAGCATTTGCTAAATTTCTTATCTCCCAAAGGGCTGATTTTGAGCTGCGAAGTGAGATAAAATTTTGCAAGCTTCTAGCATTTATGCTCCATGTAAGCTCGGTTTTGTAGCACTCTGGCAGGCAGTATTTGACGATGTCAAGGCTTTTTGTAGTTGAGGCTAAAATTTCACGTAAATTTTCAAGCGCTCTTATGCTTGCGTTATCCACTAGCTCGTCATTTGTTAGTACGATAAATTTAGCCGCACGCTCAAATTGCCCTACTTCAAATTTTTCCTCTTTTTTTAGCTCTTTTAGCGTGTAGCGAGTCGATTTGACGCTTAAACTTGCCAAGCGATGACGAGCGAGCTCTTGAAGTAGCGCACGAGAGATACCTTGGATGTAGAAGTTATAATATAGGTGCTCTAAGGTCGAGGCATGCTTAAATTTATTGCCTACTCTATCTATTAGCTCAATATCTTTTTCGCCACCGTTGTCGCCTTTATCAAAGCTTTGCCAGCATGTGCGGATAGCGTGAGAACAGATATTTAGTGGAGTGTGATTTAGAAGTGTTACTTGCATTTTTTCTCTTTTGTAAAATTTTTTAACATTTTACAAAAATAAGGCTGATTTTATTTGTAAATTTAGAGCATAAATTTCAAAGGGAGGCAAACGCTCCCTTTTGTAAAAGTCTTAGTTATTATTGTTTTAATTGAAGAAGTGTATTTAGCATCTCATCGCTCGTTGTGATCGTTTTTGAGTTTGCTTGAAAGCCTCTTTGTATGACGATAAGATCTGTTAGCGCACGGCTTAGATCGACGTTACTAGCTTCAAGTTTTGAAGCTGCGATCGTTCCCTTATCGCCTGTGCCAGCTGCACCGATAACTGCCTCGCCTGAGTTTGCGGTTTGTGAAAAGACATTTCCACCCTCGCTTTGAAGACCTTCGTTGTTTGTAAAGGTAGCAAGTGCTACTTTAGCTAGGCCAAAGCTTTGGCCATTTGAAAATGAGCCTATTATTGTTCCAGTCTCATCTATTTTTATGCCATTTAGAGTGCCACCTGTGTAGCCATCTTGTGAGATTGACTCAGTTGATGAGTCTTTATCAAAGCTTGTTAAGCCGTTAAAATCAGTTCCAAGACCAAAATTTAAACTAATGTTTTGACCACTTTGTGATCCGTTGTTGGCTGAAAATGTTATCGTTGCTGGGTGAAAACTTGCAAGTGAGCCATTTGAGTTAAATCTAGCTGAGCCAGTTATAACGTTATCTGGACCTTGGCCTGTGTAGTTTATCTTAGCTGGCTCTGGTACTTGGATGATCATGCTCCACTCTGTACCACCATCTGTTGTAGTACCAGTTTTTGCCCATTTTATACTAACTGTGTGTTTTGAGCCAAGTGAGTCAAAAATTTCTGCCGTTGAGCCGTGGCTTGACATCATCATCTTTCCACTTGCTCTTAGTGCTTGACCAGGGCTTAGTGCACCATCAAGTGCTTTCATAATATTTGTAAAACGTACGTTTTCGTTTACTGCCGCATTGTTTGTGCCTTGAGCTGGCTTTGTAAGAGCAGTTGTTGTCATATAAAGGGCTTGATCAGCTATTTCGTTTGTTGGGTTTTCTAGTTGAAACTGGCCTAATTTATTTACAGTAACCTTTACACCATCGTTTGTATCGTCACCAGCAAGTGCTTGAAGTGCTGCAACACCAGCTGCGTGAGCTTGGTCCGGCGTATGACCTGCAGCGATTTCAGCATTATAAGCAGTGTTATAGGCTGTTTGGTATGCAGTGTTTGTTATAGCTGCTCCGCCAGTACCAGCAGCTATCTTATGAGCTGCAGTTGCTAGTTTTGCAGCATCTAGTGCATCCGAGTTTGCTCTTATTTGACCGTCACCGTTGTAGTCAACGTGGTTTCTAGCATCTTCTTGCATAGCAGCGCGAAGATCTTCTGTTGTTGTTATTTGTCTTGCGATTTTATCGTTATTTGGATGAACAGCTGTTGTTTGAGAGCTCGTATAGACATATTGATAAGCTGTTATGATATCTTTATCAGCTAAGCCAGTAACTGTATTTCCACCATTTACTTTTAGATGGATATTTTTTGTCTCTTCAGTAGTGCCTGAGTTATTTCTATTTATAAGTGTTAGTTTATTACCTTCTGAAATTTCAGCTCTAACACCAGTTTTGTTGTACTGAGCATTGATCGCAGCTGCAACGTCACTAATACTTGTCATTGAATTTGCTTGAGATTTTATAGTAGTACCATTTATTGTGATATCAAGTGTTGCTGGTGGATTTATCTGGCCGATATTTTGAGCGGCTCCACTTCCTACAGTAAATTTTTGTGTTTTAGCATTTGCGTAGCTTACCCAGATACCTTGTCCGTCTCTTAACGCAAGACCATTTCCAAGCTCATCAAATGTAACACCAAGATCTACACCACGCTCTGTTAGGCTTTGTTCTTTTCTTGAGTTCGTATAAAACTCATCGTTATTTGTATCATTTTCGTTGTGGACTTCATTTGCATTTAAAATTCCGTCATTGTTATAGTCACGTCCGCCAGCAACTGAGTCTAGTGAATAAATAGGAGTACTTCTTTGGTCGATGGTGTTACCTGAGTCAAGGTTGCCTTTTATCTTTACTTCTGTTGTAGCTCTTGCCGGAGTTGTAAGACCCTCTTTGATTACGATATTTTTTATCGGACCTGTTGAGTCGATAGTGCCAGTCTCTTCATCTCTTGTCCAGCCTTGAACTATATAGCCGCTATTATTTACAAAATTTCCCGCTTTATCACGGACAAAGTCACCATTTCTTGTATAGTATCTTGTAGTTCCACCATCTGGAGATACGACGAAGAAACCATTTCCTTGAAGTGCAAGGTCTGTTTGCTTATCAGTAGATGTTAGTGTGCCTTGTGAGAAAATTCTCGTAGTTGAGTTTATAGTCGTTCCTAGACCTATTTGCATAGCGTTTTGACCGCCTAGCTGACCTTGTGGAGCAGTAGCGACTCTTGGAGTTTGGCTTAGTATATCAGCAAAGTTTGCACGGTTGTATTTATAACCATAAGTATTGACGTTTGCGATATTATTGCCCTCTACGTCCATGGCTATCTGGTGGGCTTGCAGGCCTGAAACACCAGACCAAAGTGATCTCATCATTGACTTATCCTTTTTGCATTTTAAATTTTTATATTTTTCAAAAGCAAAAGATGTTCCAAAAAATTTATATTGATAAAAAGTAGAAGAAATAAAAAGAAATTTGGCGTAATTAACGCCAAATTTTATCCAAGTATCATTGCACCTACGATGCCACCGATGATAAGTGGGATATTAAAAAATACAAATGTAGGCACACAAGTATCATATATGTGGTTGTGCTCACCATCAGCATTTAGACCACTTGTTGGCCCAAGTGTGCTATCACTTGCAGGACTTCCAGCATCTCCTAGAGCCGCAGCTATACCAACTAACAAGATGATGGCTGGTACGCCAAAGCCAAGACTAAGGCAAAGCGGCACGTAGATAGAGGCTAAGATAGGTATCGTGCCAAAGCTAGTGCCTATGCCCATCGTGACTAAAAGACCGATAAGAAGCATCAAAAATGCTCCGCCTATCTTGCCGCCAGATACCAAGCTAGCATATTTTACAAGCTCGTCTATGCCGCCACTCTCTCTTAAGATAGTACCATATCCCGCAGCAACTAGCATGATAAATGCGATAAATCCCATCATAGCAAGGCCATTGTCCATGATCTTATCTACTTTTTTGTATTCGATACCGCCAAAAACGACCATAACTAAAAGTCCAAGTAATGCACCAAGAGGTAGCAGCTCAGTATAAATTTGCACACCAAAAGCAACAACTGCACCAGCTAAAACTGCCCACTCCTTTTTAGTCATCTCAAGGCTTTTTGCGCGCTCGATCTCATCAAGCTCTTCTTTTTCAAATTTTGAAGTTTTATAAGCTCTTTTTTTACCATAAAAAAGTATGGCAAGGATAAGTCCGATAAGCATAGAAGCACCACCTATCCACATAACAGAAGAGATATCAGAAATAGATGTGGTTATGCCGTTATTTGCTAGCTCTTTTTTTAAGATATTGTGAAAAAGCAGACCAAAGCCAACGCTAAGGCTTACATAAGGTGCTTGAAGACCAAATGTCAAAGCACAAGCCACTGCACGTCTATCTACCCCCATTTTATTCATAATAGCAAGAAGTGGCGGGATCAAAATAGGTATAAAAGCTATGTGAACTGGGATTAAATTTTGAGATAAGCACGCTATAAATGCAATAGTTAGTATAAAAATCACTTTATTTGAGCTAAGGAATTTACTCAAAGCATTTATCAAGATAGCAGTTAAATTTGTATTTGCGATGGCGGCTGCTAAAGCACCAAGCAAAATATAACTAAGCGATGTTTCAAGATTGCCTTGCATACCGCTTATGAGGCTTTGTGTAGTCTCTTTTAGGGCTGTAAAGAGGCTATCGATCCCACCTGCAATACCACTTTCAAATCCACTAAATCCATGCTTATACATTACTCCCGCAACAAGAGCAGAGATAAGGATAGAAAGCAAGATGTTAAAACGTAATAGACAAAGTATTGTCATTACCAAAATGCTAAAAATAACAGGGTTAAAAATAAGCATAAGCGTCCTTTTTGTAAGAGTGTGAAGATTATACAAATGTGTGGCTTATTAAATTTTAAAAAGAGTGGCTTAAGTGGGCTTGTGTTAAGATTTTGAGTAAATTTTAAAAGGAAAAAACGATGGATTTAGAGAAAATTTATAAAGAGGCTGGAGCATATTTAGAGGGACATTTTTTACTAAGCAGTGGCAATCACTCGCAGTTTTATCTCCAAAGTGCAAAGGTGCTTGAAGATCCAGCTTTGGCTGGAAAGCTAGCTGATGAGCTTGCCCGTGTGATAGAGAAATTTGGCATTAAATTTGATAGCGTTTGCTCACCTGCACTTGGAGGAATTTTAGCTGGCTATGAGCTAGCTCGCGCAGCAAAGAAGCGTTTTATATTTACAGAGCGCGTTGATAGGGTGATGAGTCTTAGACGTGGTTTTGAGGTAAAAAAAGGTGAGAAATTTATCGTTTGTGAAGATATTATCACGACTGGTGGTTCAGCACTTGAAGCAGCGCACGTGATAGAGAGCCTTGGTGGTGAGGTAGTTGGCTTTGCAGCACTTGCGAACCGTGGCTTTTGTAAGGTTACAAATTTAGACAATGAAGCTAAGCCAAATGCTAAACTGCCAAGTGATAAGCCATTTTTTGCTTTAGGAAATTTTGAGTTTGAAATTTATGAGCCTGAGCATTGCCCACTTTGTAAAAATGGAAGCAAAGCGATCAAACCTGGAAGTAGAGGCAACTAAAATTTATACTATAAATATAGCTATCTTTCTTCTTTAAATTGATCGATAGCTAAAATTTTTAGAAAATCCAAAATAGTACTTATAGAAAATTTTAATCAAGACTTCAAGTCACTTCAACAAAAATTTATAGTTTAATTTTTAAAAGTAATCTGTCTTTTATATTGGTATGAATTATTTTTTAGATAATCTTATTTTTTAAGCTACCAAGTGATAATATCTGCTCAAAAAGCGAGATGAAGCTATGCAAGAATATGATATTTTAGACGTTTTATCAAACAAAAAGGTCCTTTGCCTTGAAGATGAAGAGGCGATTTTAAAAAATATTTGTGCTTCTTTGGAACTATTTTTTGCCGAAGTAAATGGCGTAACAGATGGCTATGATGCACTTGAGCTAGCGATGAGCGATGCTTATGATGTTTTGGTGCTTGATATAAGCGTGCCAAACATCGATGGCCTAGAGATCGCTAAAAAAGTAAGAACTATAAATCAAAAAATTCCTATCGTGATCTTATCAAGCCACGTCGAGCAAGAGTATTTGTGGAGAGCGGTTGAGCTAAAGATCACAAGATATCTTGCAAAGCCATATG
Organism: Campylobacter concisus; assembly: GCF_002165785.1. Lineage (GTDB taxonomy): Bacteria > Campylobacterota > Campylobacteria > Campylobacterales > Campylobacteraceae > Campylobacter_A > Campylobacter_A concisus_W. The sequence goes on from NZ_NDYO01000007.1 coordinate 81,445, forward strand.
ATAAAAAATCATTTATAAAAGCCCTAGAAGACGTTGCTTTAGAGCTTGTTGGACGCAAGCCGACTCTTAGGCTAAATGATGAATTAGAATACGATTTTGGTAAAAAAGTACTTTATATAAATGGTGAAATTTCTCATCTAAGCAAGAGTGAAAGTAGGCTTTTAGAGTATTTTTTAAACAACAAAAATCAAACTATAACTTATGAACAAATTTTTGATTATATTTGGGAGTATGAGCAGCCAAGCAAAGAGGCGATAAAGACGATCGTAAAAGAGCTTAGAAGGAAGCTTGGCAAAGATGTGATTAAAAATTTATATGGTGTAGGTTACCTTTGTGAAATATAAATTTCAGCTAATCGTTAGTGTTTTTATCTTTGTTTATCTCTTAATATCCGCACTTGTTTTAAATTTTTATAATAATCTTGCAATGAAAGATGCCAAAAAAGAGGCATATTATGTGCTTGAGAGTATAAATTCTGTAAGAGAGTACATTGCAGGCGTTCAGCGTCCGTTGATAGAGCAGCTAAAGCATGATGGCATTATAAAAGAGGATTTTTTTGATGAGAGATTGCTCTCATCTTCGTATATAAGCCGTGAAATTTATAATATCCAAAAGAAAAAATACAATCTTGACTTTGACTACAAACTAGTCGCGATGGCACCTTTAAATAAAGCTCATGAGCCAAATGAATTTGAAGCGCAGGTGTTAAGAGGCTTTAAAGAGAATAAATTTAGTGAGTTTTCAAAGATTATAAAAGATGAAAATGGCTCACAATTTTTTGTAGGACTTCCTATAAGAAGTCAAAATACATCTTGCTTAGCCTGTCACAATAGCGAAAGTGCTCCAAAACAGATGTTGGATCGTTATGAAATTTCAAATGGAAAAATTTCTGAAGCAAGCGAGATGATGGCAATGCTATCTTTTAAAATCCCACTACGTGCCATTTTTTCTTACCATTTAAAAGAGGTTGTCATCATAATGAGCGCGATAGCCTTTGTATTTGGGATATTTTTGCTACTTGTTTATAAGATGCATAGGCGTGGCGAAGAGAGCAAAAGGCAGACCGAGCAGCTAATGATACATCAAAGTCGCCTAGCTTCAATGGGCGAGATGATAGGCAATATCTCACATCAGTGGAAGCAGCCTTTAGCTCAAATCAGCTCAGCTTTAATAAATTTAGAACTCTATCAGGAGCGAAAAAAGCTTGATGAAGCAAAAATTTATGAGTTTATAGAAGAGACTAGCAAGCAGATAAATTTCATGTCTGAAACGGTTGATGATTTTAAAAACTTTTTTAAGCCAAATACTTTAAAAAGGGAGTTTAGCGTAGAGGAAGTGGTAAATCAGACTATAAAAATTCTAAACGCCTCACTTAAGAAATATCAAATAGAAATAGAGATCGATATAAGAGAAAATTTTACGATTTTTGCAAATTTTAATGAAATAATCCAAATTTTAATAAATATTATAAATAACGCAAAAGATGCATTTAAACAAAGCTATGTAAAGCCAAGAGTAATAAAAATTTATACTTTTATAAAAGATAATCGTAAAAATTTATGCGTTCAAAATAATGCAGGAGCGATAAAGACTTCGTTTTTAAAGGTTATCTTTGAGCCACACTTTAGCACAAAAGAGTCTGGCAGTGGGCTTGGCCTATATATGAGCCGGCTAATCGCTAACAAAAATAACGCGCTAATCTTTGCTAGAAATGTAGATGAAAATAGTATTACATTTACAATTAGTTTCGAAAATTTATAATTTATTAAAATTCCCCCTTTTCTACCCTTTTTTGGTGTTAGTATTATCAGTATGAAATCATTTTGATTTTAGGATAAAAATTTAAAGGAGGGCACATGAGAAATCTACAAAAAGCCTTAGCTGGTTTGCTCATGGGTGTTAGCATCTTCGCTTCACAAGCCTGTTGCGAAGAGCATAATATGCAGATGTCCGATAAAGCACGTGATGTTATCGCAAATCCTAAAGGCACACTGCAAAGTAGAGGTGTTATCTCCTTGCAAGACTACGTTGTAGAAGAGCAAGAGATGTATAACTGGTTATTTAAAAACCACCCTATTTTTACAAAGTATGGTGGCAAAACCGTCGGTAAAATGGTCGTTCACGACCGTGGTTTAGAGTGGCTTGCCGAGGGACATGGCTTTGATATGTCAAAGCTTAGTAAAAGAGATGGCGGTAAGGGCTATAGCTCTATGATGTATAGAATTCCAGCCACTTCATCACTTCAGTTTCCTAACAAATTTGTAGGACCAGAAAAGTGCGGTGAGTGTCACCCAGCCCAGTATGAAGTGTGGAGCAGATCTCGCCACGCAACTACTATGCGTTTCCCTGGTGAGCACCCAGAGGTTAATAACAACCTAACTGAGCCAGTATTTGACAAAGATACAGCTTCTATCCTTCCAAAAGGTATCACTCCAGATGTTATCTATGCAACTGTTGGTCACTTAAGAACCAAAATGGGCTACGTCGATGCATGGCTACTTCGTGGTACTTACTACGTTGAGGGCGGTTTGCTAAGAGATGGTACAGGTCAGATCGTAGCTGGTGGTAACCAATGGCAAAGAACATGGGCGTTAAATTTAGACGACGCTACTGTTAAAAAGATAAAAGAGCTTGTCCCAGAATTTCCTGGCACTCTTGAAGAGTACGGCGATAATGGCGGATATGTTAGAGGTCTAGCTTCATACGCCGCAAAACATAAAAAATCAATGTTTTTCCAAGCAAACTCATCATATTGTGAAGTTTGTCACCCAGTTAAATTCGACTTTAAATCAAAAGCAGAATTTTACGCAGCACTTGGTAATGCTAAAGAGCTTCAAAAACACACTATCTCAAAAGGCGTAAGCTGTGAGGAGTGTCACGGAGCTGGCGGTCACCTTGATGGGGCTACAAATTTTAGAACATCAAACTGCGAACGCTGCCACCAAAGATTTAACTTTAGCCCAGATCTAGCTCGTGCTAATCCGCTTAATAACGGTAAGCTTGATCTCTCACTTAGCTCTAAATTTAAATCAATGGGACCAGGATGTGGTTCTGAAGGTTCACAATCATACTTTACAGCTCACTATGACAAAGGTATGAGATGTGTTACTTGCCACGATCCACACGACAATACAGGTCCAGTTGTAGGTGATAAGAGTGTAACAGGTATGAACTATAACTCAGAGCAAGGCTATCTAAGCTCATTCTATACTAAACCAAAAATTAGAAAAGAGTGTAAAGATTGCCACGAGACTCAAGCATATATCGCATCTAAAGCAGATACTCACAAAGATAACACTTGTGCATCTTGCCACATGCCATTTATGATGAGTTGTGAGAATTTCTACGCTGTTCAGTTCCAAGACAACGCTGGCTTTGATACTCAAAGAAGATCTCACATCTGGAAGATCATGGTTGATCCAAAAGAGAAATCTCTAGTACCAGGTGATGCCGCTAAAGGTCCAAGAGATGCTAAAGATTGGCACTTTGAAAGAGATAAAAATGGCCATAACTACGTTGACTTGATGTGGGCGTGCGCTAGAACATCTTGGGCCGATAAAGATATGAAAGATACCAAAGGCTGCCACAGCCCAGTACTATCTGAGCTAAAACCAACACTTCACTTCAAAAACCAAAAACAAGTTTATGATGAAGTCATGGGATGGCAAACTCCAGTTAAGAATGAATTCTCTGAAGTTAAGATTGGTATTGAAGGACTTTACTCACTACTTGAGACTAAAAAACTTGATGCAAGTGATAAAGTAAGAGTTTATGAGCTTATCCAAAATGCTCAAGAGATCATCGATATGGTTGAAAAAGATGGTTCATGGGGTATGCACGGATTTAAATTTACTAAACAAAAACTCGATGCATCAAAAGAGTATATAAAAGAAGCTCAAAGAATTTTGAATAAAAATTTATAGCATTTAGGGGCTAGTTTTAGCCCCTTTAATCTTAAGGGTTTGATATGAAAAATAAGGTTTTAAAATTTACGCTACTTCTTAGCTTAAGTGCTTCTGGTTTGCTTGCAAATGTAGATTCAAATGAGTCTTATGCTATGGGAGCAACAAGTGGTGGATATGTTTTAAAAGGGTTACTTGAACAAAAACAAATAGGCATTAGCTACGATGCTGAGGCCGTTATCAAAGGTTTTAGTGATGCACTAAAAGGAGAGCTAAAACTAAGCGATGATGAGATAGCAAAGCTACTAAACAAAAGAGCTGAAAATTTAGACAAGATAGTAAAAGAAAAAGAAGCCGCCATACTTAAAGAGAATTTAAAGCAGGGCAAGGCTTTTATGGATAAAAATGCAAAAAATAAAAATGTAAAAACGACAAAATCAAAATTGCAATATGAAATTTTAAAATCAAGCAAAAAGGGAGCGACTCCAAAACAAGAGAGTATCATCATAGCAAACTACAAAGCTAGCTTTATCGATGGTAAGGTCTTTGATGAGACAAAAGAGGCTCCAGCTCATCTTTCTATGCTAAATTTGATCCCAGGTCTTGAAGAGGGCTTAATGCTCATGAAAGAGGGCGATAAGTTTAAATTTGTTATCCCGCCAGAACTTGCGTATGGCAATAGCGGTATGGAGGGCATACCTGGAGGCGAGACTATTGTTTTTGAGATAGAGCTTGTTAAGGTCTTAAAGCCAGGTGAATTAGCCGAGGCTGCAAAGAAAATTCACGAAAAAGAACTAAATGAGGGCATTAAAAAGCCTCATTAAGATATAAAATGGAGTTAAAAATGCAAAATCAAAAAAATAGAAGAGCCTTTTTAAAAAGCATGGTAGTTGTGGCTGCTGGTGCTGGTGCGGCAAGTAGTGGTTTTGCTTTTAAGAGTGAAGAAAGTGTAAAAAAACCACACTTTGGTATGATATTTGACCAAAATAAATGTGTTGGCTGTACAGACTGCGAGATAGCTTGCAGAAAGGTAAATTTAGTCCCAAAAGGACAGATGAGACTTTTTATAGAAGATAAGACTAATCCTAAAAATTTACTCGATAAAAGATTTGTAAGAGTGTCTTGTCAGCAGTGCGTCGATGCGCCTTGTGTAGCTGTTTGTCCGACCAAGGCTTGTCATAAAGACGAAAAAACGGGCATACAAACTACAAATATAGATGATTGTATCGCCTGTAAATACTGCATCGTAGCCTGTCCATATGATGTGAGATATATCGATAAGGTTACGCACTCAGCTCAAAGCTGTAACTTTTGTGTAGATACAAATTTAAAGGACGAAAAAGAGCCAGCCTGCGTAGAAGCTTGTAGATATGAGGCGATCGTCTTTGGTGATCTTAACGATGAAGATTCGCACATCAGTAAGCTACTAGCTGTAAAAGATAGCATAAGGCTAAGAGCAGAGCTTGGTACAAAACCAAGCCTTAGATATATTCCTAAAGTAAAAATGGGGGTGTAAGATGGATGGTGCATTAAATTTTACTGCAACATTTTCGCATGGAGTAGAGTGGGGCTGGCCGATCGCTGTTTATCTTTTGCTAGCTGGTATGAGTGGTGGAGCGCTAATCGCTGCTATACTTTTAAAACACTATAAAAAGCAAGAGAGCTTTAGCCCATTTTTTAAGGCTGCTTCGCTTTTAGCATTTGTTAGCATCATGCTCGGTATGGTTTGCTTGATAGCTGATCTTGAAAAGCCGCTTTTATTTTGGAAAATTTTGATTAATTATAATTTCACATCAGTTATGTCTATTGGTGTTGCTGGACTTTGTGTATTTATACCGCTTAGCTTTTTGATGTGCCTTTATGCATTTAATGATGAGATTTCAAATTTCTTAGCCAAAAGTTTAAAATCCTTTAGCACTCTTTTTGCACTAATAATGAAAATTTTAATACCGCTTTATCCATTTTTAAGTCGTATTTGTCTTATTTTTGCTGTAATAATTTGCGCTTATACTGGATTTTTGATCTCAGTTTTGATTAGATTTCCACTTTTAAACACAGCTGTGCTTCCAGCTTTATTTATAGCTTCAGGACTAAGTGCTGGCATAAGTGGCAGTAGCTTGGTCGCAGCAGCTTTATTTAAAGAAGATCCACATTCAAGCGACCTTCATTCGCTTCATAGCGTAGAATTTAGCGTTTTGGGAGCTGAAATTTTACTCATTTTAATGCTTTTTGTATCGCTTTTACTTGGTTCAAGTTATCAGCAAAATGCAGCTGTAGCTTTTTATAGTGGCGTTTGGGCAAATTTCTTTTGGCTTGGCGTTGTGCTAGTTGGCTTTATTGTGCCTTTTGTTTTAAATTTTGCATTTGGCAAAAAAGTAGCTAGCCTAAAATTTAGCTTTTATATCAGTTCATTAGCGGCTGTTATCGGTGTTTTACTGCTTAGGGTGTTTATACTTTATGCGGGACAAACTTATAGCATTTAAGGTAGAGGCGAGCGATGAGAATTTTAAATATCTACCGCTTGTCTTTGATATTATTATTTATTCTTGCTTTTGGTGCAGGACTTGCGACCTTTTTAGAAAATTTTTATGACACACAAACGGCCAGAGTGCTTGTTTATGAAGCGCTTTGGTACGAGTGTGTTATGTTTGCTTGCACCATTTGTTTAGCCATTAGTATCGTAAAAACCAAGATGTATAAAAAATTTGGCGCATTTTTGATACATCTTGCTTTTATCGTTATTTTCATCGGGGCTGCGCTTACAAGGTATTTTGGCGAAGAGGGCGTTATGCATCTTAGAGCTCTGCAAAGCTCAAACGTAATGCAAAGCGTTAAGCCTTATCTTAGGGTTGAAACGCTTGGAGAAAATTTTAGTTATCCATTAAAATTAAGCTTATTTGGTAAAAACGACTTTGAGTTTAAAAATTTTATAGATGGCAAGGAATTTATAATTAACTTGCTTGGATATAAAAAAGATGAGAAAAATGCTCCTGCTACGCTTAGTTTAGAGATAAGCTTTAACGGCGAAAAAAAGAGCGTTAAGCTAAAAGGCGGAGCCGGATATGAGCTAGAGCCTAGTGTGCTAAGTTTTGGTGGGCAAGAGGTGAAATTTTACTTTAGTTCAAAGGCTTTAAAATTACCATTTTCATTAGAGCTTGACGAGTTTATTTTAGAGCGATATGCAGGGCTAAATAGTCCATCATCTTATACAAGTAAAGTAAGTATCGCTGGCGGCAAGTACGACATCTCGCTAAATAATCCACTAACGATTGATGGCTATAAAATTTTTCAGTCTTCATACGATCCTGACGAGCTTGGAAGCGCTTTTGAGATCAGCCGTGATCCTGGCAAAATCCCAACTTACATAGGATATTTTTTACTTTGCCTTGGCTTTGTGGCAAATTTATTTAGCAAAAAGAGCCGTTTTTTTAGACTGCTAAATTTTATAAAAGGTTCGAAAATCGCATTTTTGGCTATTTTGCTTTTAAATGCTACTCCAAATTTTGCTAATGAAAATAATAAAAATTTAGACGCTCATGCAAGCAAATTTGCCAAAATTTTGACTCAAGCTGATAGCAGAATCGCTCCAGCTGGCTCTTACTCAAGAGCTGTGATAAGTAAAATTTCAATCAAAACTACGCTATTTGGGCTTAGCAGCGAGGAGCTAATGCTCTCTTTTGCCATCTCGCCAAAAGAGTGGATGGATAAAAGGATAGTAAAGATCACAAGTGAGCGCGTAGGCGAGCTTTTGGGAGTTAATGAGAAATTTGCTAGTTTTAACGATGTTTTTAACGAAAATGGCGAGTACAAGCTGGCTAAATTTGTAGAAGTTGCAAATGAAAAATCTGCCTCAAAAAGAGATAAATTTGATAGTGACGTGATCAAATTTGACGAGAGGTTAAATGTCTTATATCTTGCGCTAAAGGGAGAAATTTTAAAATTTATCCCAGCTAAAAATGGCGATAAACTAACGTGGCTAGGCGTAAATGAAGCCTTTGGCTCAAGTGAAATTTCAAGCGAGCTTAAAAGCGTTTTAGGCGCTTATATAGAAAATTTAAGCCTTTGCGTAAAAAGTGGCGAGTGCAAAGAGGCTGATAGGAGCTTGGAGAAAATTTCAAGCTATCAAAGAAGCACTCTAGGCTCTCTTGCACCAAGTGAGGCAAAGGTGGAGCTTGAAGCGCTTTACAATCAAATGGAAATTTTTAAATTTCTTATATATTTTTACATGATCCTTGGGCTAGTTTCGCTCGCTCTTGGCTTTTATAGGCTATTTTCTGGAAAGAAATTTAGATTTGAAAGCGCATTAAGCCTTGCATTTTATTTTGGCTTTGCGGTGCATTTGTTAAATTTAGCTCTTCGTGCTTATATCTCAGAACATGCGCCTTGGAGTGATGCCTATGAGAGCTTAGTATATATCTCGCTTGCAAGCGTACTAGCTGGAGTTTTATTTTTTAAACATCAAAGCTTTGCCCTTGGAGCTGCTTCACTTTTTGCAAGCGTGAGCTTGCTTGTAGCCCATCTAAATTTTATAAATCCACAAATAACAAATCTAGTCCCAGTTTTAAAGTCATTTTGGCTTAGTGTGCATGTGAGTGTCATCACGGCAAGCTATGGCTTTTTGGGCTTTAGCTTTGTGCTTGGGCTTCTTGGGCTTCTTTTAATGGCTATAAAAAATCAAAAAAACGAGCAAAAGCTCAGCGAGCAGATAAGATACCTCGCTGCAACTGATGAGCTAAGCCTCATCATAGGACTTAGCTTGCTAACTATTGGAAATTTTCTTGGCGGTGTCTGGGCGAATGAGAGCTGGGGCAGATACTGGGGCTGGGATAGCAAAGAGAGCTGGTCGTACATAACGATAATTATTTATGCTATTGCACTTCATTTAAGATTTATCCCAAGATTAAAAAATATTTTTACCTTTTTAGTAGCTAGCGTGCTCTCTTTTGGTTCAGTTATTTTTACCTATTTTGGTGTAAATTTCTATCTAAGCGGACTTCACTCATACGCAAATGGCGATGGATTTAGCGTTTCAAATTTGCTCTATTTGCTTTTAATGCTCTTAGCTTTGCTAATTGCCTTTGCTTATAGAGGTAAGGATATAAAAGAGATTTAGGAGATATGATGAAAAAGAGTTTAGTTTTATTGTTTGCTTGTTTGGGACTATTAAATGCTGGCTATATCAAAGAGGCTTTAAGTGCAAAAGATGACCACAACAAGCTAGCACAAATTTATGAAGATGCTTGCGATAAAGAGAAAAAGGCATCAGGCTGCTACAATCTAGCTGTGCTTTATAGCAGGGGCGATGGCAACGTCAAAAAGGACGAAGCAAAGGCGGCGATGCTTTATGAAAAAGCTTGTGATCAAAATTTCTCTATGGCTTGCAGCAACCTTGGCTATGTATATGAAAAGGGTAAAGGCGTGGAGAAAGACCTAGAAAAAGCGGTTAAATTTTACGAAAAGGCTTGTAAGGATAATGAGGGTTGCACGGAGCTTGGCTTGCTTTATGCAAATGGCACCGGCGTGACAAAGGATATTAAAAAGGCAAAAGAGCTTTACGAAAAGGCTTGCAAAGCAGGGGACGGCATAGGATGTAGCAACCTTGGCTATCTATATGCACAAGGCGAAGGTGTCGAGAAAGACTACGCAAAAGCCAAAGCAAACTACGAAATGGCTTGTGCAAACGAAGCTGGCATAGGGTGTGATAATCTCGGCTTTTTATATGTTTATGCACAAGGCGTTGATCAAAACCTCACAAAAGCCACAAAACTTTACGAGCAAGCGTGTGCATATGGATATGAAAAGGGCTGCAATAACTACGCTATCATGCTAGCAGAGGGCAAAGGTGTGAAAGAAGATTTAGAAAAAGCACGTGAAATTTTTACTAGAAGCTGCAAAAATGGCTTAAAAGAGGCGTGCGAGAATTTAGAAATTTTAGAAAAGCATTGATGTTTGATAAAGTTAGCTCAGTGGCATTTAAAGCTTATAAATATAAAAATAAAAAATACTAAAGGAGATAATTATGATTTTACGTTCTATCTTGGGTTCAGCACTGCTGGCGACCCTGCTTTTTGGTACTTCGGCAAATGAACAATCTGTCAAAATGAAACCGATGTTTCAAAGCGTGGATCCTAGCAAGGCTACACTAGTAGGAAATGGCGAGGGTAAGGAATATTGTGCTGTTTGTGGAATGAATTTGGTTAAATTCTATAAGACTAATCACGTATATAACGGCAAGCAAGTAGCATCACTTCACTGCCTATACGAGCTAACAGAAGGCAAGATCCCAAGTGACGCACAAGTTGTAGATACTAAAAATCTAAATTTAATCGATGTAAATAAAGCCTTTTATGTCGTTGGCAGTAGTGTTAAAGGCACAATGACTAGAAATAGCAAATACGCTTTCTCAACCGAGGCTGACGCAAAAGAATTTCAAGCAGAAAATGGCGGCGAGATAATGAATTTTGCTAAAGCTTACGAGATCGCTGGACAGGATTTCGATGGTGATAATAAGATGATCAAAGCTAAACGCGAAGACGGCGTTTATGCGTATGGTAAGGAATTTTACGAGGCAAACTGCGATAAAACTGATCCAAAAAGCTTTAAAGCTATCTCTGAGCTAAAAGCTCATCTTAAACAAGTATGTGACTCAAAAGAGGCCAGCAAAGCTCCAGAGTACGACAAACACCTACAAGCTGCCGCTTTGTATCTATGGGACGCTCCAGTAAATTTAGGTACTAGCAACCAAGCCTCAAAAGCTAAACAAGAAATAAAAAAACCTGAGAGAATAGTCGTACCAAAAGGTGCAAGATGTGCGGTATGTGGCATGATTGTTAAAAATTCTCCATGGGCGACACTCATCAAAGCAGATGGCAAGGATTATTATTTTGATGGCGTAAAAGATATGGCACAATTTTATTTTGCGGATGGCAAAATAAAAGATGCTTATGTGAGCGATTATTACACGCTAGAAAAGCTTGATGCAAAAGATGCGTTTTATGTTCATGGCTCAAACGTTTATGGACCAATGGGCGATGAATTTATCCCATTTAAAGATGAAGCAAAGGCAGTGAGCTTTTTAAAAGATCATGCTGGCAAAGGTGTCATAAGATTTGACGAGATAAAGAATTTTATCGGTAAATAGTGTGAAATTTCTAGTTTTTTTGGCGTTATTTTTTGGACTTTCTTATACGCTTTTAGCGGCACACTATCTTAGCTTTGATCATAAAGCAAAGCAAGATGAGCTAAGAGAAATTTCTAAGATAACAAGAGCAAATGCTGCTTTTAGTTTTAACCAAAAGGGGCAAAAAGGCTTTGTCTATGATAGGTAAAAATTTTATAAACTATGCTGTGGTTCTGCTTTTTAAAGATAGGAAGGATCACCTTTTTAGCTTCTGCCTCTTTGCACTCATTATTTTTGTGTTAAGCTCGGTACTTTTTATCTCTGGATCGATCCAACATGATCTTATAAATTTAGTAAAAGATAGATCAAGTATCGTAGTGAGCGCATTTCGTGCTGGCAAAGGCGATCTAATGCACCCTGGCTATATCTATGACATCTCAAAGATTGATGGCGTGGCTGACGTTAGGGGCGTGGTTGATGGAGAGTACTACTTCGTTCAAAAGCGTGTTTGGTTTCATCTATATGAAGATGATAGCTTAAAAGAGGATGAGATGATCGTCGGAGAAGGTGTAAAGGCGGCGATGAATGAGCTTTACTACGACGAGAGCTTTAATTTTCTAACTGAAGAGCGCATGATACCAGTAAAGATATTAAAGACTATGCCGGCACAAAGTGGTTTAATCTCAAATAACGCTATATTTTTGCATCCAAATACGCTAAGGGCTATCTTAAATTTAAAAGATGAAGAGTATACAAAGCTCTACGTTGAGGTGCCAAATACCGATGAGATCAGTGAAGTAGCTTTAAAGATAGAGAATTTATATCCAAATTCTTTCGCTCTTAGTATAGAAGATGAGGTGGCTAAGGTTAGGCACCTTTACTATTACAAGGGTGGAATTTTTATGAGCATTTACGTTAGTGTTATGCTTATATTCTTTGTCTTGCTTAAAAACCAAATTTCACTCGCCTATGGTAGTAAAAAGCGTGAAATAGCTATTTTAAGAAGTATTGGTTTTTGTATAAAAGACATTATATTTTTAAAATTTATACAAAATTTCATCGTTAGTGTTAGTGCTTTTTTACTCGGTGTTATGCTGGCTTATCTCTTTGTTTTTGTATTAAATGCTCCACTTTTAAAAGGGATATTTTTAGGTGATGAGCTTTTAAATTTTACAAATTTCACGCCTATTTTAGAGTTTGACAAGCTCTTTTTGATCTTTGTTTTTGGTGTGATACCATTTTTGGCGTTTGTACTCATACCTTCATGGAGAGTAGCAAGTAGTGACATAAATGAGGGGCTAAAATGATAAATATAAGAGGTGTTAGCCTAGTTTATAACCAAAACAAACAAAATGAGTTTTGTGCTTTAAAAAATATAAATTTAGATATTAATGACGGCGAGCTAGTGATACTAAAAGGCATTAGTGGAAGCGGTAAAAGTACCCTACTTTCTCTTATCGCCCTACTTCAAAAGCCAACTAGTGGAGAAATTTTGATAGATGGCACTAACATCGCAAAGCTACCCGATGCTTTTTGCTCTGAGCTTAGACACAAAAGGCTTGGATTGGTTTTTCAAAATTTTAACCTTATTGATGGCTTGAGTGTATATGAAAATTTACTAGCTCCATTTGCTCTAACAAATTTCAAGACAAATGTGCGAGATGAGATGATAAAAAAGGCTCTAAGCCTCGCAAATATCGCTCATAAAAAAGATGAAAACGTATCAAATTTAAGTGGTGGCGAGCGTCAAAGATGTGCGGTGGCTAGAGCTTTATCTATGGATGCTGATATCATCTTGGCTGATGAGCCAACGGCAAATTTAGATAGAGATAATGCACGTGCCTTTTTAGGCTTACTAGAGTCTTTTAAAGCTCTGAAAAAGAGTGTTATTGTCGCTACTCACGATAGCATTTTTGATGAGCTAAGTGCAACAGATAGGGTTGTTTCTTTACAAAACGGAGAGATAGTATGAGTGTCTTTTTATCAAACGCCGTTATTGCCTTTTTGTTAGCGGAGTTTGTGCTTTTAGTTTTGATGAGTATTTCGCTATTTTATGTCGTTAAGATCGTGAGGTCGTGGGACTACAACGCACTAACATCGCTTCAATACTCACTTGAAAAACAAAACTATCTTGTAAATACGATCTTACTTTTTTGCGTATGTATCAAGATCGTATTGTTTATATTTTTTGCACTTTGCCTAAATGAACTCTCTGACATTGTGCCTGGTGCCATGTGTTCAGCTGGAGTGATTGGCTCAAATAAATTTGGCGGCATATTGATGCTCACTAAAATTTTGCTGATCTTTGGACTTGGTATTTGGTTGGTTATCAATAAACTTGACTTAGAAGCCCTAAATTTCCCTTATCTAAAGAAAAAATACGCCATTTTCATCTGCCTTTTTGTCATGATATTAGTCGAACTTGGTATAGAAATTTCATTTTTTTACAATATCCCACTAAAAGTGCCGGTCTTTTGCTGTTCTGTTACTTTTCAAGCTCCAAAGTTACCATTTGGCTATACAAATTTTGGCTTAGTGAGTGCATTTTATGTGCTCTTTTTTGTCATTTTGGTGCTAAATTTTTTAAAGCAAAGTATGGCGAGCTTTGTGGCAAATTTGTTGTTTTTGGTGCTTAGCTACTATGCCATTACCTACTTTTTTGGCCTTTATGTTTACGAGCAGCCAAACCATAAATGTCCATACTGTATGCTAAAAAGTGACTATTTTTACGTTGGCTACCTCATCTGGGGCAGTTTGTTTCTCGGTGTATTTTATGGTCTTATGCCATATTTTGTTGAGATTATCACAAAGACTAACTACTCACACAAGCTTAAATTTTCATCGATCTGGCTAGGCGTTTGCGTGCTGATCTGCGCGCTTTATGTACTCAAATACTATTTGTTAAGAGGATTTTTATTTTGATAAAACAAATTTTTTCTTTGTGTTTGTTAGCTCTAGTCTTAGCCGTGCTCGCCTATAATGCCGACATAAGCGACGATAAAATTTTAGTTTCACATAGCGACAAATCAGAGCCGATCGAGGTGCTCACACCAAATAAATATATATGTTATGAGAGCAGGACGCTCATCGCTGATAACAATGACACAGCCCAGGCGATCATGCCAAATGGCGACATCTACTTTTTTAATGACGTCACAAATTCTTTCATCTGGTATATGGCGCAAAAGAGCAAAGATAAGATCAAGTTATATGTCTATTCAAGAGATACAAACCGCTACATCCCAGCGCAAAATGCCTGGTACTCGAGGGTCGATATCACGCCGATGGGATACGGCATAGGGGCGTATGAGTTTCACACTTACGGCATAAACGACAACTACTTTAAAGAGGTCTTGCTCTACGCAGCACGCGGCGAAACGCTGCTAAATCCATACATAAACATCCTACTTTCAGAAAATAAGATATAAATTTATGTAGCTCTAAATTTGTTAGAGCTCGCTAGGTTGTTTTTTGAGTAATAAAAGCCTTTTTCATTTAGTTTTTTGTAAAAATCACATCCTGGTTGAAGACCTAAATCACAAGCCTTCCCAAATAACTCTTTTGCTATATGGTAATCTCGCCCTACCCCTTGTCCTTTTTCATATAAAATACCTAGATCATAACAGCTCATATCATCTCTACTATCACAACCTTTTTGCCACAACTGAGCTGCCTTGTAGTAGTCTTGTTTTACGCCCAAACTCTCAAATTATTCGATATTATGTAGCAAACACACAAAACTTTCACTCTAAAAAACAGCTAAAATTTTACTATAAAAAACATCTTATTAAAGGATTGCATTATAGCAGAATCTCACATTGTTTTAGCCCTTATAGCTAAACATTCAGGGTGTCAAGGTAAGATTAGGTACTATCAAGAGGCTATTTTAAAATTTCAAGACGAATTAGCTATTATAAATAAGGTATTCTCAACTTTTGTTACAAACAATAAAACAAGCTCAATATTAGCTAAAAACATTAGAAGCTTATCATATTTTGCTCGTGGTGAGTTAAATCGTAGAATAATTGAGAGATTAAAACCAAACTTTGTAGCACTAGTGATATAATAAAGTATATCTTTAAAGACGATGTAGTCGATAGTTCGTTCTATATAAGTAAAATATCTACTTTGTCTCAATAAGCTAATTATGCGTGGTATTTTAGTTACTTTTACTGACAACGCCGTTAAGTTTCACAAGATATCTAATTAAGTTCTAAACCTTTCAGCTACTCTTTTGCTACCTTGCCAGTATCCACAAAATTCATTTGATATGGTATTATTTGACAAGCAACGAGCTAAAATATCATCAAATATCGCATTGTTATAAAGCCTACAAGTATTTTTATGGTATGTTATCTCGCTTGCGTAGTTTGAGAAACATGGAGTGCCTATTTTATGAAGTTGCCCCAACTACATACACCTAAATTTTGCGTTGCAGCTTTCGCTTTGATTGTTGTTCTCGCTATTTAGTCCGCTGTATTCAATATGATGATTGACACGTTTTAAGTCTTAATGAGCCAACAAGTCATCATAAGCTAAATTTTCATCGGTATATATTTGAGAACTAGGTAAGATGAGTTTTTAGAACTTATAAAAGCAAACAAACTTACAATAAACGGCTGGGTTACAACTATAGGCAAGTTAAAAAACACCTGAATGGGCTGATAGCTGTATATTAATAATAGAAAAAGGCTATAATTATAGTTGAGTCAAGGATATAAAAAATTGAATATGTGGTAAAAATAATAAGAAATGATAGGATAATAAAAATTGTTTTTCGATAATATTTTTAACAATAGTAAAGTAGAATTTGACTATGATGAAGATTCTTTGTTGATTTTAGGAAACTCTTTGCAAGTTTTAACAACAATATCAAGCAAGTCTATTGATTTGATATTTGCAGATCCGCCGTATGGCATAGGTAAAGATTTTGGGAACGATACTGATATTTTTAATTCATCGAATGATTACTTTATTTGGGCTAAAGAATGGATTGATGAATGTATGAGAGTTTTAAAAGATGACGGAACAATGTATTTTATGTCATCTACACAAAATATGCCCAAATTAGATGTTTATGTAGATGAAAGATACAATGTTGTAAATAGGATAATCTGGTCATATGATTCATCTGGAGTACAATCTAAAAGCAAATACGGGTCGCTGTATGAACCAATAATTATGATTACAAAGAGTAAAAAAAGTAAATATACTTTCAATTATAGTGATATTATGATTGAAGCTAAAACAGGTTCGCAAAGAAAGTTAATTGATTATAGAAAAACACCACCACAGCCATATAATACGAAAAAAGTACCAGGTAATGTATGGGATTTTAGTAGGGTGAGATTTAAAATGGAAGAGTATGAAAATCATCCAACACAAAAACCAAAAGAGTTGCTAGAAAGGATAATTTTAGCATCGAGTAATGTAGGGGATATTGTATTAGACCCTTTTAGTGGGAGTTTTACTACATCAAGTGTTGCTAAAGAATTAGGGAGAAAATCTATAGGCATAGAAATTAATGAAGAATATTATAAAATTGGTTTACGAAGAACAGGAATTTCCAATGAATACAAGGGTAAAATTTTGGAAAAGAATAAGTCGAGAAAAACAAAAAATAAGTCAAAAAATGACCATTTAAATAAATAAGTTACAAAGAATAGCTATTGCTTGAAAGTATGAAAGTATGGAATATGAAAGATTTTTTTAAGAAAATTTTGGTGGAGCAATTAGGGGAAACCATTAATGTGGAGGATTTTTATAATAATAGCCCATTGTTAAAATATTTAGACTCTAAAATGGGTGCTATTTATGGAAATTCAAAAAGTAGAAGAAGTTTAGCGAATATTTATGCAGTTTATTCAATCATATATTTTTATGTAGAAGAGTTTTTTTCAAACAAGGAGTCTTATAAAAATTTTGGAGGATATGATTACACCAAGTTATTTAATTTTTATAGAGGACTATATGGAGGAAGTAAGTTACAAAACCATGCTTTAAATTCCAGGGTTAATGGAGAATTTAAAAACAAAATAGTTTCCGAACATGACAATGACTTGATTATTGTAAATAATGGAAAGTATGCACTTCATATCGAGTACCTTTATGTAGATCACATTGATATATCTAAGATTGCAAAAAAGGCAATTGAAGAATATATAGCAATTTTGGAATTGAAAGATAGCAAGCTGATTGGAGATATAAACCTACTTATAAATTTAGAAACAACAGATGAGAAGAAAACTAAGTTAAAAGAATTATTGGATGAAGATTCAGAGGCAAGAATATTTGAGATTATATCTTATGCCATACTTAAAAACCATTATAAAAACATAAAAATATATATAGGATATTCAACTGAAACACTTAAAGAAGAATATCTTACATTATATAGGACTGGTAGAACAAATGCTAATGATGGTGGAATTGACTTTGTTATGAGTCCATTAGGTCGTTTTTTCAAGTAACAGAAGTTAATAACTATGACAAGTATTTGCTTGATATGGATAAAGTAATGCACTTTCCTGTAACATTTATTATAAAAACTAAAAAAACAGAGGACATAATTCAATCTGAGCTAATGGATTATATAAAGAAAAAATCCAAAGGTATGAAAATTATAGAAGATAGATACAATAATGCTATTGAGGAAATTATTACAATTAATGAATTAAGAAATTGGCTAGAAGAGCTAAATGATGAGTCGACAGATAATCTATTAAGAGATATAGACATATATTATAGATTGGAGTTAAATATTTAGATTCAAAACAGATAAAAGAATTAAAGAAGGAAGAAAAATTTTCATAGAACAATCTTGTGCATTTGCTACACAATATCGAAATTATTGTTGACTTGGGTAATATTGTCATCACAAGCTTTTCTGTATAGATCAGCTGCTTTGTTATAGTCCTCGCTACACCTTGACCGTTTTCAAATAAAGTTCCTAAATTAGTGCAACTATCAATATTCCCACCATCACAACTTTTTGCCATTGCTTGGCGGCTTTATCAAACTCGCCCTTATCGTAAGCCTCAAGCCCAAGCTCAAAAAGATCTTTAGAAAGGCTGGTAGTTAGTAAGATCACAGATAAAAGAATAGCCTTTTTCATTTCTTCTTCATTTTTATAAATTTAATTTGCCTCTTTGTTAGAGAAACAAGCCTGATGTTAGTATCTAATGTTATTAACTTTTAAAAAGTCTCTTAGGTCTTCGTATTCGCTATTTTCGAAGTATCGCCATTTGCCAGGCTTTAGCATATCAAGGCTAACACGCCCAAAACTAACACGTTTTAGATCCATCACTTCAAGGTCAAAGTAGCCAAAGAAGCGGCGTAGCTCCCTATTTTGCCCCTCGTTGATGATGACCTTTAGTTTTGTGTAACCACCGCTTGAGCCAAAGACTTTATAGGCTAGAAATGGCTTAAATTCCATTGATTTTATAGTTGTTTTTGCGTGAGCGCCTTTGGTGGCATCCTTGGCGAAAAAGCCATTTGTCATAGCTTCTATCACCTCTTTTGAAATTTCGCCTTTTACCTTTAGATAATATTCTCTTTCAATATCGCTATTCATTAGTGCTGTGGCGA
The DNA here is from genome assembly GCF_002165785.1 of Campylobacter concisus. Taxonomy (GTDB): domain Bacteria; phylum Campylobacterota; class Campylobacteria; order Campylobacterales; family Campylobacteraceae; genus Campylobacter_A; species Campylobacter_A concisus_W. The sequence goes on from NZ_NDYO01000007.1 coordinate 100,054, forward strand.
TAGCTGGGGCGTCGGTTAGCAAAAGTAGTCCTTCGCTCGCGTAGTCTAAGCGCCCCACACTAACAAATTTAGCAAATTTCTTATCTAACGTGTCATATATCGTCTTTCGTCCGCGGTCATCTTTCTTGCTAACTAGTTCGCCCTTTTGTTTGTGATAAACGATAACAGTAAATTCTTTTTTTAGCTTTATCAAACGACCATTTATACGCACTTTGTCATCTTCATCTACGCTTGTAGCAAGGTCGCTAACCACACGTCCTGCTATGCTAACCTTGCCAGCTTTTATCAGCTCATCTGCCTCACGGCGTGAGTAGTTTGTGTTATGTGAGATAAATTTATTTAGTCTTGTTTTTTCCATTTTATAGTCCTAAATTCGCAAGGTCGTGGATGTGTAAAACGCCTACAGGCACGCCATTTTCTACGACAGCTAGAAGCTGAATTTTATACTTTTCTATGAGGGCTAACGCATCTACAGCTAACATCTCTTTGTTGTCTATCTCTTTTGGATGCAAGGTTGCAAATTTCATCGCTGGCTCTTCTAGGTCAAAGTCCTCTCTCATAAGCGCGCGCCTAAGATCGCCGTCACTTAAAAGAGCGTCTAGCACGCCATCTTTATCGACTATTAAAACCGTGCCAAGCTTGCCGTGTGTCATCGTATCGATCGCGCTTTTTAGGGTTGCATTCCAGCGAACTATCGGTAAATTTTCGCTTCTCATCACATCTTTGACCTTTAAAAATAGCCTCTTGCCAAGGCTGCCACCTGGGTGAAAATTTGCAAAGTCCTCTTTTTTAAAGCCTCTCTTTTGCATCAAACAAACAGTTAACGCATCGCCAAGAGCTAACGTTAGCGTAGTTGATGCTGTTGGAGCAGCATTTAGCGGGCAGGCCTCCTTCTCTACGTCAATGCTAATAAATGCATCACTAAATTTACCAAGCGAGCTTGTTTTACTCCTTGCCATTGCGACGATTTTTACGCCAAAGCGCTTTACATGAGGCAAAATTTTGATAAGCTCATCACTCTCGCCACTAAAGCTAATGGCTAACAAAACATCGTCTTTTTCTATCATGCCAAGGTCGCCGTGCATAGCCTCTGTTGGGTGCAAGAAAAAGCTTGGCGTGCCAGTGCTTGCAAGTGTGGCAGCGATCTTTGCGCCTATGTGACCGCTCTTGCCTACGCCTGTTACTATGACCTTGCCCTTTGTATTAAATATCAAATTTACAGCATCTTCTATCTCTAAGTTTTTAGCATGTCTTAAAAGCTCGTTTGCTTCTATCTTTAAAACTTCGGCTGCGATTTGGTTGATTGTTTGCATAAATTTCCCTTACATTAGATAGATAATTGGCACGATAGTTGGGTACTTTTTGACCTTTCTAAAGATATGCTTTCTGATCACTTGACGCACTTGTGACTCGAGCAGTCTGCCATCTTTTAAAAGCTCCTCTTTGACATTGCTTAAAAACTGCGTCAAAATTTCTTGCATCTCTTTGCTAAACTCCGCATCTTGTTTATTGCCTACAAGTCCGTAGCTAATGACACGAGGCTTATTTATGAGCTTTGCGCCATGACGTGAAATTTGAGCGATTATCATGACTACACCTGCTTCAGCAAGATTTTGTCTGTCGATCACGACATCGTCTGATATTTGTTTATTTATTTGATTGTCTATGAAGACTTTACCAGTTTTTACCGTTTTTACACGTTTTAAGTATTTTTGACAGATCTCCATTTGATCGCCATCGCTCATTAGATAGATATTTCTCTCGTCTACGCCGCAGCTTGTAGCTGTCTCTTTATGCTTTGCGATGTGATTGTACTCGCCGTGAACTGGCAAGAAAAATTTTGGTTTTATAAGACGTAGCATCAGCTTTTGTTCTTCTTGTGCTGCGTGACCGCTGACGTGGATCTCGCTAAAGTCTTGGTAGGCAACACTTGCACCTGATTTGATAAGGAAATTTAGCACCGTTGAGACACTATTTTCGTTACCAGGGATCGCTTTTGAGCTGATTATTATCTGATCGGTCGGCTTTATTTTGATGTATTTGTGCTCGTCGGTAGCCATTCGGTAGAGCGCGCTCATAGTCTCACCCTGAGAGCCTGTGGTAACGATCAGCACTTCGTTATCTTTAAATTTACCGACTTCATTTGCATCGATAAAAATTTTCTTATCAAGTTTGATGTAGCCAAGCTCCATTGCAGTATATAAATTTCTCTCCATTGATCTACCAATGACACAGACTTTGCGGTTGTATTTTAGCCCCCACTCGATCGCCTGATAAACGCGGTGGATGTTTGAACTAAATGTACTCATAATGACGCGACCTTTGGCCTTTGAGAAAATCGCATCAAAGGTTTTGCCAACACTGCTTTCGCTTTTAGTAAAGCCCTCTTTGTAGCTGTTTGTGCTATCGCTTAATAGACAAAGCACGCCGCGCTCGCCGTAGTATGCAAGTCTGCCAAGGTCGGTTGGATAGCCATCTATCGGTGTGTGGTCAATCTTAAAGTCACCCGTATGGATGATGGTGCCCGCCTTTGTCGTGATGGCTAGCGCGCTAGCATCGATGATAGAGTGTGTGATGTGTATCCATTCAATCTCAAAGTCGCCTATTAGATATGGCTTTCTTTTTTCGACAGAGCGGAAAAGCGAGCGCTCCTGCTTTAAGCCGTGCTCTTCGAATTTGTTATTTATCATGCCAAGCGGCAAAGGTGTGGCATAAATCGGAAATTTAAACTCTTTGTAAAAATATGGTACTGCGCCGATGTGATCTTCGTGCGCGTGAGTGATGATGACACCTTTTATCTTGTCTTTTATTTTTCTAACATAGTCAAAGTCTGGGATGAGGATATCCACGCCGTGCATGCTCTCGCTCGGAAAACTCATGCCGATATCCACGATGATAGCGCTAGTTTCAGTTTCAAAGATAGTCATATTTCCGCCGATCTCGCCAAGACCGCCAAGTGGAGTTATGCGAATTTTATGCTCACTTGAGTTTAGATACTTCATCGGCTCCAGACGTAGCTCGTGAACGGCCTTGTTTGCTACCATTGCGCTTGCGATATCTTGCTGCCATTGCTCATTACCATTTAGTTTTGCAGGTAAATTTTTCTTTGGCTTTTTAGCTTTTTTAGGCTTTTCTTTTTGTTCTTGCGTTTTGGTTTTTGTTTCTTGTGGTTCTTGTTTTTGATCTTTTGGCTTATTATTTTCGCCATTTTTATTTTGATTTTTGTTATTTCTTGGCTTTTTTGGGCGAGAATTTTGACTCTTTGGCTCGGCGTGCGTTTCAGTTTCAGCTTGCTCTGCTGCAAAGAAGTTATCTATCACGCTTTTGCTTGCTAGTGAAGCTTGCTCGGTAATTTCGCTTTCTTGTTTTGGTTTGTTTTTTGGTCTAAATCTTCGTCTTTTGTTGTTTTTGCTTTGATTAGTTACAACTTTCTCTTCGTTTTTGTCGTTCATTATCTTCCTTTAATCTTTCAAATACTTTTAGATAAGAATCGACATCTAGCTCGTGTGGACGTAAATTTTGGTTTAAAGCTAGGCTTTCAAAAATTTCTTCTAACGCATTTTTGTCAAAATTTGTGGATAAATTTTTCAAAAGCGTCTTTCTTGGCGAAGCAAATGCAGCTCTTAAAAATACTTTAAAAGCCTCGTATTGTTTTGCATCTTTGAAAATCCCGTCTTTACCAAAAATCTTTTTTGTTTTTTGTAGTTTGATGACTGAAGATGTGACCTTTGGAGGTGGATTAAAAAGCTTTGCATCCACATCAAACAAAAGCTCACACCTGCCTTGAAGTGAAGCGAGGATCGATAAAGAGCTAAATTCTTTATCCTTGCTCTTTGCACTAAATTTAAGAGCAACCTCTTTTTGTATCATCACGATAAGCCCAAGGCATTTTTCGTCATCTATCGCATTTAGGATCATCTTCGTAGCAACGTAATAGGGCAAATTTGCGACCAAAAAGTAGTTTTCGCTACTTAGTCCGCCCTCTTGCTGCCACTGCTCTAATGCATCTTTACAAAAAAGTTTTAATTGTCCATTTTGGATCTCATTTGCAAATTTGGCCTTTAAAATTTGAAACAGCTCACAATCTATCTCAAAACAGGTTGTCTTATAAATTTGCAAAAGTCTAAATGTCAAATCACCTAAGCCAGGCCCAATCTCAACGACGTTTGCTACGTCATTGGGTATCGCTTGGATGATCTTATCTAGTGTCGCTTTGTCTTGTAAAAAATTCTGTCCAAAGTGCTTTTTTGCCTTTATCATAGCCGCGATATTAGCCAAAAATTACTTATACAATGATTACAAGTTTAGTTTAATCATATATAAAATGGACTATAATCACTAAATAACAACAAAATAAGGCATAAATTTGAGCAAAGCAAATACCTTAAAATACTTTTTATTATCACAATATTTAGAGCCAAAAACTTTAGACGAGCCAAAAAAGACAAATACGAAATTTAAAAAATCAATAGACCTTGAGATTGCAAATTTCGATGAGAAGCTTATGCAAATTTTAAGAGCATTTGATAGCTCACTTTTAAAAAATGGTATAGAAATTTCAATTTATGGCGGCATTTTTGAGACTGACTTGCTTGCCATTTATATATCAAAGCTGGCAAAGGTGAAATTTGAAAAAGAGCAAATTTTAGATGAGCTACGATCTGAGCAAACGAGCTTTGATAAGGCGTTTTGCTATAAATTTAAGCTTACTGGTGATTTGGTATTTTGTAAAGATGATCAAAATTTTGCTTTAAAAGATGTAAATTTAGATGATGATTTAACTCCATTTTTTACACCAAACTCATCTGATGATCTTTTCATCTCAACAGCTCCTTGGGCAATGGCTCGCCTAGATCATCTAAAAGAGATAAGCCAAAGTGACTTTAGCAAAGAGTGCGAGCGCATAAAAGACAAGCTATCTATCTATAAAGAAAAAATGGAATTTGGCAAATATATAAAGCTTATAAACGATGAGCTAAAAAGTGCACTTAAAACACCATTTTGTAATGATTTCTTAAGGCTTGAAGTAAAGATCATAAATCCAAATTTTAAAGAAAATGATAGCCTTTTAAATAGCTTTTTTATAGATGATATAAATTTGCTTATAAAATTTTACGAGTCAGGTAGGACACACGAGCTGACGGATCAGTTTTTGGACGAGGGCAGTGAGAATAAATTTGAAAGACTTGATGTAAGAGATGAGCAAAATAAAAGGCTTGTTAGAGATTTTTTTAAAGCAGAGGAGTATCCAAGATCGGCCTTTGCTAGCGACTTCGCTCTAAATTTTTCACAGCAAATTGCTGTTAATAACATCATTAAAAAATTTAAAGAAAAAAGTGGTGGAATTTATAGTGTAAATGGTGCTCCAGGTACTGGCAAAACAACGCTTTTAAAAGACGTAATGGCTGAAGTCGTTACGCTTAGAGCGATAAAGCTCGCACAAATGAGTAGACATGATATCTTTGCACCAGTTCGAGATAGTAGCGATAAGGTGCTTTATTTCACTCTAAATAAAGAACTTCAGGGCTATGAGATGGTTGTTAGCTCTTGTAATAACGGTGCGGTTGAAATTTTAAGTAAAGAGCTTAGCCAACTAAAAAGCATCGGTAGCTACGCAGGCGAGATTGATTATTTTAAATTTATAGCTACAAGGCTTCTCTCGGCTGATGAAAAGACAAATTTTGGAGAAAAATCTTTTATCTCAAAACCTGCATGGGGGCTTTTTTGCATACCTCTTGGCTCAAAGCAAAATAAGTCAAATTTTGTTTTTAACGCGATTAATGGCGTAAAGATCGAAAAAACACATAGTCAGTTTGAAGATATTTCAAAAGAATTTAAAGAATTTATAGAGCAAGATGGCTTTTTGATGGGGCTTGGCAAGTATTTGGCTACCGGCGAAGGAGTTGATGATTACGATGAGGCAAAGGAGAAATTTAATCAAGCCCTACATGAAGTAAATCTACTTTTTAGTGAGATCAGGATCAAAGAAGAGGAGCTAAAAAGTATAAATAGCGAGCTTATAAATATCGATAAAAGACTTGATAACTATAATTCAGCAAAGCAAATAGACGAGCTTTTAAGGCCACTAATAGATGAGCTGGATTTGAGCAAAAATGAACTAGAACAAAAGGTGGCTGAAGCTAACGAGCTAACAAAGCTTATTGGTCAAAATGAAATTTTACAAGAGTATCTAAGTACGCCTATAAAGCCATCATTTTTTATTTTCCAGCAAATTTTAAAGACACAAGCTTTTGAAAAATATAACAATGAAGTACAAAAAGTTAGTGAGATAAATCGACAAATAGCTGAGCAAAATTTGAAAGCAAGCAAGCAAAATAGTGAAAATAAAGAGAAGAATGAAGTAAAATTAAACGAACTAAAAGCTCAAATAACTCAGCTTGAAGAGAAAATTTTAGAACTTAACACCAAGATAGACCATCTAAACAAGCTTAATGATGACTTTATTAGACGTCAAAAATTAATTGGCAGAAGCGAAGAACTTGATAGCTTTTTAAATGGTAGTTTTAATCAGAGTAATGAAGAAATACAAAAGAGTATGCCATTTATGATGGAGTGTGATCTTGATGAGAAACCCCACAAGACGAAGCTTTTTAACGCAAGAATCAAGCTTTTTAAAGAAGCGCTTAATCTGCATAAAGCCACTATCTTTGCTTGCAAAGAAGCTGTTAGAACAAATTTACGAGCTCTTAGCGTTATATTTAATGATGAAAAAATGGCTGAGAAAAATGGGCTTGAAGCTAAAGATAGACGTGAAATAATAAAAGGATTATTTTTACTAACGCCAGTTGTTAGTTCTACTTTCGCATCTTTTAATAATACCTTTAAAGAGCTACTAAATGGCGATATAGGTTTGCTCTTAATAGATGAAGCAGGACAGGCAAATTTAACTAACGCATTAGGTGCATTGCTTCGTTCGAACATGGCTGTTGTAGTTGGTGATCCACTTCAACTTGAGCCCGTTGTAACATTGCCACCAGCTTTAAATAACGCTATTTTACGCTACTGTGATGCAAAGGATGAGTTTAATCTACTAAAATCATCAGTTCAACTTCGAGCCGATAAAGTACAAAATATTGGTACATATATAAAAGGAGAGGGTAAGTCCATTTGGGTTGGTTCGCCACTTATCGTTCATAGAAGGTGCGCCAACCCTATGTTTAAAATTTCAAACGAAACAACATATGATGATATGATGATACTTGGTAGAAGTAGTGAAAGTAAACTTAGCGACCCTAACATCAAAACAGAATGGATTGATGTTAGTAGTGATGAATGTATAGGTAATTATAATAAAGCTGAAGGCATGATCGTTAAAAAGCTTTTAGATAGTAAGCTAGCCAAGCTAAAAGATAGTGTTAAGATAATAACACCTTTTAAAGATGTTTGTAAAAATTTAAAAGGGGCCGGTACTATTCACACCATGCAAGGCAAAGAAGCCGATGTTATTATCTTTGTCCTTGGCGGTGCTACAAAAGGTGCTAGAGCATGGGCTGCTAGTACGCCAAATTTACTAAATGTAGCACTAACAAGAGCAAAAGAGGTTGTTTATATAGTTGGCAACCGAGAAAATTGGTCTAATTTGCCATATTTTGAGGTAGCAGCTAGAAAAATAGATAAAGGACAGATTTGAATCATTTTGCAAAACGCATAATCCCATGCCTTGATGTAAAAGATGGCAGAGTTGTAAAAGGTGTAAATTTCGTAGGACTTGTCGACGCTGGAGATCCTGTTGAGATAGCTAAAAGATACAATGACGAGGGCGCTGATGAGCTTTGCTTTTTAGATATCACTGCCTCTCATCTTGGGCGTGATACGATAGTTGATGTCGTAAAAAAGGTCGCAAGTAAGCTTTTTATCCCGCTAACAGTTGGCGGAGGCATACGCACGATCGATGATATCTCTCGCCTTTTAAATGCTGGCTGCGATAAAGTAAGCTTAAATTCATCAGCCATACAAGATCCAAATTTGATTGATGAGGCAGCTAAGAAATTTGGCTCACAATGTGTCGTAATTGCGATCGATGCCAAGAAGATCGAAAATGGTTATAGTGTTTTTATAAATGGTGGCAGGATCGATACCAAAAAAGATGCCTTTTCTTGGGCGAAAGAGGTCGAGTCGCGTGGAGCAGGGGAGATATTGCTAACCTCTATGGACAATGACGGCGTCAAACAGGGCTTTAATCTTGAGCTAACAAAGGTATTTAGCACGCTTTCCATACCAACTATCGCAAGTGGCGGCGCTGGTAAGATGGAGCACTTTAAAGAGGCTTTTGAAGCCGGGGCTGATGCGTGTTTAGCTGCTTCGATATTTCACTTTGGCGAGATCGAGATAAAAAAACTAAAAGAGTATCTCAAGACAAATGGTATTGAGGTTAGGCTCTGATGTTAGTTATCTCTGCTGGAAAAAATGAAATTTTTGACTTTGCTTTGCCAATGGGTGTGGGGCTAGTTGATATGGCGATAAATTTGACAAAATTTTTGCAGAAACGAGCATGTATTGGAGCGGATGAAAAGGGTATAAATTTAAAAAATATCGATCCGCACTATCTTGCAAAGATTGAAGCTAAATTTGCAAACTCATCAAATCCAGAGCTACAAAATCTAATCCAAAATTTGTCAAAAAATCCTGAACGAAATTTGTATCAGATGCCAGAAAAAATAGTTTTCGTTGGCTCGGCAGGTCTTTATAAAGACGGTGAAATTTTACAAATTTATGAAAGTTCGGTTGGGGCAAATATAGAAATTTCTAGCGTAGAAAATAGATCTTATTCACCGATTGAGTGTGAAATTTCTTCTATAGTTTCACGTGGAACTATCAAAGCAAATTCGTCAAATTTTATAACGACTGATAAAAATTTAGCTCATAAGATGTTTGAAAATGGTTATTTTTTAGAAAATATGGAGTTTTATTCTGTTCTAAAAGTAGCTCAAATTTTTAAAATTCCAGCTTATGGAATTTTCGTAGCGACAAATTTTTGTGATAAAAATGCACATGCTGATTTTATAAAAAATCACGCAGAGGCCAAGAAAATTCTAACAAAATATATAAAGGAAAATATGTGATAAATTTGCTTGATCTTAGTATTGATGAGCTAAAAGAGTTAGTTTCTCCACCATTCAGAGCAACACAAATCTACGAGTGGATATATAAGAAAAACGCAACCGAATTTAGCCAAATGCTAAATTTACCTAAAGATATGCGTCAAGGTCTAGCTGAAAAATTTTATATCGAACCTTTAAAATGTGTAAAATTTGAGCAAAGTAGTGATGGTTCGATCAAGTATCTTTTTGAGCTAAAAGATGGGCTAAAGATAGAGAGTGTTTTGCTGCCGATGAAAGAGGAGATAAGTGATGAGAATGGAAAGATCAGTCGCCATGCTCGCTATACGGTTTGTGTTAGCTCGCAGGTTGGCTGTAAAATGGGCTGTGCTTTTTGTCTAACAGCAAAGGGTGGGCTTGTTAGAAATTTGACTGCAGGCGAGATTGTGGGACAAATTTTATGGATAAAAAGAGAAAATAAAATACCTTATGAAAGACGTATAAATGTCGTTTATATGGGTATGGGTGAGCCACTCGATAATCTTACTAACGTTAGTAAAGCGATCAAAATTTTAGCTCTTAACGAGGGTCTAGCCATATCGCCGCGTCGTCAAACCGTTTCAACTAGCGGCCTTGGTAGCCAGATAAAAAAGCTTGGTGAGATGGACCTTGGCGTGCTATTGGCCATATCGCTTCATGCTGTTACTAATGAGCTTAGAAGCCGTCTAATGCCGATAAATAAGGCGTATAATATTGAGGCTGTTATGGATGCTGTTAGGGGATTTCCTATCGATATGCGAAAGCGTGTAATGTTTGAATATCTTGTTATCAAAGACCTAAACGATAGCGTGAGTGATGCTAAAAAGTTGGTAAAACTACTTCATGGCATAAAAGCGAAGGTAAATCTTATATATTTTAACCCACATGAAGGTAGCGAATTTGGACGACCCGAGCTTACCAGCATGCTAAAATTTCAAGAATATCTAAGAGATCACGGTGTTACTTGCACGATCAGACAGAGTAAAGGACTTGATATAAGTGCAGCTTGTGGACAATTAAAACAACGCAATGAAAATGCAAAATTTAAAGCTATTGCTAGTGATAAAAATTCAAAAATACAGTCGCTTGAAGATAATAGTAAAGCCAGCGTGAGTTAGAATGAGTGCACTTGATATAGCCGAAATAGTCTTTGTTGCTATTGTGGTTTTACTTGGATTAGGGCTTATTTTAAAAGTTTTAAAAGATGAAAAAGATAGGCATAAATTCTAAGCCTTAACATCAAGATAAAGCCTAACTCTTATAAAGAAATAAAATGGAGTGTTAATTGCATAAACTATAAAATTATTATTGTGGTATTTAAAAGCGATAAACTTTGGCAAAACGTAGGTAAAGGTTTATGAGAAATAGAAATTTATTAAAAAAATTAGACTAAAGTTAGCTCTCTTTTGCAAATCTATAAAACTCGTTTTCAGCGTCAAATTTGCTTTTTATCTTGTAAAAAATTTCATCAAATTTAAATGAAATTTCGTCCGAGTGAAGCAAGAGCCTTTTTGCACCAGTTAAATTTATCCGTTCACTCTCGCTCATCTCTTTGTCTAAAATTTTCTCGATCTGCGGACTTGACAAGCCATAAAGTGGTTCGCCAAGGATCTTGTGTTTCACATGAAACAAATGTAAGCGAATTTGATGCTGTCTGCCAGTGAGTGGGATAGCACGAACCAAAGTCGTATCGATATCGTCAAAATATCTAATCGGCAAAATTTTAGTCACAGCACTTTTTCCGTTTTCGCAAATTTGCATTCGCATTTTCACATCGTCGTAGTTGTTTGCTAGATCCATTTTGGCATCGATCGTAAATTCTCGTTCGATCTTGCCTTGCGCCATTGCGACGTAGCTTTTAGAAACCTCTCTGTCTTCAAAAATTTTCTTTAGTTTTATCGTAGAATTTCTGTCTTTTCCAACGACTATCACGCCACTCGTCTCAAAGTCTAGCCTATGCGCCACGCTCGCATCTCGTCCAAAAAGCGTGTAAATTTCATCATTTAGCGAGTACTCACAGTGTCTACCATTTGGGTGGCTTAGCACTCCGCTTGGTTTGTCAAATACAGCAAAGCTCTCACACTCAAAGATCGGCTTTAGTCCCTTTGGCTTGGCCTCATAGTCGATCAAAAAAATATCGCCACTCAAAATGGTATTTTTCTCACTCACGACATCGCCACCACATATCAGCCTACCTTTATCTATTAGGCGTTGAGCCTCTCTCATGCTAAAGCCAGTTTTCATTAAAATTTCATACGCTTTTTGTTTGTTTGCAGTGGCAATAAATTTATTTACATAGGGCAAAAATGATCCTTTAAACAAGTGAGCTATCTTAAGCACAAATTTATAAGTATATAACCGACATTTCAGCACGGATTTTATATAATCCAAACTTAAATTTTATAAAATTATACGATGTGATTTTTAGCTTTCAAGGCTGAAATTTACTTTTATGATAAAGAAAACTGATACAAAAAGGTTCAACAATGGTCGAAAGATACTCACGCAAAGAGATGGCTGAAAAGTGGAGCATACAAGCAAAATACGACGCTTGGCTCAAGGTAGAAAAAGCTGCTGTTAAAGCTTGGAATAAGCTTGGCTTTATAAGCGACAGCGACTGTGAGAAAATTTGCAAAAACGCTAATTTTGAAGTGGCTCGCATCGACGAGATAGAAAAGACGACAAAGCACGACGTCATCGCATTTTTAACAAGCGTCAGCGAGAGCCTTGGCGAGGAGAGCAGGTTCGTGCACTACGGCATGACCTCAAGCGACTGCATCGACACAGCCGTCGCACTTCAGATGAAAGAGAGCCTAGAGCTCATCATCAGCGACGTAGAGGAGTTCATGCAGGCGGTTAAAAACAGAGCAATCGAGCACAAGCACACGCTTATGGTCGGTAGAAGTCACGGCATCCATGGCGAGCCGATAACTTTTGGCCTTGTGCTTGCCATCTGGTACGATGAGATTGCAAGGGCGCTAAAGCTCATCAAAGATGCAAAAGATACGATCAGTTACGGCAAGCTCTCAGGTGCTATGGGAAATTTAGCCCACGCTCCAATGGAATTTGAAGAGCTAACATGCGTTGAGCTCGGCCTTAAAGCCGCACCAGCGTCAAATCAAGTGATCCAGCGCGACCGCTACGCTCATGTGGTAAGTGCTATCGCAGTTTTAGCCTCTACTTGTGAGAAGATCGCAGTCGCCGTCAGACACTATCAAAGGACAGAGGTTTATGAGGCGGAGGAGTACTTTAGCCCAGGACAAAAGGGCTCAAGCGCTATGCCACACAAACGCAATCCAGTTCTTAGTGAAAACATCACCGGTCTTTGCAGGGTGCTACGCTCATACGTCACGCCAGCGCTTGAAAACGTCGCCCTTTGGCACGAGCGCGACATCAGCCATAGCTCGGTTGAGAGATTTATCCTGCCAGATATGTTTATCACGGCTGATTTTATGCTGGTTCGTATCAAAAATTTAATAGCAAATCTAGTCGTCTATCCAGAAAATATGATGAAAAATTTAAATTTGACGGGTGGCCTGGTATTTTCTCAGCGCGTGCTTTTACAGCTACCACAGCGTGGAATCTCTAGAGAGGACGCCTATAAGATCGTTCAGCGCAACGCCATGAAGGTCTGGGCGGACTTGCAAGAGGGCAAAAAGGCGATCGACGAGCAAGGTCGCAGCCTGTTTTTGCAAAATTTGCTAAACGACGAGGACCTAACTAAGAGCCTTGGCAAAGATGAGATCAAAGAGTGCTTTGACTACAACTACTACACTAAAAACGTAGATAAAATTTTCGCCAGAGTCTTTGGCAAGTAAATTTAAACGCAAGAAGTAAATTTATGCTTCTTGCTTCAAGACATCGCTTCAAAAATTTTTACAATCATTTTAAAATAAGATCAAATTTTTTAATTTTTAAAAATAAAATATTATTTTTCGAGTTAAATTTTATATCAAAAATCACTTTTTAAACAAAGAGAGTTTTTATCTCCTTTTGGATAAAATCCCAAATTAAATTTAACATGGAGAGATATTTTTGAAAGTTATAAAACGTAATGGCAGAACCGAAGAGCTTGATATAAGTAAGATTAAAAAATATACAAATGAAGCCGTTTTTGGCCTTAGCAATGTAAACCTTAGTGAACTTGAAGTGGACGCGAAAATCCAGTTTAGAGATATGATAACTACTGAGGAAATTCAGCAGACTCTTATAAAAACAGCAGTTGACAAGATAGACATCGACCGTCCAAACTGGACATTTGTCGCTGCGAGGCTATTTTTATACGACCTTTATCACAAAGTATCTGGCTTTAACGGCTACAATCACCTAAAAGACTACCTAGTAAAAGGCGAAAAGGTAGGCCGCATCATCCCTGGACTAAAAGAGAAGTATGACCTTGAGGATCTAAACGCTTACATTAGGCCTGAGCGCGACCTTCAGTTTGCATACCTTGGTATCAAAACGCTTTATGACCGCTATCTCATCAAAGACAAAAATGGCATGCCAATCGAGCTGCCACAGCATATGTTTATGGCGATCGCGATGTTTCTAGCGCAAAACGAGCTAGACAGTCAAGGCTGGGCTAAGAAATTTTACGACCTTATCTCTAAATTTGAAGTGATGCTAGCCACGCCAACACTCTCAAACGCAAGGACTACACGCCACCAGCTAAGCAGCTGTTACGTAGGTAGTACGCCTGATAATATCGAAGGAATTTTTGATAGCTACAAAGAGATGGCACTACTTTCAAAATTTGGTGGCGGTATCGGCTGGGACTGGAGCAAGGTGCGCGCAATGGGCGGTAGCATCGATGGACACAAAA
>NZ_NDYO01000008.1:0-144101 GCF_002165785.1 Campylobacter concisus
TAGCGGTCGATCAGCTAGGCACTAGAAAGGGCGCGATAGCCGTTTACATCGAGCCTTGGCATATGGACGTGAGCGATTTTCTCGATCTTCGTAAAAACTCTGGCGAAGAGAGACGCCGCGCACACGAGCTTTTCCCTGCGCTTTGGATAAACGACTTATTTATGAAGCGTGTTAAAGAAAATGGCCGATGGAGCCTCTTTGACCCAGCTCAAGTAAGCGACCTTTGTGACCTTTACGGCGAGGAGTTTGAGAAGAGATACTTAGAGTATGAAAACGACGAAAATATCCAGAAAAACACCATCCTTGCAAAAGAGCTTTGGAAGAAAATTTTAACTAGCTATTTTGAAACTGGCATGCCATTTTTATGCTTTAAAGACAATGCCAACAAAACAAATCCAAACGATCACGAGGGTATCATCAGAAGCTCAAATTTGTGCACCGAAATTTTCCAAAACACAGCGCCAAATTATTATAAGATCAAGATCACTTATGAAGACGGCGGCGAGGAGCTATTTGACGAAGAAGAAGACGTCACTGTCGATAACGGCATAACTAAAAAGGCCAAAAAGCTTAGCGCACTTGATAGCCTAAAAGGCAAGCAAATTTTCATCGTAGAAAAAGAAAGCATCGAGGGCAAAACAGCAGTTTGTAACCTTGCAAGTATAAATTTAAGTAAGATAAACAGCAAAGAGGACATTGAGCGTGTCGTGCCGATAGCTATTAGGATGCTTGATAATGTTATAGATCTAAATTTCTACCCACACAAAAAGGTAAAACATACAAACCTATCATCCCGCTCGATCGGCCTTGGCGTCATGGGCGAGGCGCAAATGCTAGCTGAGAAAAACGTAAAATGGGGCAGCTATGAGCATTTGGTGCTGATAGATAGCATAATGGAAAACATAAGCTATAACGCGATCTACGCTAGCTCAAATTTAGCCGTAGAAAAGGGCGTCTATCCAAAATTTGAAGGCTCAAAGTGGAGCAAAGGCATCATGCCTATAGACACCGCAAACGAGAACGCAAAAGCTCTTTTAAATGACAAAGGCGGGCTATTTGACGAAAATGTCTGCGACTGGGACAAGCTAAGAGAGAAGGTTAAGCGTGACGGCATGAGAAACGGCTACCTAATGGCGATTGCTCCAACTAGCTCGATCTCGATCCTTGTTGGTACTACTCAGACCATCGAGCCAGTCTACAAACGCAAGTGGTTTGAGCACAACCTAAGCGGTATGATCCCAAATGTCGTGCCAAATTTAAGCCCTGAGACGTGGCAGTTTTACACGCCAGCATATGAGCTTGATCAGAGAATTTTGATAAAAGCAGGCGCGATCCGCCAAAAATGGATCGATCAAGGTCAAAGTTTAAATATATTTATGAGCTTAGACAAAGCAAGCGGCGGATATTTAAGCGAAATTTACACGCTTGCATGGGAGCTTGGACTAAAATCAACCTATTATCTACGCTCAGAGTCGCCTGACAGCGAAAAACTAAACGACGTGGCTGACCGCTCTATCGAGTGTGAGGGTTGTCAGTAAAATTATTCAATATCTATGGCGTTTGCCATAGATATCTTTCTTGCTTCATATAAAAATAAAAGGCGATTATTTTGTCTAGTTTAACAGATATTGAAAAAAATATTTAGAAACACTTTTTGAAATGAATACAGGCTATGTTTTAGATTTTACTGATCGGACTTTTTACGATTTTATACAAAATATCACTGGAATCGATATACATGCTATTAAATATAACATTTATGGAAGTTCCAAAGCCAAAAAATTAAGAGCCTTTTGGCAAACTGAAAGCGACGCAGTAAATGGAAGAGTATTAAAGAATTTATTGGAACGCTATAAATTTAATGTTGATAGCGGAAGGATTAAATTTAACGAAAAAATTTACAGTGAATGCATAAAAATCACCAATAGGCTTCTTGGTGTTCAAAATACTATAGATTCGGAAGATGAATTATTAAAGAAAAAATTTGATGACATTAATATTAAAGATTTAACTTTGGATTATGGACTAGAAAAGGTCTTGGAGTATAGAGTTACAGAGATAGATAAATGCTTGGATATCGGTGCATATATGTCAGCAATTATACTATGTGGAAGTATCTTAGAATGTCTTTTGTTAAACTTTATGCTAAAAAATCCAAAACAATTTAATGTATATAACGAATCTCCAAAAGACAAAACTGGCAAAGTAAAACCTTTTCAGGATTGGAAACTAGCAGAAATGATAGATGTATCTGGCGGGATAGGGATTTTGTCTCAAGATACTAAAAAATTTTCACACGAATTAAGAAATTTCAGAAACTATATACATCCTATGGAACAGATGGCTAATAATTTTAAACCTGACGACCAAACGGCTAAAGTTGCTTTTCAGGTTTTAAAAATGGCTATTTTAGATTTAAAAAAGCAAAGAGATACGAAACTATAATAGTATTAGTCTAACCTAATTATTTTATAAAAAATAATTAATTTTTAAAATTAATATAATAAATAATAATTTATATTATATGCCTTTAATAAAGTAAATATATCATTTAAGAAAACTTCTCAAAATTTTATATTTTTTGATAAATATTATTAAACAAAATAAAATAGTTATCTATTGTTTAAGCTTTCTTGTCCTATACTTTTAAACTTTATATTGAAAAATTTAGAAGAAAGAGCGAGTAATGCGTGAGATTTTGAAGAGAGATGGCACAAGACAAGAATTTGTAGCATATAAGATAGTAGATGCGATAAAAAAAGCATTTGCTAGTGAAAATTTAGCTTATGATGAGAAAGTTTTTACAAATGTTGTCCAAGATATCTTTCAAAAATCAAGCGCGATAACAGTCGAAGACATCCAAGATGCGATCGAAAAAGAGCTATTTAATAGTGGATATTTCGACGTTTTAAAGAGCTTTATGCTCTACCGCCACACGCATAAGCTTCAACGTGAGCAAATTTTAGGCCTAAATGACGATACGACTTATATAAATTCAACTCAAACGATAAATGAGTACATAAACGGTACCGACTGGAGAATTTCCGCAAACTCAAATACAAGCTACTCAAACGCAGGTCTCATCAACAACACCGCTGGCAAAGTCATAGCAAACTACTGGCTAGACGCTGTTTATAGCAAAGAAGAAGGTCTTGCTCACAGAAATGGCGACTACCACATCCACGACCTTGACTGCCTTACAGGTTATTGTGCTGGCTGGAGCTTACGGGCTTTGTTAAACGAGGGCTTTAACGGCGTTCGTGGTAGGGTCGAGAGCAAAGCGCCAAAGCATTTTAGGGAAGCGCTTTATCAAATGGCAAATTTCTTAGGAATTTTGCAAAGCGAGTGGGCTGGCGCTCAAGCTTTTTCTAGCTTTGACACCTACCTTGCGCCTTATGTTTTTAAAGATGATCTAAGCGATGCCGAGATCAAAAAGGCGATAACTAGCTTTATTTTCAACCTAAATGTACCTGCACGCTGGGGACAAAGTCCATTTACAAACGTAACAATAGACATCACCTGCCCAAGCGACCTAAGAGATCAGATCCCAACGAGTGATGATATACACCTCTTTACAAATGTAAAAGATGAGAAAATTTTGAAAAAAGCAAACGAGCGTGGCAGAGAAAAACTAATTGATATGACTTATAAGGACTTCGAGCCTGAAATGGCACGCATAGATAAGGCATTTTACGAGGTTTTAACAGCTGGCGATAAGTGCTCGCAGCCTTTTACATTTCCGATACCAACGGTAAATATTACAGAGGATTTTGACTGGGATAGCGAAGTAGCGGATGTACTCTTTGAAAATACTGCCAAAATGGGCTCAAGCTACTTTCAAAATTTTATCGGCTCACAATACACTTACGATGAAAATGGCAACAAGATAGAAAACGAAAAAGCCTACAAACCAGGACATGTCCGCTCTATGTGCTGCCGTTTGCAGCTTGATCTAAGAGAGCTTTTAAAACGAGGTGGTGGTCTTTTTGGAAGTGCTGAGATGACAGGTTCGATTGGCGTTGTCACTATAAATTTGGCTCGCCTAGGATACAACTTCAAAGGTGATAAAGTCGCGCTTTATAACAGGCTAAGCTATCTTTTGGAGCTTGCTAAATCGACACTTGAAAAAAAGCGTAAATTTATCCAAGAGATGTATGACAGAGGGCTTTATCCTTATACGGCTAGATATCTAAAACACTTTAATAACCACTTTAGCACGATTGGCATAAATGGCATGAACGAGCTTCTTAGAAATTTTACAAATGATAAGGAAAATATCTCAACAAAATTTGGACGTGATTTTGCTATTGAGATGGTTGAGTTTTTACGCGACAAGATAAGGACATTTCAAGAAGAGACTGGAAATTTATATAACCTTGAGGCGACTCCAGCTGAAGGCACAACATACCGCTTTGCCAAAGAGGATAAAAAGCGCTATCCAGACATCATCCAAGCAGGTGGCGGGGAGAATATTTACTACACAAACTCAACCCAGCTTCCAGCAAATTTTACAGATGATGCTTACGAGGCACTTGATTTGCAAGATGATCTTCAGACTTCATACACTGGTGGCACAGTATTTCACCTTTATATGAAAGAAAGGATCAGCTCACCTAAAGCTTGTAAAGAGCTTGTAAAGAGCATAATCTCAAATTATAAGCTTCCATATATCACGATAACGCCTGTATTTAGCGTTTGTTCAAAACATGGTTACATTGCTGGAGAGCATGAATTTTGTCCGCTTTGTGATGCAGAATTAATAGAAAAAGAGAAAAACAATTCCAAATAAGGAGAGGAAATGACAGAAAAAGAAATTTTAGAAAAAGTACAAGATAAGCGCACAAAATGCGTAGTCTATACTCGTGTTATGGGTTATCATCGCCCAGTTGAGAGCTTTAACCTTGGTAAAAAAGGTGAGCATAAAGAGCGTATTAAATTTGACGAATACGCAAGTTGCTGCAAAAGATAATCACCGCAGCCAATAAAAATATAAAAAACTCAAATAAAAAAGGCACAATCTTCTGTGCCTTTTAAATCTCAAAAGGTCCATAAATTTGCATAAAGTCTTTAGTATAACACCATTTACTACGCTTGATTATCCAGACAAAGTGGCTGCGGTAGTTTGGTTTGCAGGCTGTAATATGCGATGCGTGTATTGCTACAATATAGAAGTTGTAAATTCAAATGGCAATATAGAAATGGATGAGGTTTGTAACTTTTTAGGTCGCCGCATAGGCAAGCTAAATGGCATCGTCTTTAGCGGTGGCGAATGCACAGCAAATCCTTTGTTTTTAAAACTTGCAAGAGAGGTTAAGTCAAGAAATTTTTGCCTAAAGGTCGATACAAATGGCTCTCATATTGAGATTTTAAAAGAGGCGATAGGTGAAGGGCTGATTGACTATATTGCACTTGATTTTAAAGCACCAAAAGAGAAATTTGTGGGCGTAACTGGCTCAAATTTATATGAAAAATTTATTAGCGCACTAAAGTATCTGCTTGAGATAAATTTCGATTTTGAAGTAAGAACAACCGTGCATGCAGATTTTTTAGATGAAGCAGATATTTCTTTGATGTCTGAAATCCTTTATGGCCTTGGATATAGAGGCAATTATTATTTGCAAAAATTCCTTAGCACAGGTGAAAATTTTGGCAATTTAGTTGATGCTAAAAGTAGCTTTGATCCGAAAAAAATCATCTCGAAACTTCCTATCAAACTAAGAAACTTTTAAATTTCTACTCATTATTTTTAACAAAAATTTTTGCTTTGCAAAACTATAATCATTAAAACTAATAAGGAGAAAATATGCAAAATTTTAGCTTTTTAAACCCTACAAGAATAGAATTTGGCAAAGACAAAGAGCAAAATATCGGCAGATACATGAAAGAATTTGGCGTTAAAAAGACGCTTATCATCTATGGCAGCGATAGGATCATAAAAAATGGCCTTTTTGATGTCGCAGCAAAGAGTCTAAGCGCAAATGGCATCGAGTTTTGCAAGATAGGTGGCGTGAAGTCAAACCCAGTGCTAAGCAAGGTAAATGAGGCTATAAATTTAGCTAAAAAGCAAGGCGTCGATAGTGTGCTAGCAATAGGCGGTGGCTCAGTGCTTGATAGCGCCAAGGCTGTGGCTGCTGGAGTTAAATATAATGGCGACGTTTGGGACTTTTTTACCGGCAAAGATCCAAGCGAAGCGCTTATGATCTTTGACATCATAACGCTTGCTGCAACTGGCTCAGAGATGAACGGCGGCGCAGTCGTCACAAATGAAGCCACAAAAGAGAAATTTGCCATGCACGGCGCTTGTCTTTACCCAAAAGTATCGGTGGTAAATCCGCTTCTTCAAGCAAGCGTTAGCAAGGAGTATTTGGTCTATTCAGCCTCTGACATCATCGCTCACAGCATCGAGGGCTACTTTACGGCGAGCGTTCAGCCTGAGATCATAAATTTATACATCGAAGCAAACATCAAAACGGTCATGAAAACGACTGAAATTTTACTAAAAGAGCCAGAAAACTATGACGCTAGAGGCGAGTTTGCCTGGGCTGCTACGATAGCGTTAAATGGCTTAACTTACGTTGGCACAGCTGGCTACTCATATCCAAATCACATGATCGAGCACGCCATAGGTGCGGTGGTTGATTGCGCGCATGGGGCTGGGCTAAGTGTCGTGATGCCAGCTTGGATGAAGTGGTATAAGAGTAGAAATTTAGATGCATTTAAGCGCTTTGGCAAAGAAATTTTTGGCGTGGATGACGCAGACGCAGGCATAGAGAAGCTAAAAGAGTGGTTTGCTAAGATCGGCACACCTACAAGCCTCATCGAGATCGGCGTCGATGATACAAATTTAGACGATATTGTGGCTTTGGTTTATGACTACGCCAAGGGCAGGAGGCTAGAGCAAATTTATACAAAAGAGGCAATAAGTGAAATTTTTGCCTTAGCGAGATAGAATTTATCTAAATTTTACAAAGGAAAGATATGAAAAAGATCGCCCTTATAGCTGGAGCTAGCGGTGCTTTGGGAAGTGAGATTTTAAAAAATTTATGTGTGAGCGAGCATTATAGTAAGGTTATCGCCCTTGCTAGGCATGAACTA
Organism: Campylobacter concisus; assembly: GCF_002165785.1. Taxonomy (GTDB): domain Bacteria; phylum Campylobacterota; class Campylobacteria; order Campylobacterales; family Campylobacteraceae; genus Campylobacter_A; species Campylobacter_A concisus_W. Next base: position 7,096 of record NZ_NDYO01000008.1, read on the forward strand.
GAATTCACTCACGAAAAGCTTGAAGTAAAGATAGTAAATTTTGACGAGCTAAAAGATGAGGTGCCATTTATCGCTGATGAGCTATTTTGCGCACTTGGCACTACGATGAAGGCAGCAAAGCACAAAGAGCAGTTTTATAAAGTCGATGTGACCTATCCGATAAATTTCGCCAAATTTGGCTTGGAGTGTGGGGCAAAACGCTTTGTCTTGCTCTCGGCTGCAGGTGCTAGCAGAAAGTCAGGCTCGTTTTACCTAAAGGCAAAAGGTCAAGCAGAAGCAAAGATAAAAGAGCTTGGATATAGCTCATTTCACATCGCTAGGCTGCCACTTATCGAGGCTGAGAGAAAGGAATTTAGACTTGGCGAGTATCTGGCGATAAAGGTGTTTAAATTTATCCCAAAAGGCTTTTTTGACGAGTATCGTCCGATGAGGGCGGCTGACATCGCTAAAGTGATCGTGGAGGTAGCACAAGATGACCACAGCGAGGGTGTCAAAATTTATAGTCCAGTGGAGTATGCGAAGTGAAAAGATACATCGCCATCACTGGAGCAAGCTCAGGCATAGGAGCGGCCGCGGCAAAGGTATTTGCAAGGCGTGGGGAGAATTTGATCCTAGTTGCAAGGCGGGGCGAGCTTTTAGAAAATTTAAAAAGCGAGATAGCTAAATTTGCAAATGTCGATGTCGTGATAGAGCTTTGCGACCTTTCAAAGCAAGAAAATGTCCTTTCTCTTTGGCATAATTTAGAAAAATTTGAGCTAAAAGCGCTTATAAACAACGCTGGCTTTGGCGACTATAACAAGGTCGGCGAGCAAAATTTAGAAAAAATCACGCAGATGATAAATTTAAACATCATAGCTCTTGTGACGCTCTCAACGCTCTTTACTAAAAAATATAAAGACAAAGATACGCAGCTCATCAACATATCCTCGATAGGTGGCTACAAGATCGTGCCAAACGCCGTCACATACTGCGCTAGCAAATTTTTCGTAAGTGCTTTTAGCGAAGGACTTTACCACGAGCTAGCACAGGACGAGCAGGCAAAAATGCAGGCAAAAGTCCTAGCTCCAGCTGCCACAAAGACAGAATTTGGTATGGTAGCAACTAGCAAAGAGAGCTACGACTACGACAAAGCGTTTAAAAAGTACCACATGAGTGAAGAGATGGCGGAGTTTTTGCTTCGCCTTTATGATAGCCATTACTGCGTTGGCTCGGTCGATAGAGATAGCTTTGAGTTTAGCCTAAGTAAGCCAAAATTTGACTATGCGGTCAAATACGAGCCAAAAGATAACTAGGCACTAAAGCCCTGGTAGCCTACGCCAAGGATGTGGAGCAAAAAGTAGGACAAAATAAAAAGGCAGATCATGAAAGGTGTTAGAGTTGCTATTTTAGGGGTTTGTTTGGTGGGCGCTTGCTTTGGAAATGAACTTAAATTTGATGAAAGCAAATTTGAGCTAAAAAGCGTGCAAGTTGGCGAGAGGACGCTTAAATTTAGAGCATATGAAGGCATAGTCTATGTGGCAAAGCCGGTTAGCGACTATCAGGTACTAAATTTTTATGTGCCAGAGGGTAAATTTAGCGACCAAAAGAGCGCTATTTTCATGCCAAATGCGATCGGCGGCTACATGCCAGCAATGCCGTCAAAGCCAGAAATTCAAAACGAAAAGCCAAATGCTACCCTTGAAGCGCTTCTTATAGGCTATGTCGTGGCGAGTGTTGGCACTAGAGGCAGGACGCTAAAAGATGGCGAGAACTTCATCGGCAAAGCTCCAGCCGCGATAGTTGATCTAAAAGCAGCTGTTAGGTATCTAAAATTTAACGATAAATTTATGCCAGGCGATGCAAATAAGATCATCTCAAACGGCACGAGCGCAGGCGGTGCAATGTCGGCACTTCTTGGCGTTAGCGCAGGGGTAAAAGAGTATGAGCCATATCTTAAAGAGCTAGGCGCTGCAAGAGCAGACGATAAAATTTATGCCGCCTCTATCTATTGTCCTGTTACAAATTTAGAGCATGAGGACGAGGCGTATGAGTGGATGTTTGGGGATCTGGATAAATTTGAGAGGATAGACTTTTCAAGCCTTGATGCGGCCAGCTTTAACGACAGGAGTAAAAAACCAAAGATGATCACAGGTGAGCTAAACGCCACGCAAAAAGAGCTCTCACGCGAGCTAAAAGCCAAATTTCCAGCCTATCTAAACTCGCTAAATTTAAAGGACGCTAAGGGCCATTCTTTAAGCCTTGATGAAAAGGGCGAGGGCAGCTTCAAAGAGTATATAAACGCTCTGATTTCAAAAGCATTTACAGCTACAAAGAGTGGTGATAAAAATACGCTCACACCTAAATTTATCACGCTTGACACGCAAGGTTGCCAGCTTGGATATACATTTAAATTTGAAGACTTTATTGCCTCACTAAAACGTGCTAAAGCACCAGTTGCCTTTGACGGACTTGCACTGGAAAGTCCTGAAAATGACCTTTTTGGTGATAGCAAAACGCCTGCAAAGCACTTTACTAAATTTGCAAAAGAGCGAGGTGGTGGCGAGATGGCGGAGACTGGTGTCATAAAGATGATGAATGCGATGAACTACACTAAAAATAAAGAGGCGGCGAAATTTTACCGCATAAGGCAGGGCACAAACGACACCGATCTAGCCCTCGCCGTGCCTGCTATGCTTGCACTTTCGCTTAAAAATACTGGCAAAGAGGTTGATTTTGAAGCGGTCTGGGGACAAGGACATGGCGGCGACTATGACTTAGACGAGCTTTTTGCTTGGATGAAAAGAGTGGTTGAGAAATAAATTTAAGGAAATTTGATGATAAAAAAGCTATTTTTACTAGCGGTTTTGGCGGCTTTTGCCTTTGGCGCAGAGGCACAAGTGAGCTTACACGAGCTACTTGCGACGCTAAATAATAAGAGCTTGCTGAGACAGCTTGGTAGGGAAAATATCCTTAGCTCAAAGAGCGAGCCAGGCACGCAGGCGATCTTTTTTGCGAGCGCGAAGAGCAAACCAGAGCTATTTTACGTGCTTGAGTTTTATAAGGACGAGGCGGCTTATAAAAAGCATATAGGCTCGGCGCATTTTAAGAAATTTGCAAGCGCAAGCGCTGAAATTTTAGCTAGCAAAAAGGCTATAAGCGTGAAAAAACGAGCTGCTTTTTCTAAAAATTTAACGCCAGAGCGCCTAAAAGATGCCTACTTTCACATCACAAATTTAAGCCTTTTGGCAAAAAGCGATGCGAAATTTGAAAAGATCATCAAAAAATATATGCAAAAAAGCGTAGATGAGAGCGCTTACGCGCAGTTTGCCTTTAGCCAAAAAGAGGCACCTAACAAGTGGGTGCTGGTTGAAATTTACAAAGATGAAGCTAGCTTTGAGAGCTACCACCACAGCGAAAATTACAAGGCTTACGCCAAAGAGCGAGCTGGGCTGATAGACGAATTTGACGGCTTTGGTCTCAAAAATGAGACCTCATTTAGCAAGATAAAATTTTAGGAGATGTTATGAATAAAATTTCACTTTTTTGCGCACTGGCGCTTGTTGGTAGCACGGCTTTTGCCCTTGATAAGGCAGGATGTGAGAGTTTAAAAGATGTGAAAATTTTAAACAATGAGATGATAGATGCGGTGTGGAATGAGAGTGGCGAAATTTCAGCCGATAAGATGTCCGCGCTAACTGGTGGTAGTAAAAATAATATCAAAGCAAAGCCTCACTGCGTGGTGCATGGCAAACTCTATAAACGTACTGGCTCAGATGGCAAAGAGTATGAGATAGACTATGAGCTAAGGCTGCCAGAGCAGTGGAATGAGAAATTTTTATTTCAAGGTGGCGGCGGTATGGACGGCTTTGTAGCGCCTGCTCTTGGTGCAGTACCGATACGAACAAGCACAGCCACGCCAGCGCTTCTTAGAGGCTATGCGGTCGTCACTACAAACTCAGGACACCCAGAGCCAACGGCTGAGTTTGGGCTAGATCAGCAAGCAAGGCTAGACTACGCCTATCAGGCGATCGGCAAGGTCACAGACACAGCTAAGCAAATTTTAGTCGCCGCATACGATAAAAAGCCAAAACATAGCTACTTTATGGGCTGCTCAAATGGTGGCAGGGCAGCACTCATAGCAGCACAGCGTTATCCACTTGAATTTGACGGCGTCATCGCTGCAAATCCTGGCTTTAGGCTATCTCGCGCGGCGATCGCTTAGCAGTGGGACAATCAAGCCCTTATGAAGATAGCTCCGAAAAATGAAAAAGGCGAGAAAATTTTTGCAAATGCACTAACTAAGGATGATCTTAACAAGCTAAGCCACGCCGTGCTAGAAAAATGTGACGCCTTGGACGGGTTAAAAGATGGGATCATAAATGCGTGGGAAGCGTGCAAATTTGATCCAAAAAGTCTAAATTTATCTAAGCAAAAGATAGAGGCGATCGAAAAAATCTTTAATGGAGCCAAAAACAGCAAGGGCGAGCAAATTTATAGCGGCTGGTTTTACGACTCAGGCGTGAGCGCTGAGGGCTGGAGGCAGTGGAAGCTAGGCGACTCGCAAAGTGCCAAGCCAAACGCTAGAAATATCACGCTTTCTAGCGGCTCGGTGAATTACTACTTTTTGACACCAGCACAGCCAAATTTTGACACGATAAATTTTGACTTTGACAAAGACACGCCAAAGACTTTCGAGACTGCGGCGATAAATGACGCCATCTCAACGAGCCTTAGCACATTTAGTGCAAATGGCGGCAAGCTCATAATAGTAACCGGCGTCTCAGACCCAGTTTTCTCAGCAAAAGATCAAAGGGACTGGTTTAAAAAGCTAGAAGCTGTTAATGAAAATAGCCAAAATTTCGCGGCATTTTTTGCGCTACCTGGGATGAACCACTGCGGTGGCGGTAACGCCATAGATGATGTCGATCCGCTTAGTGCGCTTGAAGCGTGGCATGAAAAGGGCGAAGCGCCAAAGAGCATGCTAGCAAAGAGCAGGAGCTACGCTGGCAAGGAATTTTTGGTGTGTGCGTATCCAAAGGTGCTACATACGTGGGTGGTGACACGAGCAAGGCTAGTAGCTTTGTTTGCAAGTAAATTTAAGAAAGTAAATTTAAGGGGCAAAAATGAGTGAAATTTTAGTCGTATCAGGTCACACTGACCTTGAAAATTCCTTTGCAAATAAGATAATTTTGAGCGAGCTAAAAAAGCACTTGCCAGAGGCTAAATTTGACATACTAAGCGAGCTTTATAAAAACTACGTGATCGATGTAAAAGCCGAGCAAGAAAAGCTAGTAAAGGCTGATGTGATCGTGCTTGTTTATCCATTTTTCTGGTACGGTGTGCCATCTCTTTTACAAAAGTGGTTTGAAGATGTGCTAGTTCATGGCTTCTCTCATGGCAGCAAGGGAGATAAGCTACGTGGCAAAAAGCTGGTGCTTTCATTTACTTCTGGCGCGCCTGAAGAGCTTTATAAAAAAGAAGCGCTTCAGCGCTACGAGATAGAGGAATTTTTGCCGCCATTTAAGGCACTAGCAAATACTTGTGGCATAGAGTTTGCAGGCTATGTTTATAGCGGAGGGCTATCATATCAGAGCAGGCACGATGAGGCAAAGCTTGCTTTGATGAAGGAAAAGGCGCTTGATCATGCAAAGAGGCTAGGCGAGCTGATAGGCAAAATTTCATGATACCAGCAAAATTTTATAAATATGTTTTTGCGTTTATAATGTCAGCATTTATGGCATTTTTTATGTCGTTTGTGCTGACGTATCTAAACCTTGGCTTTGTTGATGGCTTTGTAAAAATTTGGCTAATCGCCTACGTAAAAGCCTTTATAGTAGCGTATCCAGTGCTTTTGCTAGTCTCTCCATTTGTAACAAAACTCACACAAATTTTATGTAAAAAATAAAATAATAATATACGTTATCAATAAAAATTATTATTTACTTATTTTAATTATTTAGTTATAATCCACTCAAAATTTATCAAAATAGGAGTCAAAATGAGACAGTATGAAACATACAAATGCGAAAAATGCGGCAACGAGATCGAGGTGCAAAAGGTTGGCGGTGGTACACTAACCTGTTGCGGCGAAGAGATGAAATGTGTGACTGAAAATTTAACAGCGGTAAATTTAATGAAGGCATTTGCTGGCGAGTCACAAGCTAGAAACAAGTATGAGCTTTACGGCGATCTAGCCAAAGAAGCAGGCTATCACGCAATAGCTAGACACTTTTACGAGGCAGCTGAAAACGAGAAATGGCACGCAAGGGCTGAGTTTAAGAAATATCACGAGATGATGAACGATCCGATCGATAAGATGGATAAAAATTTACTTGACGCTGCAGCTGGCGAAAACTACGAGCATACGACGATGTATCCAGACTTTGCAAAGATCGCAAAAGAAGAAGAGCTAAGAGATGTTGAGAGGCTATTTAACGCGATCGGCAAGGTTGAAGTTGAGCACGAAAGAGAGTATTTAGAGCTTAAAAAGATGCTTGATGAAGAGGGCTTTTTTGAGAGCGACGAAGAAGATATTTGGGTTTGCGAGGTGTGCGGACACGTTCACAGAGGCAAAAAAGCTCCAGGTGCTTGCCCACTTTGCAAAGCTCCAAAAGAGTATTTTAAACGCGAATTTCTAGGCTAAAAGCCAAAATAGCCAAGGCGCTTGTCTTGGCTAAATTTATTAAATTTAAATCTCTTTTAAAATAAAAAAATTGTATAATCACTTTAAATTTTTATAAGGAGAAAGAGATGAAAAAATCACTTTTAGTTTTAGCTACTCTTGGCTTTGCACTAAGCCTAAACGCTGCAGATCTTACAGATACTTGCAAATCATACTTCTCAGACATCGACAAAATGGTCGAAGCTTACAAACAAGCTGGTCAAGAGCAACAAGTAAAAATTTATGAAGATCAAAAGAAACAATCAATGGATCAACTTGCTGCACTTCCAAAAGAGCAACAAGACGCTACTTGCAAACAAGCTAAAGAGATGTTTGCTCAAGTAATGGAACAAATGAAAAAACAAGGTCTTTTAAAATAAATTTTTATGGCTAGACTTTCTAGCCATATCCTAATCCTCTTTTTCTAATTCGTTATTTACGCCGATCTCTTTTACTTCTATATCTTTTTGATCGTCTGGAGACAAGCGTTTAAAATTTTCAAGTCTACTAACAAGACCATCTCTACCACTAAAACTTGATGCAAGGGCGTTAAAATGTTTATTTGCAGTATTTAGTGTATTACTAAGTCTATTCATATGCTCGGCTACATTGCGGACTTTATCATAAATTTTAATCGCACTCTTTACGATATTTTTGGCCTCTTCATTGCCACGCTCTATGCGCCATAAATTTGCCACTGTGCGAAGAATAGGCATAAGTGTAGTGTGAGAAACTAGTATTACGCGCTTTTGAAATGCGTAGTCAAAAAGAGAACTATCAAATTTCATAGCCTCGATATATGCTGGCTCAATTGGTATAAACATCAATACAAAATCAGGACTATCAGGTACGATCTCACCGTAATTTTTGCTATTTAAGCTATCTATGTGATTTTTCATAGAAGCAATATGTTCTTTCAATGCTAAATTTAACTCCTCCTCATTGCTGGCTGTGATAGCCTTTTCGTAAGCTACAAGTGAGACTTTAGAATCAACTATTAGGTGTTTGCCATCTGGTATCTTTACTATAAAATCAGGAATAAGACGTTTACCTTCTTCGTTCTTGAAATTTTGTTGTGTCAAGTAATGCTCATCTTTTACAAGTCCAGAAGCCTCAAATGTGCGTTCAAGCTGTATTTCACCCCAGTTCCCAAGTGTTTTATTGCTACCTTTTAGTGCAGTGGCTAGCGAGTTTGCCTCTTTTGACATCGAGATACCAATCTCACTTATGTGCTTAATCTGCATTCCTAACGCGCTAATGCCCTTAACTGATTCGTCGTGGACTGCATTTACGCGCTCTTGAAAGGTTGAAATTTGCTCCTTTAGCGGCTTTAGTAAAAGATCTAAAGAATTTTGGCTATTTTGTGTGAAATTTGCACTTTTTTCTTCAAATATTTTATTTGCAAGATTAGAAAATTCCAAATTTAACTCATTTTTCACTTTTAATAAATTTGCCTCTTGCTCTTTTAGGCTATTTTCTTTCGCTTCTATTTCATTTCTAAGCACAGCCATATCACGTTTTAATCTATTTTCTCTCTCATTTGCTTCAGTTAAAGCATTTTTATTTTGATTTAGCTCAGCTAGTGTTGCAGTGAAATTTACCTCGTTATTCTTGGCCCTTTCATTTGCTGTACCGATACTCTCTTTAAGCTCATTTATCACGCGCTCCATCGCATCTTCAGCTTCGTCTTTTTGTGCTATTTTGGTTTTTAGAGCATCGATCTCGCCGATGAGCTCGTCTATTCGCTCGTGATTTGACATAAGTCTTGCTTTTTGCTCGCTGATGAGCTGTAAATTTTCACTATTTTGAGATGATAAATTTGCTAAATTTGATGAAATTTCAAAATTTTCTTGCTCTTTTTGCGCCAAATTTCTTTTTAGCTCGAGTTTGTCTCTATTAAATGAATAGATGACAAATATCGCAATCAAAAATAGTACTCCTAAAAATATGGCAGCATAAAAATAGAAATCTTGTTGCATTTGGTATCCTTAAAAAGTGAAGAAATTTTTATATTTTTATAAAAGCAAAGAGACTACTCCTTGCTTTTGTAATAAATTTTTATGCTTCTAGCACTGCCCCATTGCTTGCGTTTGTGACTAGTTTGCGGTATTGCCTTAGCCAGCGAGAGGTTAGCGCCTTATCAACTGGTTTAAATTCCGCCCTTCTCTTTGCGATCTCAACCTCGCTTAGGCGAACGTTTATCTCGTATTTATCGACGTCTATATCGATGATATCGCCATCTTTTAGCAAGCCTATCATGCCGCCTTCAGCCGCTTCTGGGCTTACGTGACCGATGCTTAGACCCCTTGTCGCTCCGCTAAAGCGACCATCTGTGATGAGCGCTACGTCTGCGCCAAGTCCTCGTCCCATGATGAGTGAGGTAGGGCTTAGCATCTCTTGCATGCCAGGGCCTCCACGTGGACCTTCGTAGCGGATGACGACGACATTGCCTTTATCTACTTTACCACTTGAAATGCCAGCTATAGCTTCATCTTGTGAGTTAAAGCAGACCGCTTTACCGCTAAATTTACGCTCGCCAACGATACCAGCTGTCTTGATAACACAGCCTTGCTCGGCTAAATTTCCAAATAAAATGGCAAGTCCGCCAACTTGTGAATAGGCATTTTCCACCTTGTGAATGATGCTTTCATCTTTGATGTCACTTGCTTCTACACGCTCGCCCAAAGTTTCGCCGCTAACTGTTAGGTTGTCTAAATTTAGCATGCCGTTATCTCTGCGTGAAATTTCTTTTATCACCGCATTCATACCACCAGCTCTGCCGACGTCCTCCATATGCACGTTTGACAAACTTGGGCTGATTTTAGCGATGTGAGCGATGTTTTGGCTGATTTTATTTAGCTCTTTGATATCTAAATTTACGCCAGCCTCTCTTGAGATAGCTAGCATGTGAAGAACGGTGTTGCTGCTACCACCCATTGCCATATCAACGACAAGCGCGTTGCGGATCGCTTTTTCATTTAGTATGTTTCTTATCTTAAATTTCTCATCAAGTGCGATCTCGCAGATCCTGCGAGCAGCCTGTCTAATAAGCTCCTCACGCTCCGGAGTTAGCGCTAGGATAGTGCCGTTGCCAGGGAGTGCTATGCCCATCGCTTCACAAAGCGTGTTCATAGAATTTGCTGTAAACATACCGCTACAGCTGCCACCACTTGGACATGCGTTGCACTCGATATCTTTTAGCTCAGCCTCGTCTATCTCTTTGGTCTCAAATTTACCAACCGCCTCAAACGCAGTCGCAAGGTCGATTGGCTTACCATCTTTTGTGTAGCCTTTTTTCATAGGGCCACCGCTTACAAACACGGTTGGGACATTGACCCTTAAAGCACCCATAACCATGCCAGGGACGATCTTGTCGCAGTTTGGCATACAAACAAGTGCGTCAAGCGCGTGAGCGTTCATCACAGTTTCTATCGAGTTTGCGATGATCTCGCGGCTAGGCAAGCTATATAGCATGCCTCCATGCCCCATCGCGATGCCATCATCCACGCCGATACAGTTAAACTCAAATGGAATACAGCCATTTTTGCGAATTTCATCTTTTAAAATTTGTGCGTATTTGTTTAAGAAAAAGTGCCCAGGTATGATCTCTATAAAGCTGTTTGCAACGCCGATGAAGGGTTTAGCAAAGTCATCGTCTTTTAGCCCAGTCGCACGTAAAAGTGAGCGGTGTGGGGCTCTTGTGTAGCCTTTTTTGATTATATTGCTTCTCAAATTTGATCCTTTTTTAAAATTTGAGAGGATTTTATCACATATAAAGTATCAAAGATTTTAAAAAAATTTTTGCAAATTTAAAAATTTTTTTATTACATAAATAACACATTAAATTTTTAAAATTTATCCAAAAAGGATGAGCTAAATAGCTACGAAATTTCGGTAATTTTAATCAAAGCAGTATGCAAAATAATAACGTAAAAATATTATCAATGTGTTATAAATATTGATTTATAGGGCTTTATTGTACCCTGGTACAATTTACAAGACCTATGAAAATTTATACAATGCGATAAAATTTTTTAACAAGGATGAGAAAATGATCGCAAAAATAGAGGGCATAAAAGTGATGCCAATGCAAACTAAAATTTTAAATTCTGGCACAAACTTTTATGAAAATAACTTCACAAATACAACTTTAATTTTTCCTTTTTACGCGAAGAAGTAAAACAACTTCTAATCTCCAAAACAAGAGCGATTTAGCTTTTATTTTAAATTTAATTTATAGTTAAGAGAGTTTTATATGCAAAGTGAAAAAACAGAAATTTTACTTGATGAAGTGAATGAAACAATAGATTCGATATTTAGAACCTGTAATAAAAATGGTGGAACAAAGAAAGCTTTGGAAAATAGAAAGCTAAATAAAGAAATTTTAAAAGATAAATTTGCATCGATCTTTTTAAAATTTGACCAGATAGATGATGATAATTTTAAAAGCATAGTTCTTGCAAGTGATGAGACAAAAGAGCTAAGCGAGATGGTAAAAGTGTTTGAAGCGGATAAAGATATAGACTTGCCAGAACTAGAGCGAGCGATAAATTTTAACCTTACTAGAATCAAAGAAGCAATCTACAAATTTCAAAACAACAACTAAAAGCTGGTGAGAGAAAAATCTCACACCAGATACTGCTAATAACTAAATACCTCCGGATCAATAACCATCGCCCTATAAGCGACATCATCTCTTGAAGCAGAGTCCACATCCATCTCAAATTTGATCTCATTTGTCTTTGGATCGATCTCTACTAAAACCATTTTGATAGTCTTGTCAGGACGGAGCAAATTTACATTTGAGCTTGAGATGAAGTAGGTATTTTTATCCTTTTGCCACTCGACGTTACTAGTAACTGCGCTATAAAAGTCAAAGCCACGCTCCTTGCCAAACTGCCAAGTTTGTTCAACTGTGCCCTTTTTCTCATCTATCTTGTACTCAACCGCGCGGGAGTATTTATCCTCTTTAAAGGCTGGCTGCTCCATGCCCCTTGCATCGCCATTGTCAAAGACACTTAGGTGTTTTATATTGCCTTTGTTGTCGTATCTTGGTGTTAGCCATGCGGTGTGCTGAGTCCATGACCAGTCAAATTCGCCCTCGCATTTTGAGTTTTCACATTTTATCTTATTGCCTTTGCTATCGACTGGAGTTAGCACTTTGGCTTTAAATTCTTCACTCCAGCCTTCAGGCGAAGCTAGTATCCATTTTACTTTTTTATCGCGGCCGATTTTAACGATACCTTGGTGGCGAAGTGAGAGGATAATGCTATCGTCGCTCTCATCGTATGAGATAGAGTTTACGTGAGCCCAGTTTCTGCCTGTGCCAGTAGAGGCGATGTCGCCAAATGGCTGATCGTCGCTTATCTTTATCTCTTTTGCGTCCATGTCGATATTTAGGCAAACAGCTCTAGCATCAAGCGCTTTTATGAGGTTGCTGCGGTAGACGTTGTTGCCAAAAATTTCATTTAGATCCCACTCTTCGACCACCTTACCGGTGCTATCGACCTCGATGATGTGATCTCTTATGGTGTGAGAAATTTTGCCATCTTTGTGGTGATAGTTGTATTTGCCAACTCTAAGAAGTGCGTGATCGTCCTTTAATGGCATAACTTCGTGGCTTAGATCGATGTAGCCTCTTGGAAGTGGGCGATTATAAATTTCTTTTCCCATAAGGTCATATCTTAGATATCTTTGTGCCATACCAAAGCTGATATCGCCATTTTTTAGCTGATGAAAGCCCATCATCATGCCTCCATCCATTACTCTTCTCTCGCTGCGGTCATAAAATTTCTGATAGTCGAGGTACCATCTGACTTCGCCTTTTGTATCTACGATGTAGTTTTCGGTAAAGTCGTTCCAGCTAGCAGCTCCGCCATTTTTCCAATCAAGCGGTTTGTAGACGCTCGTGATCGTGTTATTTATGAGATAGAGCCTGTTTTTGAAAGCAGGATCGACCTTTTTGACGCGAGTCTTTTGCATGTGAGAAAACCTATAATCACGGCTATATGTGACGATAGGTTGGGCATAAATTTTATATGTTTCTACCTTTTTAGCTCCGTTAAATGTGTAGCTTACGACTACTTCATTTAGATAGTCAGGGTAAAGTCCCCAAATAGGCACTCCATCATGCGTAAGCAGGGCATGTTCTGAGACGTTGTAGTCGATGTCGATGCCGCCATCTGGCTTGCCTTTTACTTTGACGTGGATATCTTTGATGTCTTTACCAGCTCTATCGATGATAGCAGTTAGAGGCGATACGTCATATGGGTTTATAAAAACCGATCCCAGCTCGCCTTGAACCTTTGCGTGATGAGCCAGGACTCCAGCCTCTAGTGACGTGATACCTATACTAAGACCGCTAACCAAAACAGCCGCAAGGGCAACAGAACCTAAGAAATTCTTGCTCATTTTCGCTCCTTTAATAAAATTTAATAATATCTTACTACCTAAATTTCACACAGAACTAATAACCCATCTCACTTTTTTTGTAAAAAAATTTCTCATTTTTAACCTTAATGTAAAAAATGAGATTTTTACCCCTCAAACTCTATATCTATTTCATACCCACTCGTGCTAAGCTTATGGCTTACTTCTTTTATGCTAAACTCATTTGCTTCTAGCCCAGGAACTCCACCAAATTTAATCTTGCCGCCTGCTATGATATTTTTCCCTTCGCAGCTACATCTGCCATTTATTCCGCCACGTTGTAGCTCGTTAAGTTTAGCTTCTGCTTGTTTAAAGGCCTCATTATCGCTCTTTGGCTGAGCTATCTGCATCTTATATACCTGTTCCCCACTTCCCACCTTAATACTTTTTACTTTACCAGCTTCAATATCTTGCCACTCTACTATTACGGCCGTATAAGAGTTTCTATTAGCTTCAGTAATCTCTAGCGAATAAAGATCAGTTAAATTAAGTGCAAAAGTAGGTAGGCTTTCATTTTTTGGAGTATTGCTCGTTTGCGTTTCATCTCCTTTGGCGTCTTTGGAGGCTATGATGATAGTAGCGTTTTTTACGGCCATGATAAAACCGTAATCAAAGCATAATCCGTATAAGAAATCTAGATCTCCCACATTGTTTTGTAAGACGGAGGCGATGTTTTGATCTTGCCCGGACGTTTTTACGGCAAGCTTGTTTTCGGCAGCTATTTTCTTTGCTATTTCAAATACGGTAGTCTTTTCCCAGCTTCTTCGCTTTTTGATCTTTTGAGGGCTTGCAAAATTTACAGCAGTTGCTCTAACCTCTGTTGTGTTTGCTTTATAGTCTGCGCTAGTTGTTTGCACGCTAAAAGAGCCACAAAGATAAAGATCATCTCCATATCCTAGCCAAAGCTTTAGATTATCGCCGAATACGGGCTTGGCGTATATACCGCTAACGCTAAAGCTTATCTCGTCGCTTTTGCTACCTTCCTTGTCGTCGAAATTTAGACTGATGAGATTTGCCCTGATAACGTCCGTAATATCTTTACCGTTTGCTTCGAGCTTAAAATTAGGGTGTTTTACCATAATTTGGCCTGTTCTTTGGCTTCCTCTTTTATTTCGGGTAGAAACGCCTTGTCGCCGGCTTTAAGCGTAGCGGCTAGTTTTGGATTTAGAGCTAGTACTTGCTCGAAAAATCTTAAATGTCCGTAATGAGAGTAAACGATAGTATCAAGCCTATCACCATCTTTAGCTATGTAAATTTTATCCATCGTAATCCCTTTTTAGCTCCAAACTAAAACTTTGTGTAAAAAATGCTCCATTTGGAGTGAAAATAGCTTGTTTTTCACTGATTTTTACTATAACAAAGCGACCAAAATATTTACCATTTCCGTTTGTAAGCGGCAAGCTTTGACGTAAGGCGGCTAAGGCATAAAGTGGCTTTAGTGCGCCTTGTTTGTCGCCGTGATATGGCAGTGTTTGACCATCTATATTAAGAGCGCTACTTCCTAAATTTGCACTAAATAATGCTGGATAGTTTTGTATACGCTCTTGTTCGCTTATCCCAAAGTCTGTTTGGGTGTCAATACTATTAGTTTGCTCCCATCTAAATTTAAACCCACCAAGATTTAGCACCATATCATCCCCTTATATCCGTGTTTTTACGGTTAAACTCATCACGTCTTAGTGCGTCTTTAACACCTTTTACTATTTGAGCCTTAAAGCTCTCTAGGTCAAATTTGCCATTGTCTGAGTTAAGTAAAAAATCACCATTAAAGCTAATGTTGATGGCGCCACCACCTGTGCTAGCTGCCACTAAAGCTGGAGCCTCTTTTGTGTGAGTATCACTATCTGAGCCAAAAATAGAGTTAAAAAAGCCACCACTATCATCTTTTGCCTTTAGCTCACTACTTGTTTGCTCATCACTTCCAAAGCCAAAGAATTCTTTTGTCTTGCTCCAAGCACTACTTAGCCCCTTAATGGCCTCACCGACCATGTCGTTTATCCAGCCAAATTTCTCAGCTATCCAGTCAAAAAAACCGCCAAAGAGCTCATCCCATATCTTAATAACCGGCTCAAAAATAGCGCTTAAAAAGTCGCTCACTCCTTGCCAAAGATCACTAAAAAACTTTGTCGTGCTCTGCCAATATGGCTTGACGTTTTCCCAAATTCTCTCAAAAAATGCCTTTACTTCGTCCCAATTTTCTATAAGATAAGCTGCTGCCATACCAAGAGCTACTACTATAGCGCCAATGCCTGTGCTAATAAGAGCAAATTTCATAGATTTTATAGCCTTTATAGATACTGACATAGCAGCAGCTAAGGTCTTATAAGCCTTACCAAGTCCTATTGTAGCTACCTGGCAAACTCTTTGCGCTGATGCTAGAGCTTTCGTGTAGGCTGAAGTTAAAAGTGAGCGAGATGCAACCAGCTTTAAGGCATTTGCTAGCCACATAGTGCTTTGATATGCTATTTTTATTTCTGAAAAAAGTATGCTAAAGCCATATCTTGCGATCTTTAGCATCGGTGCAATAGCACTAAATGCCATAAATCCACCAATAAATCCAAAAACAATCTTTGAAGCTACTGGAAAATTCTCATGTATATATGATAGTGTCTTTGCAATATTTGCTAAAAATGATGATAGTGCGTTAATAGCTGGCAAAAACATCTCGCCTATGCTTATGCCAAAGGCACTCCATGCACCTTGTAAGCGTTTTATAGCTGAAGCTGTTGTGCTTGATTTATTCTCAAATTCCTTATCTGCACTATCTTTAAATTTTGAAGTATCAGCTACATCAGCCATCGCCTTTTTAAGCGTATCAAGACCGCCTATTAAGGTTGCGATATCAGTATCGTAGTTATCTCCAAACAAAGTATTTAAAATAGCTCCTCTTTTGCTATCATCTACACTCTTTATGCGCTCTAAAAAACTTATCATCATTTTGGATGGATCAGCCTTCATCCCAGCTAAGATATATCCTTTATCAATCCCAAGCTCATTTAATGCTTTTTGACCTTTTTCATCTAAAGCGCTTATATTTCCAAGCGTTTTCATAAGTTTGTTAGCAGCATTCGCAGCAGTTTCTGGAGCTTTGCCAAGTGAGATAAATGCAGCGCCAAGAGCGGCTGTCTTTTCACTAGCTAATCCTATTTGCTTACCTTGTGCTGCTATTCGTTTCATTATCTCAACTAACTCAGACGCTTTTGCTGGATTTGAGTTTGAAAGACCATTTATCACATCCATTAGCCCTTTTGTCTGAGCCAGATCCATGTTTAGGATATTTTTTATCTTTCCTATGCTCTCTCCAGCACTATCAGCCGTGGTATCAAATGCAACTGCTAGCTTTGCGGTGATCTGCGTAAATTCAAGTAGTTCATCTTTTGCTATACCCATTTGACCGCCAGCAGCTGCTATTTGTGTAAGTTCTTTTGCACTAAGCGGTATAACCTGGCTCATCTTTAAAAGCTCGTTACTAAATTTTTTCATCTCGCCATTATCGGTAAAATCAACCACCTTTTTAACATCAGCAAAGGCATCTTCATAGTCAATCGCAAGCTTTACAGGTAGAGCAACAGATGATATTTTTGCAGCGATCTCTGCAACATTTGAAAGCTCACTAGCAATGTTTTGCTTGTTTATACTTATGTTTGCTTTTATTGCACTAATCTTTGAAATACGTTCATTTAGCTTACCAACCTCTTTACCAGCAGCACTTAGACGATTAGTCAATGCACTAAGTTTGCCTATATCTCCACTTAGTGCAGAAAAGCCTTTTGTAATAAGTCCAACTGTTATACTAACTGAAGTATTATCCATTTTTACCTTTCTTGCTTTTTATATCTTTGCAAGCTATAATTAACTTATGAAAAATTTTAGCTTTACAGAGTTTTTGTGTAGCAATAACTACTTTATGGAGTGCTTTGCCACGCTTTTTTCTCTATTTTTTATCTTTAGCAGCGAGCTTGACCTTTTAGGTATGCTAATAGCAGCTCCCTTTGCTTATATCATAGGCCTATTTTTATCTTTTCCAGCCTTTTTACTTGTAGCTGTTTTGTTTTTAGCATTAGATATTGTTAAATCCTTTTTAATATCCATTTATAGCCTTTTTAACTCAAAAGATAAACGCTCAAACCTGCCTAGTCTTTAAGATCTTTACTGAAATTTCTAAAAACTCACTAAAATCACTCAAACTAAGATTTATTATCTCGCTATATCCATAGCCTAAAACATGAGCTATAAGGGCGATATTTTCGTTATTTACTCCGCCCTTACATCTAAAAAATCATTTAACGCCTTTTGTAAAGACATAAATTCTTTAAACTCCAAATTTTCAACTTCATCTTGTGTCTTATTACAAAGTGCAGCTATCATATAGATAGTCTTTGCCATATCGCTACCACCATTTTCATCCGCCATCTTAATGGTTCTTACTTTTGGTGCGTGCATTTGCCAAATTTCATCTTTTATCTTTATCTCTTTCATTCTTGTATCCTTTTGTTATTTTTACCTGCTTGGCTACATATCAAAGTAAAACAAGCAGGCTTAGTATAAAAAATCACTCTCCTAAATTTGAGCGAACCCCTGCCATATAATCAACTCCGCCTATAACGCATATCATATTTTCACTATCTTTTAGCACCATCGGCACACCATCCACGTTGATGTCCACAAAATGAGCTGATAGCTTAATAGTAACTTCTAGCTCTTTTCCGCTTTCAAACTCAGATACTTCATAACTGATAATATCTCCGGTAAAAGCTGCGCTAAAAGGCACAGTTTTACTTTTGCCACTTTGGAAAATGCTAGCTTTAAAAAGCCACGGAATGCGGTTGGTAAAGCTGTTTAGTCCTAAATTTACCCACATGTTTTTATCTAGCACACTAACTGTAAATTCAACCTCTGTTGCCTTTAGCATACCTGTTGTGTAATTTGTGCTAAGAGCTCCTTTGCTCTCTATCATTTCAAACTCTATTGTGGGAAGTTTAAGCTTTTTTGTTACACCAAGATAGCCGATTCCATCTATATAAACGTTACCTTCTTGGATTACTTGAGGAATTTGTCTTTTCATTGTTTATCTCCTTTATTTGTTTAACTCATCCATCAAAACGCTACCGTATTTATCCACGTAGATAAAATCAAGTGTAAGCTGCTTAACGATTGGATTGTTTTGCATTCTGACATCAAGGTAAAATTTACCAGCTGTGATAGTTGCGTCGGTGTTTTTTGCACTCCAGCTAAGCTCATATCCAAGAAGTACCTTTGCTCCAACTAGCTGACGAAGGAGCTCACTAACTGATCTTTTTGCATGATAAAGCTCGCTAGCTTTTCTATCGATCGCAAACAGCACCCCTTTTTGGCAAGCTTGCGATATTCGGTCAAATATTCTAACACGTGCTAGATCTTGCCAAATAGTATCTTGGTCACTCGTTTCGCCACCCCAAGCCCTAAAGCCACTCTCTCTAATGATGGTAGAAATTTTTGCTGCTCTAAGCTCATCAGCCGTGCAAGTTTCCCCAAGCTCAAAATCCACATCTATTTGCGTGCCTGAAACTCCTATCATAACCCTATTTGAGTAGCTATCTGAATATCCAAACTCGCTTGCGCCATCTGTATGGGCTATCATCCCCGCTATTCTCGCACTTTGCCCCTCATAGACATAAGCATTAGTCTCATCATCCCAAATCTTGACATTTGGATAAGCGGCAACTAGCCTATTTGTACCAAAATCGCCCATTTTAACAATGGCTGCTGCTGCGTCATCCGCTTTTAGATCTACAATGCCGGTTGCTTTTAGTCTGGTTGCCATCTTTTCTATCTCACCCTTGATAGCATCTTCATGGCTAAAGCCAGGTGCGATTATTAAATTTGGGCTATAACCAAAGCGTGATTTAGCTTTAGCAAACGCTGTAACGGCACTTTTGCACTCCGTGATCTCATCGTTCGTATCGCTATCGTCGTCTTTGGTGAATACGCTTAAAATAATCTGCGTACTAACCGCCTGATCTTCGATGCCCTTTAAAGCCCTATAAATAGAGCCTTTTTTAAAAGCTTGGCTCGCATCCTTTTTTGCTTTGTATTTTGCTTCAAGAGCTTCAAGTGCCTTTGCTGTTGTCATATAAAAATGTAGGCCATTTTCTAGCACCTCTTCATACCCTGCTATACCAATAGGCGTAGTACTTTCTACCACTATTGGTCTAGCTGCCTCAGCTGAGACGGTTACGTTTACTCCGAATTTTGCTGCCATTTTTATTCTCCTTTTTGATTTACTTTTTTTAATGGATTTATACACCACACCGTTTTTAGATGTTTCTTATCATCTCCTTGGGTAAACTCTTTAAAATTTAAGGCATTTGCCCCTGCTATATCCATAAGCTTCCACCCGACATAAATACGACAATAAAAGCCACTTAAAAAGCCTTTGTATCGGACTACTTTATAAAGTCCGAAACGAGTACGACCATTTTTAAGCTTGCAAGTAACTTTGCAAAAGCCACTCTCTTTGCCGCCATTACTGGTGATATTGGGATCACCCATAGTTTCTATGCTATATGGATTTACTTCATCTACTTTGACGCCTAAAATCTCACTTGAAAAGTATCCTATCTTATTGCGTAATAGCCAAAGAAGCCTTGCTTTATATGTTCTATTCTTTGGCTCTGGATAGTGCTTCTCTCTCCAGCCACTATCACCATTGATAGCAGCACACTTGCCATCGTAATAGTCGTTTGCATCTTCAAACCACCTAAATATCTTTGGTAAATGCTCGTCATTTTTTTTGCAAAATAGTAATGCAACTGGCACAACTACAAATGAGAGGATCTCAAGCAAAAACTCTACTAAAATGATCACTATAAGCTGTAATATCTCTTTACTCTTTAGCATCATTTTCCTTTTTTGACTTCTTGCTTGGCTTCTCGCTCTCTTTTGTTTCGCTCTGTTTGTATTCTGGGCATTTAGGACACTCGCTCCAAGTGCAGTTGCCGTCTTTGTCAATCTTTGATGCGCAAATTTCGCACCTTTTTATTCTTACTCTCATTTCCTATCCTTTTGTGTTGGTCTAGTTTGAACCACATCTGTGAATTCGTCTTTGTCTAAGTACCAGAATGGTTTTTTACCGTCTGGGTATTGCATTTTTGCAAAGTCATCTGGATGTGTCGCCAAATGGGCGAATACTCTAATAATGTTTGTCATATTCGAGCTGTCCCAGCCCTCGCACTTTCTCGCCCTTAGAAAGATCACGATAGGGCATAGTAAAACGCCTAAGATTAGGGATAGTACACAGATAATTACATAGCTCATTTTCTTAGCTCCTCTCTTTGAGCGATTAACTCTTTATACTCATTTCTTAAACTCTCTAATACAGCAGTGTTTCCGATAAACAATGCGTGCCTAATATGATTCTCACACTCACTTATCTCAGCTTCAATTTCGGCTAGTTCGCGCGCTTTTTCGTCTATCTTTGGCTCTAAAAGCTTGTTTGCTTCTTCGTCGCTTATCGATGTTAAGCCTAGCTCTTTTATCTTTTGATTTAAAAACTTTTCGCTTACGTCGTCTTCGTAAGCGTAAATTTCACCATTTGAATTTTTATAGTATTTCATCGTTTCTCCTTTTATCTCGCTATCTTAGTTCAAGCCACATTGAAAATGGTAAGTCTACAAAATATGTATTTCCTGCAGGGACTATAAACGAAACATTTTGACCTGCTTGATAATAGTTTGTAGCAAAGGCAAATTGAAAAGAAATGCCATTAATCACAAAGCTACCACTTTGATGTAAATTTTGTGACTGGATAAAAACCTGTATCGGACGCCCCGTGGTATTCGTATATGTTACGTTCGCCGCTCTTTGAGCCGTTACGTTTTGCCAGCTTTGGCCTATACCTATCACGCCCATCATGGTTGCTGCGTAGTTTGCATTTACTCCGCGGACGTAGTTTTGATCGTCTGCAGAGCTTGTTCTAAACAGCAGATCGCATCCGTTGTGAAAAAGATTGTTTTGCTGCTGTGCCATCAGCCTGAAATGCGCCGCAGAAATATATCTTCCCGCGAAATCTCCGTCGGCGTTTCTGCGTACCAAAGCTCCCGCTACCGTATCGGTCGCTCCCAGAAAGCCCGTCAAGCTCTCGAGACTCACGAATCTCATGTGCTGGGTCATACCCGCAGCTTGTTTGTTTCTGAAACATATCTCGCTATTTGCGTCGAATATATTGTCCTGCGCGGCTGTTTTCATCAGAAAGTGCGAAGCGGTCACCCATCTACCTTCAAAATCGCCGTTCGCGTCTCTAGCTACGATAGAATTTGAGGACGATACCGCCGAAGCTTTGCCGGCCACGACTTCTTTCCACTCGCCCCATGTCCTAGAGGCGTTTTTGTTCGTGCGATAGTATATGCTAGGCGTATCTACGCTTGAGATCTCCGTGATGGTTTGTTTGATCCAGTTTGGATCGAGTCTTTCGACGATGACGTTTGCATGCTTAGCTCTGCCGTTCCAAGCCGCAGGGAAGGTTCCCGTAGATTGCTCGTTCGTCTTCCAAAAACCCGCAAGCGTAGTAATGTCGTCGAGATTTGAGATGACGGGGGCATTGTTTGCTCCTATGCCGAATTCGCCTTTTTGGACGAAAGATGAGCTATTAAGCCCGTCTAGTTTGTCCGCATCCAATCCGCTATCCGTTCCGTCTATTTTTTTGATTTCTTCAAAGATTTTTGCAGGCGTGAGCGCGTCCACTTTTTCTTTGAGGTAGCTCGTGCGGTTTGCCAGCTGAATAGCTTGCTTGTTGCTTATTCCATCTGCTCCGCCGACTACTGGGTCAGTCGTTTCTAACTGATAAATTCCGCTCTCCCAAGCGGCTTTTTCTTTTAAATTTGCCATTAATACACTCCGTAATTGTAGGTTTTATCATAGGTTGCCTTGCCGTCGTATCTTAGCGCGGTCGTTCTAGCCTCTACCGCTACTAATACGCACCTAGCGGGCGCAGCCGCGATAGCGGCCTCTTTTAGTTTTTGCGCTTTTGCGCGGTCGGTTAGCCCACTGGTAATTATGCTATACTCGGCCCAGTGGTTATTGCTACCGTAAAAGCGCGATCCGTCGAATTTAAAGGTGCCGTTATATTTCTGGCTTAAATTTCCTTCGATTATAAGCGCGTCTTTATCGTATGCGCTCACGGCTTTTTTTACGGCGTAAAAAGTGCCGCTATAAAAATGTATCTCGAAGGCGTTTTTTATAAGCTCTCTTATAGCCGACTCGCTAAGTCCGTCTATATCCACGTCGTAGCTTTGAGCTAGTATAGGCAAAAGAGAAACCGGGCAAGAGTCGGCCAGTATGTTTATCGCTCCTAAATCCAGATTGTCAAGCCTTACTCCGAATAACTCGTCTAATTTCTTGTCAAATTTACTTTTGTGGTTTGGTAGCAAGCTCATAACTCGGCCTTTTTGTAGCTTAGAGAAAAACTTACTTTTATAAAGCTATCGTCTCCTACCTTGGTATCTGTGCTCGGAGTTACTAGCCTTGCTCTATATACCCCGTTTTTGTGAAGCGTAGAATATACGTAGCTTAGATTTAGATCTTCGCCGATAGAAAGAGAGGTTTTTGAAGCCTTGATTTCTTTATCTATACTATCTTGCAAAAACATATCGGTGAGCTCCAACTCGGCCCTAACCTCTATATTTTTTATCGTAGCGTTTGCTACCGTAACCGTATCGGTTAGCGGCCTTACTTTCTCGCCGCTTAGATAATTCGCTACGCTTTGTCTGGTCTCTTCGCTCATATCGCTAGTTTTTAGATATACCTTTACTATGCCGGGTCCTCCGTTTAGCACGCTGGCTTCTTCTACTTTGGCGTTTGCCGAAAGAGCGTGATATATATAAGCCTTTTTGCTTCCCGCGGTGCTAAATCTTTCAAGAGAAAGCACCGCTCTTTCCCTTAGTCTTTCGTCGCTTTCTACCTCCGCTCCGCCCCCAAACTCGCTCGTCTGTTTTGCTTTTAATACGAAAGGAAGTGGCGTTTGGATATATTCGCACTTTGCCTTGCTGGTTTTTGTAAACTCATCTAAGATGATCACTCCAACAGCTTTTAGCTCATTTGCTCTTATTACAACTTCACTTTTTAAGCTAGCTATTTCACCATTTTCGCTGCGTAAAATTAGCCCTTTTGGCAAATATGTATCGCTGCTTCTTGGCATTGAAAGACTAAACTCACACTGCGCCGTTGGTCTCTCGCCTTTTAACCTCTCTATGCCATAAATCGCTACTATGTTATCAAGGTCATCTCCAGTAGAAAATGGCAGCAACATAGCCTTAACGCTATCATTTATCCTGGCTCGCAAGAGCAGTTCTCTATAAGCTAGCGTTTCAAGAAGCGCCGAATAATTGTCACTTTCAAGTAGTGAAATTTCATCATCAGTTAAATGCTCTTTAAAAAGGTTTTTAACATTATTTAAAATTTCATCATATTTAAGCACCTCAATAACGTTTGGATATGGAAGTTTTTTTAAATTCATTTTTTACTCCTCACATGAGCATAGCCCATGTTCCGGCAGGAAGCTAAAGCTCCCTTGACCCACCTAAAGCCATGTTTGCTGCTCGCAAACTGCAGTTTATGGATAAAACTCATATCCTTACCTCTATTTCATCACCACTCATAAGCACTACTTTAAAGCTAAGCTTATGATCTTTTAGACCTATAAGACGAACTTCATCGATCTTTACTCTCTTTTCCCACTTCTCAACCGCTTCAATGACAAAACACGCCAGATCAGCACGAAATTCATCATCTACCTTGCGATCTATTAGCTCATAAATTCTGCTGCCATACTCAGGCAGCATCACCCTTGAGCCAAGCGGAGTTAGGAGTATGTCTTTGATAGAGTTTTCTATATCAATGAGATATTTCATCACTAATCCCTCGCAAGTCCGTTATTTGTATGCTCGCTTAGGCTGCCACGTCCATCACGTACGCTACCGCCAAAGTTTGCATCACCACCTGCTGTGATTGAACCAGTGATCCTTACATCTCCGTTTATCTCAAAACTACCGCTACCACCACCAACTCCAGCTGTATTTATCGCCCCTTGTATCAAAGTGTTGCCAAGTAGCTTGATGCTCCCGCTTTTTATCGTTGTATCGCTAGCTTCTACCATCACATTTTTAGCCTTTACATTTGCGTTATCGCAAGTTATGTTTATAAGCTTTGGAGATGAAATTTCAAGGCACGAGCTAGAGCTGTCATAGCTCATCTTTATGCCATCTTCAAAACTTACATGCACCTTTTTATCAGTAGCGTCTGCCTTGTGAGAACTTTGATAAAGCCCACGAAGCACCACACCTGAGTTTAACTCATCATGCACAGGTAGCACTAGCACTTGCTCTCCTACACGTATTGGTGAAAAGCTCACTGCATAAGAGTTGGCATGTGCTTGAAATACTGGCAAAAAATCAGTTACCATCGAACCAATGGCAACTTTTGCACGGTCATCTCTTACTTCACTAATAATTCCAACTTCAATCATTTATATGCTCGCTAAATTTTTTATTTCTTGGCGTTCTTGTGTACTTTACGCTATGCTTGATCTCTCTTACATCATCATGTATTTCATTGAGCTTCTCTTTATTTATGGCAAAATTTGCTGCCAAAATATCGCTTAGTTTTTCAGTGGCACTACTTTGTTTATTTATCGCTTCACTATTTTTATTCACCACATCGATCATCAAATCAGTGTTTTTGCTTGTATATCTACTAAGCAGCCAAAAGATCACCACAAAACCGATAAAGCCAAAAATCGCCATAAAAACGATAAATTCATTTAAACCCCATGATCCAGCTAAATTTATTAATCCAGCTGTCTCTCTTATCTCATTGCCAAAATCTAGGCTATTTTCCATCTTCTTCCTTTATTCCAAGACATTTTTTTAGTTTTCTTTCACAGTCGCGGTAGTAAACAGCAATCTTCTTGTCCGTCTCAAACGTGCCATCATTTTTGGGTTTTAGTGGCATTTTGGCATTGCATTTTATAGGCATATATTTTTCTTTATAAACAACCATAGGCTCAGACACTTGCTTATCTGCACAGCCTGAAAAAAGCAGAACGAGCGCCATAAAGAACACTAATATTCTCATTTAAACAGCTCCTTATATGCAGCCAGCTCGCTTTCGCAACTTTTATCTTTGACGTAGATTTTCTTTATTCTCTCGACCTCTTTTGACGGAGTATCGTCGATTTTTACCGCAGCAGCCTTTATAGCTTCGTTTTGTGAAGCAAGAGCTGTATCGCAGGCACTTAGATTGTTTTTGACTGTAGTGTAGTCCTTGGTTAGTCGCTCGTTTTTCTCTTTTACGTTTTCAAGGTCTTTAAGCAAGACGGAATTTATACTTTGGAGTTTTGAATTTTCCAAAAACAAATTTACGCAAGTAAAACCTAAAAGCGCGGCCAATGCAAAGCCTACTATAGGAAGTTTAGTTATCAAGTAACCCACTTAGCACCTTCTTTGCTCGGTTGGGCGTTTGTTTTGCCCAAAGGCTATTTAGTCCATTTTTATAGGCTGCCTCATATTCGCCAGACTTTATAAAATTAAGAGTGGTAACAAACTTTTTCACGCCTGGCACGCCCATTTGATAGCACATTTCTATTACCACGTCTTGGACATTTTTTGGCTTGTCTTCTAGCCAAGGAAATGCTTCACAAACGCTAGAGGCAAGCTTAATTAGCTTTATCTCTAAAATTTGTTCTGCTGCCGCTTTACTCATAGGCTCAGCCTTGCCGCCATTTAAAAAGAGTTCGTCTTTACTAAGAGATGAAACCTTAAAGCCATATCCGACAGTAGGATACCCACGAGTATCCTGATATATGTAGCTTTTAAAGCCTTCGTTCTCTTTTATGTTTTCTTTTAATGACATTTTGACCTCGATCACTCTTCTTTTGACCCCAAATTATCGTCTTGATCAGAGGATTTGTCCTGATCTTGCAACTGCGTATTTGAGTCGTTTTCTTCAAAAGCCTCTATCATTGAGGCGTCCAAATACTTTTTAGCTTCGTTTTGATTAAGGGTGATTATCTCACCCTCTTTAACGAAATTCCCTTTTACACATATATTGCCTTTAGCTATGTACCTCATGTTTGCTCCTTTATGCCTTACTCATAAGGCTAGCCCATTTTTTAACAACTACTTCATAATCAGTAAATACATCAAATACGTATTTTAAGGCTCGCTCTTCAGCGTCATACCAGCGATTACGGCGGATGTCTAAAACCACTCCTAAAACTAAGTTTTTAAGTGGAGTAGCTAGATAAGTGCCTTTTGGCATAAGAGGAGTTATTTCAAACGGAATGCCAAGTATTTGGTTGGCTCCGCCTTGAACGAGATGAAGCGGCGAATTTAGCGCGCTTAACTCTTTATTGTATTCCTGAACGTCGGAAGGGTTTATCAAAATCCTAGCTTCGCTTACGATGTCCGGGTCTATAGATCCAACTAATGCACTCAGCCTATTTGATACCTTTTCTGATGCTGCATAGGTTAATTTAACTGCGTCGCTAGAGTCCTTGACTACTTGTAGCCAGCCTTTATGTAGCGTCTTAAAAGTTCCGTCGTAAGTATCGCTCTCTCCGGTAAAGCCAAGAAGCGCCAAATCGTTACCGAAAGCCTTAGCAAACGCATCAAAAGTCTCTTTTTCAAAATTAGGGTTTGACTTATTGTCTTCTAACGCGTCTTGCAAGATGCGAGAGAATAGCTGAACGCTTTTGGCATCTAGCTTTGCACCTACTTTGCTTAAAGCCGATCTTTGTGAGTCGTTTGGTTTTTCGCCACTAGCTACGCGCACCAAAATTCCTTTTGCTACGTCCCATGCATCGAGCTCTTTAGTAAGTCGACCCATTTTTTCAGTATGGATTTTTTGCAAAAAGCCGTTATTTTGCTTAATAACGTCTATAAAATTATGCGATTGCTCAGGTGTAAGTGAACCCGAGAGAGTAACGTTGGTAGCATTCATAGAGCCTTTTAAAATATCGTTTAATCCGTCCATTATAGTATTCCTTTGCTTGCTGAAATTTGCGTTTTTTCGATCGTTACGTCTTGTTTTGATTTGCTTAACTCGTTTGTTATCGCGTCAAGTTTAGCGGTTAGCTCGCTTACCGATTTTTCAAGTGTTTCAAGCCTTGCGTCATTTGCACTAATGCCAGCTTTTACAAGCTCGGCAACTCTATTTTCATCCATTGTTTCTCCTTTGTGAGTTTCTTTTTTTATTTCATTAGATCCGAAAAATTCTTTTAATGCCGACAAAAAGCCGTTTTTTTCGATCTCGGTCTTATCTTGCGCCTTTATAACGCCGCTGCCATACATTGATAGTCCGGTTATCGTTCCGTTTTTTATCATTTCTCGCAGCTCCTCATCTTCTATTTTGATGCCTACCGCCCACGCTCCCTCTTCATTAAAGAATTTATCCTTGCTTTTTACTATCCAGCTTTCGCATATATAGGCGTCTGCGATATTAAAATTATGATTTACATCTATACAGTAGCTAAGGTCCGATCTCTTCATAAAGTTATAAGCAGCCCTTTTGATTTCATCAGCATTTGCAAAATCTCCTTGCGTATCCACTTCGTCTGGGGCATAAACTATCCCGTAAACAACTCCTTGTTCTGCATCGCTCTTTTTAAAATCGACTCTTAACAGCTCGTTAAAATTCTCATTTTTGTAGATAATTTTTTTATTGTTAGCGCCTGCTGATACCAGCGAAATTAACTTGATTTGCATATCGGTTATCTC
This sequence comes from Campylobacter concisus, assembly GCF_002165785.1. Classification (GTDB taxonomy): domain Bacteria; phylum Campylobacterota; class Campylobacteria; order Campylobacterales; family Campylobacteraceae; genus Campylobacter_A; species Campylobacter_A concisus_W. The sequence continues at coordinate 34,915 of NZ_NDYO01000008.1, forward strand.
TCTAGCCATTACTTACTCCTTATTTTTTTCCGCCATTTTTGCCAAAAATAAGATTTTAAAAAACCTAAATAAGACATATATGTCTTATCTTGCTAGAAAGCGAAAAATCTTTATCGTAGAATTGGATTAAAAATTTTTAGGATAAATATGGATAGAATTTTTAAAGCGGCGCAAGGTAGCGTACAGCTTACTGAAGAAAGCAAAGACTCACAAGGCTTAATAGAGCCGTTTTTTAGCTTTGATAGATTGCTAAGTCTTTTTTACGCCAATACCTATCACAGGCGAGCTGTGCAATTAAAAGCATCACTGTTATCTAATATAGAAGATGGCTCAAAGCTTGAAGGTGGCGCTATGACGCCCAAAGATTTTTTGTACGCGTTTATATTAAATCTTGAAATTTTTGGAAACGCGTTTGTGGAGATCGCGGGCAAAAACCTTTATATACTTCCCTCTATCGAAGCTAGAGTAAACGAAAATAGAGAAATATTTCAAGTAAAAAACAATAAATCAATAGCACTTAATGCAAAACACTTATATTATTATTCTCCAAATTCTAGATTTTATGGAGAGCCTGATTATTTGGCGGCCATGCTCTCAATTCTAACCAATCAAAAAGCCGATAGCTTTAATAACGCTTTTTTTGAAAACTCCGCCCGCGCCGATACGGCCATAATCTTTGAAAATTCAGAGCCTGACGAAATGCAGCTTAACGCCTTTAAAGAATTTTTCGGCTCGAATTTTAAAGGGATGGGCAATGCGCACAAAACTTTGGTTTTAACCGCAAACGGCGATAACGCAAAAGTACGTATTGAGGATCTAAGCAAGGTAAGCGATATTAGTTTTGAAAAGCTTAAAAACCTAAATAGAGACGAGATCATAGCCGCGCACGGAGTACCGCCTAGAATGGTCGGAGTAATGACCGCCGGACAGCTTGGAGGCAGCGGAGAGGTAACCGGACAGCTGCACAGCTTTAACGAACTTACGATCATCCCAAAACAAGAGCAAATAGAGTGGTTTTTCGATAGCATCGGCTATCCGATCAAGCTTAAGCCTATCGACGTAAGCAACTTTAAAGACGACGGAGAGCTGGTGGCCGGACTGGTAAGCAGCGGCATAATTAGCCTAAACGAAGCGCGCGGAATTTTGGGTTATAACAAATAAAAACGTTTTAAGCCGTTTTAATACTAAAACAATGCAAACGTATCTTTAAAATACGTTCGTTGAAATTGAAGCGGTTTTGAAGCGTTTTGAAGGTGGTTTTTGGTTGCTAGCCAAAGGCGAAGCATAAATGCAAACTGCTTTGCGTTTATGCCAAAAACCAGTGAGCGAGCATATCAACACGATGCGAGCGATGTATCCGACTCTGCGACTTTGAGCGAAGCGCATATGATTTTAGAACTTGTTTAATCGCTCAAACAAAGCAGAGTAGAGTATAAAATAAATAAGGAAAATAATATGCAAAATATCATAGATGAAATTAGACGCTATAACAAATTAAAAATGATAGCTGACGACGAGATAATACCGTATATAGAAATGGCAGAGTCTCAGATAGGCAAATACACCGTAGAAGAGGCGAGCAAAACAAAAGCCGCCGCTTTTTATACATTAGCGCTTTTAGGACAGAAGCTTTGGCTTAAAATCCAGCAGCGCGCAAATGAATACGACGAGAGCTTAGACACTTTTAAAGACGTTAAGCAGTGGGAGGAATATTGGATGGATAAATTTTACAAACTTACGACGAAGAAAAATACGAGCGGATATTTTTATGCCGCTGTTTAAGGAGAGAGTATGGAAGTAGAGAATATTAAGACCGAAAAAGAGCTAATTGCGTTTTGCGAAAAATTAATTTTAAAACACGAAGACGATTTTAAAATTTTCGTTTCCGAAAGAAGCGCACTTAATCATGCGCAGTATAAAGCCGTCTTGACCGTTATTGTTCCTATTAGTACCGGAGAGGCCGTCTTAAAAGAGCTTATGGGTCTAACTCCTCTTTTAAATTTTAAAAACTCAAGCGTAGATGCTACCGATGAGCGGGGCGTGGATATACTAAATTTCGATTTCACGCTTGATTTTATGCGCTCTTGTTTGGAGGATGAATAAATGGCGTATTCTAAGCAGACAAAAGAACTCGTTTTAAATTTAATCTCCTCTGGATACTCGTTGTCTGAAATTAGCAAAGAATACAAGATCGACGTATCTACTCTGTCGCGTTGGAAAGGCAAAGAGGATAAGCAAGGCCGCCTAACCGCTCAAAATTTAAAAGCTCAAATCGCAGAGCTTAGCAAAGGCAAAAGCAGCGACAGTAAAGCAAAACAAATAGCGATGCTCTCCGCATCTTTATCTCGCCTTGAAGGTCAAAAGGCGAAAGAGGCGAAGGTAAAAAATAAGAAAAAGCCTACCACCATAATGAACGCAGACTATGAAAGCCTAAAGGCTAAAGCTATGGACGAGGGCGGGCTTTACGGTTATCAAAAAGATTTTATCAATGACACGTCTCAGTTTCGTATCGTGCTAAAATCCCGCCAAATAGGTTTTTCATACGCCTCAAGCCTTGATGCGCTGCTTGGAGCCGTTGCAGGTCGTAATCAGCTGTTTTTGAGCGCGAGCGAAGAGCAGGCTAGAATTTTAATGAACTACCTAGACGGATGGGCCGAGAAATTCGGCATACTTTTTGCTAAAAATAGCGAATACGAAAAGAGCCTAGATAGCGGCGCTACGATTAGGGTTATGGCTCATAACTTCCGTACGGTGCAAGGTTTTACGGGCGATATTTGGATGGATGAGTTCGCTTGGTATCCGAATCAAAAGCGAATCTGGCATGCTTTCGTGCCCTCAATCGGCGCGGTAGCAGGTCGCCTCACTATCCTATCTACGCCGTTTGAAGAGAATTCGCTATTTCATGAGCTATTCGATAACGAAACAAAATACTACATGTTTTCGAGGCATAGAGTAGATATTTACAGGGCCATAGAGGACGGACTAAATTTCGATCTTGAAACTATGCGAGATCTTTTTGACGCCGATACGTGGGCTAGTGCGTATGAGTGCCAATTCATAGACGACGAAAACGCGCTTTTAAGCGTGGAGCTTATAAAAAGCTGCATAAAAGACTATGCGCCAGCACTCCCCGCCAAAAGCGTTCCGCAATATGCGGGATTTGACGTCGGCCGCACGAAAGATAGATCGGCTCATATAGCCGTATACGACGAAGGCGGCATAAAGAAGCTAAGCGTGCTCGACGTCATAGCAAAAGCTAGCTTTGAAGCGCAAGAAAATCTACTCATAGACTTTTTGCGCTTAAACCCTTTAGCCATGCAAAAGATAGATAAAACGGGTATCGGCATGAGCGTAGCCGAAAAGGTAAAAAGACGTTTCCCTTCAAGAGTGCAAGGGGTCTATTTTACGCAAAGCAGTAAAGAAGCTATGGCTTTAAATTTAAAAAAGCACTTTGAGGATAAAAGCATAATCATCCCAAACGACCCGGCATTAATAGCCGATCTTCACGCTATAAAGCGAAAAGCCGGCGCTAAAAGCTTTACCTACGACAGCGACCGCAACGAACACGGCCACGCCGACCGCTTTTGGGCGTTAGCTTTGGCGCTTAGCTACTTTGAAAAGGTGAGGGATAAAAGAGGCAAGGCGTATATAATTAGGTAAAATCAGAAGTTGCCCATAAGCTTGTATTCTTCTGATAAAACCATGATTGTTTTTTCGTCGACCTTTTTCATGTCTAGCACGGAAGATATGACATCGTCTATTGAAGTTATGATAACCTGTATTCCCTGACTTGCTAGTCTTAAAATAGCTTCAAAAGTACCTTTTTGCCACTCGTTTTTATCGCCGTCAAAAGGACTATCAAAAGCCAAAAAATGAAAAAAATTATCATCTTTATACATTTCTAAAAGCGCTGCAGAAAAAATAAAGCACAATAATTTTTTTATGGTTTTGCCTTTTTCTAAATCATTGTCAAAACCTTTTTCTCCTGCTATTTTTAAATCAAATTCTATATTATCTTCTTTGTTAAAACCTACAGAAAAAGCAGCATCTTTACCGAACACGATAGTGCTATATTCGCTTATTTTTTCTTGTATTTGTTTTATAAAAGAGGTTTTTACAAGCTCTTTGTTTCTTTCAATTACAAGATTTAAGTTATTTTTTTGTGAAACTATTTCCGCTTTTTTATTATTGATAAAATCAAATTTATCGAGTCTATCTTTATGTAAGTTTATCTCTATTCTTAAATTTGTTATCTCTTCTTGAAGCTTTTTAAATTTATCCATACTGTCCGTATTTTCTAGGACTGATAAAATTTGCATTCTTTTCTTATTAAGTTCTTTTAGTTTAGCGTCTATATGATCCAAATCTTTTTCAAATTTTACTTTATTTTCGTTAAAAGTCTTTGCTCTTTCTTCTGCTAGCTGTTTATTAAAATATATAACGCTTTGATAATTTTTTCTTAAATCTTCTGGAAACAAGACTTTCATTTCTTTAAATAGAGCCTCCAAATCACCTTCTTTAACGATTATCTCTTGATTTATAAATTCATCTATATAGGCAATTTCTCTCATAATAGAGTTTCTCTTTTTGTTTAATGTGGATATGTCTGTTTCTATTCTATCCACAAGCTCTTTGCTAATATTTTTTTCAGATAGATAAAAATCAAACTTCTCATACATGTCGTCCTTTTCTTTTAGGCGTCGTTCATATATCAATAATTCCGCTTCAATTTGTTCTTTGGTTATATAGTCGCCTAAACCTGCCTCAAGCAAAGCTATTTCTTGCTCTATTTTTTTTATATTATTTTCTATATCGTATTTTTCTTTTATGTTTTGACCATCTATAGAAAGCAAATTGGCAACGATCGGCTTAAAGTCTATATCATTGGTTCTTAAAAATTTATTGAGCCTAAAAATATCGCTTTGATTATCCTGATCTCTTAAAAAATATGATAAATAGCTTCTAAAATTATCGACTTTAAAATTTAATATATAATTTAGATGTTCTTTTATAGTATCTAGCCCGCCTGTTTTATCAAAATCGTCACATTCCAATAAATGCTCAGAAATTTGAGTCTTTTTAATGCCTATATTAGCCCTACCTTGAGTTGGTCGTTTTATGGTTATATAGTAGTCTTTAAATTTCAATTCCAAAAAGAAGACGAAATCTTTAAAATTTTCTCTACCGAATACGCCCTTGTCTTTTTTTAGTAAACAAAAATCTATTAAAGCAAATAGCGTACTTTTACCTACGCTATGATCATTACTTAATATAAAATTTATATCATCGTTAAATATTATAGGTTTAAAAATTTCACTATTATTTGCATAAATTTTAGATAGTTTCATTCTTTACCCTTATAAGCTCATCATACTCTTTAATATACTCAATCTGCCCTAAAATAAACAAAAAATTTAAAGCATATGCGAAATCTATTTGTTGAATATTGTTTTGCTTTTTTATCTCTTTGTATATAAGACCTAGTTTTATTCCATACTGCGTATTTAGTCTATTTAATATCTCTTTAGCTACGACTAGCGGACTTCTTTTTATATCTTTACTTCTATGCGTCTTTATATATCTAGTTTCCATCTTTTTCACCGATATAGCAGTATCTGTATAAATAAAATATAATAAGCTGCATTACGTCTTTTATCTCGTTGTCGTCTATAATTGATGTATGTTCTTGTATAATCTGATTAAAAATATCGGGATTTAATTTATTAGAGTTTCTATTTTTAAAAGAAAGTATACTTATCCTGATACTTTTGGCTGAGTTCTCTATATGCTTCGTTAAATTATTGTCTTTAAAAAAATCGTCCAAAATCGCAAGTTTAGCTTCTTCTTCTTTTATAAGCTCCGTATAAAATATCTCAAGTTCGTTTATTTTGTTTTTAGTATCTATCTTGATAAAATAGTCGTCATATTCTATTGTTTGGCAATCGCTTTCAAACTTGTTTAACAGCTCTATAATTTCTTTTGCATTGGTCTCACAAATGCTCGATAATCTCCCTATGTCAATATTTATCTTTTCAACAATATTATTTATGGTTTGATTACCGTTTACTACGATATTGCTATTGGGATTATTCGAAATATTATTATCTAGCATTGTTATTTATATTCTGATCGCCATTGATTACGATATTACTATTTGTGTTATTTGAAATGTTGTTATTGCCGACATTTGTTTTAGATGTCTTTTTATATGCTTTATAGGCAACAATAACACCGATTACCGTGGCAACAACACCCACAATCACAACAATATCCATAGTTGTAAAATTCATAAAAAGCCTTCAATATTTTTGCGGATTATATATCATTTCCTATAAAATCAAGGTAAAAATGAGAATTTTTATATTTTTAAATCTGCTTTTAAGGCCTACTTAAAAATAATTTTTATCTCTTTTACGATCTCTTGTCCGATATTTTCCGCAAGAGCCTTGTTTGCGCGTTTCAATCCGCCGTTTTTGTAGACATTCCAAGCGTTTAACAGATATGGATTTGCCTTTATGCCGGGGTGTTTTACCTTTTTACCAAAAAATAATCCCGCCTTTTTATTGGCTAAAGCTTTTTTATTTTTGGGTTTTATAGTATAAGCTCTTGTACCGCTATGGACATATTTGGCATATTTTATTTTTAAGGTATTGCCTATTTTCACTTCACTAGCGTTTGCCTCAAATACCCTTATATCTCTTTTGAGATTGCCTGTTCTTATAGGTGCTGTTTTTTCTTTGGCGACCTGCGCTACGCCCGAACCCACTCTAAAAAGGAAGTCTTTTAAATATTTGTCGATATTTTTCATTTTATACTTTGAAATTTTCTTTTATGTATTCTAATGCGTCTATAAAAGTACCGCTAAAACTCTCTTTTTTTATCCAATTGTCGCCACTTTTATCAAGATCATAAACAACAAACTTACAAGCTTTATTAAACATAGCGATCTTTTTACATTCACTTATAGCCTCATCGCTTGGGAGGACAATGTCATAAATCCAGGTAATATCATCATTAAGCACTTCAAATTGAGCAAAAATTTCAATCTCCATACCTTTACCCAAACTGGCGTTTTTAGCGCTCTCTATCGTCCAGCCGTTACCTAGGCAAATATTGCAAATTTCCATTTTATAATCTCCGCTTTATCTAAAACCGCGCTTCTTTTAAAATATCTTTCCAGATTATCGCTCGGTTTAAATATATTATATAAATAATCACCATCAAACACCATAAAATAGCCGTTTTGGCTCATAGCTACGCTTCTGTTTGCATGTCCTCTGTGTGGAGCTATCTTTAAGATAGAGTTGAGTGCTTTTATAGTATCTGCTGGGCTTACGTTTCTTTTTGATGAACTTACAGAGTGATTGTAAGTCTTTTTGTTTGTATATCTCTCAACACCCATTTTATCTATATGTTTTATAATCTCGTTTTCGTAAAGCGGTTGCGTATTTCTCATCTTGACGCCATCTATCTCTTCTTCGTCGACCCATACCGGCACGGCTTCCGTGCGGCAGCGAAAGTGATAAGGCGGAAGCCCGAAATTACTATCCATCTTATCGCTTTTGCCTAGATACGCTTCGCTTTTCCACGCTGCGGCCGCTTTTTTGCTAGCTAGGCTATTTGCGTTTAGTATCCTCTCGGCTTACGCTTCAAGATGTGTGGCTGGGATTATGCGTCCGTGCATCGAGCGGCAAATTTGTGTCGTCCTGGCGTCCATAATAGCTAAAATTTTATAATATTTTACGCCGTATTTTACCCCTTGCGTAACGGTAGTGACGTTTCTAGCCTGCAATGCTATATGATCGCTCACTCCCTTAAAATAGCACTCATCCGCGCTTATTATAGAGCCGAATTCTCTTTTTAACTCCGCGCCGATCTCATCAAGCTCTATCTCGCCTTTAAAAACGCCCTCGATCTTATCTTTTAGCCTGTTTTGCAGATTTTGGTTATACTCTTTGCCCATCCAGTAAAAACTCTTTCTCATCGCATCCACCGCATCCGCGTCTATCTCGTCAAAAACGAACGCTAGAGTTTTATTCATACTTTCAGCCACTTTTTTTAGAGCTCTTTTGGATAAGATGATATATAAATTTTCAAGATCGCTAGGCAGTACGTCTATGTTTGCACTTTTGGCTTTGTTTAAAAGTAGCTTCTTTAGGGTTTCTTTGTCCGTATTTTCGGTGCTAATAGCTAAAATTTCGGCTGTTATGGTTTCTAGTTTTTCTATCTGCGCAGCGGTGTAGTTTTGTAGCAAAAACTCTATATCGTCGCTTGATTTTAGTATCTTGTATCTAGTTAAAGCTTTTAAAAATCTCATTTTTTACCTTCGATACGCTCTATATATTCGGCGTATTCTATTAGTTCTTTGTCTTTTATGGGCTTTTCTTCGGTCATCCAGCTATATCCGCAACCCTCGCATCTTCTCATTCTTATGTTTTTTAGTCCCTTAATCGTTTTTAAAACGCTCGTTTTTTCGCATGCGCATTTAGGACAAAGCATTTTATTTATTCTCCATCTTCTTTAAAACTATAAGTATCTTTGAGGCCTCTCTCTTTTTTATATACTCTATTTTTAGGTATAAATTTTTAGTTATCCGCTTTATGAAAAATAGCAAGGCTTTGTCGCTTTTATCATTAGCCACTCTTTGCCAAAGAGATTTTATGGCATATATTTGACTTTGCGTTGCAAACTCTGCTGTGCTAGACTTTGGATTATCTTTACCGTCCATAACGGCTATTAAATTTATAAGCTCTTTTACTTTTAACTGCGCGCAGCTTTTTACGTCCCAAGCGCTTAAAAATTCTTCCCATGCGTCATTTTGTTTTGCGTGTTTATAAAACGGGTGCGTATGGATGATCGCCAAAAGCTGCTTTCTATAAATTTCTTCTTTTTTGCTCATTTTATAAGCCTCTAAACCATAAATGTTTTTCTAAAAATCCACGGCTTAAACCGCTACACCTAGCTAACTTAGATACGTTTAGTTTTCCGTTTTTAAAACGGTAAAAACTAAGATCGTAGCTTAGGACATTATTAAGTCTAGCTTGATACGATTCTCTCTTTTTTGCGTGTAGATTATCGAGGTGAATTTTTTGCTTAGTTGTCAAACCGTCTTTCCTTAAAATTAAACCTTTTAAAGAGCGTTAAAGTGGTTTAAAACGCTCTTTAAAGGGCTTAAAGCCCTTTATTTGCTATTTATTTCCTCTTTAAACTTTTTAAATTCCTCATAGTCGAATTTGCAGATCGCTAAAATTACGATAATGCATAGACATAAAACCGTCATCATATAAGGAACTAGCGCCGTAGTTATTATCGCGACGATCCTTTTAGGTTCTCTTTTCCGTTCCGATTTAGGAATTACTATCCTGGTAGCAATGAGAGTTACGATAAAAGCATAAACGTTTAAAATTAGCCCCCACGTCAAAAAACCTAGCATGATCTTTCCTTTATAAATTTTTTCATACACTCGTACGGATTTTGTCCGCGCTTAGCTATCTCGTCGAAAATATATCTTATGTGAGTGGTGATTGTGTAAAAGCCTATATGGCAGAAGAATCCCTCACGTCCTGCATTGATAGCGACTACGGCCATAGCGCAAAGTGAGTCGATATAATACTTGGGTGGATATTGCTGCAAGCTCATCTCTTGCGTATATTTGCAAAACGCCGCTTGGTATTCCAAAAACGCACTATTAAATCGCTCGCTAAACTCCTCTTTGCACTTCTTTATAGTTGTGGCTTTTTGTTTCCTGTAGAGCTTTAATAGCTCTTTGATCTCATCAAACTGTTCGTTTGTCACGCTTGCTCCTTTCAAAAATTTAAACCTTTTAAAGAGTGTTAAAATAATTTAAAACACTCTTTAAAGGGCTTAAAGCCCTTTAACACAAATTTTTAATTTTTCTCGTCTTACAAACCTAGGTAAAAGCCTATTTTTGCTATCTTTTAACTTTTTATATTTACTCCAATAGATTTGAAAATCACTCTTTATCTCGTTCATTTTCCTACCTCCAGGCTCTCTATTTTAGGCACTATCCTAAAATTATCTTTCACTACTCTTTTAAGACCAAGTTTTACTAGATCCTCGTCTTTTAGCTCCGCAAGTGCTTCCTTGTTAGGCTTTTCTTCATATATAATGCACTCTTTACCTAATCCAAATGCCTTTATTGAGCTTAACAAACTTTCAAGCTTGGCTTTTACATTAGGTACTCTTACGCTTTTGCTTATGCGGTATCCTATCTCTCCAAAGGTAAATTCTTTTGAGCGTTTTTCGGCAAATTCAGCCTTATTGTCCTCACAAAATAGTGTGATTTGCTGCTCAATGTAGCTTTTTTCACTCTCAAGTCTTTCAACTTCGCTCTTTCTAGCTTCTTTTATACGGTTGCACTCGAGCGTTACTTCACCGTTAATTTTTTCTATACCTACGCTTACTTCGCATAATCTTTTTAAAGCGATGTCCACGTCGCTAAAACTATTTATTTGCATGTTTTACTCCTCATTAAAAATTTTTATTAGCCCTATCACTCAAACAAACTAAATTTAAGCTCGCTAAGACCGTATTCTTTAGCCCATGCCGCCTCTTGTGCCATGCCTTTACTCTTGTCGCTCCACTTACACGGATGGCTGTAGTAGTAGCTGCACACTCTAAGCAGTTCTTCGCAGTTTTTCATTACTCTTTCACGCTCAAGCTCGCTATATACGTCCATCCACGCAAGCACGGGCGAGATAGGCTCGTAGCCATTAGCTCTTACGATAGCGCAAGCCTGCTGTGCTATTTGCTTAGCGTAGTAGTTTCTGTCCCGATCTTTGCACTCGATGCTAGCATAAGGCGTAGAAACAAAGACGAGTCTTGCTGTTTTCATCTGTTCTCCTTTCTTAAAATTTAACTTTATAGGAAGCTCCGCAGAGCTCCCGAAAAATCAAATTTAAGCCGCCGTATCGATTACTTTGCCGTCGGCGGTTCTTATGATATATTTGCCTACTAGTTTAAACATGCTCTTTGAGTAGTCCGCCTTTTGGCCCTTTATCATGCTTGCGCGCCTTATGCCCCATAGCTCACCTTTAGCACTTACTCTCATTTCAAATCCTTTCTCTTCAAATTCTCTCACCAGCCTAACTAGTCCCGCCGCTTGCGTTCGCTCCACCGCGCGATTTTGAAAAATATCCGCCGCCATCACGCCCTCCTTGTTTGATATACTAGATTTGCCGCTACCTTTGGCTCATATCCTAAAGCCAAATTTAGCGACGTTTTTTCATATAGCCTTGCGTTATCCCCTTCGGCTAAAAACTCCGCTATCTCACCCTCTATTCCGCTCATTTGACCGATTTTTATGAGCTCGTCCCTGCTTAAAACCATCTCTGGAGAATAAGTAAGCCTGCTTTGCAAATAGCCGCCGAGCTTATCTATACGTTTTTTAAGCACCCCAAGACCTACTGCTATTACGGCTATGCCTAGTTTGTAGCGTTTACCGTATTCGTAGATTTCTCTTAAAAGCTCAAATTTTTTCTCAAACGTTAAGTCGTTGTCCTTTACGAACAAATCGGCTTCATCCACGATTATTAGCCTTTTTTCGCTCTGTGTTATAGCCTCGCAAAAGTGCTCTAATTTATCGTCCATGTTTCCGCTCGGTTTTTCGCCGATAGTTCGCAAAAGTAGGCTCATAAATGCGCTTGCGCTTAGGCTTTTGCGAGCTTTTACGTATACTCCGTCAAGCTCGTGCGCCGTCATTTCTAGTAAAAAGGTCTTTCCCATACCGCTTTCGCCTAAAATTAGCTCGAAAAAACTAAGATTAGAGCCGTTCATTTTAAAAATCCTATCTCTAATCTTTTCTTGCGCCGTGCTTAGCCAAACTTTGCTTTTAGGCGTCTTTGCCTCTTTTTTTTCGGCGTTTGCGGCCAAAACTCTATCTAAATACGACTCGATCGCCGTCTCGTAAAGTTCGGCCTTAGACGAAGCGTATTTGCCGTTTATGACGCCGCTTACCGTTCCCCCGCCTTTGCCTATGGCTTTGCCTATCGTTTCTAGCGTTTCGCCGTAAGCTTGGCAAAGCTCAAATTTTTCTTTTAAACTGATACTCATAAATTCTCCTTTTAAGGTTTATTTTTATATCCATCGCTCGTATCGCTTTTGCGATATACTCCGCTCATTCGCTCGCGCACGGACGACGAGCAGTCGTCGTCCTCTACCGGCGCTCGCTCACATAGCATTAAGCAACTCTTCATTGCTCATCGCTATTTTTTTGCTTATTTTTCTAGTTTTCTCATTTTTTACTTTGGTTTCGTGCGCGACGCTCGTATATGCGTTCATGGTATTTGCTCTCTTGTATAGATCGAAGTAATATCCAAACGCCGCCCTTACCGCCTTGGTTACGGCTTCGTTTTTAGCTATCTGCGCTTTTACTTTTTCGTGATCTCTCGGATCTATCCTATCTATGATATTTGCCTCGCATAGCGCTCTATGGCTATCCATATCCACGATATTTACTCTCTCGTAGTCGTTTTCGTTTATGCGCACTTCCACCGTTTCGCCGTTAAATTTGCAAAGTTTCGGATGGCTATAAGTGCGTTTTTGCCCCATTATCGTTAGCATTACGCTGCTATTTTTTACCTTGATGGCGCGGCGCTCGCTAAATATAAAATCAAGCGTCGTCTCGTCGAATATCGCCTTTGGTTTAGCTTCTAGTTTTTCAAGAAAGCTTTTCATAGGGTGTATTTTGCGACTTTCGTTATAGTGCTCGTTCCACCACCTGATCCCTTGCTCGAAATAACTAATGAAATCCTCGTAATTTAAAGGATTTTCCTTCATGTATTTTTTGATGATCTCTTGTGTGTTGCCCCGTTTATCTTTGTGATAGCTAGCTCCCCCTCGCTCGAAAAACACTATCTCGCTCATGCGTCTTTGCACGTGGTTAAAGATATTTTCGATAGGTTTTGCGCGCGAGTTTCCCGGCTTTGCTTTTTTGTGTATCATGTTTGGCGCAAGATCGTCGAAGTCTCTAAATTTTATGCCGCTTAGCTGACTCCTTACCTGCTCGATGTAGTTACTTAGCTCTGGCTTGCCGTTATCGGTGTATATAGCGTCCGCCATGCCAAATCTTAGCGCGCTTTTTAGACTTCTTCCTACGCTTAAGCGGTTGTATTTGCCAAACGTTACGTCCACGCCGATTATCGCTCCGCTTCCCATATCTATCCATACGTAAGCGTTTGGATTTAGCACCTCTCCGTCGGGGCCGATAGCGTCAAAATCAAACACTATCTGATCGCCGCAAACTAGCTCCATACTCTCGTAGCAGTTTAGATCCCTGATAACAAACGAGGCTATCTCGTTTCTGACCCCTCTATCGCCGGCGGTTGCGCGAAATAGCATAGCTTTTATCTCAGGCGTAGCGGTCAGGCGAGCAAAGCTCTGGTAAGAGCCTATGTTTAGGTCGTTCTCTTTTGCGTAAATTTCAAGCTTTTCGTAAACGAACCTTTTAGAGCTCAAAGGGTTGTGCAGCATAAACCCGGTCGCCCACTCTAAAGCCTTCATTTCAAAGCTAGAACTCTTAAAACTAGCTCTAAAATCAATGCTTAACTCATCGTCTTCTATCTCTACGTCCTCTTTTTTATTTAGTTTCGCCCATGCGTAAAGCGTCTTTAGGCTAACTCCGTACTTTTTCGCTACTCCTTGCCCCCACATAGTCTTACTCATGCCTTTTGGGCAGTTTTTTAGCTCTCTGACGGCTTTTAGCTTATTCATGTTTTCTAGATCCTCGATTTTTATCTTTACCTGATCTTGACTTGCGCTTTTAGCCTCTATTTTTTCGCTAGCTTGCGCTCCGCAAAGCAGATTACGGCTATCGCCGCCGCGCTCGCAGCAGCCGCTACCGTCCATAATATATCCATCGCTAACTGCACTATCCACAGCGCTGCAAAAAGCGGCGCTATCGCTACCGCGGCTATGATCCAAACTACGATCAAGGCTATTTTTCTCATCGTTTGACTCCTTTTGGTTTGGGTCGTCGTTTGCTACGGCGTCGTCGATCCAAATTTGGAGGGTTTTGCCGGATGCGCCGCCAATATTACCATCAAGCATATTTAACAGACAATTTTGTCCGTTAATAGAGCAAAATTTTTTTCCTGATTTTCTGGCACGTTGAGCAGATTTCTTAATGGTTTCGTATTTTACGCCCAAAATTTCCGCCGCTTGCTTAGAACTTAACCACATATTAGGCTACTTTTATACCGACTTTTTTAAAGGTATTTTTAGCTTTTTTAGAGAAATAGCCATTTAAGATACTTCCATAACTTAGGTTATTTTCGCGGCAAAATCTCTTTAAAGTTTTATTTGTCTTGATTTGGATTTGCTCCGCTACTCCGCCGCTTTTTACGTTGCCGATTAAATCTATCATCGTTTAAGCTTCCTTTGTTATAATTTTGGTATCAATGTCGAAATTATACGACAATTTTGTCTGGTTGTCAAGGGGATAATAATGAAAATAGGACAGAAAATTCGCTTTTTTAGAGAAGAAAGAAATTTAACTCAACAAGAGTTAGCCAATTTGGCGGGAGTGTCCGATAAAACAATACAAAGATATGAAAAATCAGATGATGAGAATTTAACCACCAATGTAATAAAAAAAATTGCAATGGGTTTAAATTTGGATGTTGATATTTTGACACAAAAAGAAATTAAAAAAAATGTCCCCCAATCCAAAGAAAAAATGTCCCCCAATATAGAAAATTTGTCCCCCAATCTCTCTAATCTTAAAAATCAAAACAAATCAAGCAATGACGCCGAAGAAAACGGCATTATAGCCGTGCCATATTTTGAAGATACCTATGCAAGCGCGGGAAACGGTGCTATAAATTATGAAGAAGCGCCGACTACGTTAGATTTTAACGAAAACTTTCTCCGAGGCTTTTTACGTATTAGTGGAGACCTATCTAAGGTTCATATCATTAATGCCAAAGGCGACAGCATGGAGCCTACTATTGCTAATGGCGAGCTTCTTTTTATAAGTACGGCAAATACAGGTGGCGTAATAAGCGGCAATATATACGTCATAAACTACGGCGGAGACGTATTCGTCAAACGATTAGAAAAAAACCCGATAACGAAGGCTATAACTCTATTTTCGGATAATGAAAAATACGAACCTATCGTAATAGACGGCGAAAATTTAGAAAATTGCGCTATCGTAGGACGCGTCGTGGCACATATCAGAAAAGGCGTGATTTAAAGGGACTTTGAAGCTATCTTTGAAGTTTTTGAAGCAATTTGAAGCTTTGGCTTTCAAAATGCAAAAAAATGCCTAAATTTTGCAAATTTTGCATTTTGAGTTCTCATTTTTTACCTTACGTCCACACCTATCCAAACAACGTTTTTAACGCTATTTGCTCCATATTTTTATCTGTTCTTATTTTTTTACCTTTTGCATAAGATTTATCACTAACGCTTATATGAAAAGCGGCTTAAATAAATTTATAAAAAAGTCGTTTTAAAGAGTAAAAATAAAAAGAAGAATTTAGGAGCAAACGCCCCTAAATTTTAGTTATTTGCGTCAAATTTCTTAAGAGAAAAAAGAACAAATTTATAGCTAGCAAATAGCGTCACTGGCCAAAGTATCAAAAAAATTCCTGCTTCTAACATCTTTTATCCTTAGTATGCGTGATGATCGTTTTTGATCTCATCTTGTGTGATCTTCTTGCTATCTATCGCTCTCCAGACGACGATGATATAAGCAAGCACTACTGGCACTAGCAAACTAACATAGGCCATAACGCCAAGTGTGTAGTGGCTCGAGCTTGCATTTTTGATAGTTAGCGAGCTAGAAAGATCGCTAAATGACGGATAAAATGCTGTGCCATTTAGTCCTGTTATCAAAAATAGCGCGGTCACAGCTAGCGTAACGCCGACGCCGTAAGCGAAAATTCCGCGAATACTCTTTGTAAATGCCCCTTGGAAAATTCCAACAAGCACCAAAAGCACGCCAACAAGAAGCAATATGCCAGCGATAGGCATCTCAATCAAATTTATAGCGTATTTGTAAGCAACAAGGCTAACTACGCCATTTGCGTCATACGCAAAGCCATCTTTTGTAAGTATCCACGCAAGAAATCCTAAGAAAAATGGCAAGAATAGCACGGTGTTGATAATTAGCTGTTTTCTAGCGTTTTGTATAAATTCGCCATCAGCGATGTTATTTATAAGATATAAGCAGCCACCTACGCGAGATAGGAAAAACATCGCTATGCCAAGCAGGTACAAGTAAGGATTTGCCAAAGCTTCAAGGCCGCGAAATGGAGTTTTCCACTCGACAAAATTGTGTTCATTTAGTACAAAGTCGCTACCGCTAAAAAATGTACTAACCGCCATGCCGATAAGAATAACACCAAGTGAGCCATTTATGAAAAGGAAAATTTCATAAGTTCTAGCGCCTAAGAAGTTATCAGGCTTTTTGCGGTACTCGTAGCTTACAGCTTGGACGATAAAGCAAAATAAAATAGCCAGCCAAACCCAGTAGGCACCACCAAAGCTGGTAGCGTAAAATAGTGGGAACGCCGCAAAGCACGCACCACCAAACATAACAAGCGTCGTAAATGTGAGCTCCCACTTTCTACCGATAGAATTTATGAGCATATCTTTTTTAAGCTCATCCTTGCCAAGGCTAAAGATGAGAGACTGGCCGCCTTGAACAAACATCATAAAGACTAAAAGTCCGCCAAGAAGGCTAACTATAAACCACCAATAAATTTGTAAATTTTCTAAGCTTAAACTATGCATGATCATTAAATCCTATCTTTATTTGCTTAAGCATGATTTTGATCTCAGCAATCAGCAAGACCGTAAATAAAACAGCAAATAATATAAATGAAATTTTGATATTTGAGTCTGCTAAATTTGTAGCTCCAACGCCAACGGTCATGAGATCTTGTATCACCCAAGGCTGACGACCGACCTCTGCTACTATCCAGCCAGCTTCAGCTGCGATGTAGCCAAGCGGTATGGTAAAGAGGCAGATCCATAAAAATGCTCTTATGTTTTCAAATTTATATTTTCTTGAGAGATTTAGATAAAGAGTTATAGCAAAAAGAGCTATGAAGTAAGTGCCAAGAGCGACCATGATGTGAAAGCTATAAAATGTAAGTGTAACTGGTGGCACAGCATCTTTTGCGTCCTTAAGATAGCCATATCCTAAGAAATTTAGGTTGCTCTCTAAATTTGAAAGTGAGCTTTTCATCAAGCTCTCGTCATTTGCTTTTTTAGCCTCTTTGTAGTTTTTAAGAGCTTCGATAGCTACTTTGCCCTTTGCCATCTTCTCTTCAACGCTCATGAGATTATGTTCGCTGTTGCCATAAAGTAGGTCATTTATGCCCGGCGTAAATGAGTCAAGCTCTCTGTTTGCCATGATGCCAAGTGCGTAAGGTACCTTTATCTCAAGCAAAAATGGCTCGCTCTCGTCGTCAAGCTTTTTAGCTAGGTTTAAAATACCAGCGGCAACTAGACCAGCATTTTTCTCGCCATTATAAAGCCCCTCCATGGCTGCTAGCTTCATAGGCTGCTTTTGAGCTACAAAATATGCGCTCTCATCGCCGCTAAGTAGCAAAAATACCGATGTGATAAGGCCAAATGCGCTAGCAACGACGATGCTTTTTTTAGCTAGCAAGATGTGGCGTTTTTTGATTAAAAACCAAGCAGAAATTCCTATCACAAAAAGAGCCGAGATAGTGTAGCCGCTAGTTACTGTGTGTAAAAATTTGCTAATGCCAAGAGGATTTAGCGCAACTTCGAAGAAATTTTCCATCTCCATTCTAGCCGTATCTGGGTTAAATTTCATGCCGATAGGATATTGCATCCAGCCATTCGCGATTAAGATCCAAAGCGCGCTTAAATTTGAACCGATCGCGACAAGCCAGGTTGAAAGCAGGTGAAATTTCTTACTAACCTTATCCCAGCCAAAAAACATAATGGCAAAAAATGTACTCTCCATAAAAAATGCGAGCAAGCCTTCTATCGCAAGAGGAGCGCCGAAGATATCGCCGACAAACCAGCTGTAATTTGCCCAGTTTGTACCAAACTCAAACTCCATGATGATACCAGTAGCCACACCGATAGCGAAATTTATACCAAAGAGCTTTAGCCAAAATTTCGTTATCTCAAGCCAGACTTTATCGCCGGTTTTAACATATATCGTCTCCATAATGGCGATGATAAAACTTAGCCCCAAAGTAAGCGGGACAAACAAAAAGTGGTAAATGGCAGTCAGCGCAAACTGAGCCCTAGACCAATCAACAAAATCCATCTCAGACATTTTATTCCTTTATTAAATTACGAATTACAAATTCGCTTTTTTCTTCGTCGGTTTGAAATTTGGTATTTAGAGTCTCGTTAAAGATGAAGGCTTTTAAAATTCCAAACATGATGATAAGCTTTATTATTATGAGAAGCCATAATTTTTTGCCTATTTTCATGTTTTTAAAGCCCTCTATATATAAAGAGGCAATGATGTTTAGGTAGTTTTTTATCATAGTTTTTGAAGTCTATAACAAAAAGACTTAAAGAATAATTTTTAAAATTTGCACGATTAATGCCTTACTAAATATTTAAGGGGTATAATCGGCAGATAAAAAAATAACTAAAGTTAAGGAAAATTTTGATGGCAAAAGAGACGAAGTATATTTTTATTACAGGTGGCGTTTTAAGCTCACTTGGAAAAGGCATCGCAGCTGCGTCTATCGCGACTCTTTTAAAAAATTCCGGCTTAAAAGTAAGTGTTTTAAAAGCTGATCCATATATCAACGTAGATCCTGGCACGATGAGCCCGCTAGAGCATGGCGAAGTTTTTGTCACAGACGATGGCGCAGAGACTGATCTTGACCTTGGCCACTACGAGAGATTTTTAGATGAGAGCCTAAGTCAGGATAATAACTTCACAACAGGTAGAGTTTATAGCTCAGTGATCGAAAAAGAGCGCCGTGGTGACTACCTTGGAAAGACTATACAAGTTATCCCTCACATCGTTGGCGAGATCGTTGACCGCATCAAAAAAGCAGGCGAGGGCAAAGATGTACTCATCGTTGAGATCGGCGGAACCGTTGGCGACATCGAGGGACTACCATTTTTAGAGGCGATAAGAGCGCTAAGAGTAGAAGTTGGCAAAAAAAGAGCGCTAAATATCCACCTAACGCTTGTGCCATTTATCAAAGTAGCTGGCGAGCTAAAAACAAAGCCAACCCAGCATAGCGTAGGCGAGCTAAGACGTATAGGCATAACACCAGACATCATCATCTGCAGATCTGAAATGCCACTAAACCGTGAGCTAAAAGATAAGATCGCAGCAAGCTGTGGTGTTGAGAAAAATTGTGTTATAGAGAGCTTAGATAGCGCAAGTATCTATCAAATTCCACTTTCATTTTTAAAGCAAGACATACTAACTCCAATCGCTGAAAATTTAGGCTTTAATGAGCTAAAACCAGACATGGCAAAGTGGGATAGTCTAGTAAAAAGGATAATCGCTCCAACAAATGAAACTACAATAGCATTTGTAGGTAAATATATCGATCTAAAAGAGAGCTACAAGAGCCTAACTGAGGGCATTATCCACGCTGGAGCAAATTTGGATGCTAGGGTAAATTTACGCTGGATAGATAGCGAAAAGATAGAAGAGAACAATGTAAATGAGCTTTTAAAGGACGTAGATGGCATCTTGGTCGCTGGTGGCTTTGGTGAAAGGGGTGTTTTAGGCAAGATGCAGGCTATAAAATTTGCTCGTGAAAATAAGATCCCTTATCTTGGAATTTGCCTTGGTATGCAGCTAGCACTCATTGAGTTTGCAAGGGATGTTTTAGGCTTAGAAGATGCAAATTCTATGGAATTTGACAAAGAGTGTAAAAACCCTATCATCTATCTAATCGATAGCTTTATCGACGCTCATGGCAAAAAACAGATAAGAACGCACACAAGCCCACTTGGCGGCACGATGAGGCTTGGAGCATATAACTGTGAGATAAAACCAAAGACACTTCTAGCTGAAATTTATGGCAATGCAAAGAGTGTAAAAGAGCGCCATCGCCACCGATACGAGGCAAATCCAAAATATAAAGAAATTTTTGAGAAAAATGGTCTTTTGGTAAGCGGTGAGAGCGATGGACTGATAGAGGCTATCGAGCTAAAAGGCCATCCGTGGTTTGTGGGCGTGCAGTGTCATCCTGAATTTACTAGCCGTCTAACTAAACCAAATCCTGTGATATTAGGCTTTATAAAGGCAAGTTTAGAAAACGTCAAATCTTAAATTTAGAGCCATCTGGCTCTAAAAATTCTTTTAAAAATTTTGCTGTTTTATTCAATTATTTGCCAAATAAATCCCACTTCTTTCTATAAATTTTTAAGGAGAAAAATGAAAACCCTAATCATCTTAGCCCACCCAGACATTCAAAACTCGGTCATAAACAAACGCCTGCTGCAAGAGGCTCTCAAAGAGCCGCAGCGCTTTAGCGTTCATGATTTGATGCAGGTTTACGCGGACGGCAACATCGACGCTGTGCACGAGCAAGAGCTCATCAGGGCCCACGACGCCCTCGTTTTGCAGTTTCCGCTTCACAACTTCTCCTGCTCTCCGATTTTAAAATCATGGATCGACGCGGTGATGACGCACGGCTTTGCCTATGGACGCGGCTCGGATGGCATAGCGGGACGCAAGGTGGCGCTAGCCGTGACTGCAGGCATCAAAAAGAGCGATTACTGCCCGCAAGGACGCTATCATTTTAGCTTGCGCGAGGTTCTTACGCCGTTTGAGCTTGCGTTTAAATACTATTTTCACGCCGATTACCGCGACTTTTTTGCATTTTACGGCGCTGAAGAGACTCCGGGTGTGGACTACGTATCAAGCGACAGCGAAATAGAACGCGGCGCTAGAGAATACGCGGAGTTTTTGAGAAATTTGGAATAAATTTTTATAAAAATGGTTTAAATTTTCTGGCATAAACCATTTAAAATTTATAAATTTAATTGTATAAATTTTTGCTAATGCTTACTATTTTTGTCGGGTTAAATTTGTAAAGACTATCAATTTAACAAAGCTTTTAAGCTTGCCATTAGCCCTAAAATCCTACTTTCATTTAAAATTATAAGAAATTAAATTTCAAAAAGATATAATCCAAGCATTCAAAATAAAGACGAAAGATTGCGATGAAAAAGAAGTATTTTTATAGCCAAATTTTTGGCAATATGGGTGTAAATTTAAGTGAACAAGTGGCATTAACTAAAGTTGGTAAGTTCTTTAAAAATTCTTGCCAAAACCATGCTAAATAAAGAGGATATAAGGAATTTACTAGCGCATAGATTTTGTAACGACATACATAAAAAAATTAGTGAAATTCCGACACCAAGTGCCTTAAAAGATATCTATAAAGGCGCTAATCGCATAAAAGAAGCGATCGAGAAAAACGAACGCATAGCTATTGTGGGCGATTATGATGTTGATGGTGTTGTTTCGAGCGTAATTTTGGCCGAGTTTTTTGATGATCTTGGAGTGAAGGACTATCTAGTAAAGATCCCAAATCGATTTAAAGACGGATATGGGCTAAATCCTGAGATAATAGACGAACTCTCAGCCGATGTAAGCTTGATTATCACCGTTGATAACGGTATCTCTGCAAACGATGCGGCCATTATCTGTAAAGAAAAAGGCATCGATCTTATTATTACTGATCATCACATGCCTCCAGCTGTTCTCCCAGAAGCTTATGCGATCATTAATCCAAAACAAGAAGACTGCAACTTTCCAAATATCGAAATTTGTGGCGCTGAGGTCGCTTGGTATTTGGTTGGAGCGTTAAAGGATGTTTTTGGGCTAAATTATGATATGAGCAAATTTCTAGAGCTTTTAGCTATCGCGATAATCGCTGATATGATGGAGCTAAGAGATATGAATAGAATGCTTGTTCGTCTTGGCATTTGTAAGCTAAATGCGTCTAAGCGTTCCGCATTTCACGCTATAAAAGAGTTTTATGGTAAGGAAAAATTTGAGTGTGATGATATTAGCTTTCTTATAGCTCCGCTTATAAATTCAGCCGGACGCATGGACGATGCGATGAATTCATTTGACTTTTTACGTGCTAAAAGTATCGAGGAAGCTTACAACTACCTTGATACCATTATCGAATTTAACAACTCCAGAAAAGAGGAAGAGCGCCAACTCTTTGAATGCTCGCTAAAGGACGTAAAAGAAGATGATGAAGTCATCATCACTTGGGGTGAGCAGTGGCACGAGGGTGTGATAGGCATCGTAGCTAGCCGCCTAGCAAAGCACTTTGCAAAGCCAGCTATCGTCTTTAGTATCGATAAAGGTCGTGCAAAAGGTAGTGCTAGAAGCATTGGTAAGCTTGATATCTTATCTCTTATAGCAAGCCACGAAAATTTACTAACAAGCTACGGCGGTCACAAAGGAGCGGCTGGACTTACACTTGCGCCTGAAAATTTGGTGAAATTTAAAGAAGCGATAAATAAAAGTTGTTCTTGTTTAAATATGCAAGATTGCAAAAGCTCGGACGAGCTACTTGGCGATATAATGCCAAGCGAGATAGACTTTGAGCTGCTTGAAATTTTAGAATTTTATGAGCCATACGGACAGAAAAACCCTCGTCCGGTCTTTAAGATAAAAAATGCTCTTGTTAAAAACGAAAGACTTATAGGAAGAGATCAAAATCACCTAAAGCTCATCTTGCAAAAGGATAATAAAACACTTGAGGCTCTATTTTTTAACTTTACGAAACACGCTAGAGTGGGCGAGATGATAGATATTATCTTTTGTATATCAAAAAATTCATTCCGCGGACTTGTTACCCCACAGCTACTCATAAAAGAGATTTTATAAATTTTATCTCGGTTTTATAATGCTAAAATTTTAATGAAACCGAGATTGCTTCGGTTTAATTCACCAAAATCGTTTCTTTATATATTTAATGCAGTCCAACTAAAATAATACTATTTGAGCCAATTTTCTGTATTGTAAAATTAATGTTATATAAATATTTATACTTTATTTAAGTTTATTTTTGCCTTAATTTTAATTTTAAATATTAATTTCATAGGACTAAACATGAAAATTTCTTACGTTTTGGCGCTGGCCATGGCGTCAAATTTGATGCTTAGCGCCGAGGAAGCGATAAGCTTGAGTCCTGTTACCGTCTCGTCAAAAATGCAAAAATCAGCCCTCGACGAGCCGACCAACGCCCAAATAGCCGGCAAGGGCGCGATACTGGAAAACAGCGATATCGCCAAATCGCTTTCAAATTTGAACGGCTTTACGATGGAGCGTAAGGGCGGAGGCGGCAGCGAGGTTTATTATCGCTCGCAGACGGCAGCTAGGCTGCCGGTGCTGATCGACGGTAGCACGCTAAACGGCGGCTGCGGCATGCGCATGGATACGCCCATCACCTACATCTCGGCGCAAAACTACAGCTCGGTTCGTATCGTAAAAGGTCCGCAAGACGTCAGATACGGCGCGCTCATTAGCGGCGGTATATTTTTCGATAGAGAGATAGCAAGGCTGTCAAAACCGAGCTTCGGAGGAAACGTAAGCGTGCTGGGCGGCAGTTTTAAGCGGTTTGAAACTACCGCGGACGTAGCGGCGGGTAACGAGCTGGGCAGTATAGAGGTTTCCGGCGGACACTATGAGAGCGGCGACTATAAAAGCGGCGGCGGACAGAAAATGCATACGCACTATAAACGCAACAGCGTCTCGCTCGTAGGCACGCTAACGCCGACGGAAACTACTGCCTTACAGCTAAGCGCGGATCTAGGCGAGGGCGAAGCGGCGTATGCGGACAGGATGAGAGACGGCGTGCAGTTTGACCGTAAATCTTTCGGGCTCAAATTTGAACAAGACGTCGGCGAGCACAAGATCAGGCTAAGTTCGTACTATCATCAGATCGATCACATAATGGACAACTTCACCATGCGTCCGGTGGTGCCGGGCACGGGGCGCGGCAAGGGATATAGCATCAGCCACCCGATACGCGATATGTACGGCTTTAAGCTAGAAAGCGAGCTAAATTTCGATAATCTAACCAGCTATCTTGGTGCTGGGTACTCTGAGGATGTATTTAAGTGGAGAGGCGCTGGAACGGGCGGAGCCGGCGTATCTAAAGCCGAAATGGACGCCGCCGTATCAAAGCCGCACGTAAAAGAGCGCAAGGTAACGTATAAAACGATCTACACTCAAAACGAATACGTCCTAGAAAACGACTACGGGCTTTTTGGCGGACTTAGGCTGGACGCGGGCGAGAGAAGGCTGCTAAAAACGCATAAGAGCAGGAAAGAAAATTTATTCGCAGGGTTTTTTAGATACGAAAAATATCTGCAAAATTTAACTCTCTACGCAGGTCTAGGGCATGCTCAAAGGATGCCCGATCACTGGGAAACAAATAAGGACGCGAACCTAGCGCTGCGTAAAGAAAGAAATACTCAGCTGGATTTTGGCGCAGTGCTAAAAGATAAAAACTACGAACTAAACGCAAATTTCTTTGTCTCAAAGATGGATGATTATATCATGCTAAAATATAATCCTATGGGCATGTCCTCAGACGCCTTTAATACCGACGCCCTGCTATACGGCGGCGAGATCGAGGGTACTACGCTACTAGCCGATATGTTTAGGCTGGGGGCGGGCGTATCCTACGTCTACGGCAAGGTGACTAAAAACGCGGGCGGCTTAAAAGACGGCGACGCGCTACCTAAGGTTTCGCCTCTAGCATTTAAACTAAGCGCCGGTTTAGAAAAGCCTGACTGGTTCATCAAGGCTGACTTCTACGCTAATGCGTCGCAAAACCGCGCGCAAAAAGGCTACGGCGACGTGGGCGGCATGGACCTGGGCAAGAGCGATAGCTTTTGGACGCTGGGGCTGAGCGCGGGCTATAAATATAAAAATTATCAATTTTTGCTAGCGGCGGAAAACCTAAACGACGCCAAATATGCCTATCATAACTCAAAAGGCGGCTACGGCGGCGGTATCGCAGGTTATGAGACTATCCCGAACGGCACGAGGCTTTATGAGCCGGGCAGAAGCTTTTGGGCGAAATTTAAGGTGCATTTTTAGGGCGTAACTTAATAAATTTGACATGGCTGTGGGCTTAGGATTTGCCCTAAAGCCGTGCTAAATTTAAGTATTTTTGCTCTTATCTTCTTAATAATATTCATACTTACTACATTTACTATTGCGAATAAATTTGAGCTAAATTAAAAGCTTAGATGTAAAATCTCAGAAATTTTTTAAAGGAGAGGTATGAAAAATTTACTTGTAAAATCAAGCTTGATTCTAGCTTTGGTAAGCTCAGTTGCACTAGCTCAAGGTGCATTTGTTGGTGGTGAGGGTGATTATTCGTTTAACTCAAAAATCAAAACAAAAAACATAGCAAGTAGTGAGAAAAATAACTTCAAAAAAGGTCACTATGGTCTTGGCTTTTATGGCGGTTATGATTTTGACAACTATAGAGCTTATGGTGGTTATTATTATGACTTTAAAGCTAGGAAAAATGCTGGTGAATCAGATGCAAAATGGAGTAAGCATAAATTTTTAGGTGGTGTTGATTATACGCCAAATATCACTGAAAATTTTAAAGCCGTTCTTGGCGGATACACAGGTCTTGGCTACTTGAGCGTTAGAGAGAGATTTAATAACGAAACAAGTAAGAAGAATTTCAAAGGCTTGCTAGTTGGCGCAAAAGCGGGCGGTATCTACTCATTTAATGAACATAACGCGATAGAGTTTGGCTTAAAAGCTGATAAGACTTTTTATAAGAAAAATAGTGGAGCTCAGCTAAGAGATACA
Source organism: Campylobacter concisus (assembly GCF_002165785.1). Lineage (GTDB taxonomy): Bacteria > Campylobacterota > Campylobacteria > Campylobacterales > Campylobacteraceae > Campylobacter_A > Campylobacter_A concisus_W. The sequence continues at coordinate 60,719 of NZ_NDYO01000008.1, forward strand.
ACTATAGGGATTTATACAGGCTATACTTATAAATTCTAACATTTAGGCAAGGCTTAGCTTTGCCTTATTTTAGGTTACTCTCTACCTTCGAGAAGTGGCACAAAAAGGCACTCATCCAAGTATTCTTTTTCTAAATTTCCATCTTTATCTTTTTTAAATTTAGCAATAAATTGCTTGCCATCTTTTTTCATTGGAGCTACTAAAATTCCACCATTTTTAAGCTGCTTAAATAAATTTGGTGATATCTCATCAGCAGCTGCCGAGAGCAAGATACGATCAAATGGTGCATAGCTTCGCCAGCCGTTGTTGCCATCGTCATATCTTACATGCACATTTTTTATTTTTAGTGCCTCGAAGCGTTTTTTTGCCTCCATGGCTAGCTTCTCTATTCGCTCGACACTAAAAATTCTATGTGCAAGTTTGCTTAAAATCGCTGCTTGATAGCCACTGCCGCAGCCTATCTCTAGGATATTGTCCATATTTTCGCACTCTAGCGCCATTGTCATTTTTGCAACGGTTAGCGGTGAGCTGATCCATTGATTGCCCAGTATGGGCTGAGCGTCAAGTTTATAAGCATGTGCAGTAATTGGTACAAAAATTTCGCGCTCAGTGGTAGCTATCGCATCGAATAAAAGTGGGCTTAGCGTGATCTCGTCGGCTATATCGCTAGCTAAATTTTGGCATTTTATCGCTTCTAGTTGGGTCAAAATTTATATCCTAAATAAAAATTAAATCGTTATTATACGATTTAAAACTTATCTTAAAATTTATAAAATCCCTAAATTTGTCTTGATCTCTTTTATTAAATTTGCATCAAAAATCGTTTCTTTAACAAGTGTGCCATTTGGTAAAAATACTCCAGCAACTTCTAATGCAAGAGAGCTTGAGATCATGACATAGCAGTTGTTTGCGATCGCAAGTGCCTTGCAAAGGCTAAGGTAGGCTTCCTCTCTAGCCTTACCCCACATGGCAGGTACCATGATGATGTCACATCCTTTTAGCTTTGCCCAAAGCCTGCTATCGCGTAGTTCAAAACAGATTAGCACCCCAAGCTTTAGCCCTCTAAAATCAAAGGCATTTATCTCGTCCACATCGCCGGCAGTAAAAATTTCATGCTCCAAATTTGGCCTAAAAAGTTCGGCTTTAAATTGTGAATGAAAGACATTATTTGAGTTAAGAAGCAAAAATTCGTTATAAATTTTTGGTTGGTGCGGATTTAGATTTGAAATTTGAGCGAGCCCTGCGCTTTTGTTTAGGCTAGTAAGGTGCGTAAAACCAAGAAATTTATCTGGGCTAAGCGCCTCTTGCAAGCGCTCAAGTAGCATCGCATCAAAGCTGCCTATCATGCCACTAAGCATCGCTTTGTTCGCCCCTGCAAAAAAGCCGTCAAAGTCATATCCGCTGATGCAAAGCTCGCTTGCAAGAATGAGTGAGTTTTCAGGCGCAGCCTCAACTAAATTTGCAAGCTCTTCTAGGCGCTCGGTAGCACTTTTTGCCTTTAAAGTTAGGCTTATTAGGTTTAAAATTTCGCTCATTTATTTTCCAAATACAAATGCTATAGGTTTTTCATCATGGCAGTCTTTTGGAATTTTGCAGTTTATATCCGTGCCACCTATGTTTGGTGTAGCTTTTAAAATAACGCTTATAGCTGTGATTTTATCATCTCTCTGAGAGAGAGGATCATTAAAAACCCAGACTTCAAAGCCAAAACCTCTAGCCTCATCATGCGAAACTACTCTTATCTCTTTTAGGTCTTTTGACTCAAAGCCACACTGCTTGTTTATGCCAAGCATCACGTCATTTCCTAGCACGGATCCTAGTGGCGCGAAACTTGGTGCAATTTCGCCGTTTGGCATATCTTGATAGATTTCCGCTTGGCTTGTCTCTTTTATCTTGACAAGCTTGTAGGCGTAGAAATTTTCGAGATTATTTTTATTTGCTTGATCAATTATTCTTTGGCTACTGCTCGCACACCCTACAAAAAGCATGCAGGCAATGACTAAGATGCCATTTTTAAAAGTCATCAAAGCTGATACTTCCCTTGCTGTAGTTTGTCACCTTTGCTTCAAAGAAATTTGACTTTTGGTCGTTAAATTTCGCAAAGTCATCGACCCATTTGATCGGGTGAGCGACGTTGTATTTGCGTTTTAGACCGATCGCAACTAGGCGCTGGTCGATGAGATAGTGGATGTACTGCTCGATGATATCATCAGTAAAGCCCATTATTTGGTTTTGAGTGATGTATTTGCCCCATTTGATCTCTAAATTTCCAGCTTTTTCAAACATATCATAAATTTTTGCCTCAGTTTCAGTCGTGAAAAGGTCAGGTCTCTCTTTGCGGACTGAGTTTATCATGTTTTGAAATAAAAGCAAGTGCGTGATCTCGTCGCGTTGGATGAAGCGTATCATCTGTGCGCTGCCTAGCATCTTGCCAGCGCGAGCTAGAGCGTAGATCGCTGTAAAGCCACTGTAAAAATAGATACCCTCTAAAATTTGGTTCGCAACCATCGCTAGAAGTAGTTTCTCATCAGTCACTTCACCCGCAAGCTCCTCGTAGACACTTGAGATGTAGTCGTTTTTCTCGCGCAAGACGTCGTCGTGCTTCTCCATCTCGTAGATGAGGTCGGTGTTGTCGCAGATCGCCTCGACCATAACGGCGTAAGACTTACTGTGGTTTGCCTCTTCGTAGGCTTGGCGGCTTAGCACGGCGTTGATCTCTGGTGCGGTGATGTAGGGGTTGATGTTGTCGGCTAGGTTATTTGTCTGAAAGCTATCCATCGAGATGAGCTGGCTCCAGACCAGGTCGTACATGCGTTTTTCAGCCTCTGTGAGGTTGTAGGTGTAGTCGCGCACGTCGTCTGTGGTATCGACCTCTTTTGGAAACCATGTATTTGCCTCCATGAGGTCCCAGAGCTTTAACGCCCACTCGTATTTTGCCTTGGTGAAATTTAAAATGCCGTGTGGGTTGCCGTTAAAGACTCTTCTGTCGGTCAAATTTTCATTTGAACTTGGGTTGTATATGCGTTTTCTGTTCATAAATTTCTCTCTTGTTTGTGGTAAAAATTTTTCAAAATCTTACCCAAAGCAAGGTAAAAATTTACTTTTATTTAGAGTGCCTTAGTCCTTTTTATGGTCATTAAAAAGCCAGTTATGATTAGTAAAACCGCGATCACACATGATACGGCAAACACGATCTGACCGATCTCGCCAAACATTTCACCAGTATGCAGGCTAAGTACTTTGCGACCAGCCTTTTTTGCCTCTGGGATGCTTTCAGCCTTGCTAACAAGTTTATTTTCTTTGATCTTACCAGCACTTGCGTCAAGCTTTAGCTTGCCCACTTGGCTCTCGCTTGTTTCGTAGTTTATAGTATAGGTGCTTTGGTTGTTTTCAGGAACGTTTATCGTGAGGGATTTTAGATCTAGCGTGACATTTTCTTTAAAAATTTGCTCCGCAGTCTCTATCTCTTTAAATTTCTCATCGCTTATTGGGATCAAATTTCTTTGAGGCATAGACTTTTTCATCTCGCTTGGCTTTAGGTCAAAAAATATGCTATTTACACTGTTTCTGACCCAGCCATAAGACCAGTAAAGGCCAGTTAGTGACATCACGACAATTAGGATCGCCACGTAGGTGCCAAGGCTCGTGTGGAGGTTGTAAAAGCAGGCGTAGCCTTTTGTGTTTGTTTTGATCTTTAGCGAATTTAGTAAATTTCTCTTGATCGCTGGTGCGTAGAGGATGAGACCGCTGATGGCAAGAAGCGCCATGATGATGGAGCTAATGGCGACTATTTGCTTGCCGATGTTGGCTGGGACTTTGCTATCAAGTAAAGCAAGGCCTAAATTTCTGTGAAGACTTAATATAATGATACGAAATTTCTCACCCCAGTCCTCGCTGATCACCTTGCCACTTCTTGGATCTATAAAGAAATTTAATTGTTTTTTATCCTTTGTAATGCTTATACGATAAGCTTCATTTGCTCCACCTATTTGTAAACTTTCAAGCGTATCAAATTGAATCTCACTTTTTGCTTTAGCTAGGAGTTCATTTAGGCTTAAATTTTCTTTTTCGCTAGGAACTAAGTTTATAAAATTTTTATTTATTGTACTTTTGATCTCTTCTCTATAAGATGCAAATGGTGCTGAAAGAGTCATGAATATTAGCGGAATAGCCGCAATTAGTCCAATTATTAGGTGGATGTTGAAGATGATTTTTCCTCGTTTTAAAAACATTTTTTTCCTTTGAATTTTAATAGCGAATATTATTTTATTTTTTGTTAAAGCAAGATAAAAATTTATAAAATTATTTTTTAGTTATTAACTTTTACTAATGTTGATAAGAGTCTTAATATCAATTATTTATTAAATTTTTACATATTGGCATCTTATTTTTTGGTAAAAAGTTATTTTTAGCAAAAGGTATAAATAATGATAGATGTATTTAGATTTATGGTGGAGTTAAGCGGGAAATGATTTTAGCTTTAAAGCTCGTATTTATCGACTTTTAATAAAATTAAAATCAATAATTTTTACACTCATTTATACACTCTAGATTTTTAAGCTTCAAGTGTTTGATTTGTTGGTTATGAAAAGTTTAGTTTTCAATACAAAATAATTATAAGTGCCTAAAATATGGGATTGTGAAGTTGTAAAGTTAAATGATTTAAGTTTCAAACGCTTAAACGGCTAAATTTTCTTAAGAATTGGGTATGTTTCACGGCTTTTTTGCTGAAAACTTAATTAAGGTTAAAACGTGAAACAAAAGCCGTTTTTATTCGTTTCACGCTTGCCACTCGTTAGCCTTGTAAATGCCTAGCACATAAATAACCTCATCATCTATTAAGTAAGGTATTACATAACCTTTAAAAATCAAGTCGCGAATGCTCTCATCGTTAAAATTAATAGACTTACGGCAAATAAAAGGCGTCTGTGCTGCGCGTTCTATCTTTGCGATAAGCTCGTTTCTAAACTCTCGCGCCCTATTTGGGTTATCTTTTGCGATAAAATCAAACACTGCTTTTAATTCGTGTTTAAAGCGTGCTGTGCGTCTAATTACCATTTTTCCATCTCAGCTTTTAACGTCTCTAGCGGATAGGTTTCAAGCTCTCCACGTCTGATAGCTTCAATATCCGCTTCGTAATCGGCTATCCTTTGCTTCATCGTCTTACCGTCGTCGTAAATCGGATAATCCTCATCGATAATTAGCTTTTGATTAGTCGTATTAGCTAGAGCCTTGCTTATTGCTACTATTTGGCTTATTAGTGCTTCGTCTGCTCGTATGGTTAGAGTTTGCATATCCTGGCCTTTGCTTTAAAATCCATCACTATTTTAACCGCTCGGGGCTTAGGATTTAATTAGTGTTCGTTTTTTCGTTCGTCCGTATGCGCTAAATACGGCTTAATCGCGCTAAATTTAAGCATTCTTGTGGCGCTCGTCCGTTCGTTTTTTTATTTCGCCACCCCGATTAGCTGATGCAGGGCTACGTCCTCGCCGCCCCATACCGCGTCGTTGTATTTGATGGTATAGGAGCAGTGAGGAAACTCTATTACGTCGTTGTTTTGCGGCATAAAAGGCAAGGATTTAGCGGCTATCAAGATCACGTTATCGCCCTCGTTTAATAAGCTTTTTTCTATTAAATTTGAGTAGCTTTTCGCGCTATCGATATACGCCTTTACTTTGTATTCGCTTATTTGCTCGGTCATTCCGCCCGTTTCTGGGTCGTAAATTTGCCCGCTTTTGCGTTTATACGTGCCTACTTTGCCAAATTTATCAAGTAGTTTTAAAGCCGTCTGTTGTGCCTTGTCGTTTAGCATTATTTATCCTTTTAAAACATTTTTTAGTATGATAGCCTTTAAACGCCTTTGGTAAAATTTGGTAAAAATATGGCATAATCTGCCAGTGAATAGGCGAACGGCTCGTCAAACAGCCCAGCTTCTTAGCAAAGCATTACCGCCCCTGGGGATAGAAACCTGTGTGAGGGTGTGGGTGGTCTCACCGCCTATTAGTAAAGGGTAGATGTGCCATAGGGTTACGCTACACGGCTTAATCGCCGTGCTATTGCAGGTTCAACTCCTGCCGCCCTTTACTTCTTTTTTGTATTCCCTATTAAACACGCTGTAAGCTTCTGCGTTTGCGAAGTCGTCGCGGTCAAATATCGGGCTTTTATCTCTAAACTTCATAAGTAAATTTAAATAAGCCTCTTTCGGGTTATCGCTCACTTCTAGCAAGGCTTTTAAATACTCGTCCTTGTAGCGCCCAAATGAAAAATCTTTGTAAATCGTCTTAGCGTTTAAATTTAGCGCATAAGCTACGGCGTGAGCCATAAGGCGCAAGTCGTCTTTAAAAAATGGCGACAGCTCGTAAAATAGATCTATGTCGTAAGTTTTCACGCGTCGCGCTTTATTATGATTTGCGTTAGAGTGTTGGTCGTGCCTTGCTCGCCTAAATCGTAATTTTTGCCTAGTATCGTTTCTTTGTTTCTAGCCGTTATTCTGCTATGTAGCTCAATATCGCTTAAATCTCTAGCTTCTTTTAATAGCCTATTGGCCATTATTTGATTTTTAATCGCCGTTTGTTTAAAAAAGGTTATCGCCCGTGCGTTATCGCTTACTGCCTGCGTTACGGCTTCGCGCTCGTATTCGTTTAGATCGGATAGTTCGGCTAGATACTCAGTACCTTTGGCTATCGTGCTTTTTAAATTTTTGGTTATGCCCTTAGTGATGTTATTTATCGCGCCTGCGCTGAGGTTAAAAAGCTTTTGTAGTGCTCTTTGGCTCATTCCTGCTTTATGCTTTGCTAATATCTGCGCTCTTACTTCGGGCGTTATTTTCATTTTACCGCCTTTAGCTCGCTTACGGCTTGATTTACCGCTTCGCGCTCGTATCTTACGGCGCGCCCTATCTTGACAAAGGGTAAAACGAAGTTAAAACGGTCTTTGTATTTGTCGCTTCTCATCTTGGTAAGCGTGCTTTGCGATAGGTTTAAAATTTGTCCTACCTGCTTTGGCGTTAATAGCTCCATTATTTGCCCTTTATGACGTTTTGAGGTATTTTAACGCGTATTAGGGTGTTCGTTGGTTTTGCGATGAGGTTAGGGGCTAGCCTTGCCCCTTTAGATTTATGATTAGCTTGCTTGTATATCGTTTTGCAAGCTCGCACCTTTTAAGGGCTTGTGCCATTTAAAAATCCCTTTGGCTTCTAGGGGATTATTTTTGTTAAAGTCCTCTTTGCTTTTATCACCAGGACTTAGGCGGCCAAGCTGTCTTTTTAAGTGCTTTACTTGTGCTTCTGCGTGCCTGAGTTCGTTAATGTAATAATCTACGAATAGCCACGCCTTAGCTCCTGCTTGATAAATAGCTTCATCTCTGCTAACGTCCTGGCTTTGCTCTAGTGTACTTATTAGCTCATCAAAGCTTCGAGCCTTTTCAAGCTCGTATAGTTTTACGTATCTCTTGGTTGTCATTTTTTTGCTCCTTAGTTGCTTTTGTGTCTTTCAGCGAATAGTCATCAAGTGTTGAGGCAATATCGAGTAAAATGCCACTAAGTAAATAAGTAGCGTTTAGCCTCTCATTGTCGTCTATGCTCTCGTGTTTATTTGCTAGTGCTAACATTAACGTTGATACTTGTCCTAATACGCAAGTTATTTCTATGCCTAACTCAAAATTCTTATTGATTTCATTAAAAACTAACTTCATTTTTGCTCCTTTAGTGATAATTTGCTTTTTAGCTCTGCATTCTCTCTTTGTAGCTCGTCAATTTCATCGCACAAGGCTACGTAATTACTAGCCAGCTTCTCAAACTTTGCTTTTGCTTGTTCTAGCTCGTCTTTTAATTGCTCGTTTTGCTCCTCTAGTTTGGCAAATAATGCGTTTGTTCTGCCTAGGCTTTGAAATGCTCTATCTCGTTCGCCTTTTAGCGCATGGCTCTCATAAAATAGAGAATATGCTACATCATAAAGCGTTTGTTCGCCTACCTCTGTGTTGCCGTTATTCTGCTCGATAACAAACTCATGAAACCTTTTAAACATTGGTCTGTCTGAATTGGTTGGGATTAACATTTGTTCTCCTTTAAAAGTATATTTACGCTATTAATTTTAAGCAAAATCATATTGTAACGATACTTAAAAGATTATTAACTAAAATAGCATAACAATATTTTATTTTTATTTTTTATTGCGTTATGCTATTATTTCATAAAAAAATAAAGGCTAAAAAATGGATAAAAACGAATTTCAAAACTTGTTAAATAAAGCTGGTATCAATAAAAAACGACTTAGTGAATTATCCAACATCCCTTACGCAACCGTTAATGCTTGGGGGTCACGCACTCCATATCCACCTTATTTAAAATTTATGCTTGAAAACTACATTAAGTCGCTTGATATGGATAAAATCGTTGAGGTGGTTAAGCCCTACACTGAAAGCAAAGAGGATTAATATCATTTGTAACGTTACACATGTCACCCTCTAGGGGTGTCATCACAACTGACCCCCTTTAAAAGCTGTATGAATTTAATTCACCTAGCTCAAAATTACGCTTAGAATAGGGCTTTTACGCTCTTTCTAGTGCTTATCTTGCTCGTTTTTTTAACCGCCGACCCCTGATTTTTTTAACCGCGACCCCGATTTTTTTTAGCCCCCTTGATAATTAATTTTTTCACTTAAGGATAAAGGGAGATTTTTTGTAACAAAAAGGTCATTGTAGGGTAGTTTTACAAGGGCACACTATACGTTGCTTTTCTTAAATTGTGATTTTCGCTCGTGCGTGGCTCGCTTGCTAAGCTCTAGCCCCTCGGTGTTGGCTTTGATTTTTGATTTTAAAAGATAGACAAAAAACGCTAAAAATATGGCAAGCGGTGGCAATCTCTGCAATACCCTTTTTTATAAAACCTTAAGCAAGCTAAAAAAGGGCTATTTTGGCTTAAGGTTAAAAGCCGTTTTCGTTTTTTTGTGAGATGATGATTTTAGGCTACTCGCTCGATGCCTGAAAATTAAGGCGACGGACAAATAGGCTACTTTATGGCATTACTACGTAAGCCAAAAATTAGGCTAACGCATAAAATTAGGGCTTCACTCACCCAAAAATTAGGGGCAGTGAATTTATCTTGCGTTGAGGTAATGAGCCAAAATTTAGGCTAGTTATGCTCTTAGTTCTCTTTTGTTCTCTTTTGACTTGTAGGGCTTGCTCGTGCCTTGTTCTTTAGTGGTCTTATCTAGTATGGATTTAAACTCATCTAGGGCGTAAGGGAGTTGTAAATTTAGCCTTTGCTTGAGAGGCAAGGGATTATCTTTGTTTTTGGGATTTATGCTAACTACGGCTTCGGATCGGTAGATAGGCAAATTTAGATTATTCTTTTTTGCCTTGTCATAAAAATACACTCTAGTTAATACCTCATTGTTTTTTAGATACTTGGTATTTTCAAAGCTAATAACCTCATCGCGAAAAGGGTCAAGGTTAAAGGGGCTATCCTTATCAAAACACAAATCAAGCGATGAAATGTTATTTATCACGCCTAGGAGCTCCGCTATTAACTCTTTGGGTGGTGGTGTCTTGTTATATTGCCTAAGTCCATAAACTTCAAATAACGCCTTTTGTGGCTCATTGCCTGACGATTTTAAAGTAGCGTAAAAAATAGGCAAGTCACTAAGAGCATAAATATTTACTATCTCATAATCTCGAAACTCGTAACGGCGTTCTATCTTGACGGCTTTTGCTGTTTGCTTATCCAGCTTTTGCCACTTTTTGCCATATTTTCGAGCGATCGATTTTAAAAGGTCGATTTTTTTATGTGTCTTTTGCGTAATAGCCTTTTTGTAAAAAGTCGCCCTTATGGTGTCTATGTAAATTTTGCTTTCGGCTGTATTGATAATGCTTGCAAGTTCTGCTAAAATATCCATTGAAATTAACTTTTAAGGGCGGTTTGTCTGCTCCGCCCTCTTTGACTTAACTATTTGCTTTTTATCGCATTAATCAATCTTTCGGCTAGCTTTACTTGACCTTTTGGTGTTATTAGAGTGATAAGGTCTAAGCATTGCTCGCCGTTTGGCTTTGTAAATGGTCGTGGTTCACGTCTAAAATATCCCATATTTAGATACTTTTGAAAAGGTTCGTTATTAAACATTAAAAACCCTAGTTCTCGCATTAAAGCGAATAACTGGTTTTGTCCTATAATTACGCCTTTATTTTTATCACAAAGCAATTTAGCATATTCGCCTATTTTTAAATCGCCGTGGCTACTCTCTATTGTCTTAGCGTATGCGATATAAGGCTTATTTTCTACCGCTTGGGCTTCAAGGCGTTTATTTTTCTCTAGCGTATCAGCATATCTTAGAGCTAGCTCAGCAAGTGAGCGAGGATTATCTAAAAGCTCTTGAATAGTAGTAGGGCGGTTATTGCTGTTTAGAATAAAATCGCTAGCCCAGTCTCTAAAAGCTATTGTTTGAGGTGTTTCGGTTAGCTTGAAGCCTAGGGTTATCACGCCCTTTTTAGTCCAAAACACCATTTTTTGGGCGTTAGATACCCCCGCCCGATTTGTAATGGGGGTCATTATTCTATCTTTGTTTTGAGTTACGTCTTGATAGTAAAAATGCACGCCCTCGATGTATTCAGTCGCTCCCTGCGTTCTTTGTTTTCTTACTGCTTCTTGTGTAACTCCAAAGCCCTCAGCTACTTGTCTATCTGATAAGCTCCACGTATCTTGATACTCCAAAACTTCTAAATCTAAATTATTAAACGTTACTATTGTCCTCATCGTTGTATCCTTGTTCTGTTAGTTCTCTTACCTGCTTTCTTAGGTTTTTGTTTATGTAAAATAAGTCGTAAGCCATATTTATTAACCCTTGCGGTGCTTCTTTCACACTCAAAACGCCGTAATCTCTCAAATGGCTAGTAAATTCTTTTATTTTTTTAGGCTCAATAGCGATAATCGCTCCGCCTTTGCCTGCTGTTGTTATTTCTAACCTCATCTTATTATCCTTTCTTGCGTTGAGGTGCATTGTTCGACGGCTTAGATTTTAGCCGTCGGATTTTGTCCTCTAGTTCGTTAATCTCTCTTGCTATTTGTAGCGATGTATCGTAAAAGCTAAGGGCTACATCTAACGCCTGCTTTGTTTGTTCGCTTATCTCGTCGTTGCTTATGGCTTTTGATAGGCTAGGGTTACGCTCTTTTACTATTAGCATAAAGCCTAAGTAAAAATCCTCTTCGCTCATATCGTCATATTTTGGCGTGTAGGCGTTCATCTTTCGCCCCCTTGCTCTGGTATCTCTCCGCCTTGTCTTTTATACATAAAGGCTTCGAGGTCATCACGTTTAAAGCGGATAGTTTGATTTGTGTAGATGATAGGTTTTGGGAAGTCGTCCATTTTTTGATAACGATAAAGAGTTGATAAGCCTATGCCTAGAAACTCCGCCGCCTCTTTTTTGTTAAATAAGTGTTGTGTTGGTGTCATTTTTTATCCTTTATCTTGATTTACAAAAGCCAACGTTAAAAACTTGCAAGTGTTATTAGTTTGCCTTGGTTTGATGTAAGAATTATGCGAGTTTTGAAATGATAAGACAACGAAAAATATTTTTAGTTGGTAGTTAAAGAAGTGGTAAATTTTTGTTATGTAGTCGGGGGTTGTAAGATATTAAAGCCCTTAATTAAGGGTTTCTTATTTGGTGAAAAATATTTTTAGTCAGCTTCTTTTGGGTAGTAAAATTTTACTACTGCATTAGCAAAAGCTGCTTTACTAAAAAAATCGTAAGCGTCTATTTCATAAATTTCTATTAGCCTTAGCATCTCTTTTTTAAATTCATCTTTGGCTTTTTGGTTGTTGGAAAAAGCCTCAAAATCATTTTTAAGCTCTTTGGCAAATTGAAAATACTTGTTGCCTTTATGTTCTAAATCGTAGAAGGCTTTATTTAACTCAGTTATCACGTTGCTCTTGTCTGGCATAAAATTACCAGAATACACATAAGGTTCATTTTCTCTGCCTGCTGGTGTGAAGTGAGAGGGAATGTTGTCTTTTATGCTAAATGCTTCTTTTAATTGCTCTATGCTATTTAAAAATAATTCATATCTTTTTACTGCTAAAGGTTTTTTGGCTTTTGAGGTAGTTATTCTTTGAAAAAAAGTGCAAAAATTATTAATTGCTTTATTCATAACTTCGTGATATATATCGCCGACAACGTTAAATTTAGTAAATATTGCAAAATCATCTATCGAAATATTTTTAACCTCGCCCTTTTCTACTTTTTTCAAAAAATCTAAAAAAATAGTTGTGGTTGTTAGGTCTTTTTGTTTATCTATCATAAAATCGCCGATAATATTGATAACTTCTCCTGCTTGTTCTTTTTTAATTTTCTCTGCAATTTCTTTGTTCTTTTGTATTTTATCACTGTAGCCTCTAGCCATTTTTTCACTCCTTTATTAAACTATCCAAATAATCACTCCACCACTGCATGAGCTCCGCCCTCTCGTCCAGTCTTTGGCTTCGATCGTAAATTGCTTTTACGCTGCTTCGCTCTTTATGGTCTAGGCAAAGCTCTATCACGTCGCTACTAAAGCCGTGATTTTTGATATTTTCATTTAGTAGCGTGCTTGCTGTCGTGCGTAAGCCGTGAAATACCATCTCATCGCCAAAGCCTAACCGCTTAATTGCTTGGTTGAGTGTGCTATCGCTTAGCGGCCTTGTTGCACTTATGCCACTAGGAAAAACAAAATCGCCCCTTTTATGCTCCAGCATTGTTTTTAAAAGCTTCTTGACCTGCTTACTCATTGGCATATAAAAAACTTCTCTTAACTTCATCGCTTCGGCTGGAAACGTGATTAAATTATTCTCAAAATCCACGTATTGCCATTTTAGTTCTCTCACGTTTGCACTACGTAAAAAGGTATTCACGCCAAAGATTAATGCCTGCTGTGTGCAAAACGAGCCCTGATAGTCCTGCATTGCACCTAATAGCTCTTTTAGCCTTTTAGGTTCGGTTATGGCTTTAAAGTGGTTATTTGATGAGGTCTTGAAAGCATCGTTAAAGATAATATCCCTTGTCGGATTGTGTTCTATGTAGCCTTTATTTACGGCTAAGTCCAAAATTTTACGAAGTAGCCTAAACGTTCTTAACGATGTTTCGTGTGTTATGCCTCTTTTTGCTTCTCGTGCTTGTATCTGCTCTATTGCGTGGGCGTAGTCCCTGCGTTTTAGCTCGGTTATGGCTTTATCGCCTAGATATGGGATTAGATTTTTTTCGATACGTCCGATTTGCTTATTAAAAGCGATTAGCCCTTTACTCTGCTCTTTGTCTATCCACTCATCGGCTACATCTTTAAACGTGATAGCCTTTTGCTTGGCCGTGGCTGTCTGCAAGTCCTCGCCCCTATCTCTTAGCCTCTCAAGCTCTAAGGCTTTCGCTCTTGCTTCTGCTAGCGTTATGCTTGGATATTTGCCTATTTTGATTTGCTTTGTCGTCCGCTTCTCGTCGCTCTCTTGATATTTGAAATAAAATGTTTTGGTGGTTTCTTTTTGGGTCTTGTATGCAAGCACGTATAAAAATTTCACTCCGTCATCTTTTACCCACTCACGATTTTTATTTTTGAGTGTAAATTTTTTTAGTGCCAAATCGTTTGTAAAGCTTGCCATTTCGTAACCCTTAATTTTGAGTGTATATCTGAGTGTAAAGACTTTTTTACACTCAGATATACACTCAAAAGAGTGATATTAGATGAAATGCAATGATAAGAAGTGAGAGCTTAAAAAGTGATAAAAGCCCTAAATTTAGGCTTTGAAAAGCATTTTTTGACAAGGTTTGAAAACCCCTGAAAACGTCTGTTGGTGGAGTTAAGCGGGATCGAACCGCCGACCTCTTGAATGCCATTCAAGCGCTCTCCCAGCTGAGCTATAACCCCAAAGTAGATTTTGACATTTTATCTTTTTATGCCTTACAATATTTTGAAATTAGTTTTAGTAAAATAAAATTTTAAGCAATTTTTGGATAATATTGCAAACTTTAATGCGGGAATAGCTCAGGGGTAGAGCACAACCTTGCCAAGGTTGGGGTCGCGAGTTCGAATCTCGTTTCCCGCTCCATTAACTTAGCCCGAGTGGCGGAATGGTAGACGCAAGGGACTTAAAATCCCTCGGTAGTTTTTACCGTACCGGTTCAAGTCCGGTCTCGGGCACCACGATATGGCGACATGGCCAAGTGGTAAGGCATGAGCCTGCAAAGCTTTGATCCCCGGTTCGAATCCGGGTGTCGCCTCCAAACTTCAAAAATAACTACTCGAAGGAATAACAGTGAGAAATTTACTTTTAGCAGTGTGTATAGCATTTTTTGTAGCCGGTTGTTCAAATACTTGGCATGGTGTAAAAGAAGATACTCATAATGCTAAAGAATGGACCAAAGAAAAGATAAATGATGGAGCTACATATATTAAAGAAAAAACAGAGTAAATTTTATAGATTATAGTAAATTTTAAGCAAAGTTGGTTATAATCACAAATCTTTAATTCGGGAGATGGCTGAGCGGTCGAAAGCGGCGGTCTTGAAAACCGTTGAGGTGTGAAAGCCTCCTGGGGTTCGAATCCCTATCTCCCGGCCATCCGTCTAATTCATTATTCATAATGCCTATAAGAAAATTTCTATAAATATTCAGCCCAAAATTTACTAGAATTAAAAATATCAGTAAATTTCTTATTTAAAGCAAGATACTGTAAGACAAGGGAAAATTTAAGAGTTTTTATACTTTATTTTGAGTTGCATTAAATTCTTAAAATAATATTTGTAATGCACATCCAAAGTACATAATAGTTCGTACTCCTATGTATAAATATATGTAAAATTAATAATATTGAATAAAGAATTTAAGACGAATCCAAAATAAGAATTTAAATTAAAAATTCATGGAAATAGCTTAAAGACAAAGTGGTAGCTATGTTTTATGTAGTCTAGGTTCTATTTATATTTAATAGGTAAAAGCACAACAGACAAAAAAATAAACTGCTTGCTGATAAATATTTTTTTGAAATATTATTTTGAGAGAATATCTAGCCACATAAAAGTAGCTAGATAAGGAAAAATTTCTAAAAATTTTAGATTTTTAAAAGCTCGGCTTCTTTTTCTTTTACAAGAGTATCGATTTTTGCAGTGTAGGTGTCAGTTATCTTTTGAACCTCATCCTGTCCCTTTTTGCTCTCGTCCTCAGTTATAGCTTTGTCTTTTTCAAGCTTTTTGACTTCATCATTTGCATCTTTTCTTACGTTTCTTATACTAACTTTGGCTTTTTCTCCCATTGATTTTGCATGTTTTGCATTTTCTTGGCGTTGCTCGACGGTCATAGGTGGAAAAAATAGCTTGACACTCTCACCATCACTATTTGGATTGACGCCGATATTTGCTGCTTGGATAGCTGAAGAGATCGCTTTTATCATGCTCTTTTCCCAAGGTGTGATAGCGATAGTTGAAGCGTCGCTTGTAAGCACAGTGGCTACTTGGTTGAGCGGAGTTGGTGAGCCGTAATAATCAACCATTACATGATCTACAATATTAATGTTTACCTTGCCCGTTCTAAGCGTTGTAAAGTCGCGTTTTAATGAAGCTATTGCTTTCTCGCAGCCTTCTTTTTGTGTTTCATAAATTTTATTTAGCATTGATGTCCTTTATTAGAAGTTTTGTACTTCGTTGATGATCTACTTTTAGAGATATTAAAACTTTGCGTTTATCGAGCGGTGGGTTAAATTTACACTCAAAAACACCATTTGTCATAGGTACCTTTTTAAAGCCATTAAAGCCGGTCATGAAAAAATTACCTTCACTAGCATTTGTATCAGTTTTTATAATAAGTTTGTCTATTGCATTATTTTGTGGATAGCTATCTGGAAATATCCACTGGGCATTTAAAAATTTGCTATTAAAAGTTAATGCTATTTTAGTACCGTTCATTACTGGTGTTCTATAAAGATCGTAAACATCACTCTTGTCTGAAACCGCACCTGAGTTTTGATTTAAAAGTGCTAAAAAACCAAATTCTTTTGCAAGTTTTACGACTCGACTATCGATCTCACCATAAGGTACTGCAAAGAATTTTGGCTTATAGCCCATATGTTTTTCAAAGGTCTCTACGCCCTTTTGAAAATCCTCTCTTAATGCCTCATCGCTAAGCTTTGTCATCCTCGGATGAGCGTACGAATGGTATCCAATCTCACCATAAGCCTCAAGTTCTTTAATCTGATCAAAATCCAAATAATCGCCATATTTATTCGCACTGGCTTCCACATAAAGCATTAGCGCAAATGGATAGTTATACTCTTTAAATACACTAAGGGCCTTGTCATAGAAACTTTTATAACCATCATCTACAGTAATGACAACCCAGTTATCAGGTATTCTTTCGCCAGCATTTACAGCATCAACTAACTTTGAGAGCTTAACGACTTCATAGCCATTATTTTTGAAATATTCAAACTGCTCTCTTAAATTTTTAATAGAAATATCAGTGCTTGTATGTCTTGGATCGTCAAAGCGATGATAGACTAAAATATGAGCGTCTGCTAAAGCAAATGTTAGCGTCAAGAATGACGCTAAAAGTGTTTTTATCATTGTTATTTTGCTGGAGTTTGTGGTGCGCTAGGAGCTGATGGTACGTCGTTTGACTTTGGTATGACTAGAGATTTACTATCGACGCTATCAACGATAGAGCGTTTTAGATCTTTATTGTAGAAGTATCCAAGTGCAAGTGTATTTAAGATAAATAAAATACCTACGATAAAAGTAAATTTAGCTAAAAATCCAGCTGGTCCTTTTGCTCCAAAAAGACTCTCGTTGCTTCCGCTATATGCCCCAAGTCCGATAGATGAGCTTTTTTGAAGTAAAACAGCGATAGTTATGATGGCAGCTAGAGCAAACTGTAAGATCAAAAATATTAAACTCACGAAATTTCCTTTAAATTTTTAAAAATAATTGTTTGCGATTATACAAGAAAAGATTTAAATTTTTAGTTAAAGTTCTTTTTCAAGCTCATAAAGCTCGTATCTTATGCTTTTAAAAAGCTCAGCTTGTTCTAAATTTATGAGCTTAAAGCACTCTTCAAGCACGCGAGCACTCTCCTGAGCACGCTTGAAATTTGCAGTGATTATCTCGTCTAAATTTTCTCTAGCTTGTTCGCTTTTCGTGCTAGTTTTTAAGACATCTTCTTGTGAATTTCTAAATTTTAATAATTCTTTTTGTGGTATCTTTGCTTTGTGGCGGAGAGATTTTATTTTATAGGCGAGCTTGGCGTCATCAAAGACATATCTTTTTATATCTTCAACAACGCGAAGCCCTTCTTTTAGTCTATTTAGATTCGCATCTATTACTCGGTAGATGCGCTCATCTTTAGTCATTTCTATTAAAAATTCCTAAAATTTGAAGCAGTGATGTAAATAGATTTACAAAATCAAGATACAAAGCAACTGCGCCTTCAACTGGTGTTTCGTAGTTTCCACGGATAATATTTTGCGTATCAAAAAGTATATATGCGCTAAATAAGATCGATGAAATACTTGCGATTACAAGTTGAAACATTGTACTTTTAACGAAAATATTGATAATAGCTGCTGCAACTATAACAATTAAGGTTATGAACAACATTTTACCCATTGTTGTAAAGTCACGTTTTGTATTCATTGCAAAGACACTTAATGCACCAAAAGCAACTGTTGTTAGTCCAAATGCTTGAGCTACAATACCAGCTCCACTTGGCATGGCAAGGATCGCTGAAAGTAGCGGAGTTAGCGTAAGACCACTTATGAAAGTAAACGCAAATAGAAGTATTAAATTTAATCCCTCTTTACGTTTAGCTGCCATTAAGCCAAAAAGTAGTGCAAACTCGACTATAACAAGTCCCCAAAACAAAAATCTATTTGCCGCAAAAACTCCAGCAATGCTAATACCTACATAGGCGCCAGCTGTTGCTGAAAGTAGTGATGCTGCAAAAAGTTGATAAGTTTGTTTTATAAAAGTGCTTAGTGAGCTTTGAGAGTACGCAAGTTCTTCTTGATTTTGTTTTGCGTAGTTCCTATCATACAGACTCATTTTATCTCCTTATGAATTTTTGAATGAGTTTAGCCTAAAATAATTAAACAATGAATAAAAAGAATTTTAACAAATTATATTAGTTAAAAATTTATATATTAAAGTATTTTTTAGATTAAATAAAAGTTGCTATAATCGCGTAAAAATATAAAAAATGGAGATAAATTTCTATGGATGACTCGCTACTTGAAGGTGCGGTAAAATTTATGGAAGATGGCTTTTTGGAGCATGAAGAGCTTTTTAAAAGTCTACAAAATAGACAAGACCCACATACCCTTTTTATATCCTGTGTCGATTCAAGAGTGGTGCCGAATTTGATAACAAACTGCCTTCCAGGCGAGCTTTTTATGGTGCGAAATATAGCAAACATCGTGCCACCTTATAGAGTGAGCGAGGAATTTTTGGCAACGACTTCGGCTATCGAATATGCATTAGAGCTTTTAAATATAAAAAATATCATTATTTGCGGACACTCTGATTGTGGTGGATGCGCAGCGCTTTATATGGATGAAAAAAAGCTCAAAACTACGCCAAATGTTAGAAATTGGATAAAGCTAATAGAGCCGATCAAGCGAGAAGTGCTTAAATTTACAAGTGACGATCTAGCAAAGATGGCGTGGCTAACTGAGAGATTAAATGTGATAAATTCGATCGAAAATATAATGACTTATCCAAATGTAAAAGAGGAGTATGAAAGAGGAAACCTTCAAATTTATGGCTGGCACTACATTATAGAAACTGGTGAAATTTTCAGCTACGATTTAAAAGAGGGCACATTCAAACTTTTAGCAGATAAAAGGGGTGAAAATGCGTAAAATTTTAACCATCGTCTTGCTCTCATTTTTAACTCTTTTTGGTGCCGAAGATAATAAAACGCAAGAAGAAAGCATCATAAGCCTAACAAATCAGATCTTAACTTTAAACAATCAAATCCAGATTATAAAAGCACAGCAAAAAGATACAAACTCTTCAAAAACAGATAATTCAAATTTAGCCAGCCTTCAGAAGAAGAAGAACGATCTTTTGGAAAAAATTCCGCTATATATCATGCAGATTGAAGTGACTCAAAGCGATATTGACAAATTTATTTTACAAAAAAATAATCTAGAAAAAAAAGTAGCTAGACTAGAAAAACAATCAAATAAAGACGCTTATATCCAAAGTGCCATTGAACTTGAAAAGATGAAAGTCGACTACGCTTACTACTCGGCACTCATCAGCCTTGAAGAGATATTTAAAAAAGGTGCTAAAGCAAACTCTATAAAAGAGGTGATAGATAACGGACTTTTAAATTTACAAACAAATTCTTACGTCAGTATAAAAGAGCTAAAAGATTCTCTAAATGAGACTTCAAGCTCTTACGATAACGCATTTGCCGAGCTTGATTTAAAAAAAGAGACTGATGAGGAAATTTTAATCTATCTTAAAAACAATGCCGATCTTCTAAGCTCAAGCATGATCTTATCAGAGCTAAATTTAGTAGATACGGTCGAATATATAAATAAGCTAACTTCTATAAATTCGGCAAAATTTAACGTTGGCAAGATCGTAGTTATAATCGCAGTATTTTTATTTTTTGTCTCACTTACAAGAATTCTTGCCAAGCTTACATACTGGCTTATGTCACTCATTGCTTCTGGCGAAGGCGTAAAGGAGGCAAAGGATCAGATAGTAGATATCGTTAAAAAGCCTATCTCTGCACTTCTTATCATTTATGCACTAAATATTTGTATCGGTGTTGGCTTTTATCCAGTACCAGTGCCACTAACTCTAGCAAATATCTTCTCGATCGTCTACATAGTCGCATTTTCATGGCTTGTTTTAACTATCCTAAATGGTTATGGCATAGTAATAATCGATAAAATTGCTCAAAAGAGTAGACGAAAAGAGGTTGTAAATTTAGTTTTAAAAGTAGTCTACGTAATTATATTAATAATCGCACTTTTACTAATTCTTCAAAAGCTTGGCTTTGATATATCAGCGCTCATAGCTTCACTTGGTATCGGCGGTCTTGCTGTTGCATTTGCTGCAAAAGATATCATCGCAAACTTCTTTGCTTCTGTTATGATGCTCTTTGATAACTCATTTTCGCAAGGGGATTGGATAGTTTGTGGTGATATAGAGGGTACTGTTGTTGAGGTTGGCTTTAGAAAGACGACTATCAGAAGTTTTGATAATGCTTTAATCTTTGTGCCAAACTCAAAACTAGCAAGTGATCCTGTTAGAAACTGGAGTAGAAGAAAAGTTGGTAGACGTATCAGAATGCTAATAGGCATTGAATATGGAGCGACAACTGATGAGATTAAAAAATGTGTAGATGACATAAAAACTATGTTGATAAATCATCCAGATATTGCCAAAAGCGAGGATATAACAGCAAAGAAAAAAGGGCTAAAATATAGACAAAGTATAGTTTCGGTTGATGATTATGCTGGGTATAAATCAAATTTATTTGTCGTGGTTGATGACTTTGCAGATAGCTCGATAAATATCTTAGTTTATTGTTTTGCAAAGACTATCGTTTGGGGAGAATTTTTAGATGTCAAGCAAGATGTAATGCTAAAGATTATGGATATTTTAAAGCAAAATGGTCTAAATTTCGCATTCCCAAGCCAAAGCTTGTATATTGAAAGTGTCAAAGATAAAATTTAAGGAGAAAACAATGAGTGATGATTTTGACTATGAAGAAGTAGAAGAAGACTACTCTGAATTTAATGACGATGAGGACGATAGTAGCGATAGTTATGACTATAATTACGATGAAAATGACTACAACTACGAAGATAGTGACGAGGACGAAGATAGTTACGACTCTTATTAGAATGACTTAATAAAATTTAATGGAATAAATTTACAGGGAGTTTTGTTTGACACACGATTTTGTAGATCAAAGTAGTTATAAAGCGATCGATGATATCTATAAAACGATATTAGACGTTATGATAGCTACGAATGTACTATCTTTGTTCCTTTTTATGATCATAGCTACACCACTACTTTTTATGTGCTTATTATTTATAGCAGCTGGAATATTGCTTAGAATAAAATTTGACATAAAATATAGAGTATTGATATCCCTTGCATTTCACCTAAATATCATATTACTTGTTACTATTATTGTTACTACTATGGGTTGGAATACTGGAATTTGGATAATACTTGTTGGTGTAATTTTTATAAACTACTTCCTAGCGTTTGATTCAAAGAGTCTTACTTATATAATGGCATTTTTAGAATTAATCTTGCTTATACTTCTTTATTTTATTCATAAAGATGAGGCGCCGCTGATCCCATCAGCTATACGAGGGACGATAGTCGTGTGCAGTATTGTTTTTGCTTTTTTTATTGTTTTAAGACTTTCAATGTTTGCAGATGTCATCACTTCTAGTGGATATCAGCAAATAAGAAAAGAGACAGAAGAGCTTGAAAAAGATTCAAATCATGATTTTTTAACGCAGCTTTTAAATAGAAGAACAATAGAAAAAACTTTAAGATTTGAACTAGTTGCTAACAAGGAAAGAAGCGGTAATACAAATTTAGTCATAATGCTAGGCGATATTGATAATTTTAAAAAAATAAACGATACATACGGGCATGACTGCGGTGATGAGGTCTTAAAAGATGTAGCCAGTGCTTTGAAGAAATCATTTAGAGGTAAAGACTATGTTTGCCGCTGGGGCGGAGAAGAATTTTTGATAATCTTGCCCGATACAAAGATAGAATTTATCCACGAAGTGAGCAAAAGGCTTAAAAAACAGATAAACAACGCAAAACTTCCAGATAAAACTCCAGTTACTATGACCTTTGGCATGCTAATATGTGCAAATGGTATTGAGGTGGATTTTGAGCAAGCCATAACTTTAGTAGATAAGCTGCTTTATGAAGGCAAGCAAAATGGCAAAGACCGTATCGAATTAGAAATTTTAAAAAAGGGCTCGGATGCGTAGAATTTCACTCTATACGACCCAAAAACTTATCATATTTTCAATATTATTAACTCACGTCTGTTATTTTTTCATTTTTTTATTTATGAAAGAAGAAATTCTAGCAGTTACGAATATATTTTCAGTAGCAACCTATCTTTTTCTTTTAAGGCTTATTTACGATAGTCCTGAAAATAACAAGATAACAATGCTGATAGTCCAGCTTGAAATTTTATTTCATGCATTGGTTTGTATGCTGACACTTGGATGGGGATATGGATTTGGGTTATTGTTTTTAGCATCGTCACTAATACTGTTTTTTACTTCATTTACCTATAAATTTTTTAACTACATAATAGTTGCAGTGCAAATAATTTTATCCATAGCCTGCTATGTATATTTAGACGGACAGCCTGTAAAAGATTTTGACGGCTTTAAAGATCTACTTTTTGTTTTTAACTTAAGTATAGTTTGTGTATTTTCGGTTATTATTTCGTACCTTTTGGAGAGCTCAAATTTATTTATATTTTTAAGCATCTTAGAGGAAAAAGAGATGGCTGAAAATATCTTAAATCACGATCCATTAACAGGACTTTTAAATCGCACTTCGATGCAGAAAATTTTAAGTCAAAACGATCTTTATAAAAATAGGGACTTTGCTATCGTTATGTGTGATATTGATAACTTTAAAAAGATAAATGACACTTATGGACACGGCGCAGGAGATGCTGTTTTAAGAAGCTTATCAGGCATATTTAAAAACACATTTAGAGATAAAGATAGAGTAGCTAGATTTGGCGGAGAAGAATTTTTAGCAGTCGTCTTGGGCGTAAAAAAAGACGCAGCTGTAAGTATCGTAGAGCGTGTGAGAGAGACTTTGAGTAAAAATATAGTTGAGTTTGAAAAAATAAAGATCAACGCAACTATGACTTTTGGAGTAGTTGCTCATGATGGTACGGGAGAATTTAGCTTAGAAAAGATGATAAAACAAGCTGATAATCTACTTTATGCTGGTAAGCGAAGTGGTAAAAATATCGTTATGAGTGCGGACTACGATCCAAAAGGATAAATTTAGAGGTCTGAGCCTCTAAATTTTAATGTCCATACATTATGTTTGGTAGCCAAAGCGAAATTTGCGGTATATAAGTAACCAAGATAAGGCCAAAGAATAAAGTGAGTGTCCACGGCAAGCATGCCATGATGACCTCTTTTAGATTCATATTTGTAAGACCGCTTGCGACAAATAAATTTAGTCCAACAGGCGGAGTGACCATACCTATCTCCATATTTACAACTAAGATAATGCCAAAATGTATCGGATCTATGCCAAGCTGCGTAGCTATCGGAAGCAAGAGTGGAACCATGATCATGATAACGCTTGAAGGCTCCATGAACTGACCCATGATAAAGAGCAAGATATTTACAAATATCAAAAATCCTATCATACCGATATTTGCGTCAAGTATCATCGAAGCGATAGCTTGAGGGATCTGCTCGCTAGTTAGCAAATATGCAAAAACAACGGCGTTTGCGATGATGAAAAATATCATGGCTGTTGTAAGAGCCGAGTCTAGGCAGATATCCCAAAGATCTTTTATCTTTATATCTCTATAGATAAAAAGTGAGATAAATAACGCATAGACCGCGCTTGCTGCAGCAGCTTCTGTCGGAGTAAAAATGCCTCCATAAATTCCGCCGATGACCACAACAACGATCAAAAGCGCCCAAAATGCTTTGGTAAATTTCTGCACTCTTACTTTAAATGGTTCAGCCTTAGTTGCTTTAAAGCCAAGTTTTTTTGCTCCGATATAAGTTTGAATAAGCATAAATGCGCCAAGCATAAGACCAGGTATGACGCCTGCCATAAAGAGCTTGCCTATACTAACCTCTGCTGTTACGCCGTAAACTATCATAACAACTGAAGGTGGGATCAAAATTCCAAGCGAGCCAGCCGTAGTTATGCCACCCACTGCGTACTCTTTTGGATAGCCAGCCTCTTTTATCGCTGCAAACATTATTGAGCCAATAGCCACAACCGTCGCAGGTGAGCTTCCAGAGACAGCTGCAAAGATGATGCAGGCAAATATAGCACTCATAGGCAAGCCACCTGGCAAGTGTCCGACCATAGACTTTGCAAAGTCGATGATACGTCTTGCTGAGCCACCTTTACTTAGTAAATTTCCAGCCAAGATAAACATCGGTATCGCCATTAGCGAAAATTTATTGATACCATCAAAAATTAGCTGTGGGATCGTAGCGATGTCGATATCTGTAAAAAATATCATCGTTAAAACCGTGCTCGTTCCCAGCGAAACTGCCACTGGCACGCCTATTAGCATCAGTGCAAAAAGTAGGATAAATAAAAATGCTATTGTCATCTTTTTTCTCCTTAATCTTTGACTACGCTACCATGAGCTAACTCATGTGCTTCGTTACTCACAACATTTTCAGCAGGCGTTAGAGCTACTTTTATGGCTTTTTCAGTCGAGCGGTAGCTAGCTGTAACGAAGGCTATTGGAAGCACTAACATAGGGACCCATTGAGGTATGCCAAGGTCTATTATCATCTGCTCGATCTCGTGAAGAATTTGTAGATAATCGATCGAATAGACTGCGATAAATAACAAAAACACAGTAGTTAGCACATGAGAAAAGATTAAACACGCTTTTGCAAGGGCTGGTGGAAATTTTTCCACCAAAATAGTTACGCTCACGTGAATGCCCTTGTTAAAGCCATATGCTGCGGCAAAAAACGCCGACCATATAAAAAGATAGTTTGATAGCTCGCTCGCCCATGACCAGCTTTTGTCAAAAAAATATCTAGCCATAACATTTGTAAAGGCCAGCAATGTTCCACTTGCGAGCCCAACTACTGCGATAGTTTTATTTAGTGAGGCTATCGCTATATCAAGGACATTAAAAAAACTCTTCATTATTTTGTCCCAAGAGTCTTTTCTATGAGATCTTTACCGATAACATCGTAAAATTTAGGATAGATTGATTGCATAACCTTTTGCCACTCAGCCTTTTGTGCATCATCGATCTTATAAATTTCTAGTTTTTTACTAGCAGCGATGTATTTTTCAAGTTCAGCTATGACGTGAGCGTCCTCTTTTGCTGTCTCTTCTCTCTCGAAAGCTGTTGCTTCGCTTAGAGCTTGTTTTACATTTGCTTTTAGATCATCTGGTAGCTTGCTCCAAAATTTATCGCTCATAACGACTAAATAGCCCAAATATCCGTGACTTGAAAGTGTAAGCGAGCTTTGAACTTCGTGAAATTTTGAGTTATAAAAATTTGAAAGTGGGTTTTCTGTCGCATCGACTACGCCTTGTTGAAGTGCAGAGTAAACTTCTGAAAATGGTAGAACTTGTGGGTTACCACCAACTACTTTGATCTGTTCTTCAAGTACTTTTGAGCTTTGGATTCTAAATTTTTGTCCTTTTGCATCTTCCGGTACAAGAACTGGCTTTTTGCTTGAGCTAAAATGCTTAAATCCAGCATCCCAATAATCAAGCGCCACAAAGCCTTTTTTTGTAACAAGGGCTTTTAGCTCCTCGCCAACCTCGCCATCTTGGACCTTATGAAGGTGCTCTGCATCTTTAAAGATGAAAGGCAGGTCAAATAGCTGAAACTGTGGTACGATAGGTGTAAATTTAGAAAAACTAGGAGCTGCCATTTGAACATTGTCAAGCTTTAACGCACCAAAAACCCTATCATCATCAAGTAGCTGCGCTGATGGGAAGACTTGAACTTTTAGTTTACCGCCGCTTAGCTCCTCAGCACGTTTAGCAAAAAAGTCAGCTGCTTTGCCTTTTGGCGTAGAAGCTGCAACAACGTGAGCAAATTTGATCGTATAGACCTTGTCTGCACCAAACGCTAAGCCACTGATGGCACAAGTGAAAAGTAAAGCTTGTAAGAATTTCATCTTTTATCCTTTGTAATGG
Organism: Campylobacter concisus; assembly: GCF_002165785.1. Taxonomy (GTDB): domain Bacteria; phylum Campylobacterota; class Campylobacteria; order Campylobacterales; family Campylobacteraceae; genus Campylobacter_A; species Campylobacter_A concisus_W. The sequence goes on from NZ_NDYO01000008.1 coordinate 86,630, forward strand.
TTTTGTTAAACGCATTATAAATTTCAAAAATAAAAATTTAGAAATTTTGTTTCGTAAATTCACAGCTATTTATTTTTATATGTGTATTTTAGTAACAAATATACTTCAAAAAGCTAATTTATATTTTCAAAAAATTTTTATAATTTTTCGATAACTAAACTTTTAAAGTACATTTGTTACTTTTTTACACATAAAATTTATTTTATTTTTACTTTTAATAAATTTTTGAATCCATTTAAACAAATGTATGAGATATTTTGCTCTAAATTTTTTCTTTTCTATAAGTTTAAAAGCTAGCCAAAAAAGTAAGTTTAGGTTTGCTTAAATTTAACCTATATTTTGTGGCTAAATTTAAAAGATTTTTGTTTATTAATTTTTTATGGCTATAATACGAAACAACAAATTTTATTATTAAGGAATTATTATGTTTGAACTTAGAAAACTTCCATTTGATGCAAATAGCAATGCAGTAGTTAGCGCAAAAACCTGTGAATACCACTACGGCAAGCATCATGCAACTTACGTAGCAAATTTAAACAATCTTATAAAAGATACAAAATTTGCTGACGCATCATTTTATGAGATCCTAAAAAGTAGCGAAGGTGGGCTTTACAACAACGTTGCTCAAGTTTATAACCACGACTTTTACTGGGACTGCATCGCTAAAAAAAGCGAGATGTCAAGCGAGCTAAAAGCTGCGATCGAGGCAAATTTTGCAAATTTCAAAGAGGAATTTTTAAAAGCAGCTACAACGCTTTTTGGCTCAGGCTGGGCGTGGCTTGTATTTGATCCAAGCAGTAAAAAGCTAGAGATCGTACAAACTAGCAATGCAAAAACTCCAGTGAGTGACGGCAAAGTGCCACTTCTAGTCGTTGATGTGTGGGAGCACGCTTACTACATCGACAACTTCAACGCTCGCCCAAAATACCTAGAGACATTTTATGAGAACATAAACTGGGAATTTGTAAGCAAAGCTTACGAGTGGGCGCAAAAAGAGGGCCTTGGCTCAGTTGAGTTTTACACAAAAGAACTTCATAAATAATATCTGGCGGGGTTTCCCGCCTTTAAATTTCTACTTTTATCTAAATTTTTAAAGTCATCAAATTTATCAGCAAAAACTATCTTGTTTTAAAAGAAAGTGTAACTTCGAAATGGCTCAAAATTTTGTTTTAGCAAACAATTTCTCTTAAATTTAAAACCAGCATAAGCTATCTCAACTTCAAATTTCTACTTTGTTGAAAATTTTAAAGCCACTGCTAAATTTACAAGCTATGGGCATAGAATTTACCACTTCAAAAAGGCATAAAATGTTTGCTTTATCAATCTATTATATCGTGATTGAGAGAGGTTATATACTTAAATTTAAGCAAGCAAATAAAAACTAGTGTAGGCCATCTTATCTTTAAATTTATTAGCAAAACTTGATTTGATGTTAAAAATGGTGGTGGGGGGCAATGTTCACTGCTTCAAAAGTGCCCCGAGCTGTATCAATATTAGGCAGGAGTAGCTTAAAATTCAAAAGCCACTCAGCCAAATTCACTCAATTTATCTTTTTGAAGTGTATAAATTTATACCATTTTGTAAGCGTTTTAGCCCCTCAAGCACTCTGGCTCTTTGGGTTGCTATGTTCATACGGAGGAAAAATCTATCTCCCCTGTAAGCATTGCCGTCATTTAGCCATAGTCCAGCTTTGTCACGCAAGAAATTCATAAAGTCGCTCGAATCCTCGCAAAACGCGCTACAATCAAGCCATAAAAGATAAGTTGCATTTGAAGGCAGAAGCTTTACTGGCAAATTTTGCTCTTTTATGAAATTTATAACGATTTTTTTGTTTTCAAAAAGATAATCCCTAAGCTCATCAAGCCATGTTTGACTATCGTTAAATGCCGCTATTGTCGCAGTTATTGCAAATGCGTTTGCCTCACCTATCTCATCATAATTTACAGCCGCATTTATTCTTGCACGTATCTGCTCATTTGGCGTGACGATAGCTGAGCTTTGAAGGCCAGCTATGTTAAAGGCTTTTGTAGGCGAGATGCATGTGATTGAGTTATTTTTGCACTCTTCGCTAACGCTGATAAATGGCACATAGCTTAGACCAGGATCAGTTATATCGCAGTGAATCTCATCACTAATAATCAAAACATCATGTTTGTAGCAAAGCTCGCCTATTTTTTTAAGCGTCTCTTTGTCCCAAATTTTTCCTATTGGATTGTGTGGATTGCAAAGAAGCATCATAGTTGTTAGCGGCTGCGCTAGCTTTGCCTCAAGGTCTTCAAAGTCAATCTCATAAGAGCCATCTTTATAGACAAGGTCGTTTGATAAAATTTCACGGCCATTATTTTTGATGCAGTTAAAAAATACGTGATAGACGGGAGCTTGAACTAAAATTTGATCCCCTGGATTACTAAATCTTCTAATCGCAGTAGAAATCGCTGGTATAACGCCAGTGCAAAAGCACATCCATTCGTTTTCAAAGCTAACATCATGACGCCTCTTCCACCAGCCTTTAATCGCTTCATTCCACTCTTTTGGGATAAATGAGTAGCCAAAGACGCCATTATCAAGACGCTTTTGTAGGGCATTTAAAATTTCAGGTGCAGCCTTAAAATCCATATCAGCAACCCACATTGGCAAAACATCGTTTTTCATTCGCCACTTCGATGAGTTGGTGCCATCTCTGCTAATAAGCGTATCAAAATCGTACTTCATAGCTTTTCCTTAAAATAAAATTTTAAATCAATTATAACCCAAAAGATACTAATATAATTTGAAATTTTCTCTCAATTTAATATTTCAAAAGGAAAAATGATGAAATTAGCCCAGGCTCTCATTTTAAGAGCCGATACACAAAAACGCTTAGAGCAGCTAAAAGGTAGGTTGCTTGATAATGCAAAAATGCAAGAAAATGAAAGGCCTAGCGAAGATCCAAAGCTTCTTTTAAAAGAGCTTGATAGGCTAAGCGATGAGCTATTTAGACTGATCTTGGCTATAAATTTAACAAACTCGAGTGCAAAATTTGAAGGCGCGAGTCTAACTGAAATGATCGCTAAAAAAGATACGCTAAGCCAAAAAGCAAGCGTGCTTAGGGAATTTGCCAAAAGCGCAAGCCAAAAGGTCGATCTTTACTCAAATAGTGAGATAAAAATTTTAAGTAGTGTTGATGTGGCCACGCTCCAAAAGCAAATAGACGAGCTTTCTAAAGAGATCAGAGAGCTAGGTATGAAGCTACAAGAGGCAAACTGGCAAGTTGATCTTGTAGAGTAAAATTTATGGTGAAAATGTAGCTAAAGGCGAGTAAAAAGAAAAATTTATTAGGCTTGCGGGGAGAGAGCAAAAGCTTAAATTTATCCCAGCAATTTAAAAAATGCATTCTTAAAAATAAATGTTACTACCACTTACTGATTTAGCTACGTTTTGGGTGGGTTTGGGGAAGATTAATCTTTATTATGTAAGATTTCATAAAATTTTAAAAGGAAATTTATGAAACTTGACACCTTGATCGTAAAGGGCATTGAAGCTAAGAATAATCCAAATAAAGCTGTCATTCCGCCTGTTTTTTTAGCAAGTACATTTGTGCAAGATGATCTTGAAAATTTTCAAGAATTTGCATATTCGCGTGGTAGCAACCCAACCAAAAAAGCATTTGATGAAATTTTTGCAAAGGTTGAAGGCAGTAAATACGCTTTTAGCTTTGGTTCAGGCATGGCAGCAACAGCAGCCGCACTTAGCCTTATAAAAACTGGGCAAAAGGTCCTACTAAATAGTAACGTCTATGGCGGCACTTATAGATATGTTACAACCGTTTTTGAAAGCCACGGTATAAAGAGCGAATTTATAGACGATCTAAATTTTTTAAGCGAAGATGACATAAGTGACGACGTAGCGGCGATATTCATCGAAACTCCGTCAAATCCTCTATTAAGAGTGACAGACATCACTAGAATTTCAAAGATCGCTCACAAAAAGGGCGCTCTAGTCATCGTAGATAACACATTTTTGACGCCTTATTATCAAAGAGTGCTTGAGCACGGAGCTGATATCGTGGTTTATAGCGCTACAAAATATATCGGTGGACACGCTGATGTGATCGCTGGTATCGTCACGCTAAACGATGATGCTTTGGCCGAAAAGATAAAATTTGCTAAAAACACGCTTGGTGGCATCATCAGCCCGATGGACGCATACTACCTAATACGTGGGCTTAAAACGCTTAGCGTTAGGTTTGATAGACAAACGCAAAATACTCATAAAATAATCAAATTTTTGCAGAATAATGACGCAGTTAGCGTGGTACATTTTGCTGGTTCATATAGCGAGCAAGAGGCTAAGATGCAAGCAGCTCAAGCAAGCGACATTGGCGCGCTTATCTCATTTGAGCTTGATGAAAAGTATGATGTAAATAAATTTGTAAAATCGCTAGAAATTTTTGATCTAGCAGTGAGCCTTGGTGGTGTAGAAAGCCTTATCTGCAGGCCTGCGACGATGACGCATGAGGCATATCCAAAAGAGGTACTAGATAAGATCGGTATAAAGCAAAACTTGCTTCGCTTAGCAATCGGTATCGAAAACGCTGATGATCTAATAGCAGATCTTGATCAAGCATTTAAAAAAGCAAAAAAATAATAAAGGAGATAGATATGGCAACTACAAAATTTAAAGGTAGTGAGGTAAATTTAAGTGGAAATGAGGTCTTCGTAGGCTCTTATGCACCTGAAGCAAAAGTCGTAGCGCAAGATCTTAGCGAGTTTAGCGTGGGTGGAAATAATGGTGTAGAAGTACTTGTTTGCTTGCCATCACTTGATACTGGCGTTTGCGCAGCAGAGGCTCGCAAATTTAACGAAAAAGTAGCTGGCAAACATGGTGTAAAACTTAGCATCATCTCAAATGATTTGCCATTTGCGATGGGTAGATTTTGCACGACTGAAGGCATAGAAAATTTACGTGTAGGAAGTGACTTTAGATACGGAGAATTTGCTAAAAACTATGGCGTTTTAATGAGCGATGGCCCACTAAAAGGACTACTTGCAAGAGCGGTATTTGTCATCAATGATGGCGTAATAATTCATAAGCAAATCGTCCCTGAAGTGACAGAAGAGCCAAACTATGATGCTGTATTTGATGCTATTAAAAGTAGTGGTAGTTGTGGTTGTGGCTGCCATTAAAAAGGACGTTATCTAAGCATCTATTTGATGCTTAGATAATTAATCTTAGTCAAATAGAGATTTTTCAAAAGACTTTACTACAAAGCTTTTTCTATGAAGGCTTGAATAGCCAAACTTGGCAATGGCATCTAGGTGAGCCTTTGTGCCGTATCCTTTGTGCCCAGCAAAGCCATACTTTGAGTAAATTTTATCCCAGCCTTTCATCAAACTATCACGACTAACTTTTGCTAATATGCTAGCAGCGCTTACCCCAGCGACTTTGCTGTCAGCTTTTATCATCGTTGTGATACCAACGCCATAGTCTAAATTTCCATCATAAATAATCTCAAAACCCTCAAAGTGCGCCTTAAAAATTTTGAGCGCTCGTCTTAAGCACTCACTTAGCCCAAGTTCGTCTATTTGGACGTTTGAGAAGTAGATGATGAGAAAATTTGAGCTTTTTATGATCTCTTTAAAAAGCTCCTCACGCTTTTTTGCGGTTAGTTTTTTGGAGTCGTTTAGGCCTGAAATTTCTTTATTAAGCACGCAGGCCGCTACGCTTAAAGGCCCAGCTAAAGCCCCACGTCCAGCCTCATCTATGCCACAAATTTTTGCCATTAAAGTCCGATTTCATCGCTAAAGTAAGGTCTTAGCTCATCAAGTGGCACGCTAATTTGCTCCTCGTTTAAAAAGGTAAGCCCAAGTGGCGAAAGTACAAAATTTTCACTAACGCCTGCTGTTGCGAGGATTGCTTTTAGATGAGGGTCGTTCATATCTTTAAAAATCTGCTTTAACTTTAGCTTTTTGTTGGTTTTAAGTAAGACGACATCGCAGCTAGTTTTGTTATTTTTATAGGTGCAGATGCTTTTTATTTTGTCATTTATATAGTAGATGTTATCTAGGCTTTCAAATTGGTTATTTGGCCATTTTTTACGCTCGCTTTTTAGGTCATAAAGTGTCGAGAGTAATTTATTTTTATTTTTTTTAGCCGATTCTTTGGCAAATATATCGTTAATTATAGCTTCGTATCTCGTACCATTTGCTTCGATCATTTGGATGCCAATATTTAGCATTTCATACTCTTTTTCTTTTTTGATAGTCGCATTATAGGCTTTGTTTTTAACGATGATTTTGCCCTTTAGCTCACCATTTTCATTTTTAACGTCTAAATTTATCTTATCAGATACAGCATTTAGCAATGAAATTTCACTACTATTTTGCTCAAGATTACCTTTTTCATAGTCGTATTTTGTACCATCAAAAAAGATATGTCCGCTTATCTTGGCTGGCACTTTAAAGCTCTTACTTTGCTTAAAATTTTCAAATTCATCTTTAAAATAGTTCATATAAACTTCAAATTTTATACCATTTGCCTCACCAATAAATTTATAAAATTTTGCCCAGTTTTCGTGATTTATCTCATAGCCAAATAGGCTTACTATAAGTATAAAAATCCCAAAAAATGCTCTCATATCCGTCCTTTATAGTTTTTTTGATTATAGCTTCTTTACTTTAAGCTTTTAAAACAATAATCAAATAAAGGTTTAAATTTATAAACCTAGACTCCACCTAGAAAAGGGCAAAATTTCGCATTTTATGCCCTCAAGGCTAAGCTCAGCTTGGTTTGCGACGCTGATTATCTGAAGCTTGCTTACACCCAGCTCTTTTAAGCTTGCGTGGAGTTTTTTAAATTTCAAAAAGATGATCTCTGGTGCAGAAAACGGCACACAAATGATCGCAATCTTCCTTTTATTAAGGAAGAAATCAATCTCTTTTGTGTAGTAAATTTCATCTTTAAATTTAAGCAATTCGCAAAAAACAACATTTGCAAAGACGGCCAAAAAGTCCTTTTTTAGGTATAAAGCGTTACGAAGTGCAAAATTTGTAAAGTAGAGCTTTTTGCTCGTGCTGCTCTCATCTAAATTTGGTACTAATTCTATAAAGCCATTTTCATTAAGGCTGGTTACCGCGTTATAGACACTATCTTTTGAGATTTTCATCTGCTCTTTTAGGTTTTTGTAGATACCAAAAGTACTAAGCACATCGTGGCATTTTGGAGCACATTCTTTTAAAATCGCAATGCTTTGCTCACTTAAATTTGCTCTTAAAAGCTGTTGCAAGTGCACTGTGACCTCGCTAGAGTCTAAAAAAGCACTTGCTATCTCGTTGCCGTGAGCCAAAAAGTAGCTAAAAAGTAGGTCTTGGTCCAAATTTTTCTTAAAAAATAGTATAAATTCCTCGTAATCGAGATAGTTTAAATTTATACGAGCAAAGCCGTCAATCGTGAGTGAAAATTCCTTGCTTGTAAGGATGATATTTTCAAGTGTTGCGCCCTTTAAAAAGTCTAAATTTGCAAGGTCGGCGGCTTGTAAATTTTCAACTGCAAGAACCTTTATCTGGGCATTTTTTTCTAAAAATTCTTTTAAATTTGCTAAAAGCAAGGCTCTATCTATCCTTAGATCGTCTAAATTTACATAAAGTCTCTCCTCGCTTTTATAATGGCTCAAAAACTCATAAACAAGGGCTGTTTTGCCACTTGAAATGGCGCCAACGATAAGCGTTTTTGGCGAGATGATTTCGTATTTTCTGGGGATAAATTTACTTGATTTAAGCGGCTGATTGTAATAAAGCTCTAATTGGTTCATTTTCTCCCCTTTTCAAAATATATATATAAATTTTTGTTATGCCGTCAATTCCCCCCCCCGTTATAAGCGCGATCTCATCGCTCGTTAGTTCATAAAGCTCAAAAACAAGTTTGTCTATTTTTTCGTCATTTGTCTTGATTTTGTCGTTTAGTGCATTGATATTTTCTTTAGCTTCTAGCTTTTCATCAAGACTTAAAGTAGGCATGTGTTTCTCGTAAAGCTTGATTTTTTCATTGGCTTTTAAAATCTCATCAACTAAATTTATTATCTCATTTGCTAATTTTTCATTTTGTGGCGTTATTTGGGGAATAGGCAAAATTTCTAAGCGATTTATTTTTATTTCGCCTTCAAGTCCGCCTCCAGCATAGAAAAAGTTGAAAATTTTATAAACACCTGTTGAATTTAAAAAGGCTAATAAAAATTTTAAATTTTCGCCAGTTATACAATATGCAGTATTGTCTGGAATATTATTATTTGTATCGTAAGCAAATTTTGGGCTTTGCACCATTCTTGCACATAAAATTTTCTCTTTTTCAAATTCTTCATAATAAGCGATGTTATCTTGCGTCTCAAACCATTTATTTGATGTTCTTTTGCGGCATTTTTTACCATTTATAGTTTCGCCACTTTGTGCTATATAAGGCAAGAAATTTTGTAAATATCCCTTAAGACTTGGAAAATTTTCAATATCTATCTTTAATGCTGGAAATGTGCAAATGAGCCACAGTCCAGCCCACTCATAGTCATAACTCTTTATATCTCGACCTCGCAAAATTGGTCTTATGAGCTTTTGTGTCCGCTCCCTTTCTTCTCCAATACAAGTGTTTAAAATTTTATCACGAGTGTCGCTATCTACAATGAAAGCTTCGTTTAGACCAGTTTTGACACCATAGTTGATATTCACACCCCAATCTTTTAATGGCTTTGCGACTTGTTCGATCTTGCTTTTTAGCTCAAATTTACTGTTATCGAGGAAAGTGAAATTTTTTTCGTTTAGTGTGGATTGCGGTACTTGGATAAATTTTTGCGTTTTTAAATTTATGGTGCTTGAAGCTAGGAAATTAAATTTTGAATTTTCATCGGCTCTTATTTTTTTAAAAATAGTAACCGCACTATCTACGCTCGCATCTTCAAAAACTTTAACCCCAGCAAAATCAATAATGTGTGTTATTTGCGTATTTCCTAGTATAAATTTACGTAAATTTTCACCATAGCTGGCACGGAAAAATTTATTTGAACATATAAAACCTAAAAGCCCATTTTCTTTTAGATGTGTAATGCCAAGCTCATAAAAATATACAAACAAATCAGCCGTGCCGCTATAAACTTTATATTTTTGTAGAGCCGGCTTTTGCTCTTTTATCGCCTCTTGTCTGACATAGGGAGGATTGCCTATAACGACATCAAATTTAAAGTCAAAAGGAAATTCTAAAAGCGAGTTTGCTGCTACTAAATTTTTACTAAGATCTGTCAAAACTCGCCCCTTTGCAGCTGTGCGGAGCCAAAGAGATAGTCTAGCGATCTCGACCGCATCGGCATTTATATCTACGCCGTAAAGGTTATTTTCTAAAATAGTGCTTTCTATATCGTAAAGTCCTAAGCCCTCGCCCTCATATACTTTGCGGTAAGTGTCTAATGCGCCATGCTCGGCAATTAGAAATTCTAAAGCTTGGTTTAAAAATGCACCAGAGCCGCAAGCTGGATCAAGTATCTTAAGGGATAAGAGCCACTCGCGGTAAGTATAAATTTTATCTTTGATCTCGCTTTCTGCTTTGGTTAATTTTTTGGGATTTTTTGGTGCTAGTAACTCATTTAGATCAAGCCCTAACTCATCTTTTTTAGCTTTACAAAGCGCACCAAGCGAATTTTCAACTATAAATTCTGTTATAAACTCTGGCGTATAAAATATGCCATTTTTTTTACGTTTGCTCTGTTTGGCATCAAATTCATTGCCATTTATTTGCGCATTTAGCTCTTCAAGGTCGTTTAGTGAGCTTTCAAAGATATGTCCTAGGATATTTACACCGATGTCGCTTAAAAAGTCATAGTCGCTTAAAAACTGCGCTTCAAGCACGCTATCGTCCATCTTTAGTGCATCAAGCTCAGTATCTGTGGCAAAAAGTCCTCCATTGTAGCGTTTGATATCAAGACGTTCACTGCCTTCATCAATGGCTTTAAAGTAAATTTTGTAAAAGTCATAAAAACTAAGCTCAGTAACTTGGTTTTGAAATTTATCTTTTATCTCAGCTATCGTGCGAAGTCTTAGTAGTCCGCGGTCTTCGGCAAATAGTATAAAGACAAACCTATCACATAGTTTTTGAGTTAGGCTTAAAAGCCTATTTTTATCAATGCTAGTATTGTTTTTGCAAATATTTTTAAAAATAGTGAGTCTAAATGCGCTAAAGTCTTTATAAAATTTATTTGAAATTTCGCGCTCGTGAGTGGCAAATTTCTCTTTTAGCTTTAGCGGTAGATCCGTGCTAATGCTCTCAAAGCTAAGCAGTAAATGAAGTTTCTTAAACTCCTCAAAGCTTGCTGTAAAAAGGTCAAATTTTTCAAATGTTGTTTTATTGCCGATGTAAAAGCGCAGTTCGTTAAAATTTGAAACAACGACATATTTGGCATTTTCATGTGAGATAAAATAGCGAAAAGCTTGATCTACCGGGCTAAGCTCGCGGTTGGATGGAGTTTTATCAAGATGCTGTGTAGTCTGATCTTTTAGCTCGATCACGCATCTAACTTCGCCATTTATCAGTATCGCCCCGTCTGCCTTTTTGCCGTCAGTTTCGTTCTTTTTCTCGCGTTCAAGATTGAAATTTGTAGGATTAGTAGTGTCTAAAGTGTAGCCAAGGCAGTCTTCAAAGATATATTTTAGAAACTGCGTTTGAAATTTTTCTTCTTTGAAGCTCTTAATGTCACTAGCTTTTGCCTGATACATTTGCAAATTTGCATAACGCTTTTTAAGCTTTTCCTCATCTTGTTCTTGAGTTAATAAGAATTTTGAATTAAAGATCGGCATCTTTTCTCTTTAAAATTTTAATTTCTTGGAATCTTATCTTTTTAAATTTTATATTTTCCTGATTAAAAGGAAATAATTAATCAAAATTCATCAAAAAATGACGTTTTTCTTGACAACTATAATAGCTTTTTTGTAAAATCGCGTTCTCTTTACGAAAAGACAAGCGTCTTTGCTCGTACGATCGCTTGATCCTATGCGAGTTATTTTGATGTAAAGAGGTCGCGAGTTTGCGACAAGTTCTTTTTAAAGGAAAACACATGGAAAGAATCAGGTTAAAGCTAAAAGCTTACGACCATAGAGTTCTAGACCGCACTGTTGCAGCAATCGTAGAAGCTGTCAAACGAACAGGTGCCGACGTTCGTGGCCCGGTACCAATGCCTACAAAGATCAAACGCTATACAGTCTTAAAATCTCCACACATCAACAAAGACTCACGTGAGCAGTTTGAGATGAGAATACACGCTCGTATGCTTGACATCGTAGCTGCTACTCCAGAAACTGTAGATAGCCTAACAAAACTCGACCTAGCTCCAGAAGTTAATGTCGAAGTTCGTGCGATGAAATAAGCGGACAAAAGGATAAGAGTATGGAATATATTGTAGAAAAAATAGGCATGAGTAGAACGATTGCCACGAAGAGTACGCCAGTTACACTACTTAAGCTAGTTGAGGCTAAAGTATGTGAGATCGACGAAAACAAACGTGCTATCGTAGCGTATGCCCACACTAAAGCAAACAACAAAGCTATCGCTGGTCAGCAAAAAAAATACAATCTGACAGCAGAATTTAACAAATTTGCTACGCTTGAAGTAGCTAATAGCGAAGTTGGAAACCTAGACTTTACACCATTAAACGAGGCTAAAATTTTAAAAGTTAGTTTTAACTCAAAAGGTAGAGGCTACCAAGGTGTGGTAAAAAGACATGGTTTTGGTGGTGGTCCAAAAAGCCACGGCTCACGTTTCCACAGACGCCACGGTTCAATTGGTAACTGCGAATGGCCAGGTCGTGTTCAACCAGGTATGAAAATGGCAGGACACATGGGCAATGAGAAAGTTACTGTTAAAAACGAGCTAATAAGCTTTGACGCTCAAAATGGCATCGTAGTTGTAAAAGGTTGCGTTCCTGGTCACAATGGTGCAATGGGTAAAATAAGGATTGTAAAATGAGTAAAATTCACGTATTAAACGATAAATTTGAAAATTCAGGCGAGTTAGAGCTTCCTGCAAGCTACGCTGAAGTAAATCCGCACAACCTATATCTTTATGTAAAATCTTACCTTGCTGGTATAAGAGCAAATTCGGCTCATACTAAAAGCCGTGCTTTTGTAAGTGGCGGTGGTAAAAAACCATGGAGACAAAAAGGACGTGGTGGTGCAAGAGCAGGTTCAACTAGAACTAACGTTTGGGTAGGCGGTGCAGTTGCATTTGGTCCAACAAACGAGAAAAACTATTTTCAAAAAGTCAATAAAAAACAAAAAAGACTAGCTCTTGAGTACGCTTTGGCAGTAAAAGCACAAGATGGTAAAATTTTCGCAGTAGATAGCATCTCAATCGAGTCTGGAAAGACAAAAGATGCAGCTAATATCATCAAAAATTTAAAAGTAAAAGACGCACTTATCGTTAAAGATTTACTAGACGATAAAACACTACTTGCTTTTAGAAATTTAGCAAACTGCTATGTAGTAGATGCAAATGAGGTAAATGCTTATCTTGTCTCTACATTTAGTTCGGTTATCATTGAAAAAGCTGCACTAAAAACTATAACAAAAGAGGGCTAAAATGGCGGATATAACTGATATCAAAACAATTATTTATACAGAAAAAACTCTAGGCCTTCAAGAACAAGGCGTTGTTGTTATCCAAACTTCACCAAGAGTTACAAAAAACAGCTTAAAAGCGGTTTTACAAGAGTATTTTGGAGTAACGCCTGTTCGCGTAAATTCACTTAGAATTAGCGGTAAGGTTAAGCGTTTTAGAGGAAGAGCAGGCCAACGTGACGAGATAAAGAAATTCTACGTTAAGTTACCTGAAGGCGTAAGCCTAGAAAATACGGAGGCGTAAGATGGCTATAAAATCATATAAACCATATACACCTAGTCGTAGATATATGACTGGACTAAGCTCTGAAGATATAACAGCCAAACCAAGCGTTAGAAGCTTGCTTGTTAAAATACCTGCATCTGGCGGTAGAAATAACAATGGTCGTATAACTTCAAGACATAAAGAGGCAGGTGCAAAAAAACTTTATCGTATTATCGACTTTAAACGTCGCAAATTTGGTATAGAAGGTAAAGTTGAAGCGATCGAGTACGATCCAAACAGAAATTGCCGTATCGCTCTTATAGCTTATAAAGATGGTGAAAAGCGCTATATCATTAGACCAAATGGCCTAAATGTTGGCGATGTTATCGCATCTATCGATGAGGGCTCACTAGACATTAAACCAGGCAACGCTATGAAACTAAGATTTATCCCGGTTGGTACTATCGTTCATAACGTTGAGCTAAAACCTGGAAAAGGCGCTCAGATAGCTCGTTCAGCTGGTGGTTATGCTCAGCTAATGGGTAAAGAAGAGAAGTACGTTATCTTAAGAATGCCAAGTGGTGAGATGAGACAAGTACTAGCCGAGTGTATGGCAAGTATCGGTGTAGTTGGTAACGAAGACTGGGCTAACATCACTATCGGTAAAGCTGGACGTAATCGCCACCGCGGTATCCGCCCACAAACACGTGGTTCTGCTATGAACCCAGTTGATCACCCACACGGTGGTGGTGAAGGTAAGAAAAATTCAGGCCGTCACCCAGTTACTCCATGGGGTAAACCAACCAAAGGTGCTAAGACTCGCCGCAAAAAAGCTAGCGATAAGCTTATAATTTCAAGAAGGAAAGGAAAATAGAGATGGCAAGATCACTCAAAAAAGGTCCTTTCGTAGATGATCATGTAATGAAAAAAGTTATTGCCGCAAAAAATGCAAACGATAACAAACCAATCAAAACTTGGTCAAGACGTAGCACGATTGTACCTGAAATGATTGGACTAACATTTAACGTTCACAATGGCAAGAGCTTTATTCCTGTATATGTTACAGAAAATCATATAGGCTATAAACTTGGCGAATTTGCTCCAACACGCACATTTAAGGGTCATAAAGGCTCAGTGCAAAAGAAAATCGGCAAGTAAGGGAAGATAATATGAGTAAAGCAATTATAAAATTCGTAAGACTTTCTCCTACAAAAGCAAGACTTATAGCAAGAGAAGTTCAAGGCATGAATGCCGAGCTAGCACTTGCAAGCTTGCAATTTATGCCAAATCGTGGTGCTAAATTTATAGCAAACGCTATTAGCTCAGCAGTAGCAAATGGCGGATTTGAGCCAGAAGAGGTTGTAGTAACTAGTTGCCGCGTTGATGCTGGTCCTGTATTAAAGAGATTTAGACCAAGAGCAAGAGGAACAGCGAGCAAAATTCGCAAACCTACTTCTCATGTAATGGTAGAAGTATCTAAACCTGAAAAGAAGGAAGCATAATATGGGACAAAAAGTAAATCCAATAGGTCTTAGACTAGGAATTAACCGCAACTGGGAATCTAGATGGTTTCCAACCAAACAAAGTCTTCCTGAAAACATCGGTGAAGATTACAAAATTCGTGCATTTTTAAAGAAAAAACTTTACTATGCAGGAATTAGCCAAATTCTTATCGAAAGAACGGCTAAAAAACTTCGTGTAACCGTAGTTGCAGCTCGTCCTGGTATCATCATCGGCAAAAAAGGCCAAGACGTTGAAAACCTAAAGAATGAAGTTAGCAAACTTATCGGTAAAGAAGTAAATGTAAATATCAAAGAAGAAAGAAAAGCTCAAGCTTCAGCTCAACTTGCTGCTGAAAACGTAGCTATGCAACTTGAAAAGCGTGTCGCATTTAGACGTGCTATGAAAAAAGTTATCCAAGGTGCTCAAAAATCAGGCGCTAAAGGTATCAAAATTTCAGTTGCTGGTCGTTTAGGTGGTGCTGAGATGGCAAGAACCGAGTGGTATCTAGAAGGTCGCGTTCCGCTTCATACTCTTAGAGCAAAGATAGATTACGGTGTAGCTGAGGCTCATACGACTTATGGAAACATAGGTATTAAAGTATGGATTTTTAAAGGTGAGGTTCTTCAAAAAGGTGTTCAACCTGAGAAAACTGAAGAAGAAGCGCCTAAGAAAACACGTAGAGCAAGAAGAGGTAAATAATTATGTTGATGCCTAAAAGAACGAAATTTCGTAAGCAAATGAAAGGTCGCAACCGTGGTTATGCGACTCGTGGAGCATCTTTAGCAACTGGCGAATTCGCACTTAAAGCTGTTGAAGCTGGTAGAATAAATTCTCGCCAAATAGAAGCTGCTCGTCAAGCTCTAACTCGTCACGTAAAAAGACAGGCTAAAATTTGGATTAGGGTTTTCCCTGATAAGCCACTTACTAAAAAACCTCTACAAACTCGTATGGGTAAAGGTAAGGCTGGAGTTGAAGAGTGGGTTATGAATATCAAACCTGGTCGTATAATATTTGAAATGGCTGGTGTTAGCGAAGAGTTGGCTCGTGAAGCTCTAACTTTGGCTTTACACAAACTTCCTTTCAAATCAAAATTTGTAACGCGAGAGAGTGAAAATGAAATATACTGAGTTAAAAGATAAGAGCGTTGCAGAATTAAACGCGTTGCTAAAAGAGAAAAAGGTGCTTTTATTTACTTTAAGACAAAAGCTAAAAACTATGCAGTTAAGCAACCCTAATGAGATTAGTGCTGTTCGCAAAGAGATAGCTCAGATCAACACTGCAATTAGTGCAACAAGACAAGGGGCGTAAAATGGCATTAAAAAGAGAAATTCAAGGTGTTGTTTTACAAAAAGCTGGAGATAAGACAGCTACTATTTTGGTAGAAAGACGCGTTATGCACCCAAGATACCATAAATTTGTAAAACGCTTTAAAAAGTATTTAGTTCACGATGAGAAAAATGAGACAAGAGCAGGCGATACAGTTGTTGCGATCGAGTGCAGACCACTTTCAGCTCGCAAGAATTTTCGCTTAAAAGCTGTATTAGCAAAGGGAGTTGAGTAATGATTCAAAGTTTTACAAGACTTGCAGTTGCTGATAATAGTGGTGCAAAAGAGTTAATGTGTATAAAAGTTCTTGGTGGCAGCAAAAGACGATACGCTACACTTGGCGATATTATAGTTTGCTCTGTTAAAAAAGCTCTTCCAAATGGTAAGATCAAAAAAGGGCAGGTTGTAAAAGCTGTTGTTGTAAGAACTAAAAAAGAGGTTCAAAGAGATAATGGTTCGCTAATCCGCTTTGACGAGAATGCAGCTGTTATACTTGATAGCAAAAAAGAGCCAGTCGGCACTCGTATTTTTGGACCAGTTGGACGTGAAGTTAGATATGCTAACTTTATGAAGATTGTTTCGCTAGCTCCGGAGGTTTTATAATGGCTAATGTAAAATTTAAAGTCAAAAAGGGCGATACTGTTAAGATCATCGCTGGTGACGATAAAGGCAAAACTGGTAAAATTTTAGCAGTTCTTGCAAAAAAAGGTCAGGTTATAGTTGAGGGATGCAAAATAGCTAAAAAAGCTATCAAACCAAGCGAAAAAACTCCAAATGGTGGTCACGTAAATAAAGAGATGCCAATTGACATATCAAATGTCGCGAAAGTTGAAGGATAAGAGATATGAGTAGATTAAAAGATAAATTTAACGAAACTATCAAGCCAGCTCTCGTAAAAGAATTTGACATCAAAAATCCAATGCTTATCCCTGCGCTCGAGAAAATCGTGATCAGTGTAGGCGCTGGAGACTCTGCTAAGGATCAGAAAGTGCTTCAAAATATGGCTGATACCATTTCACTTATCGCTGGACAAAAAGCAGTTATCACTGATGCTAAAAAATCAGTTGCTGGCTTTAAAGTTCGCGAGGGTTTTCCTGTTGGTATCAAAGTAACTTTGAGAAAAGAGCAAATGTATGCTTTCTTGGATAAGCTAATCAGCGTTGCTCTTCCAAGAGTTAAAGACTTCCGTGGTCTTCCAAAAAATGGTTTTGACGGACGTGGAAACTATAACTTCGGTCTTAGCGAGCAGCTAATGTTTCCAGAGGTTGAGTATGATAAAATTTTACGAACTCATGGTATGAATATTACGATTGCTACTACGGCTAAAAATGATAAAGAGGCATTCAAATTGCTAGAGCTATTTGGTGTGCCGTTTGCAAAAGGAAAGTAAAATGGCAAAGAAATCAATGATAGCAAAAGCTGCACGCAAGCCAAAATTTGCGGTTCGTGGCTATACTAGATGCCAAATTTGCGGTCGTCCGCACTCTGTTTATAAAGATTTTGGAATTTGCCGTGTTTGCCTAAGAAAAATGGCTAACGAAGGCCTAATACCTGGTCTTAAAAAAGCAAGTTGGTAAGGAAGAGAAATGTTAAACGATTTAATATCAGATGGATTAACACGCATTAGAAATGCAAGTATGAGAAAGCTTGAAACTGCGAAATTGCTTCATTCTAAGGTTGTTGAGGCTACTCTTTCTATCCTTGCAGCAAAAGGCTATGTAGAGAGCTACAACGTTATCGAAGAAGGTAACAAGAAATTTATAAACGTAGTTTTAAAGTATGATGAGTACGGCAGAAGCGTTATAAACGAGCTTAAAAGGGTTTCAAAACCTGGTCGTCGTGTTTATCAAGGCAAAGACGACATTAAGCGTTTTAAAAATGGTTACGGAACAGTTATCGTTAGCACAAGTAAAGGCGTTATGAGCGGTATTGAAGCAAGTAAGGCTGGCGTTGGCGGCGAAGTTCTTTGTACGGTTTGGTAATAAACTGCATTAAACGCTATTTAACCTTATGATTTTAAGGTTAAATTTTTAGCTTGGTAAAATTTTAGATTTTGCCAAAGCTAAATTTAGAAATTCAAATGAAGGTTTCGTCAAATTTGACGATAAAATTTACGGCATTGTGGTGTTTATTCGTAAATGTAGGAACACCCTAGACAAGTAAAGGAAAAAAATGTCACGTATTGGAAAACAGCCTATCGCTATCCCAAGTGGTGTAGACGTTAGCGTTGAAAATAATGTCCTAAAATTTAAAAAGGGCAATCATATAAAAGAGCTTGACACAAAAGGTCATGTTGATGTCAAGGTAGAAAATGGCCATATAGTTTTTGCTCCAAAAGGTGAAGATCGCCAAAGTAGAGCTTACTGGGGAACATATAGAGCACTTGCTAATAATATCGTAACTGGTATCACTGCGGGATTTACTCGCCAGCTTGAGATCAACGGCGTTGGTTATAAAGCAGCTGCAAAAGGTAAAATTTTAGAGCTTTCTCTTGGTTTTTCACACCTTATCAACTATGAGCTACCAGCAGGCGTTGAAGCTAGCGTTGAGAAAAACGTTATTACTATCAAAGGCGATGACAAACAAGTAGTAGGACAAGTGGCTGCTCAAGTTAGAGGATTTAGACCACCTGAGCCATATAAAGGCAAAGGCGTTAAATATCTAGAAGAACGCATAATCCGCAAAGCGGGCAAGACATCTAAGAAGTAAGGAGCGGTAAATGACAGCAAAAGTACTAAAAAGAAAAATCGCTCTTAGAATTAAGAGAAAAAGAAGAATCAGAGGTAAAATTTCTGGTATTGCAACTTGCCCAAGAGTTTCTATTTTTAAATCAAACAGAACTCTTTATGTTCAAGCAATTGATGACGTTACAGCTACTACACTAGCTGCGGTTGATGGTAGAAAGATAGGCATAAAAGCAAATAAAGAAGGTGCGGTCACTTTAGCTAAAGAATTTGCTAAGGCTTTAAAAGCTAAGAAGATAGATGTTGCAGTTTTTGATAGAAATGGTTATTTGTATCACGGCGTTATCGCAGCATTTGCTGAAGCTTTAAGAGAAAATGGCATCAAGCTATAACCCAAAGGAAAATCGATGGAAAAATATAATAGAGAAGAATTTGAAGAAGTAATCGTCGATATCGGTCGGGTTACAAAGGTTGTTAAAGGTGGTCGTAGATTTAGATTTACAGCTTTAGTTGTTGTTGGTAATAGAAATGGTCTAGTTGGCTTTGGTTATGGTAAAGCTAAAGAGGTACCAGATGCGATGAGAAAAGCGATTGACGACGCATTTAAAAATATTATCCACGTTAAGATCAAAGGCACAACTATTCCTCATGACGTAGAGGTAAAATATAACGCAAGTAGAATGCTACTTCGCCCAGCTAGCGAGGGTACTGGTGTTATCGCTGGTGGTAGTGCACGTCCTATTATCGAGCTTGCAGGTATTAAGGATATCCTTACTAAATCACTTGGCTCAAACAACTCAGCAAACGTCGTTCGTGCTACTATAAAAGCACTTAGTTTGCTAAAAAGCTAAGAGAAAGGAGTTAAGATGGCATTAGAAAAATTAACACCTGCCGCAGGTTCAACTCATGCAACCAAAAGAATAGGTCGTGGTCAAGGTAGCGGCAATGGCAAAACTGCTGGCAAAGGTAACAAAGGTCAAAGAGCAAGAAAAGGCTACAATGAGAAAAGAGGTTTTGAGGGCGGACAACAACCACTTCAAAGACGTCTTCCAAAAGTAGGCTTTACTTCTAAATTTGAAAAACCTTATGTTATTAATGTCGAGAAAATTGCAGCTATAAAAGAGCTTGCTGAAATTTCAATAGCAACAATAGCTAGCGTTCATAAAATTTCAAAGAGCGTTACTAAGATAAAACTAATCGGTGCAAGTGCAAAAGCTCTTGCTTCTAAGATCAAAGACGAGAACGTTAGCGTTAGCGGAACAAAATAATGGATAAAACACTGACCAACAAGATTTTAATCACGTTGGCATTTTTGTTCGCATACAGGATACTGGCTTATGTGCCAGTTCCTGGTGTTAATGTCGACGTAATTAAAGAATTCTTCAATTCAAATAATAGTAATGCCTTGGGCTTATTTAATATGTTTAGCGGTAAAGCTGCTGAGCGTTTAAGCATTATCTCTCTAGGTATCATGCCTTACATTACAGCTTCGATCATTATGGAGCTTTTAGCAGCAACATTTCCAAAATTAGGTCAGATGAAAAAAGAGCGTGACGGTATGCAAAAGTACATGCAAATCATACGTTATGCAACCATCGTTATCACTCTTGTACAATCAATCGGTGTTTCTATCGGACTTCAAAGCTTAAGCGGACGTGGTGGCGAACAAGCTATCATGATAGATATAAATTTATTTATCGCGATCTCTGCCGTATCTATGCTAACTGGAACTAT
Organism: Campylobacter concisus; assembly: GCF_002165785.1. Taxonomy (GTDB): domain Bacteria; phylum Campylobacterota; class Campylobacteria; order Campylobacterales; family Campylobacteraceae; genus Campylobacter_A; species Campylobacter_A concisus_W. The sequence continues at coordinate 106,705 of NZ_NDYO01000008.1, forward strand.
GCTACTTATGTGGATAGGCGAGCAAATAACGCAACGTGGTATAGGCAATGGTATAAGCCTTATCATCTTTGCTGGTATCGTCTCTGGCATACCTAGTGCAATCGGCGGAACTATAAATTTAGTAAATACTTCTGAGATGAATTTTCTAACAGTTATCGCTATTTTGGCGATTATCTTAGCTACCATTGGGGCTATTATATTTGTTGAGATGGGTGAAAGGCGTATCCCTATTTCTTACTCAAGAAAAGTTATAATGGAAAATCAAAACAAACGTATAATGAACTATATACCGATCAAAGTAAATTTGAGCGGTGTTATTCCACCGATATTTGCTAGTGCGATTTTGATGTTTCCAAGTACGATTTTACAGGCTAGTACAAATCCGATTATCCAAGCTATCAACGACTTTTTAAGTCCAAATGGCTATATGTTTAACTTTTTAACATTTTTATTTATCATCTTCTTTGCGTTTTTCTACGCATCAATCGTGTTTAACACAAAAGATATAAGCGAAAATTTAAAGAAACAAGGCGGATTTATCCCAGGTGTTAGACCAGGCGAGAGTACAGCTAGCTATCTAAATGAAGTAGCTGGCAGGCTAACTTTGGGCGGTGCTTTATATCTAGGCATCATCTCAACCTTACCATGGGTACTTGTAAAAACTATGGGTGTACCATTTTATTTTGGTGGCACGTCAGTACTTATCGTGGTATCTGTCGCTCTGGATACTATGAGGCGTATAGAAGCTCAGTCTTATACAAACAAATACCAAACTCTAAGTGCAGTAGGTCTATAAAATGGCTATCACGCTAAAAAGACCAGCTGAGATAGAGAAAATGAGAGCGGCGAACAAGATCGTCGCTCGAACTCTTGATCACATTTCTACGATTATAAAGCCTGGAATTTCCCTTCTTGAGATAGATAAAATTTGTGAAGATATGATAAGGGCTGCTGGGGCAAAACCTGCTTTTAAAGGTCTTTATGGCTTTCCAAATGCAGCTTGCATAAGCGTCAATGAAGTGGTGATCCACGGAATCCCAAATGAATACAAACTAAAAGAGGGTGATATCGTTAGCGTTGATATCGGCTCAAATTTAGATGGTTATTTTGGTGATTCGGCTAGGACATTTGGAGTTGGTAAAATTTCAAAAGAAGACGAGGCTTTGATCGCTTGCTCAAAAGATGCACTATATTTTGCGATTGACTATATAAGAGCTGGTATGCATTTTAAAGAAATTTGCTATGAGCTTGAGAAATTTATTCTTGGTAGAGGTTATGTGCCTTTACGTGGATATTGCGGTCACGGTATAGGAAAAAGGCCACACGAAGAGCCAGAAATTCCAAACTATCTTGAGGGGCATAACCCAAAAGCTGGACCAAAGATAAAAGAGGGAATGGTATTTTGTATAGAGCCAATGATCTGCCAAAAAGACGGCACGCCAGTTTTAGGAAGCGATAACTGGAAAGTAACCTCAAAAGATGGTTTAAGAACCAGCCATTATGAGCATTGTATGGCGATAGTTAATGGCAAAGCCGAAATTTTAAGCCAAGCGTAAAATTTATGGCAAAAATTTAAAGAAAGGAGAGTTTGTGGCAAAAGACGATGTCATTGAGATTGATGGAAATGTTGTTGAAGCACTGCCAAATGCAACTTTTAAAGTTGAGCTTGACAACAAACATATAATTTTATGTCATATCGCTGGAAAAATGAGAATGCATTATATAAAGATAATGCCTGGCGACCGTGTAAAAGTAGAACTTACGCCATATAGCCTAGACAAGGGCAGGATCACTTATAGATATAAGTAAATTTGACTTTGTGGCAAATATGCTAAGTAAATTTAAAGCTGGTTTTGGGTAAAATCCAAGCTTTGCGAAAAGCTGTATGAAGAATTATTTTCAAAGTTCCCCACTTATTTTGAAAATAGTTGGTCTAAATTCTTTCTTTAGACCTGATGCAGCCCCTAAAAAAGTGGAATAAATTTTTAGGAGACTAAAATGAAAGTTCGTCCTTCTGTAAAGAAGATGTGTGACAAATGTAAAATTGTCAAACGTAGTGGCATAATTCGTGTTATCTGCGAAAATCCAAAACATAAACAAAGACAAGGATAAGGCATGGCACGTATTGCAGGTGTAGATTTACCAAACAAAAAGAGAATCGAGTATGGTTTGACTTATATTTATGGTATAGGTCTTTATAAATCTCGTCAAATTCTTGACGCAGCTGGAATTTCTTACGACAAGAGAGTTTATGAGCTTAGCGAAGACGAAGCAGCAGCTATCCGTAAAGAAATTCAAGAGCACCACGTCGTTGAGGGTGATTTGAGAAAACAAGTTGCTATGGATATCAAAGCTCTTATGGATCTTGGAAGTTATAGAGGTCTTCGCCACAGAAAAGGTCTTCCTGTTCGTGGCCAAAAGACTAAAACTAATGCTAGAACCAGAAAAGGCAGACGTAAAACTGTCGGTGCGGCTACTAAGTAAGGCAAGGGTTAAAGGATAATAAATGGCGAAAAGAAAAATTGTTAAGAAAAAAGTAGTTAGAAAAAGCATAGCCAAAGGTATCGTTTATATTAGTGCAACATTTAACAACACTATGGTAACTGTAACTGATGAAATGGGAAATGCTATTGCATGGAGTAGTGCGGGTGGCTTAGGCTTTAAAGGTAGTAAAAAATCAACTCCTTATGCAGCCCAACAGGCAGTTGAAGATGCTCTAAATAAAGCAAAAGAGCATGGCATAAAAGAAGTTGGTATTAAGGTTCAAGGTCCAGGTAGCGGACGTGAAACGGCTGTTAAAAGTGTAGGAACTGTTGAAGGAATTAAAGTATCTTTCTTTAAAGACATTACACCTTTGCCACACAATGGTTGTAGACCGCCAAAACGCCGCCGCGTATAATTAGAGAAAAATAGGAGAAATTATTATGGCTAGATATACAGGACCTGTTGAAAAATTAGAAAGACGTCTTGGTGTGTCTCTTGCGTTAAAAGGCGAAAGAAGACTTGCTGGTAAAAGTGCTTTTGAAAAAAGACCTTATGCGCCAGGACAACATGGACAAAGAAGAGCAAAAATAAGCGAATATGGCTTACAACTTCGCGAGAAGCAAAAAGCTAAATTTATGTATGGTGTTTCTGAGAAACAATTTAGAAGATTATTTCAAGAAGCAGCACGCCGCGAAGGTAATACTGGTGCCCTTTTGGTTCAACTACTAGAGCAAAGATTAGATAATGTTGTTTATAGAATGGGCTTTGCAACAACTCGTCGTTTTGCTCGCCAGCTAGTAACTCATGGACATATTTTAGTAAATGGCAAAAGAGTAGATATACCATCCTATAGAGTTGAGCCAGGTGCAAAAGTAGAGATTGTTGAAAAATCTAAGAATAATCCACAAATTGTTCGTGCAATAGATCTTACAGCACAAACCGGTATTGTTGCTTGGGTAGATGTTGAAAAAGAGAAAAAATTTGGAATTTTCACTAGAAATCCAGAAAGAGAAGAGGTTATCATTCCTGTTGAGGAAAGATTTATAGTAGAGCTTTATTCAAAATAATAGAGGGTATAAAGATGAGAAAGATTACTACATCAGCTTATATGCCAACTGAAATTGAAGTTAAAAGTGTTAGCGAAAATGTTGCTAACATTACAGCGTATCCTTTTGAGGCGGGTTATGCTGTTACTTTGGCTCACCCATTGCGTCGTCTTCTTTACACAAGTACGGTAGGTTTTGCTCCTATCGGTGTAAAGATAAAAGGCGTTAGTCACGAATTTGATAGTATGCGAGGTATGCTAGAGGACGTAGCTTTTTTTATTATAAATTTGAAAAAGATCAGATTTAAATTAAAAAGCACCAGTGAGCGCGAAGTTATAGAGTATAGCTTTAAAGGACCAAAAGAGATAACCGGTGCTGATTTAAATAATGATCTAGTTGAGATCGTTAACCCAGATGCATACCTTGCTACAATAAATGAAGATGCTGAGTTAAATTTTTCAGTTATCATTCAAAAAGGTATCGGATATGTTCCTAGTGAAGAGATCAGAGAAGAGATCGAAGACGACTATATCGCACTTGATGCTTTTTTTACACCTGTTAAAAAAGCAGTTTACGATATACAAAATGTCTTGGTTGAGGATGATCCAGACTATGAAAAGATCGTATTTACTATAACAACTGATGGTCAAGTTAGTCCGATAGAGGCTTTTAAAAATTGTTTAGAAGCTATGTATCAACAAATGTCAGTATTTAAAGGAATTTTAGATATTGATGTCAGTGCTCCAGTTGCTAGCTCAAGTGCAGGTGGTGAGTTTTCAAAGCTACTTTCTAGTGTAGAAGATCTAAATTTAAGCGCTAGAAGTTTTAACTGCCTTGACAAAGCTGATATTAGATTTATTGGCGAGCTTGCATTAATGGACGAAAATGAGCTTAAAGAGCTTAAAAATTTAGGTAAAAAATCTCTTGAAGAGATTAAAGCGGTTATGGAAGAGATAGGCTATCCAGTTGGTGCTGACGTGTTAAAAGATGGCAAAGAGCAACTAAGAAAGAAAATAACCGAGCTTAAAGCACAAATGAGTGTAAAAGAATAAAAGGACAATAGATGAGACATAAACACGGATATCGCAAACTTGGTAGAACGTCATCTCATAGATCTGCATTGCTTAAAAATTTGGCGATAGCTATCATCAAAAGCGAAAAGATAGAGACGACTTTACCAAAAGCAAAAGAGCTTAGAAGCTATGTTGAAAAGCTAATCACAAGAGCTAGAAAAGGTGACTCTAACGCTCATAGAGCAGTATTTGCTTCTTTACAAGATAAAGAAACAACAAATAAATTAGTTACTGAAGTAGCTCCAAAATTTAAAGAGCGCAATGGTGGCTATACAAGAATCATCAAGACTCGTGTTCGCAGAGGCGACGCGGCAGAGATGGCTTATATAGAGCTAGTAGCTGAATAATTATTTAGAGAGCTTCGGCTCTCTTTTTTATTTTTTATATAAAACCCCCACTTTTAAAATAAAATCCTTCTTCTAAAAGGTTTCGAAAGCTATAAATTTCTTTAATTATCTACCAAAATTATTAACCAAAAACCATAAATTTCATAGTTAAAAGTTGTAAGTCTTTTAATCTAAAATTATACATTTTAAATTTTTACCTTTAAACTCTATGCTAAAATTTTATTTTATAAAGACGATATTTGTTTCAGGCATCTAATAAATTTCAAAGGATTTGAGATGATAGGTAGTGTAAATGGAGTTGGCACAAATTTTTATGTTGGCTCGCAAAGTAGTATAGCACAAGAGTTTGATACTAAAAATACTAAATCCAATATAGACAAAAATTCTTTAAATAATTTATCTAGTAGTTTGGTTGATGAACAAAAAAGTCATACCGATACTAGAGGTGAGCCAATAAATTTAAATGAAACAAATACGACAAAATTTCAAAAAAATAGTGAGAATCTAACATTTGCTAGCAATTTCTCGCTATCAGGCATAGCTGCTAATGGCAAGATAAGCATCTGGGGCAAGCTCATGGGATATGACAAACAAGTCAGCCAAGATGAGATAAATGATCTCAAAAATTTTATCAACCAGACCAAAGCACTTGGCTTTGGCAGAGCTCACGAAGAGATCATAGGATATTATCCAACAGATGTCGATCTCTTTGCAAAAGAGTACACGTCAAAACTTGATGGCAATACACTTCTCGGGCTTGGTCACAAGAGCCATGTGGAAGGGTTTGAGATACTTGATAAAGACCTAAGCATAGATGAGTTTAAAGATAAGTGGATTGATTATGCACTTAGGCAGTATCTTGGTGAAAGAGTCGGTGTGGAAAGCATTACGATAGGCAAAAAGGCTATCTCCATGCTAACAAGCACTAATAAGCCACCAATCGAGTACCAGACGCTACAAAATATAAATTTCACTGACGAAGAGAGCAGACAGAGATTTCTTACTCTTATGAAAGCTGGCATGAAGAGCGGGGCGGATTTTAAAGAGGTGGTAGAGGGCGTGCTCTCGCTTTATAATGTGCAAAATACGGACAAACTTGATGGCAACAAGGTCTATGCCTCAGTGATCGGACGAAGTGAGAAAATGGCTACTTACGACATCAACAAAGATGAGAAATTTGCCTATCTTAAGGAGCTAATGCAGCTTGAGAAAAATGGAGTTGATATACTAAAGCTAATGGAAAAAGTGGAGCAAAAACAGAAATTAGATATAAAAGTGTAGGCTAAATTTAGTTTTTTTGCACCGCTTATCTTTATGATTTTAGTCATAAGCGGCTCTTTTTACTTGGTTTAAATTTTTAAATGATAGAATCTTGATTTCTATTATTAAAATTACGGAGAATTCTTGAGAAAGCTACTTTGGCTAAATCCGGTTGTAAAAAATATGTATGACTTCTCTGCGTTAAAAGAGCTCTTGCAAAACAAGAGCTTTAACATAGTAGAGTGCGAAAAAGATCATGTTAGTGATATCAAAAATTCATATAAAAATTTATGCTCTAAAGGCATGGTTTTAGATAGTCGCTGCCCAAGAGCTGTAAATTTTTTAAGATCAAATTTCAAAGAATTTTCAAACAATATTTCAAGCTTAAATCCCATTTTAATAGAAAGCGCCATTGAGCTTAGCTTAAAGCTAAAAGAATATGAGTGGCTTTATATAACAACGCCTTGTGAGGACTTGGCTGAGCTTGGAAATTCTTTAAAATTAGAGCAAACTACATTTTTAACATGGAAAAAATTTAAAGAGCTAAACGATATAAATTTACAAACAAGCAAAATAGAATCAAGTCCGATCCCGCCTGGATTTTTTGAAAATTTAGGTATAAAAACACTAAGTTTGTGTAGTAAAGAAAAGATACAAAACGCATTTTCATATAAATTTAGCGAGCTTAAAAACTATCAGATCATTGAACTTTTATACTGTGAAAATGGCTGTCACAATGGAGATGGGCTGTGATAGAAATTTTTAAAAAGAGCGTTTTGATCCTAGTGATCTTTGCCCTCTGGCAGGTTGTTTGCGAGCTAGAAATTTTCACGCCCTATATCTTGCCAAGTCCTATTACGACACTTAAAGCGATGTTTGATATGAGCTTAAGTGGTGAGCTAATAACGCATGTGACGATTAGCTTTAAGCGTATATTTGTTGGCTATGCTTTTGCTTTTGTTTTGGCATTTATTTTTGGCGGAGTGGCGGCGCTATTTCCAAAAGCTAGCATTTATTATGAGTGGATTTTAGAATTTTTTAGAAATGTTCCGCCACTTAGCCTTATTGCTATTTTGGTACTTTGGTTTGGTATAAACGAAACTCCAAAAATTATTATTATCATCCTAGCATCGTTTTTCCCAATGTTTTTAAGTATTTCAAAAGGGCTAACTAGCTGCGATGTGAAGCTTATTGAGGTTGGTAAAATTTTTTGTTTTAGTAAATTTGAAATTTTTTACAAAATCATCCTAAAAAATGCCATAAAGGATATCTTTGTCGGTATGCGCATAGGTTTTGGCTACGCAATGCGAGCGATTGTGGGAGCGGAGATGGTCGCAGCTTCTAGTGGACTAGGCTATCTTATACTTGACGCAGAGGAGCTTTCGCGCGCAGATAGGATATTTGTTGGCATTTTTACGATTGGAATTTGCGGTGTGCTCATAGATAGGATATTTTTATTTTTGATATCTAAATTTAGCCTTTTACGAAGTGAAAAATGATAAAAATTTTAAATTTATCAAAGCATTTTTTTATCCATGACAAGCGTATCGACGTTTTAAAAGAGCTAAATTTAAGCATAAAAAAAGATAAGATCACCGTTATACTTGGCAGAAGTGGTTGCGGTAAAACGACTCTTTTAAGGCTTATTGCTGGACTTGAGGGCGTAAGTCTAGGTGAGATAAAATTTAAAGAGCAAGCAAAGATCGGTTTTGTATTTCAAGAGCCTAGGCTCATGCCTTTTTTAAATGTCTATGAAAATATCGTATTTTCGCTTAAAAAGCATGAGATAGACGAGGTAAAGATAGATAGACTCATATCAATGATAGGGCTTAGCGACTTTAAATTCGCCGCTGTTTCGCAGCTATCTGGCGGCATGAGTTCGCGTGTTTCTCTTGCAAGAGTGCTAGCATACGAGGCAAATTTGATCCTTATGGATGAGCCATTTGCGGCACTTGATGCTTTTACGAGAGCCAGCATGCAGGCTGAAATTTTAAAGCTTCAAGCTGGTAAAACCATCATTTTTGTCACTCATAATGTCGATGAAGCTCTATATTTAGCAGACGAGATAATTTTGCTTGAAAAAGGCGGGATAAAATCAAGCTATGATCTATCAAATCTAGCTAAGCCAAGAGATTTGCTTTGCGATGAGCTAATAAACTTAAAGCGTAAAATTTTGAGCGAAATTTAGTATTTTATAAAATGATAATTAAAACCAAAACGAAGTAAAAAGTTATATAATTTGGAAAATTTTAAAGGAGTAAATATGAGAAAGTTTTTTAAGATTTTGTGTGCAGCCTCTTTGCTTTGTCTAGTCGCAAACGCAAGCGAGCTAGATAAGATCGGCATGACCTATGTCAAATCGCCGCTAAACGTCCCCTCAATCGTCGATAAATTTAAAGGCTTTTATGCTAAATCTTTTGGTATACCAGTCGAGTACTCTGAGATAACATCAGGCGCAAAGCAGACTCAAGCTCTAGCTTCAAATTCGCTCCAGTTTCTAAACTGCGTGGGCGGAACTTCAGTCATACTTGCTGCAGCAAATAAAGCTGACATAAAGATCATAAGTGCATATTCAAGAGCACCTGAAGCTTTTGCGATATTTGCTAAAGATAAAGGTATAAAAACCGCTAAAGACTTAAAAGGTAAAAAAATAGCAGGCCCAAAAGGTACGATATTAAATGAGCTTTTGGTTAGGTATCTTGCTCTTGGTGGACTTGGTATAAATGACGTAGAGTTCGTTTCTATGGGCATCCCAGCTGCACAAGCTGCACTTGAAAATGGTAGCGTCGATGCAGCGCTTCTTGCTGGACCAGCTGCTTATAATGCTAAAAAATCAGGACTTAGCGTCGTAACAACAGGCAAGGGCGTCATCACTCCAGTCATCGTCACTGCCACAAGCGGAGAATTTTACAAAAAACATAAAGATCTAGTTGAAAAATTTAAAAAGGCTCAAGATGAAATTTTGGCTTTTATGAAAGCAAATGAGGAAGAGGCATTAAAATTTACAGCTGAAGAGACCGGGCTTAGCATAGAGGCGGTAAAGAGTATGTATCCGCAGTATGACTTTAGTCCAAAGATCACGCCTGAAGATATAAAAGCACTTGAAGCTACGCAAGAATTTATGCTTGAGAGCAAGATGATTGAGCAAAAAGTAGATATAAAATCACTTCTAATAGATTAAACAAAAAGGGCGAAATTTGCCCTTTTATCCTAAAACTTATAATCAAAAATTTACTAAATTTTAGCTCAAGCATTTAAAAATCAAAGCTGACTAGGTGTGTCAAAAAGGTTTACATTACAAAGCAAAATTAGCACTAAGCAAAAATATAGCCATTATTTTTTGCATTTTTATTTTGCTATAATAGCCCAAAAATTTAATAGGAAAAAGATATGATCCCATTTAGCGATGAAGAACTTTTAAAACCAGTCAGTGCGAGTTTGCAAAAGGTATTACCAATGCTTGAAAATGATGGCGGTGGTATGGAGCTACTTGGCATAAAAAACGGCAAAATTTACGTAAGACTTACAGGGCATTGTCATGGATGTGCAGCTAGCACAACTACACTAAAATATGGACTCGAAAGACAACTTCGTATGGATATTCACCCAGAGCTTGAGGTCGTAAATATCCCGATCGGCGAGGAATTTGACATTGATAGATTATAAAAAAATAGGCATTAAACACTTTAAACGCTCAAAATTTAAAGAAGCGATCTTTTACTTCTCTCTAGCTTACGAAAAGACACAGGATAAAAATTTACTATTTTTGATACAAATTTGCTCCCTTGGCGAGAAAAATGCAGAGGAAGCAAAACTTTTATTTGACTATTTTATGGATAAACTAAGAGCTGGCGAAGATGATGAAGGAATGGATGAAATTTTAAAAATTTTAGAATCAAGATTGGCTAGTGACGAGTATTTTGAAGAGCAAGACGCGATCAGCTATGAGGACTTTAAAAAGGCTGTTTATAAGGATGGGAGCTTCAAAAAGGTCTTTGAAAACATCATGTTCTCAACCAAGGTAATGATCTCAAACAAAGATGATTTTTTAGAATTTTTGGGAAATTTGATAAAAAATGACTTCATCGAAATGAGTATAAACTATCTTGAGAGTGCGGCGGTGATGTTTGGCGGTGATGAGCGAATAGATCAGCTTTTTAAAGAGATACAAAAAAGACAAAACGATGAAAATATCAGTAGAAAATAGCTTCATAACAGATGACTCAAACGAGTGCGAAGAGGGCTCGTTTTTTGTGCAAACTGCTGCAAACGCAAAATTTGTAGAGGCAGCGATAAAAAATGGCGCTAAGATAATCAGCCTTGAAGAGTGCAAGAAGCTTTTAAAAATAGACGAAAACTTAAAGATAGTTGGCATCACAGGTACAAATGGCAAGACCACAACGGCTGCTGCTATCTATGAGACTTTGCGAAATTTAGGCAAAAAATGCGGCCTAAGTGGCACAAGAGGGGCATTTATAGAGGGCAAGCAGATAGATGACAAGGCGCTTACGACAAGTGCTATTTTAAGGACTCTTTCATACCTCAAAGCAGCCAGCGAGCAGGGCTGTGAGTACTTCGTGATGGAGGTTAGCTCACACGCGATAGCTCAAAAGCGTATAGAGAGCTTGAAATTTGCTCTAAAAATTTTTACAAATTTGACTCAAGACCACCTCGACTACCACAAGAGCATGGAGGAGTACGCTAGGGTAAAGTCGAGCTTTTTTGATGATGATTGCATGAAGCTTATAAATGCTGATGATAATGGCATTAAATTTAACCCAAAAAACGCTTATACGTATTCGCTTAAAAAGCCAGCCAGCTTTGTGCCGATAGTTTATGGGCTAAAAGACGGCATAGACGCAGTTATCAAGACACCAAATGGCGATGTGGAGATAGACTCAAGCTTGCAAGGCGAGTTTAATCTCTACAACCTAATCGCCGCACTTGGCGCTGTTTGCTTGCTAGAGCGTCCAGACGCGACCGCGCTTTCAAAGGCGATAAGCAAATTTAAAGGGGTTAGTGGCAGAATGGAAGTGGTTAGCACCGATCCGTTAGTCATCGTGGATTTTGCCCATACTCCTGATGGCATCGAGAAAGTGCTAAACTCGCTTAGACATCTAAATTTGATAGCAGTCTTTGGGGCAGGTGGCGATAGAGATAGGACAAAGCGCCCTAAAATGGGAGCGATAGCCCAAAAATACGCAAGAATTTGCATCGTCACAAGTGACAATCCAAGAAGCGAAGAGCCAGAGAGCATAATAGATGAAATTTACGCTGGTATGAGCCAAAATGAAAATTTGATACGAAACGTCAACCGCAAAGAGGCGATCGCGCTAGCCATTAGCAAGCTTGAGCCCGGCTGGGCGCTTGTCATACTTGGCAAAGGCGACGAACCATATCAAGAGATAAATGGCGTCAAGCACCCATTTAGCGACAAAGAAGTAGTAAAAGAGCTTTTAAAGAGGTAAAAATGAATATAGAAATTTTAGCTAGCAAGATCCACAGAGCCGTCGTAACAGACGCAAATTTAAACTATGTTGGCTCGATCAGCATCGGCGAGGAGCTTATAAAAGCTGCAAATTTGATAGAAAATCAAAAGGTTGAAATTTTAGACGTAAATAATGGCGAGAGATTTGCCACCTACGTGATAAAGGGCAAAAAAGGCGAAATTTGCCTAAACGGCGCAGCTGCTAGAAAAGTCTGCGTAGGAGACGTGGTCATTATCGTGGCTTACGCTAGCATGAAATTTAAAAAAGCTAAGAAATTTAAGCCAACCATCGTGCACGTAAATAACAAAAACGAGATCATAAAGGAGTAGGCGATGTTTGAGGGATTTGACTTTTCAAAGATGGGGCAGATGCTCGAGGATGTGCAAAAGCAAGCCAAGCAGATGGAAGAAGAGAGCAAAAACAAAGAATTTGGCGCAAAAAGCGGTGGCGGACTAGTAAGCGTGAGAGCAAACGGCAGTGGCGAGATACTTGATATCAGCATAGATGATAGCTTGCTTGAAGACAAAGAGAGCATGCAAATTTTGCTAATAAGCGCCGTAAATGACGTGCTAAAATCAGTTGAGGCTGACAAGAAAAACACTGCTTCAAGGATGCTTGGCGGCCTTGCTTCGATGGGGATAAAATGAGACTAAATTATAAATTTACCCTTGCATTTTTGCTATCAGCGCTTTGCCTAAACGCCGATCCTAGGCCTACGCAAGAGGACTTTAACGCCTGCTTTGAAAAGAACAAAAACTCGATCGTCTCAGTAAATAAACATTTTGGTGTGGCTATCACTAAAAATTTGATTGCAGTGCCAAAAAGCGAGGGAGCCCCACTTGGAGAATATGTCAAATTTGACCCATATTTGCAGCTCTTTTTAGTTCGCTCTAGCAAGGAACTAAACCCCGTTGTGATGGCTGATGAGACCAACGAGGAGCGCATCAAAAAGAGCACTTGGGTTGGCATTTTAAATGATGCAAACAACACCGTCATGGGTCACATCAAGTCTTTAGGGCAAAATTTAGGCGACTTTGACACGCTAAGCTTCGAGTATAACGCGACTGGCGAGATAAACACACCTTGTTGCAAGATGATAGGCATAGCTGTTGGAGCTGATAAATTTATACCAAATCGCTATTTGAAGCACTTTGTATCTTATGATGACGTCTATTACGGTGATATCGGCGTGAAATTCTTGCAAAAAGAGGATAAATTTTTTGTTGGCCTTGTTGATCCTTTGGGTCGCGGCAAGATGATGATGGTTGATGATGAGCTTGTTACGATAAATGGCATAAAACCAAAGAGTCTAAGAGAGCTAAATGAGATGGTGCTTTTTGCTCCAAAAGGCGCAAAACTAGACATCATCGTGAAGCGCGATAAGCAAGAAATGCTCTTTCAAGTGCCAGTAAGCGGGGATGTGAAATTTAACCAAAGCCTCGATATAGACGCCCCTTCAAGCCTTGATATACCAAATTTCAACATCATGCCAAAAGAAGCACAAACAATGCTTGATGATAAGATTTTGGTGGATTATGGTATCACGGTGGATAAAAATTTAGTCGTTACCAAGGTCGAGCCAAAGTCGAATGCAGAAATTTTTGGCATCAAGACCGGCGATAAAATTTTAGGTTTTGATAAACAAAGCGTGAGTAGTCGTGAAGAGCTTTTAGAGAAGCTTGGTGAGTTAAAAAATTTTACGCTTCTATTTACTAGAAATGACTTTCAGTTTTTTGCAAGAGTGCCAAAATGAGCCTACTTGAGGACTTTGTAAAATTTTTAAATGCAAATTTGCCAAAGGCGCCTAGCTTTCACCCTTACTACGAGGAGGCACTTGGCGTTATGCTAAAGGCTGGAGGCAAGCACTTTAGGGCGCTTTTGCTTCTTGGCGTGGTAGAAAGTGTGGATAAAAGCCTCACGCAAAAGGCCATGAGAGTGGCTTTAGGGTTTGAGATGATGCACACTTATTCGCTCATTCATGATGACTTGCCATCTATGGACAACGCAAGCCTTAGGCGTGGCACACCAACGCTTCACGTCACGTACGACGAGACTACTGCGATACTTGCAGGAGATGCACTAAATACGCATGCTTTTTATGAAATTTCACATACCGATTTACCAGCCGACACGCGTATAAAATGTGTGGAAATTTTAAGTGAGAATGCTGGCATTAGTGGCATGGTGCTAGGTCAGGCGCTGGATTGTTTTTTTGAAAATACGAACAAAGAGGACATCAAAAGAGCAAAGGCTAAATTTGGCCTCTCTGGCAAGATGCTAAGCCTTGATGAGCTAGTCTTTTTACATATCCACAAAACTGCGAAGCTCATCGCCGCTAGCCTAAAAATGGGCGCTGTGATAGTAAATTTAAGCGAAACAGAGTGTGAGAAAATTTATGATATCGGACTAAAGCTCGGCCTTGCTTTTCAGATACAAGACGACATCATCGATCTTACAAGCGACGAGGCGGCCGCTGGAAAGCCTGTGCATAACGACCTAGCGAAAAACTCATTTACAAATTTACTTGGTCTATCTGGCGCAAAAAAGAAAAAAGATGAGCTAATTTGCGAGATAGAAGAGGCACTAAATCAGATAGACTCTGGCATAGCAAAGATGATCTTGGAGCTTACGGATAAGCACCTTAGATAAAAGCTAGAAATTTCTAGCTTTTTACTGCTAAAAATTTAAAAAATTTATATCACTATTTAGATATTTTGGACAAAAATGCAAGGCAAGTTTTAATCACTTTTTTGTATAATCTGACGCAATAAAAGGAGATCATATGCTAAAAAAACAAGCCGATACTATAAGATTTTTGTGCGCTGATATGGTGCAAAACGCTAACAGCGGACACCCAGGTGCACCTATGGGCCTAGCCGATATCATGGTGGTTTTAAGCAACTTTTTAAAACACAATCCAAAAAATCCAAAATGGTTAAACAGAGATAGGCTCGTTTTTAGCGGTGGTCACGCATCAAGTTTGGTTTATAGCTTCTTGCACTTAAGCGGCTACGATTTAAGCCTTGATGAGCTTAAAAATTTCCGCCAACTTGGCTCAAATACCCCAGGACACCCAGAAATTCACACTCCAGGCGTTGAGGTGGCCACTGGCCCACTTGGCCAAGGCGTAGCAAACGCAGTTGGTCTAGCCATGGCAGAAAAATACGCTGCAAACGTGCTAAACGAGCCAGATAATAAAATAATCGATCATAAAATTTACTGCCTTTGCGGCGACGGCGACCTAGAAGAGGGTATAAGCTACGAGGCATGTTCAGTAGCTGGAAATTTAAGACTAGATAATCTTGTGCTCATTTACGACTCAAATAACATTACGATCGAGGGTGACACGGCGATAGCTTTTAGTGAGGATGTCAAAGCGAGGTTTGAGGCGCAGGGCTGGGAGGTCGCACGCATCGATGGACATGACTACGATCAGATCGAATTTGCACTAGAGCAGGCAAACGAGAAAGAGTCGCCATATCTCATCATCGCAAACACACGCATAGCACGTGGTGCAATGGAGCTTGAAGGAAGTCACCACAGCCACGGCGCACCACTTGGCGAAGAGATCATTAAAAAGGCAAAGGCTGCAGCTGGCTTTGACCCTGAGAAGAAATTTGCTATCGACGAGGATGTGCTTTTAAGATTTAGAGGTGCAGTTGAAAAGGGCGATTTAGAAGAGGCGATGTGGAACAAAAAGGTTGAGGCGCTAAGCATTGAAGGCAAAAATTTACTAAACTCACTTCTTAATCCAGACTTTAGCAAGATCGAATTCCCTGACTTTAGCGACAAGAAGCTAGCCACAAGAGATACAAACCATGTAATTTTAAATGAGATAGCTAAAAAACTACCCGGCTTTATCGGTGGTAGTGCTGACCTTGCTCCTTCAAATAAGACTGAGCTAAAGGGTATGGGCGACTTCCCAAATGGCAAAAATATCCACTACGGCATCAGAGAGCACGCCATGGCGGCCATCAACAACGGTATCGCTAGATACGGCCTTTTCTTGCCATTTTCAGCGACATTTTTCATCTTCAGCGACTATCTAAAGCCAAGTGCGAGGATAGCAGCGCTAATGGCCATAAAACACTTTTTTGTCTTCACGCACGATAGTATCGGCGTTGGCGAAGATGGTCCGACACATCAGCCTATCGAACAGCTTAGCACATTTAGAGCGATGCCAAATTTCTACACTTTCCGCCCAGCTGATGGCAACGAAAACGCAGCTAGCTGGCAAGTGGCTCTAAATTTAAATGCTCCAAGCGCATTTGTGCTTAGCCGTCAAGGGCTTGAGCCACTTGCTAAAGGCGAATTTGGCGAGGTTAGCAATGGCGCATATCTATTAAGCTCGGCAAAAGACGCAAAGATAACATTTATAGCAAGCGGTAGCGAGGTCTCACTCTGTGTAAAAGCAGCTGAAATTCTTAGCCAACAAGGCATTGGCGCAAACATCGTGTCAGCTCCTTGTTTTGACCTACTTTGCGAGCAGCCAGATGAATACGTGGCTAAAATTTTAGACAAAAATACAACCATCATCGCAGTTGAAGCTGCAACCGGCTATGAGTGGTATAAATTTGCTGACGCAGTTTATGGCATGAATAGCTTTGGCGCTAGTGGCAAGGCGAACGAGCTATTTGATCACTTTGGATTTACTCCGCAAAAACTTGCAAATTTTGCTAGCGAACTTATATAAATTTAATCTTGGGGAGTAAAATCCCCAGCTGCAATCTAAAATCAAAAAAGGCATTTTATGGAAATTTCTCACGTTATCGTTTTGGCCTTGGTGCAAGGTATAAGCGAATTTTTGCCGATATCTAGCTCGGCTCATCTTATCTTGGTGCCAAAGCTACTTGGCTGGCCAGATCAAGGTCTTGCTTTTGACGTGGCAGTGCACGTTGGCACGTTAAGCGCGATACTTTTTTATTTTAAAGATACGATTTTTAAGCTACTTCGTGACTTTTTTGCCTCGATCGCACAAAGAAAGATGGTGGGCGATAGCTTGCTTGTCTGGTGCGTGGGATTTGCCACCATTCCAGTGGGAATTTTTGGACTTTTGTTTAACAACATTATCGAAGAGTACGCAAGAAGCGGCGTTGTGATCGCTATTACTACGATCGTCTTTGGCATAGCGCTTTACTTTGCAGATCTTCGCTCGACAAATAAAAGCGAATATGAAATGACCATAAAATTTGCACTTATTATCGGCCTTGCCCAAGCTGTCGCACTTATCCCTGGTGTCTCAAGATCAGGTGTGACGATGACAGCAGCACTTTTTTTAGGATTTAGTCACAAGGGAAGTGCAAATTTCTCATTTTTGATGTCGATCCCAGTCATTATCCTAGCCGGCGGACTTGAGAGCATCAAGCTTATAAAAGATCCAAATGCGCTTCCTTGGAGCGATATCGCCCTTGGAGTCATAATAAGTGCTGTTAGTGCTTATCTCTGCGTTAAGCTGTTTATGGGGATCATCTCAAGGATTAGAATGCTGCCTTTTGTCATCTACCGCTTGATTTTAGGAGCATTTTTACTTTATCTATTTTTATGATTTTAAGCTTTAAAAAGTAAAAGCTAAGTGTGAAAAAAATTTCACACTTAGCAAGAATATGTAGCGTGAGTATCTTTCAGGAAAAATTTCAAGATAAGCTTGATAATTTAATCCTCTTTTTTATCTTTTTTAATAACATTTAACAGATCTTTTGCAGCTTGATAAGCCCTATCTCCAAATTTCTTGGCTTCTGATTTGATGTCAATTTGTTTGATGTCTTCAAATTTTTCATTGGCTTTTTTCTCAAGATTAGCGATCTCTTGTTTGATCTCTTCAATTTTGTCGTTTGTATCAAAATTTAGTTTTAGCTTTTTACTCTTGTCATTTAGCTCTTGCTTTAGGGCTTCAAATTTATTATTTGCCTCACTCATAAGCTTTGCCATGCTGTTTGACTTTAGCTCTTCTATCCTTGAAATGATCTGCTCTCTTGCTTGATCGCTAATGCGTTTAAATTTTGCTAGGTTTGTATCTAGCTCGCTATTTATAACGGTTTCGATCTCGTTTCTTGCTACACCTTCAAATTCTTTTTCAAGTTCCCTAAGCAAGGCTATAAATTCTTCATCAATATTTTTTAAATTTAGTAGTTGTGAGTTTAGCCTAAGCTCATCTGGAGCAAATTTCGCCTCATCTTTTAGCTTTTCTATGGCTCTTAAAATGCCATCTCTTGTACCACTTATCGCTCCACTTATCAACTCTTTTGCAAAGATATGACCCTCGTCTGCTAAATTTGCTGCTGCTATGATGATATTTTTTGAAATTTCAAGTATCCGCTCTTTGCTAAACTCTCCTCCAATTATCGCAATATAGGTCATATTTTTAGCTATCGTACCAGCTGTTTCCTCGACATCTTTTGCACCTTCAAGAGTTGTCAAAAATGCAATCTGAGCGCTCTCTTTTAAGATACCAAGAAGCCTTGTTTCTCTAATGATCGCATTATTTAAAAGTTCTAAAATTTCCTCTTTTTCACTAAAATTTCTATCTTTTACGACTTCTTCAGCTGCTTCAAATGAAATTTTGAGCCTATTTTTTATCTCTTCACGTTTTGCTTCTATTGCACGATTTAGCTCATCTTTTTTATCAAGTAGCTCGTAAAGCGCCTTTTCTTCAGTGCCGACAATGGCCTGATTTATTCCCTCCATAGCACTTTTTAGATTTTTTGCGTTTATGAGATCTTCTTTGTTCATTTTGTCATAAAGCTCGTTCATTTTAGCCTTTAAAATTTCTGGCAAAGCATTTATATCTTTGTTTGCAGCATCTTGAAAGAAGTTATTGCAAAGAGCTTTTATGCTTATTAATAAGCCATCGCTGCTTTTATAATCATGTAAATTTTGTTCTAAATTGTTCATATCTTTTACCTTATAAAACGTATTTTGCTTCGTGTTTTAGTGCAGAAAATATCTCGAGTCTCTCTTCTTCGCTCAAAACTAGCACGGCTAGGTCATAGCTTGCGTACTTTTTATCTTTGCTAAATTTTGAAAAGACTAGTTTAAATTCTCTATCTTTTACTATCTCTTTTACCTTTTCTTCTACATTGACATCTACATCAAATATTATTTTATATTCCCAATGTGTCGGGTAATCAATTTTTGCTTTTTTGTTATTTAGATCGCATATACTCGCCACTTTTTCCTCCTGTTTTACTCTCTAATACGATATTACTTATTTCCATGCTTTTATCTATAGCTTTTACCATATCATAAATCGTTAAAAGCCCCACGCTAACGCCAGTTAATGCCTCCATCTCAACGCCTGTTTTGCCCTCTATTTTTACACTCACATAAAGCTTAAAAGCACAAATTTCAGGCAGCTCCTCGATATCACAATCCACACCTAAAATAGCTAGTGGATGGCACATCGGAATTAGCTCACTTGTCTTTTTTGCACCCATTATCGCAGCAACGACAGCTGTTTGGATGACCGGGCCTTTTTTGCCAGTGTTTTCTTTGATCGCTCTAAAGGCCTCTTTGCTCATTTTGATGATCCCACTAGCAGTTGCTACTCTTTTTGTAGGATCTTTTGGGCTTACATCGACCATTTTTGGACGATCTTTCTCATCTAAATGCGTTAGCATTATCTCTCCTTTTTTGGCGGATTATAGCTTATTTAAACAAATTTAAATTACCAATGGCTTTAAGCTAAAAATATACCAAATGCATAAATTTTTGGCTTTTACTTAAATGCTAAAGATTTCTCATTACTTAATATAATTATTTAATTTAAATAATTTTCTTAAGAAATTATTTATAATTTAATTTTTAATGCATAAAATACCTAAAATGAAGAGTTTTATAGATAATAAATTTTATTAAAACTATATTAGTATTGATTAAATCATAATGTCTATATAATGTAAATAATAAAATTTAAAAAAATTTATTGATATTTTTCTTTAAAAGCTTAAAAAAATAAATTAATCGCTAATTTGCTTTTAAGAGTTAAGTATGTATAGTTTTTTTACTTATTAAATTTATGATGAAAGTGCCTTGGATTATGAGATTTCTGCTTTGTATAAGTTTGTTTTTAATAACAGCTTTTGCCCAGCAATTAGGCTGCTTTATTAATGAAAGCAACCAAAGCATCGTTTTTATAAAAGATGGGCAGATTAAAAATTTGGATCTAAAAGATACGATTTATAAAAATCAAGAATGCGGAAATGATGGAGAATCCTTTTATATCGCAAATTTAAACAATGAGATTATCGAGGTGGCAAATGAGAGAAATTTTTTATTTGCCATGCCAAATGTTGGCTGTAAAATTTCACAAATTACGGCAATTAAAAATAAAATTTACGTAGCTTGCGATATGACAAATGAAGTAAGCATAGGCGTTTTTGATAAAAATCTCAATAAACTTTTAACTAAAAATTATAAAGATGTTTATAAAATTTCAAGCCTTTTGCCAATTGATGATGAACTATTTTTTACTAGCTTTAATGGCAAAGCATTTTTGCTTGATAAAGAGCTTAATTTAAAAGAGAAAAAGCGTGTTGGCTTTGCTCCACTTAGTGCCTGTAAATTTAAAGGGAATGATATTTTGCTTGGCTTTAGAGATGGAGAAATTTTAGATTTTAAAAGTGGAATTAAAAAGCAAGTTTTAAAATCTAAAATTTCAGCTCTTGCGTGTATGGAGGATGAAATTTTCATAGGTGATGGGGATGGAGTAGTCTATAAATTTGACAAAGATCTTAAACTAAAAGGACAAAAGGCTCTTTTTAATAATGAGATAAAAAGAATTTTTATAGATAAAGGCGTCCTAAATGGCGTAAATTTAGACAATGAGATAAAGAGTTTAGAGATAAATTCATTTTAAAAAGGAGAGTAAATGCAAAAGTTATTTTGTGTCGCAAGTGCTGCGTTGCTTGGGCTATCTTTAACTACTGCTTGTGCTGCTAGTAGTGACCTTGAAAAAGTCATGAAAGAGCGTGGGCTAAGCGAAAAAGATGTCCTTGCAGCTGCTAAAACTTATCAGCCTAGCGGTAAAAAAGATGATTTCATCGTCTTTTCATCTGGCGGGCAAAGCGGTCAAGTGCTAGTTTATGGCGTTCCGTCGATGAGAATTTATAAATACATCGGCGTTTTCACACCAGAGCCTTGGCAAGGATATGGCTATGACGATGAGTCAAAAGCTGTTTTAAAACAAGGCAACATCAGAGGCAAAGAGATAACATGGGGCGATACACACCACCCAAATTTTACTGAGAAAAATGGTGAGTATGTTGGTGATTATCTATTTATCAACGATAAGGCTAACCCAAGAATCGCAGTTATAAATTTGCATGACTTTGAGACAACTCAAATCGTTGTAAACCCTATCATGAAGAGTGAGCACGGCGGTAGCTTCATCACTCCAAATAGCGAGTATGTTATCGAAGCTAGCCAATATGCAGCTCCGCTTGATAACAACTATCACTCAATAGACGACTATGAAGCAGTCTATAGAGGTGCTGTAACATTTTGGAAATTTGACTATCCAAAAGGTAAGATCGATGAGAAAGAATCATTTTCTCTTGAGCTTCCACCATACTGGCAAGATCTAAGTGATGCTGGTAAAGGCGAAAGCTACGGCTGGGGCTTTACAAACTCAATAAATACTGAGATGTATACTGGCGGTATCGAAAAAGGTCTTCCTCCATTTGAGGCAGGTGCAAGTAGAAATGACACTGACTTCTTACACGTTTATAACTGGAAAATTTTAGAAAAACTTGCACAAGACAAGAAAAACTATAAAGTTATAAATGGACACAAGGTAGTTACAATAGATGCTGCAGTAAAAGCTGGTGCGTTATTTTTGATCCCAGAGTCAAAGAGCCCACACGGTTGTGACGTAACACCAGATGGTAGATACATCATCGTTGGCGGTAAGCTTGATACTCACGCATCAGTTTATGACTTTAAAAAGATCAAAGAGCTAATCGACAAAAAAGAGTACGCTGGCACTGACCCATACGGAATTCCTATCTTAGATAGAGAAAAGTCAATGCACGGACAAGTCGAACTAGGCCTTGGACCACTGCACACATCATTTGACTCACAAGATGGCGTAGTCTATACTTCACTTTATGTTGATAGCCAAATCGTAAAATGGGACTACAAAAATTTAAAAGTACTTGATAAAGTAAATGTTCACTACAACATAGGTCACCTTGACACAATGGAAGGCAAATCAGCAAAACCAGTTGGCAAATATGCAATCGCACTTGATAAACTTTCAATCGATCGCTTTAGCCCAGTTGGCCCACTTCATCCACAAAATCACCAGCTAATAGACATCACTGGTGCAAAAATGGATCTAATCTATGATATGCCAATACCACTTGGTGAGCCACACGATGTTGTTTCAATAGCTGCTAGTAAACTAAGTCCAGCGCTTACTTACAACATGGGTACAAACTCAAGAACAGGCGAGGCTAGTCCATATGCAACTCTAGCTGGTCAAGAAAGAGTTGAAAGAAATGGCAAAAATGTAACCGTCTATGCGACAATGATCAGAAGCCACATCAACCCAGAACACATCGAGGTAAATAAAGGTGATAATGTAACAATTCACTTAACAAACCTAGAGCGCGCTCAAGATGAGACTCACGGATTTGGCATTGACCTTTACAATATTCACGCTTCACTAGAGCCTGGCAAAACTGCTTCAGTAAATTTCGTAGCTGATATGGAAGGTGTCTTCCCATACTACTGCACCGAGTTTTGCTCAGCGCTTCACCTAGAGATGATGGGTTATTTACTTGTTAAAGATCCAAGTAAAAAATATGAATCTGCAAAAAATAACAAGCTAAAAACTCTAAGCCCAGAAGCTTTAAAAGCCGAATACGACAAAGTAATCGCAACCAATAAGGCAACTGACGATGTTATCCAAGAGGTTGTTAAATACCTAAAAGAGAAACATTATGAGAAATATCCAAAGGTAAAAGCTTTAGTTGATGACGCACTTGATCAATATGGTCACATCAAAGAGGTAAAAGCTAAAGCTGACGAAGCTTATAAAAAAGGCGACGTAAACGGCGCTATCCTTTGGGAGTACCAAGTATGGCAATACATGGTTAAAACAGCTGACGTTGGCTTAAGAGCTAAAAATAACCTAGCTAAAGAGATCGCAACTCCGATGAGTCCAGCTGCTGCAAAAGGTGAAGAGGCTTATCTAAAAGGCGGTTGTAATGGTTGCCACGTTATCGGTCAAGTAAGCTCAGGTCCAGACCTAACAGGCGTTTTACTAAGACATGAAAATGGCGAAAAATGGGTAGCAGAATTTATCAAAGATCCTGCTAAGTTCTATAGTGACGACTACATTAAATCAATGATTGATTACTTTAACCTTAGAATGCCAAATCAGCATATGAGTGATGAAGAGATCAAAAATATCATCGAATACCTAAAATGGGTAGATGAAAACGCTGGTATGTAGTTTTTAAAGGGGCACTTTGCCCCTTTTTAAATTTTAAAATTTTATTTTTAGCAGATGAAATTTTAAAATTTAAAGGAGAGATCATGAGTAAATATAAAATTTATACCATTGTTGCACTTGTCTTAATGACTGTTTGTTTTACTTTGCCTGTTCTTGGTTGGCACGGAGCAAAAGAGCGTATAGCTGATGGCGATGAACTACCATCTTATACTTACGGTATCTATAATCTTTATAGCTCATTTCAGTATAAAAATCACCTTTTATCAAAAGATGTAGCAAGCGATCTTCATAAGATGATCGAGCAAAAAGCAGAGATTGGTACACCATCTTTTCCTATCTGGTACGTCTCTCTTGAAGCTCCAAATTATCCAAAATCAGCCTTTCCTGATGGAATTCCTGTATATTTTCACGTAGATGGATATAGTGGTGACGTGCATGAGATGAATACGATAAATCACTACATCGGTATGTATCCTATGGAGCATGGTGGAAATTTAGAGCGAGCGATAGCACCTTATTATTTGCTTATTTCAACGCTTTGTATGCTTGCATTTTTGTATTACAACGGCAAATTTAACTCACTTCTTATGGTTCCAACGATTATCGCGCCTGTGCTATTTATGAGCGCATTTGCAGGATGGCTTTACTGGTATGGACACAATATGCAAGAGTGGGGCGCATTTAAGATTAAACCATTTATGCCAACAGTTTTAGGCGATGGTAGCGTTGCACAATTTACAACGCACTCTTATCCAAGTATTGGATTTTGGGTTATGATCGCTATGAGTGTATTTTGCATACTTGCAGTATTTTCAAAGAAAAAAGAGCTAAATGCGTAAAATTTTTATTTTCGCCCTCGCTTTCTTGCCTATTTTTAGCTCTGCAAATATCCTTCAAGATGCAATAAATAACGCTAGCCCTGGCGATGTTATAAAGCTAGGGGACGGCATCTATGAAGGAAGCATAACTATAAATAAGCCACTTAGTATCGTTGGTGAGGGCAAAAACGCTCACATAAAAGGAAATGGTAAAGGCACAGTTGTAAAGATTATTGCCTCAAATGTTACACTTAGAAATTTAAAGATAAGCGGTAGCGGAAATGACCTTGGTGAGCTAGATGCTGGCATTGGCTGTGATAAAGCAAATAATGTCTTGGTTACGCAAAATGACTTGAGTGATGTGCTTTTTGGGATTGATTTTAAAGAGTGCAGTAGTTCAAAGATCACTGAAAATAACATCACTTCTAAAAAAGGGGCCAGTCTTGGTTTTAGAGGTGATGCGGTTAGACTCTGGTATAGTCATGAAAATTTAATCGAAGGCAATTATATTTATGATAGCCGCGATATGGTTGCATGGTATGCAAGTCACAATAAATTTTTAAAAAATAAAGCGATCCGCGGTAGATATTCGCTTCATTTTATGTACGCAAATCAAAATTTAGTCGAAAACAATGATTTTATCGGCAATGCAGTCGGAATGTTTTTTATGTATTCGGCTGGCTCAAATATAAAAAATAATCTTGTTATGGATAGTGACGGCGCTTTTGGTATCGGTATTGGTCTAAAAGATGTTTCAAATTTTACTATCGAAAATAATACCCTTATCTATAATGCGAGAGGAATTTTGCTTGACAACTCTCCGTTTCAGCCAGGCTCAACGATAAATTTCTTAGGCAATAAAATTTTACACAACGTAGTTGGCGTATATTTTCACGCTACTCAGGGGACAAACATCTTTGAAAATAATGATTTTATAGGCAATATGGATATCGTTGCAAACGATACTCCAGGTGATAAAATGGCATTAAATCGGTGGAGTAAAAATTATTATGATGAGTATGAGAGCTTCGATAGAGATAAAGATGGCTATGGCGATACGCCGTTTATGCATCTATCGTATGCCGATCAGCTTTGGCAGTACTATCCAAATTTGCAGTTTTTCTATGGCTCAAGTGTCTTTAGTATCTTAAATTTCTTAGCCAAACTCGCGCCATTTTCTGAGCCAGTAAAGCTACTTGAAGATAGCACGCCAAGGATAAAACCACTTGATGCTTCAAATTTTAACGCGTTAAGGGCAAAACGTGGATAGAAGAAAATTTATAATCTTAGGCTCAGTCGCAGCTGCCACAGGATATGGCATAGGTAAAATTTTGCCAAAAAGTAGCGGCGATAAACTCTATCTTAGACCACCAGGTGCGGTTGATGACTTTGATGATCTTTGTGTTAAATGTGGTCAGTGTGCGCAGGTATGCCCTTATCACAGTATAAGCTTGCTTGATATAAAAGATGGATATTCAAATGGTACAGCATACATCGATCCTAAAAAGAGAGGTTGCTACTTATGTGATCTTTTCCCATGTGTGCTTGCCTGTCCAAGTGGTGCGTTAGATCATGCTACAAAAGTTGTTGATGATGTGAAAATGGGCGTTGCTGTCTTGAGTAATGCAAATGCCTGTATGTGCCTAAAAAGAGAAAAACTAAGCGAAGATAGCGTTGAAGATTTGCTTGTTCGCAAAGTTTATAACGATAGGGAAGAGGCAGAAAAAGATAAGATAAAAGGCAAAATTGGTCAAATTTGTGACCTTTGTGTCAGTATTTGCCCAGTTGGCGATAGTGCAATAGTAATGAGTGAAGCAAATTTACCACTCATAAAGCATGGCTGCGTTGGGTGTGGGGTGTGTGCTGAGGTTTGCCCTGTAAAAATTATAAACATTGCCCCAAAAATGAGTTATGATGAAATTTATAAGGAGAAAGAATGAGATTAATAATGTCTTTAGTGGCTGCTGCTTTGCTATTTTTCGGCTGTGAAAAGAGCGATGACAAAGCTCAAAAAGTAGCTAGTGAGCAACCAATAAATGTAGCCACGAGTGCTAGTATAAAGGTTGAAAAAAAAGAAAATAATCAAAGTACAAATAAACAAAATGATTTCATAAAATACGATATGCACGGCGAAAAGAGCGTAAAATTTGGACTTGAAGATAATAACGTAAGCCGTCAAATCGGTGCTTTAGCAATGGTAAGAACTCCTCTTCAAACTATAAATTTAAGACTTATAAAGGGCAGGCTTAGCAAAAATTTCATTACAAAATGTTCAGCTTGTCACGATGATTACGCAAATGGTATCATCGGGCCATCACTCTTAACAAAAAGTGAAAATGAAATTTATACAATGATAAATGCTTATAAAAATAAAGAAAAAGTCAATGTTTTAATGCGAGACCTTGTTAAAAAAATGGATGATAGTGAAATCAGAAATTTAGCTAAAGAAATCAGTGATTTTAATACACAATTTAGGAGCAAATAATGAAAGTAGGAAAGATTATAACCATTATTTTAGCAGTAGCAATTTGCGGTATCATGGTATTTATGTTAAGCCAGACTCCGCCTAAAAAGGAAAAAGTAGCAACTAATGCTCAGCCAAAAGTAGAGCAAAATTTTACAAAAGAGCAGCCAAAGTCTAGTGAAGAATTTGCTAGCGAAGATGAGCTAAAAAAGGTAAAAGAGCTAAGTCTAAGTGTGGCTAAAGTGCACAATGAAGGCGTTAGCAAGCAGTATCTAACAACTTGCGCTCCGTGTCATGGTGCAAATGCAAAAGGTGTCGTAGCTCCTGATATAACGCACCTAAGTAAGGATGAATTACTTAAAAAGCTAGCTGATTATAAAGCTGGCAAAGTGCAAAACTCACTTATGAAGGGTCTACTTACAAATGTTAGTGATAGCGAGCTTGAAAGCCTTGCAGATGAAATTTCTAAATTTAAAAAGTAAAAATGGACAAATATAACACTCGTGCGACGATTAGAAATGTAAGCTTTCTAAGCACGTTAATCACAACTACAAAAGATGGCAAGAAGCGTCCTAGCATACGTTTTTGGCGTATTTTTACCATTATTTTAGTCCATCTTTTATTTGTACTTTCATATAGAGTTGATATACAAATTTTAGAAGGCGACATCAGTGCGTCAAGGATATTTGGTTTTCACTTGGCAGATGCTTTTATGAGCCTGCAAGTATTTTTGGCGACGCATGAAATCCATGTAAATTTAATAATTGGCTCACTTAGTATCTTGGCCTTTTATATCATTTTTGGTGGTAGAGGCTTTTGCTCTTGGATCTGTCCTTATTCATTAATAAGCGAAATAGCTGAGAAGATCCATGAAAATTTGCGTGCTAAAAAGATAGTAAAACCACGAGTTTTTGATACAAAGTGGCGATATATTTTTACCATTTTATTTTTAACCCTTAGCTTTGCTAGTGCGAGTCTTACATTTGAAATTTTTAATGTTGTTGGGATTTTTTCAAGATTTATTATCTATGGCTATTTTCATGCTATTTGGTTTGTTGTGGCCATGCTTATGGTTGAAATTTTCTTCTCACGTAGAGCTTGGTGTAGGTATGTCTGTCCTATTGGAGCGACTTACTCAGTGTTAGCTAAACCAAATGCTATAAAAGTTAGCTGGGATAAAGAAAGGTGCGATCACTGCTTAGTTTGCACTGATGTTTGTCTAGTGCCTCACGTACTTTTTATGACAAAAAAAGGAGCAAAGCTTGACGAGAGCAAAAATATCTTTAGGATAGCTGGCGCTGATTGTACGCTTTGTGGTAGGTGTATTGATGTGTGTCATCAAGATGCACTGAAATTTGACAACGGCTTTAAAAAACTCATATAAGGAAAATTTTTGATAGATATAAAAGAAGTAACTAAAATTTTTGGCTCGCAAAGGATACTTGACAATGTTAGCCTAAACGTAAAATCTGGTGAAAAAATAGCAATACTTGGACAAAATGGAGCTGGCAAAAGCTCGCTCATGCGTATCATTTTAGGAGAATTTATCCCAAATAGCGGAAGTATCGCGATAAATGGCGTAAATACCCTAAAAGATAGAAAAGGGGCTTTGAAATTTATCTCATTTGTGCCACAAACCCCACCACCGCTTAAATTTAACTTGCGCGAGCTTTGCGAGTTTGTTTGTAAAAGCTCAAATGTAAAATTTGAAGATATTGAGAAATTTAGCAAGCTTTTAGAGCTTGATCTGCATGCAAATTTAAATAAGCCATTTTATAAGCTCTCTGGCGGCATGAAACAAAAGATGTTAATAGCAATCGCATTTGCTAAGGATAGTGAAATTTTGATGTTTGATGAGCCAACGGCAAATCTTGATGTAAAAGCAAGGCTTTCTTTTAAAAATTTGCTTGATAACTTCACGCAAAACAAAACACTTGTTTTTATTTCACACCGTATTGATGAGATAGCAAATTTATTAGATAGATGTATCTATATGGATCTTGGCAAGATCATCAAAGAAGAAAATTTAAGGAGCAAGAGTGAATAATCTTTTTTTAATAGCAAAGCTTGATGTAAAAGAGTCTTTTCGCTCAAGATGGTTTGTGATATATGCTGCGCTTTTTTCTGCTTTGATGATAGGATTTTTATTTAGTGGAGTGACTGACTCACGTGTGCTCGGCTTTTCTGGGCTAACAAGGGCGCTACTTTTGTTTATTCAAATTTGTGTCATCATTGTGCCTATTTTTATTCTCATCTCAACCGTAAGAAGCATAAATCAAGATAGAGATACAAATTTACTTGAATACATCCTTAGTTTCCCGCTAAGTCTTAGAGAGTATTACTTTGGCAAGGCACTGGGCCGTACATTTGTTGTTTTTGTGCCACTTTTGTTTGCTCTTTTGCTTTGCGTGGTGGTTGGCTTTATCAAGGGCGTGTCGATACCTTGGGGCGTGCTGGTGCTTTACTTTGGGCTACTTTTTAGCTTAAGTATCATTTTTTTATCGCTTGGATTTTTTATCTCAAGCGTGATTAAAAATCAAGAGACAGGCCAAGGCGTGGCGTTTTTACTTTGGCTTATAATGCTTGCATTTATTGATCTAGCATTAATTGGACTTCTTATGCGAAGCTCGGTTGATGAGTACGTTATTTACGCTATTGCTATACTAAATCCGATAGAGCTTTTCAGGATAGCAGCGCTTAGTCTTTTTGATCCAAATTTAGCAGTTATCGGTACTGCGTCTTATTTTATTTTAAGCACCTTTCCAAAGGCAACATTTGTAGCTTATGCGATTATTTATCCGCTCGCACTAGGCATTATTTTGCTAGTTTGTGGCTATTTTGCCTTTAGCAAAAAAGATTTGGTTTGAGATTGTTTTTTGTTAAAGAAAAGTTGGTTTTAAATTTAGACGAAACTTGTATTATTCCACTTGTCCAACAAGAAACCTCCTTTTTGTAATAGCTCCCTTTCCCCCAAAGGGAGCTAACTTCTTCCAAGAAAATTTATGAAAAAATCCATTTTATTTTTAGCATTTGCTCTTCTATCTTTGAATGCAAACTGGGATATAAATATGCAAGAGTGTATTAATAAAAGTAACACTAAAGCTTGCGAGAGCTTTACAAAAAAGCTTTCAAGTGAGTGTGAGAATAAAGATAAAATTTCTTGCTTTATCTATGCAGATATGCTAGGGCGCGGTCTTGGCGTAGAAAAAGACACGCAAAAATCTTTTGAGATATTTAAATCGCTCTGTGATAACGGTAGTAGTGAGGCTTGCTATGAGCTAGCGACAAAGTATCTTCAAGGAAATGGCACTGAGCAAAGCTTTGATCTTTCTGCAAATGCTCTTGATAAAGCTTGCAAGATGGGTAGTAAACGAGCTTGCAATGTATTAGAGCTTGTGCCTAAAAATTAGCTATTTTAATTTTGTACTTACACTAATTAAAAGAAATTTCTTAAATATTGCCTCTTTAAAGTTAAATTTACTTTAGTATTACTTGGAATTTCTTTTTTATTAACTAAAAATTTTATTAAAATTTATGCTTAAATAATACTATTTCATCGTCCTAAATGGACCCTCCTTTTTGTAACTGATAAGTCTTTGCTTCCCCCTTTTTCTGGCTTTTCGTATACACAAAGAGGAGTTGTTTATTCTTTTGAAAATCAAATCTATTTATTTTTTTCAATTTACATTCTATAAAAATTTTTCTTTTTTGAAATCATGATTGATAATAGTTTTAAATATTATCAGAGTAAATTTTGTGTAAGATGGCGAGCTATTATCAAAACCTACTATTAAAAGGCTTTAAAACAAAGTGAAATTTCTAAATCAAAAATTTTTTTATAAAGTGCACACTTATTTATCTCTTTTATTTTTTATTCCACTTGCAGTAGTTTGTTTTAGCGGTGCTATTTTGGTTTATAAAAATGAGATAAACAGCCTTCTTGCCCCAAATGTCGTAAACGCAAATTTAAACAAAGAAAATTTAAGCAAAAGGATCAGCTTTGATGAGCAAAGAGAGATCATCGCAAGCGAGCTTGGCGGCTACGAGATGGTCGGCATCAACATCGATGCAAACCCTAAAAAATGTGACAAAATTTGGTTAATCGAGCACAATGATAGTCAAAAAGAGTGGAAATTTATCTATTTTGACGCTTTTAGCGGTAATATAAAGAGCGAACCACTCGCACACGACGAGGGATTTTTTGGAGTTTTAACAAAGCTTCATGAGTCGCTATTTTTAGGAAAGAGCGGTCACGTTATCCTTACTTTAACCGCTATTTTTACGTTTTTTATCTGCATAAGTGGTTTTGTGATTTATAGAAAATTTTGGCTGACACTATTTAGGCTTCGTGTAAATAGGCTAAATATTTTTATGAGCGACATTCATAAAATGATAGGAATTTTTTCTACACCTATTTTACTGCTCATTTGCATAAGTGGTGTTTGGTGGGAATTTCAGATGGCAGGCATGCCAGAGTTTAAAAATGACTTCGTTATAGATGCAAAAATTTATAATAAAGGCCTATCTCTTGACGAGCTGGTAGCCCGCTCAAAAAATGATCTTGCTGGCTTTGAGCCACACTTTATCTCACTGCCTTTTATGCAAGGAGCAAATATACGCCTTTTTGGCTATGTAAAAGATCAAAATTTCTTGCATAACGAATATTCAAGCATATTAACTTACGATAAAAATAACGGCGAATTAGTAAGTATTTTGTACATAAAAAATGCAAATCTAAGCGAAGAAATTCTCTCAGCATTTAGAAAATCGCACTTTGGCAACTACAACCAATTCACAAAATTTATCTGGTTTTTGGTTGGTATCTCACCGCTTATTTTGAGTATTTCAGGGCTTTATTTGTGGATTAAAAGAAATTTTAAAAGGAGAAAAAATGAAAAAATTTTTAATTAGTTTGGTTGCATTAAATTTGATACAACCTCAAATTTTTGCTAGCCAAAGCGATAAAATTTAGAAGCAATTGATGTCGTAGAAAGCGAGCGAAGAGATGACGCAAACTACTTTGCAAAAGAGCTTGTAAAGAGCACAACTAGGCTAAATTTAACCTCTCGTCAAACTCCACAATCACTAACTGTGCTAACAGAGGCTAGGCTAAAAGATCAAGGCATCAAGGACTATCAAGTGCTTCTTAGAAATATCCCAGGCGTTACGCTAAATAAATGGGATGAGCGCGTATATCCGACAGCCCGTGGCTTTGCGATAGATTATTACTTGCTTGATTCGATGCCTAGCTTTGGTGGCTTTAGTCTTGGTGCAAATGATATGAGCTTGCTACCTTATGAAAGAGTTGAGGTGGTAAAATGGGCAAATGGCCTACTTGCAGGCGCTGGCGACCCAGCTGCAAGCTTAAATTTCATAAGAAAAAGAGCAGACGCAAAAGAGCTTAAAGGAAATTTTGGCGTAAGTGCTGGCTCGTACGATAGATACGGCGTAAATGGCGATGTGCAAACGCCGGTAAATGAGAGCGGAAGCGTTAGAGCAAGACTTTCTTTTATGCATGAGAAGTCGCACTCTTATATGGATTATTATAACCGCAAAAATAGCGCGATTTACGGCGTAGTCGATAGTGACATAGGCGATAACTCATGGCTTAGTCTTGGTGCGTTTTATCAAGAGCTAAAACGTCACGGCATTAGATGGGGCGGTATGCCAGCATTTTATACAGATGGCTCTAGGACAAATTTTAGTAAAAATGAAATTTTCTCTCAGCCTTGGACGAGGTGGGATATAAAAACACTTGATTTTTACGCTGATTTTAGGCACTACTTTGAAAATGAAGCGAGCTTAAATTTAAGCTACTCATTTAGACGAGCAAACACTGACTCAAATTTACTTTATTACGGCGGACAAGGTAGCATAGGAGAAGTAAATTTAGACGGTACTGGCAATATAAACGGTCTTAGCGCCTATGCAAACAAAAGAGAGGAGAACATCCACAACGTCGATGCGTATGCAAATATCCCTTACGAGATAGCAAATTTATCTCATGAGTTTGTCTTTGGTGCTATGTATAACAACTATCAAAAAAGTAGCGATAAAGTAAGTAGCTACTGGCTGCAAAAGACCACGCCAGCTGGGCTTGCTTATACGGCTAGAAGCAGGATTGATTTTAAAAATTTACACCTTGATGATCCAAAATTCCCTTACGAAGATCAAAACAACAAAGACAAAACGATACAAAAGGCATTTTATGCGGCAAATAAACTATCAATCACCGATGAGCTTAAATTTTTACTAGGCGCTAGGGTGAGCTACTACAAATACGAGATCGAAGGCGGTAAAGACAATAGAAATTTCACAAATGAGATCACGCCATATCTTGGCATCACTTATGACATCGGAGCAAACCACACTCTATACGCCAGCTATACGAGTATATTTAAGCCTCAAAGCTTAAAGGACGCAAATGACAAGTATCTTGATCCGATCCAAGGCAAGGATTATGAGGTAGGCATCAAGGGCGAGTATCTTGACGGGGCGCTTCAAGCAAGTCTTGGCGTCTTTAAAATCGTGCAAGATAAGCTTGGCATAGATACTGGCAAAATAAATCCAGCGACAAATGCCAAAATATTTGAATCAGGTAAAGGCGTGACAAGCAAGGGCGTCGAGCTAGATCTAAACGGCGAGATCGCCAAAGGCTTAAGCCTAAGCTTTGGTGCAACGCATTTTAACGCAAAAGATGCTAATGGTGAGAAATATGCCACTGACTCATCAAGAAGCACGGCAAATTTATTTGCAAAGTATGAGATTAGAGACTTTAGAGTAGGGGCTGGAGCTATGTATAAGAGTAAAATTTACACTGGCAAAGGCGCAGATGAAATCACACAAAAAGGCTACACTTTGGCTAATTTAATGCTTGGTTATAAATTTGCTAAAAACTTTGATGTGCAGCTAAATATCGATAATCTCTTTAACAAAAAATACTATGAGGGCATTGGTAAAAATAGGATGGTTTATGGCGATCCACGCACCTTTAACCTAAGCTTTAACTACAATTTTTAATCTAATTAAATCACCAGCTAAATAAGCTGGTGATAAATTTCAACTCCTAAAGTATATAATTAGAAAAATATATTTTAGGATGAGTGTCATGTTTAAAGTAGAGGTTATTTATAAATTCTGTCTTGTTTTAGTTCTTATTTTAGGGCTTTGTATGCTCGCATTCTCTGGTGTAAATTTTACGCTTGGCGAATATAATGAGTATCTATTAAATACCCA
Organism: Campylobacter concisus; assembly: GCF_002165785.1. Classification (GTDB taxonomy): domain Bacteria; phylum Campylobacterota; class Campylobacteria; order Campylobacterales; family Campylobacteraceae; genus Campylobacter_A; species Campylobacter_A concisus_W. The sequence goes on from NZ_NDYO01000008.1 coordinate 140,377, forward strand.
TAAAATCGCAGGTTTTTTAATATTGCTTGCTGCAACACTTCACGTTATAAATCGTAGAAAGAAGCTAGTAAAACTAATAAATGAAACAATGGATGTGCTAACGCGTAGTAAAAATCCAAGCATTTGCAATATGGACCGAATCATCGCCTCGCTTGAGCCTTACACTATCAGTGAAATTTCACGCATGCTTGGCTTTGATGAAGCCCAGTTTTGCAAGAGCTTGCGAGAAAATGATGTTAAATTTAAAGATGCAAGCCAAACTTTACGCCAGATCGCACGTATGAACGATGAGAAGATATTTTTCGTGCTAGTTCTCATCGTTGAGGCAAAATTTGGCAAGAGATTTTGCGGTGCGGTAAGTTGCAGCGTTGGAAGAAAATTTTAGTGCTATTTATGCTCCTGCCACCTCTGCTCCTCAAGGTCGATGCGATATAAAAATGTCCTGATGACCTCTTCATCGATCATTGGGTCTTTGTTAAGCTCGCAAAGTGCCTTTCTTTGCTCCTCTAAAATTTCAAAATACCTCTGTCTTGTTTCGTCGCTGATCTCAAAATTTTCACTCTTAAGCTCGAAATTCCAAACCTCTTCAAGCTTTTGAAACAAGAAATTCTCTTCACCCATAAATTTCTCTTTTTTAAATTTAAGTGAAGCCTCGGCAAGCGCCTTTTGGATCTTGATCCTGGCAAGCTCATTTGGCATATGGTCGTTAAAGTCTGGAAAATTCACATTTTTTATGAGCAGTGGCAAGCTTAAGCCCTGAACTACGAGCGTTAGCAAGATCACTACAAAGGTGATAAACAAGATGAGATCTCTATGCGGAAATGGCTCGCTACCAGCCATAGCAGGGATAGAGAGTGCCGCAGCCAGCGAGACTACGCCCCTCATGCCAGCCCAGCCAACGATAAACGGCGCCGCTTTACCTGGGTTGCGATCGTCCGCCACACTGATAAAACGCTTCATAAACATCGTGATATAAACGGCTCCATAAGATGCCACGAGGCGGATGACGATGAGCACGGCAGTGACCAAAACGCCGCAAGAGACTGCCTCAAAGAGCGAGACACCGCTACGCTTTAGCCCTGCTAAAATTTCAGGCAGGTCAAGGCCGATCATGGTAAAGGCAAGACCGTTTAGTAAAAAGATAAAGTTGTTCCAAACGGGCACCGCGTGGATCCTTGTTGAAGCGGTGAAAATTTCATTTCGTTTTGTCGATAGATAAAGTCCGCCACAAACCACTGCCAAAACGCCACTAGCACCAAGCTCCTCAGCCAAGATATACATGATATAAGGCGTCGTGATCGTCATTATCGTGTCACTATTTTCATCAGTTGGTAAAATTTTATGTAAAAAATAAGCCGCAAGTGCCACCACAAGACCTACCAAAATGCCACCAACTACCATCCAAACAAAACTAGCAGCCGCCTCATACCAGACAAACTGCCCAGTGGTCACTGTAACTGCGGCGAAGCGAAAGATGATGAGTGAAGAGGCGTCATTTAAAAGGCTCTCGCCCTCCAAAATAGCGCTGATCCTGCGTGGGGCTTTGACAAATCTAAGGATAGCTGCCGTGCTCACCGCGTCTGGTGGCGAGACGATAGCTCCTAGCATGAAGCCTAGGGCGAGCGAGAAGCCAGGGATCACTAAATTTGCTATCAAAGCAACTGCTGCTGCGCTTATGAAAACCACGATAAAGGCGAAACTGCCGATCATACGGCGCCATTTATAGAGCTCTTTTAGCGAGTTTGCCCACGCAGCCTCATAAAGAAGTGGCGGCAAAAATATGATGAAAATAAGCTCGGGATCGATCTTGATACTTGGTAAATTTGGCACGAAGTTAATGGCAAGCCCGCCAAGGACTAATAGCACTGGATAGGCGATCTTTAGGCGGTTTGAGACCATCACTAAAGCGATGATGATAGCTAGCAGTGCAAAAAATAGCAGTAAATGTTCGATCATTTTTGTCCTTTTGGGGTTTTATAAATTTGTATTAAATTTAGGAGACTTTAGCACTTTAGGTTTAAATTTTTAGTCGTTTCGGATTAATTAGCTTTATATAGGCTTAAAATGTGTGAGAGTAAATTTATCTTGGTAGAGCAAAAGCTCCGCCAAGATAGCTTTGGTGTTAATTTTGAGCAGCGTAAAATTTAGCTACCTCACACAATTTTTCAGAATAGGCATAAATATCCTCGATCCTATCAAGCTGAAATCTTGTTTCGTTTTTTTCGCTATCCATTATGCCTATTTGTTTTTTATTATCAGTGAAATATAGTCTACATATTGGCTTTCGGTTATTATCATTAAAAAATATTGCAAAGTAAGACTGAGCGTCTCTATGTGTTATATTCTCTACGTTTGTAACCGCTGCCAATATCGCCCTAACAATGTAAAAAGCGTCTAACTCCTCTTGCGTGGTTACGATCTTGTTTTCGTCTTCTTGAGATGGCAAAGGCTCGGTTTCTTTCTTTGTTTCTTTATCTAATGCTGACGTCAGTCTATCCCTTACCATATCGTTTATGCGTTGAGCAAAAACCGCTTTTAATAATGGTGTAATTTGGTCTATTCTTTTTTCGGTAGCTACCTGATCGCTTATTTTCTTAAAAAAGAACGCTGTAAATTCACGGCTAGGGTTTTCAATCTCTGCCGCTACGATTTTGTCTAGTTCGTTAGTATATTTTAGGTTGTTTGCTGTGTTAAAAATATTTTCTAAGTCAAAATTCTTTTTGTGAAATTTCTCAAGCTCAAGCACTTGTGTATCTTTAATTTTAGTTATATCAAAACTTAAAAACGGCGCGGTGTCCATTATATTTTTTTCCTCTAAATCGGTAAAAAATTTATATTCTCGTCCGTTTGTTAGTATGGCAAATTTAGCCTTGCTGACATTAAAGTATCTAAGCAGCTGTGACTCGTTTTTGGCGTTAAGCTCTGCTCCTATTTTTTTGCACTCCACTAATAATACTGGCTCGTTATTTTGAAAAATAGCATAGTCTATACGCTCGCCTTGCTTTGTGCCAATATCTTGGGTATATTCTGGCATTACTTCTAATGGGTTGAAAACGTCGTAACCTAAAGCCCTAATAAACGGCATTATAAAAGCATTTTTTGTCGCTTCCTATGTCGTTATACTAGCCGCTAATTTTTCTATATTAGTGGCTATCTCTTTTATTTTTAACTTTACTTCATCCATAAAATACCTCCTATTTTTGCTATTTTAATAAATAGTTTGCTTGTTATTTTAAAGTGTGGGTCAAATTTTAAGAGCTGTAGACGCTATTTAATGGCGGGTAAAGATAACGTCCGTTTTAGGGATTGTAGCTAATACGGCTTCTTTGTATGGTTTTGCCGGGTCGGTTTTCAGCTCCGCTATAACGCCGTCTAATACGTCGAGATATTCGGGTTTATACCGCCCATGCAATAGCTCTTTATTCGCCCGCTTCCTATCTACACCTAGTCTAAGCTCAATCACGCGCGCCATAAAACGAAATTCGTCATTAAAGAACGCCGAAATTTTATAAAATCTATCGACGTCGTATTTCAATCAGCGCGTTCTCCCTAGCTCGCTTTTGATAAAATCTATTGCCTCGCCCGAGCCATAGCAAACTTTCGCCTTTGCATATCCGTAGCAGTTGATAGTATCTACCCAATCCTCTTGCTCGTCCGATACTCTGCTTAGGCTCTTTTTTGCTCGTTTCATCTCGACAAATACGATCTTGCTGGGCAAAAATACG
>NZ_NDYO01000009.1:0-18953 GCF_002165785.1 Campylobacter concisus
TGCCCTATCTTGATGAGATAGTAGGAAGCTATTTCGTGATGGATTTTAATAGGGGTGGGGTAGCGCAAAATACTTCTGGTTCAATTCATAGACATTTAAGAAAATTAGTAGAAGATGAAGGAAAACTACTAGACCCTAGAGACTTTGATGCAAACGAGACTACAAGGGAAGAATTTGTGAGCTATGTAAATAAAGAAATGAAATTTTACCAAGATAAATTTGATGAGTATGCTTTTCCAAACACATGGGACGATCGCGATTTAAGTCTCTACATCGACTCCACCCTCCTAGAAGCTAAAATAATGTCCCTAACCCCACCAGAGGGCTACCCAAATGCACCATACTATAACACTCCAGAAGAGCTAACAAGACTATATGAGGCTGGTAAATTAGATAAAAAGCTAAATCCACTAACGCCAGTAATGTATAGAGAAAGTTTTCCTGAAGATCTTAGAGCTAAGATACTAAGCTATGCCAAAGAGCATAATATAAAGGAATAAGAGCAAATATAAAAGTTTTGTTTAAGAACATTAATTTTAAAATGAGCATCATTTAAATTTTTAGATATAATTACGCAAAAATAATATTATTAAAATTAGGCAAAGGAACTCATGAAAAAAATATTTAAATTTCTATCTTTTTTAGTATTTATGCTATTTCTTACAGGATGCGCAAAAGATCTTATTATAAGCAATATGCCAAATTCAAATTTAAACTATCATGGCGATAATGTTCCTATAACTATCATAGCTTATAAATTAAGAGATGTGGCTAAATTCAAAGAAGCTAGCATTATCGATCTAGCCGAGAGAAATGGTGAAATACTAGGTTATGATAAGATTGACTCTATAAAAACACAAATTCAGCCAAATACAAATAGATATGCTTTTACAAATGTATATCCTGACGAAGTTCCGTATGTCGGTATTTTAGTACTTTATGCTGATCAGAGCAAGACAAATATCAAGGCTTATAAGGCTACAAAAGAGATAAAAGAAAAAAATATAGTTTTTGAAATAACAAAAAATGGCGTAAATGTTTTAGACGCTAGTAGCTCTAAAATACAAGCAAGCAAATAAAATGTCTGAAAAGCTAAAAGTCGTTTGGTATAACGGAATGAACGTTGATAAGGTTCATTTCGAGCAACAAGAAAGATATTTTGAGAGAAATTTAAACCTAAAAACCATCTCTTCTTTTTCAAATTTATACGGTGTTTTAGATTTAGAAATTTCAAGCGATCTTTTGCTTCAAGGCAAAATAGGGCTAACTAAAATTTCTTGTATCTCTCAAGATGGCACGATTTTCAATGCGCCAGATCAAGATGAATTACCAGAGCCACTTGAGATAAGCCCAAGTGAACTAAACTCAGCCATTATAGTGTTAAAACTACCTATTAGCTCAGGTCTGGTTGATATTAGCTTGCAAAATAATTTACCAAATCTAAAATTTACAGCCAAGCAAGCACTTATTAGCTCAAGAGTGCATGATGAAGCTAGCAATGATATATTAAACGAGCTAGACGATAAAGATGATTTTGAACTATCTTCTGCCTTTACACAAGATAAAGAAAATCTAATCCTAGCAAGCCAAAGATCATCTCTTGGAGTATTTGGCTCAAAGATGCCTTACGAGCTTAGCATACCAATTTGTAAAATAAAAAATATAGACCTAAATAAACAAATAACACTTGACGAAAAATTTATTCCAACTTGTATTGACATCAGTAAAAACACCTTTATAATAAATTTTATAGAGGAGCTTAGCTTTGCTACAAAGCAACATCAAGAGAGTTATTTTGGGTTGCTAGGAGGTGTTGATCAAGCTAAAAATAGACTTGATTTTTCAACGTATTTAACACTAAATATGCTAAAAAAATGGCATTTGATATTCTCTTGTTTGTTAAAGAAAGATAAATTTCACCCAGAGTATTTGTATGAAAAATTAGTTGATTTTCAGGCTGATCTGTTGGCACTTAGTCACGATAATAGTTTTAGCGAATTTATAGCCTACGATCACAATAATCTAACTCAAACTTTTGTGCCTTTGATAAATAATCTAAGACTTTTATTCTCACATATCTTATCTCCAAAATATATAATGGCGCAAATTGTTAAAAATAATCACGGCTTTTATGACTGTATTTTTGATAATCCAAGTATTATTGAAAACTCAGAAATTTATTTTGCTATTCACAGTGATACGAAAAATGAGTATCTTCTTAAAAATTTCAAAGAGCAGTGCAAAATCCATACTCAATCAAATATAAAAGGCATAGTTTCTTCACAGCTAAGAGGTATAAACGTAGAGCAAATTTCTGTTGTTCCTAGTACTTTACCGAAGTTAAACGATTATATCTATTACAAGATAGACAAAAAAGATGAAATTTTTAAAAGCTTTGCAAATCAAAATGTGATTAGCGTTTATATAACGGCAAATTTACCAAATGCTGACATTAAAATGTGGGCTTTATTATAAGGATAAAAATGAACGAAAATCAAAATGAAACCTCAGTTTTAAGTCAAACAAATCTTTTGGGTCTTGGCACAAATCTTGCACTAGATCATGTGTTGCCATTGCTTCTTTTGGCAAATAGGGTTTCAAAATTACAAAATTTTTCACAAAGTGAAATGGCAAATTTACGTGAAAAATTGATAAATGATATCTTAAGCACTACTTCAAAGATATCAAACCTAGGCATTTATGAGGAAGACGATATTATTAGGCTTAGATATTGCCTTTGTGTTTTTATAGATGAGAGCTTGCTAAAAAATGAAATTTTTATGAACAGCTTTTGGGCCAATAATACCCTGACAACAAGATTTTTTAATGAAAATCTAGGTGGAAATAAATTCTTTGGCATTATGGATAAGTGGTTTGAAAATGTTGGCAAAAATAAAGATTTCTTGGAATTTATATATGCTTGTTTGGTGCTTGGTTATAAAGGAAAATATGAAACCCAAGAAGATTGCAATGAAAAAATCTCTTATCTTTGTGAAAATATAGCTGCAGCCGTTTCTCCGCTCATAAAGGCCGATGAAAATGTATTTGAAAAGAGCTACTTAAAACAGACAAAGAAAAGCTTTCTTGAGGTATTTTCGCTAAAGCGTTTAAAATTTTATTTCATTTTGCTAGCCATTGCTATGATCGTAGCTGCATTTTTATATAGTACATATTCTATGGATCAAAACAATATCAGAAACGATAGTGTCCTAAATAATAAGATAGAGAATTTTATGGATAACAAGTAAGTGCAAGATAATTTTTGTAATAAATTTAATGAAGATTTTTTAGAGAATGAGCTTTATATTAGTTTAACTGATGAAATGTCAAAGTATAAAACTTTGATGCATGATAGCATAAAGTGGGATTATGTATTTAGCTCATCTTTAAAGGCATTAAGTAAATTTAGTCTTGACGCCAAGCTTTTAAATTTCTTAGCGGTTTCTGCTATAAATTTAAATGACAAAGAGGCTTTTAAGACACTTATAAAAGCTTTTGCCTTTTTTCTATCTATTTTAAAAAAAGAGCCAAATTTACTTGCAAAAAATGAAAAACAACTACCTGCTAAAAAAAAGATAATAGCTCAAACAATAGAGCTTTTTACGCAAGCTAATGATAAAGCTTTGGATCAAGCTGACGCAAAAGCGTTTAATGACCTTGTGCCTGAGCTTTCACAAGAGCTTGGTACACATTTTGATACGCTTTATATAGAAGAAAAAAAAGAAGAAATTTTAAAAGCCAAAGAGCCAAAAGTAATTACTAAAACTGAGCCACCTTATCATCAAAGCGTTTCGTTTAGCGGCAATGACATTAGTATATTTAATGATAGAGAATTTAGAGAATATTTTATAAATTTATCACTAATGCTTTTAAAGAGTGATATTAAAAATTTTAATGCTTATGCTTTAATTTTTGAAGCAATGTGGGGCAGAATAAAGGCACTTCCATCAAGTAGCGACCAAATAACACAGATACGTTATCCTGATGAAAATCTGATTATGCTTTTTAAAAAAAGTAACGAACTAAATCTTGATAATTTAGAAAAATTTATAAGAAATTTAGCACTTAACCCATTTTGGATAGAAGGCATTAAGATATTTTGCGAGTTTTTAAATAGTGCTGGACTTGCAAGGCAAAGTGATCTTATTTGCGATATAGTTTTAAATTTTATTGATAAATTTCCAGATATAAAAAAGCTCAAATTTCAAAGCGGAGAAGCTTTTTTTAGTGAAGATGTAAATAAATTTTTTATTAAAAACAACCCTTTGGAATTTACTTCTAGCAGTGATAGTAAAAAAGATATGAGTTTTGAAGATCTAATAAAAGAACTAGATAAAAGCAAGCATGCTTCAAGTGCTCAAAGCGAGCTTAATTTTATGCTTGAATTATCAAAAATTTTTACTGCACAAGGTATGAATAATAATGCAAAAGCTACCTATGCACAAATAGTTAATTTCATAGAAAATACCGAGCTTAAAGATTATTTATCAGACATATATATAAAGGCAAAAACATTTGTGTGATAAAATATGTTTTTTTAAATCACCTTTAATTTTATTTAAATATAATTCTTAAATCATTTACGAAAAAAGGATGTTACTATGGCAGATAATCTAATCCCACCAAAAGAACGCATAAATATAGTTTATAAAACTAAGACAAATGACCAAGAGGCTGATGTAGAGCTTCCATTAAAACTTATGGTAGTTGCAAATTTAACTGGTGAAAACCAAACTCCACTTGAAGATCGTGAAGTGATTTCTATCAATAAAATAAATTTTGATCAGGTTATGAAAAGCTTAGATATTCATACAAATTTATCTGTAAAAAATAAGCTAAATTCTAATAATGAAGACTTAAATATTGACCTTGATTTTGAGAGCATCCATGATTTTAATCCAGATAATATTATAAATCAAATCCCTGAACTAAAAAAACTCTTGCAGCTTAGAAAAGCTTTAGTTGCACTAAAAGGTCCTATGGGCAATATGCCTGATTTTAGAAAAGCGGTTTTAGAAGCTATAAAAGATGAAGATAGTAGAAAACAACTTCTTTTAGAGATTAAAGACGAACAAGATAAGGAATAAAAATGTCTGAAACTAAAGTTAAAACTCCTATCATTGAAAGCATAATGCAAAGGAGTAAATATTCAAAAGATGACGAGAGTTATAGTGTTGTAAAGCAAGGAGTTGCTGAGTTTATTTCAAATATAATCACAACAAATAATGCTGAAGATAAAATAAACAAGCTCGCACTTGATGAGATGATAGCTCACATTGATGCCCTTTTATCTGCTCAAATGGATGAAATTTTACACAATAAATCTTTTCAAGAGCTAGAATCAACTTGGCGTGGCATTAGGTTTTTAGTTGAGAGAACAAATTTTAATGAAAATGTAAAAATTGATCTTTTAGACGCTACAAAAGAAGAAATTTTAGATGATTTTGAAAATAATCTAGACATAACTCAAAGTACACTTTATAAACAAATTTATTCAGCCGAATATGGACAGTTTGGTGGCGAGCCAGTTGGTGCGATAGTGGCTGACTATGAGCTAGATAAATCAAATCAAGATATGACTTTTTTAAATAAAATGTCATCAATTGCTGCAATGAGCCATTCACCTCTTCTTACATCTCTTTCTGCTAAATTTTTCGGACTTGATAATTTTGGTGAGCTTGAAAATATAAAAGATCTAAAAAGCATGCTAGAAGGCCCACAATATACAAGATGGAGAACTTTTAGGGAAAATGAAGATGCAAAATACACAGGATGTATGGTAAATAGATTTCTTACAAGATCTCCTTATGTGCCAGAAGATAACCCTATAAAGAGCTTTAATTATAGAGAAACTGTAAATAATCACGATGATATGCTTTGGGGTAATGGAGCTTATGCGTTTGCCACAAGGCTTACAGATAGTTTTGCTGATTATAGATGGTGCGGCAATATCATTGGGCCAAAAGGTGGCGGTGCCGTAAAAGATCTTCCAACTTACACTTACGAAAATTATGGAAGTATCCAAACAAAAATTCCAACCGAAGTTTTGATCACAGATAGAAGAGAATTTGAACTTTCAGAAAATGGATTTATCGCTCTTACTTTAAGAAGAGATAGCAATAACGCTGCATTTTTCTCAGCAAACTCTGCGTTAAAGCCTAAAATTTTCCCAAATACTCCAGAAGGTAAAGCTGCTGAGACAAATTTTAGGCTCGGAACCCAACTGCCTTATGTGTTCTTGATCTCTCGTTTGGCTCATTATCTAAAAGTGCTTCAAAGAGAAGAGATAGGTACATGGAAAGAGCGTAGCGATGTTGAGCGCGGCTTAAATGAGTGGCTAAGACAATACATCTCAGATCAGGAAAACCCACCAGCAGATGTTAGAAGTAGAAGACCATTTAGAAGCGCAAAAGTAATCGTCAGCGATATAGCTGGCGAGCCGGGCTGGTATAAAATAGAGCTTTTGGCTAGACCTCACTTTAAATTTATGGGAGCAAATTTCGAGCTTTCTTTGGTCGGAAAACTAGACAAAGAGTAAGCTTGCTATGTCGCTGATAGATAAAATTTTATATGAATTTAGTGATGAATCAAAGCTACGTCCATATTTTAAAGATCTAGACAGCGACATAAAAGATCACATTGATACTATTTTAAACTCTAGACTTGGTAACTACGGCCGATTAAATGATAGTATTATCGATCTTTGGTCGATGGGTGTTGAGATAAATGAGCTTGGTCATAAACTTGGCATGGCAATATATGAACTAATCAGCTCAAATGAGAATAGAATAGAAGTAACATCTATCGGATACGATGACTCACTAAAGCCTTGGCGTATCATCTTTAATATAAATTACAAGCATAAAAACGATAATTTCAAAGAGTATTTGCTAAAAGTTATTTTTAAAAACAATAGATATTGTGAGATTTTATAATGGATTATAATGAAAATAATCTAGCTTATTTTCAAAAAGAGATGGCATATCTTGATGAAACAAGAGCCCTTTTTATTAAAAATTTCCCAAAAGTAGCACCATTTTTAGATACTAAAAGCAAAGATCCTGATGTTGAGAGCATAATAGAAAATATGGCTATTTTGACATCTAGGATCAGGCAAGAACTAGATGAAAATATCCCACTAATCGCTGAGTCTTTAGTAAATATATTAATGCCAAGCTATACAAATCCTTTTCCATCAGTTTGTATGCAAGAATTTGCCTTAAGAGATGACTTCTCTGCGACAAAAGAATTTATACCAAAAGGAAGCATAGTCGAGTCAAAGCAGATCAATGGCATAATATGTAAATTTCAAACAATCTTTGATGTAAATTTGCTTCCATTAAAGATAACAAAAGCTTTTATGTCAAACAATAAGAGCGATTATCTTCTAAATTTAAATATAAGCGTTACAAAGGACGAGTTTAGCACTAAAGAACTTGATATAGACTTTTTAAATTTATATCTTGGAGATAATGTTTACTTCTCTTCTACGCTCTTAATGTGGCTAAAAAATTACTTGAAATTTATTACAATAAGTTTTGAAGATAGCGATCAAGAGATAAAGTTAAGCCCTGATAAACTTAGTTTAGATGAGTTTGATGAGCGTTTGATAAAAAGTGATGAGTTTGGATTTGAAGCATTTGAGCTTTTAAAAGAGCTATCATTTTTTCCTTCAAAGTTAAATTTTGTGCGATTAAACAGTCTTAGTTTTCTTAAAAATTTTTCTACAAAAAGTTTTAATATTAAATTCATATTTTCAAAAGATATGCCAAGTGGATATGTACCAAGGCTAGAGTATTTTTCTCTTTTTGTTACGCCTGCAATAAATTTATTTGCAATGAGTGCCGAGCCTATTTTGAATAACAATAGACGAAGCGAATATAGAATTTTTCTAGATCGCTCAAATATCGATGCTTATGAAATCGTTTCAATAAATAAGGTGGTCGCCCATAGTAGTAATAATGAAAAAAGGATATTAAAAAACTATAAAAGTTTTGAGAGATTCGAATTTTTAAATGATGAGCGAGTAAAAGATTATTATTTTGTCAGCAATAAAACAGATATAAAACTAAACTCTTATAAAGAAATTTCCTTTTTTAAAAGCGACACTAAAGATCAGACCATTAGCATAGATGCACTTTGTTGCAATGGTGATTTACCTTGCAATCTAAAGCTTGGTGAGATAGATAGAGTGTTATCCCATCAAGGTGTAACAACTAAAAATTTAACCATTCCAACTAGTGTAAAGCGAGTAAAAATAGATGGAAATCTTCTTTGGAAACTAGTTAGTATCTTATCTTTTAGCTATCAAAGTATACTAGAGAAGGGCTCTTTTTTAGCACTTCTTAATACCTTTAGCGCACCAGATGATGAGTTTTTTAAAAAATTTGCAAACTCGCTTTATGATATAAAAACGAAGCAAATTTATAGAGTTGACCAAGGCTTTGCAAAAAGAGGGTTGCTTTGCATATTCTATATAGATGAAAGTGAATTTGAGAGTATCGGAAATGTTTATGTTTTAGGTATAAATTTGGCTAAATTTTTATCAAAATTTGCATCAATTAATTCATTTTGTGAACTTAAAATAAAGTGTATAAAGAGTAAAATTTTGCTTAATTATGACTTCTTGGGCGGTACAAAAAAATTAATATGAACAAAGAACTAAATCAAGCTTCTTTTTTTAAATTAGTAAAGAACTGCCTAAAGCATTACGATAGAAGGGATATTTTTTTAAAAAATAGCCCAAGTTTTGCTTATCCGATTAATGAGCTTGAGAGCTTAAATAAAGAGGATGCAATAAAAATCGTCGTAAATTTTATGGGTCTTTTGGGAAGTGGCTCGCATCTTACGAGCTATATTTTAGAAAAGATCTCAAAGAGTAGCGATAATAATTTCGAGAAATTTTTTGACTTTTTTGACAATTATTTGCTTTGGCTTTTCTTTGATAGCATTAGTCTAAAAAATTATGCAAGATCCTTTGAAAAAGAGCTTGATGATAAAATTTCAAAGATTTTATTAGATATATTAAACATAAGCAATAAAAAATTAGCAAAAAAATTCTTACCATTTTCTCCGCTTATTATTAGCCAAAGAAGACCTAAAAGAGAGGTCGAGTTTGCCTTGCAGCGTCATTTTAATTTAAAAAATAAGCTATTTTTGCTAGAAAATCTACCAAATCAAATTTTCATAGCGCCTTCAAATTTAAATTCACTTGGTATTAAAAATAGGACTTTGGGTAGAAATTTTATACTTGGTAAAAAGCTTTTTGAGAAACAAACTAAAATAGTAGTTTATATAAATGGCATAGATTATGAAGAAGCTATTGATTTTTTCCCAAAAAGAAGAAAATTTAAAGAGCTTCAAGATACTCTTATCTTTTTTACAAACAATGAATTTGTTGCCGATTTATACATAAAAATAAACTATTCTCCAAAGATGCAATTAAAGCTTGGAATGGATGAAGGTTATAGTAAAATAGGCCTTGGTGCAAGGCTTAAAAGTAATAAAAATATGTCAAATTTTATAAAATTTAGGCTCTGCTCTTAAATTTTCAGATATAAAATCTAAAATATTTGTTATTATTACATTAAAGAAATATATTTATTTGTAAAAGGATGTGCATCAATGGCATTTATCGATTACCTAAGAAGATTTTTTGTCTTTTTTAGATTCAAACACAGTACAATTTTGGTAGCTTCTATTGCATTAAGTATCTTATTTTGGCTTTATGCTCCACTTATAGCTTTTAATGATGTATATAGCTTTGCTAGCATAAGTTCAAGAGTCACTATATTAATTGCATTTTGGGCAGTTATTTTGTTTTTTATTTTAATCAAACCATTAATGCACTATTTAGCATCTCAAAAAGATGAAAAAAATAATAAGCTAAAAGAGATAAAAAAAGAGTCTATGGATAGTTTTGGTAAGGCAAAAAGAAATTTTATGCTTTCTTTGAAAGATGCCAAAACAACATGGAAAAAAGATATAAATTTTAAAAAATTACCTTTAATAATGATAATGGGTAATGAAGGTGCTGGAAAGAGCGCATTTATAAACTACTCAAATATCGAATTTCCACTATCTGATAGTTTGGATACTTATAAAAAAATACACAAAAGCACAACAAACTTTAATCTTTACATTTCAAAATTTGGTGCACTTTTAGATACTGAGGGTATACATTTTGCACAAGAGAGCTTGTATCAGCCAACAGCTACGGAAGAGCTTCCTGAAGATGATGTGGATAAAAATAGGGATTACTTGCTTAAAAAAAGTATCTGGAGTGAATTTTTACACTTTTTAAAACGAAATGATTTTAACGCTAGATTAAGTGGCGCGGTTTTAATCATAGACACTAAAAAATTCCTCGAAGGCACTCAAGAGTATTTTGATGAATTAATTAGATATATGATAAAAAGGGTTAATGACTGCGAGAAGCATCTAAACATTAAATTCCCTATTTATATTGTTTTTAGCAAACTTGACTTAATAGATGGTATGGGAGATTATTTTAGGCTTTTCAATGAAGATGTCGCAAATAAAGCTCTAGGAATAAACCTAGATCCAAATTTCTCAAAACAATCACTAGAAACTGAACTAAAAAACCTAAGCGAGTCATTATTTAAACATCTCATGAGTAAGAATTCGATTTCACATTTATTGGAAGATAAAAAACGTTCATATCTCTTTTTAAAACAACTTGACAATTTTTTTGCTTTGGTGAAAGATTTTGTAACAAAGCTAAGCTCTCAAAATACACTTAAAAATAGCTCAACCATAAATGGAATTTATTTCGTCAGTGCTTACCAAGAAAATATACCTATAAACTACCTTACAAATACTATTTGCGATAGATATAACATTAAAAAGCCGCTTTTAAGAGCAGTAAATAACTATAGCAAACAAAGCTATTTTGTAAAATCATTTTTAAAAGAGATAGCTTTTAAAGCTAACTTAAATAAATTTGGTGCTCAAAATAGATTTACAAAATTTGTAAATTTTGTTTTAGTAGCCATACTTTGTGCTGGAGTATATTTGGGTTCTAGTTTTATTTTAGATACTAAAAATATAAAAGAGCAAAATGCTATAAATAATGCAAATAAAATTTCTTCATACCTTGATGGTAAAAAATACAAGGATCTCTCTCCGACACAAAAGATTGAGCTTCTAAATTTACTAAAACAAAGTCTAAATGACTATCCAAGAATCTTCAGCGGTGATACTAAATTTGAGTATATAACACTAGATACTTCGTATAAAGGCTTTACTCCAGTTAAAGCGCTTTACTATGATTTGAATGCTGATTTCTTCAAAAATACAGTTTTAACTGAAATGGAAAATATACTAAAAAATGAAAGCGATCCAGATAAGCTAATAAAAGCATTTTATATGTATGATTCACTCTTTGACAAAGACTACACAAATGTGGATTTATTTAAAATTTGGATTAGCACAAACTGGGATAAATTTGAAAAATATGGCGTTGCAAAAGATGAATTCTTAGCTCATATTGAGGCTATTTTAAAAGCAGAAAATTTAAACATAACTGCAGATACAGTTGCTCAAAGTATAGCAAATACGAGGCTATCACCTGTTCAAAGAGCACAAAGACTCTACTATATACTTGAGTTCATATCATTTAAAGACGATAAATCTTTTTACGATATTAAAAAAGATGTTGAAAATTTATACACAGTAGTCCAAGAGAAAGAAGCATTTAAGCCATTTAATAAAATTTATACAAAAGAAAATTTAAGAGATTTCTTATCAAAGCTTAGCTCAAACATAGATCAAACAGCTGGAATAGAATCTTGGCTAATGGAGACAAATTCTTCTTTAAAAGATATTAGCTCAAATGATAAGAAAGAGTTAAGTATTGCTGTAATAGAGCTTTATTTGCAAAATTATGCTGATAAGTGGAGCCAAATTTTAAGAGAAATAGAACCAAATGAATTTACCACAAAAAAAGAGGTCATAGAAGAGCTCGACATCTTGTCAAAGAGAGAAAATCCTTTAAATTCTTTAATAAAATTAACTAATCAAAATACAAATTTAAATGATGAGAATTTACTAAAATATATCTATTCTCTAGGATTTGCTTCAAGTGAGATAAAGCGTGTTTTCAGTGATTTTAGTGCTAAATTTACTAACTATCATGCGTTAAATTCTAATGACTTGCTAGATATTATAAGCAATGATGTAACAAGCGTTTATAAAAAAGTTAGTGACTATAACTTCGAAATGCTTCAAAGCAACGATGATAAAATAGTTTATGCAATAAATGGTATAAAAAATGAAAACGACCCATTTGTTGTCTTAAATAATGATGCTAAGAAGCTTCCAGATGAGTTAAATGAATATTATCAAAAGTTATCGACACTTGCATGGAAACAAGTAGAAAATGGCGCTTCAGCGCTTTTATCAACAGCATATAGAGATGATGTCTTTGATGATTTTGAAAGTCTTATCAAGCCATTTTATCCATTTAATGAACAATCTCCAAAGGCTGTTAGCATAGAAGAATTTAAAAGATTCTTTGGCAAAAACGGAACTTGGAATAGCTTTTATGATAGATATCTAAAACAAATCTTAAGTAAAACCGCTGATGGTTATAAAATAAGACCAAAATACGCAAAAGAGCTAAGATTTAGCAGAGATTTCCTTAAAAATATTGCCTATATAGACAGAATTTCAAATTTAATGCTTGATTCAAATGATGAGCTAAAATTAAATTATAATTTAAAAGCTGTCGACTTATCGGCAAATTTTAGCCATATAAATATTAGTTATTCTAATAACTCTTTGACTTATGATCATACAATTGCCTCAAATTTGATAGTTTCAAGCAAAAATTTTGATATATCAACACAGTTTAAATTCAATGCAGTTTCAAGTACTGGAAGCGAGAGAAAAGAGTTAAGCTTTGATGGAGAGTGGGGCTGGTATAAGATATTAAAGGCTTCAAATTTTAGTAGCGTTGGCGTTAGTACGCTTAATTTTGATGGTAGAAGAGATTCGTATTTTGGCTTTGAAGTAACACCAAATGGAGGAGAGCTTTTAGAGCTTATGGATATCATACCAACGATAAATTTACCAAAGAAGATGCTTTATTAAGGATAAAATATGCAACAAATAGCAGCAGTTATACAAAATTACGATAAAGCGTCAAGCTTTTCAGCTCAATTTATCATTTTTGATGAAAATGGCGGTGATATAGGCTCACTAGACACTACAAAATTTTCTTGTAATGATATGAGTGATTCAATCGCACCAAAACACGCTCATGTTGGATTTGAAGAGGGGGTTTTCACAATCTGTGGCTATAAAGATTGTGAAATTTTTTATAGTGATTCATATTCAAAGCTTCCAGATGACTATGAGAGTGTCATAAATTTGGGCGATGTCTTTAGGATAGGGGAGTTAAAATTTATATTTATAGACCCTTCTAGGATTGATGAATATATAGGAAAAGCCCATAAAATAATAGAAAATACGAAAAATTTTGACAAACTTGATGATAAACGTTTTGAGCCAGTTGGTAAAATTTCAAATGTTGATTTTAAAGAAGAACCAAAGATAAACTCATTGATCAATGAGAAAAAAGATATCACTTTAAATGAAAATGCGCACGATGCAGTTTTAAATTTAAATGAAATGGCTCAAAATTTTGACGAAGAAGAAAATACAAATAATCAAAACATGCTGACTGCAAAAAGCATGGATGAGCTTTTGACAAAGATAGTTGAGAGTATAAAATTGCAACCAAATATGAGCCCTATAAGTGAGCAGACTAGGACTTTAAATACAAAAGATATGGAAACAATCATGAAAACTCTTCCTCTTAGTGACTCAACAGAGCTAATAAATGCGGTTTTGGTTAAGCTTATCTGCAAAGAGCTATATAGCCAAATGTATGATATAGTCGAGAATAATTCGTTTTTTAAATATCTTTCAGGAGCCGTACTAAAAAGCACTAAGGAAGATAAGGAAGCGTTTAATTATCTATTACATAAAGCTCTTCAAAGCTATATGTTAAAAAAGTAATGTTTTTAATAAAACAGAAAGTAAATAAAAGATAGAATAATCCAAACTTTTTAATAGGAGTAAATATGTCACAACCAGTGTATATTAAAGTGAAAGGTTCTACACAAGGGCTTATTTCAAGTGGTGCTTCAACAGAAGCTAGTATAGGTAATCGCTATCAGTCAGGTCACGAAGATGAGATCATGGCTCAAGAGGTTTCTCATATAGTAACAGTTCCAACTGATCCACAAAGTGGCCAACCATCAGGTCAAAGAGTCCATAAGCCATTTAGTTTTACTACATCACTAAATAAAGCTGTTCCACTTCTTTACAATGCCTTAACACAAGGCGAAAGACTTCCAGAGGTTGAGATCTATTGGTATAGAACATCAACTAGTGGTGGTGCGGAGCATTTCTTTACTACAAAACTAGAAGATGCAACTATAACAGATATTACTCTAGTAAGTCCAAATGCTCAAGACAAGCTAAACAGCGACAAAACAGAGCTTTTCAAAGTTTCAATGAACTATAGAAAGATAGTTTGGGAACACGTAGCTGCAGGCACAAGCGGAAGCGATGACTGGAGAGAAGCTACTAAAAAAGCTTAAAACAACCCTAGGGCTTACCCCTAGGGTTAAATAAAATCATCTTCTAGCTAGAAGGACACAGATGAGCCCTTTTTATCTTTATCTTTTAAATTAACATGATATGTGAAATGCGATATGAAATACCTAGTTATAATCATATTTCTCATAACATCTTTATATTCACACGAAGCAAACTGCACGGATATGTTTGGATTTATTTTTAATAAAAATTTAAGTGACACTGAAACGGCTAAGTATATAAAATACTACATAGAAGATCTTGGATGCGATGCTAATGCTAGCGTAAAATTAAATAATTTAACGATTAGATCGAATTTATTGGAATTTGCTTACGATGCAAATAAAACAAAAACTTTTGATACTCTTTTGTTAAAAGGAACATCAGCTAATGCTAGTTTAGCAACATCCATAGGCATGAGCTTTGCATTTTTCTTTAGGGAAAATGGTGTCGGTATAGACAATAAAAAAGCTAGCCCTGAGCTATTGGAATTTATAAAAACTCAAAAATATAAAGAATTTAAAGACGATAAATTTAGGCTAATTAAAAAGCTTTTATTGCACGGACAAGACCCAAAAGACTATGAGGTTTTAAAGGTTATTTTGAAAATTATAAATGATGAAAAAGATTTAGAGAAATTATTAAATGGCGGAAATAAATAGTGGATTTCTTTAACGTGAATAAAAAAAAGCTAGATGTAAAAAGTAATAATTTAGAAATAAAGAATTACGAAAAACAAGATACATTTACAAAATTTAGTGAAGTCATTGATGGCACTGGTAAGACTTTTAGTGTATTGGGTTGCAAAACATGTGAAGCAGTTGCTGAAGTAGCAAAAACTGGAATAGATAACCAAAAAGAAAAAATTTACAATGAATACAAAGAAGCAAAAAGAGGTGGAATAGAAGAAAGTGTAAAAACTATGCGTAATCTCACCGACACCGATATTGAAATGTTTGAAAAGGCATTACAACAAGAAGAAGAAAACGAAAAAAGATTGAAAGAACAACAAATGGACAAAAATTTAACATCACCAACATCATCACTGACTAAGCCTATCATGCTGGCATCTAGCAATTCAGTAGCAACAGATGGCTTTGTGGACTACGGCGTATCTAACGATACTTTCTCGACTCTTCAGATAGCAAACGAGTCAAACGATAAATTTATCGTTACACGTGCAGATATTTATGAAAATTTAGAAAGTATATTTAGCATAGAGTGCTTTGCCTATATAAATTTGGTAAAAAACCCGCTTTATGAAAATTTAGACACCATCTACAATAACGATAAAAGCTACTCAAGCATATATAAGTATCTTGATAAAAGTATAAAGCTAAGCATAAAAAGGCCGTCTTCAACAAATAAAAATATCGTTCCAGATGGCAGCTCAAACGATATGCACTTTAGTGGAATAGTAAGCGATGTAGAGTATCTTGGCGTAGATGATGAGACTAGTACAAATATAGATAAAAAATACTTCTTTAAATTCAAGCTAACTTCGCCACTATATAGACTAAGCATAAATAGAGCAAATAGAATTTATACAGACCAGAGTATTTTAGAAGTAGTAAAAGATATTTTGGCTTTTAATAAACAAAGACTAACCAAAGAGCTAGACTTCTCAAATATCAAAAATAACTACAACAAGAGAGAATTTATAGCTCAGTACAATGAGAGCGATCTAGCTTTCATAACAAGGCTTTGTCATGATAGTGGTATATATTTTTACGAAGACAATGAAAAAATTTACTTTCATGATATGTTTATACTAGCTTATAGCAATCAAAATGAAAATTTTACTTCAAGCGATACAAGTAGTGGCAAGGAAGCTAGAAAAGTAAGCTTTAATGTAAATTTGAATAATAATCTAGCAACCGAGCATATAAATAAAATAACAAAGAGTGAGACACTAAAGGCAAATAGCTTTACGCACTCTTTTCAAAATACAGCCTATCCAAATGTGCTAGAGAGTAAAAATGAAAAGATATTTGACGAGCAGGTAAATATCTATGACAAGCATATAAATTTAGATGAGTATTCATTTAGTGACACTAGCTTGCTTGAAGTTAGCACCTACCTTAAAAAACTAAGAAGCGATATGCTTTTAAAAGAATTTACCGCTAGCTCAAATGTATTTGCACTAAATTTAAATGACAATATCTCGGTAGCCATTGACGCTAGCAAGGGCGAATATGAGTTTAAAATAATAGCTTTAAAGCATACTTATATTGATGAGAGTGTTTTAGAAAATACCTTAAATTTAGGCGATAATGTTCCGTTTAAAGATAAAAAATTTATAAGCTCATACACAAATGAGATAAGCATCATTCCAAGTAGCGTGAAATTTGTCCCAAGCTACAAGCAAAAGCCAAAAGCACCAGATATCACGCTAGGTCTTGTAGTCGGTCAAGATGGACTAAACAGCCAAAATAATACGATCCATACCGATAGCTATGGTAGGGTAAAGGTGAGGTTAAATGCTTTTAGTACACAAGAGATAATCGATAAAGACGACGCTATCAACGCAAGCTATCACAAGAGTGCTTATCTAAGAGTGATAACACCTATTGCTAGCAATAGCTCAGGATTTTTTGCCATACCAAGGATCGGTGATGAGGTTATCATCTCGTTTTTACAAAATGACATAGATAACCCAGTAGTAAGCGGTAGCCTATATAATGCCTCAAATACGCCACTTGTAAATGTAGATAGTAACTATCACCAAACATCTCTTAGCTCAAAAACAATTGGTGCAAATGAGACCGGTATAAACGAGATCACTTTATCAAATTTAAAAAATAAAGAGCAAATTTATGTAAAAGCAGAAAAGGACTATGACGAGCTTGTAAATAACGACTTTTCTCAAACAATACTAAATGACAAAAGCTCACAAGTGCATGGAAGTTATACTGAGCGTGTTAAAAAAGCTCACATCCAGACGATAGATTTAGCAAAAAATGTAAATGTGGGAGCTGAGTATCTAACAACAGTTGGACTTTCAAAAGATACAGTAGTTGGTGTCTCAAATACGCTAAATGTAGCTATTGATAATAACACAAGAGTAGGCCAAGATAGTCATGAATTTGTAGGACATGATAAATTTGTAGAAGTAAAATCAAATCTTAATACGACCGTACATAATGATGAGATGAAAGAGGTAAAAGGCACAAAAGAGCAAAATATAGATGGTGGCTATAAGCTAAATTCACAAAAAGGCATAAATGAATTTAGTAACGAGCATATTGTGCTTCAGGCAAATAGCTACATTGATGTAAATGCTAAGTCAAATTTCACAACAAAAACAGCTGCCCAGCACACTGAGATTGCTGATTCAAAATTTAGCAATATAGAGACGACTTATGAGGTAAATGCCAAAGATAAGGTAATCCATCAAGTAGGTAGCACAAAAGTAACGATAGAAGGATCAAGCGTCGTGATAGAAGTAGCTGGCGTAAAGGCGATATTTGATAGTAGAGGGCTAAGAGTTATCGGTGGAGATATCAAGGCTTTATAAGATCATATTTAAAGACTTACTTTCTATTTTAGTAGGTCTTTAAATTTTTAAATAAAATCAATCTCTACTAAAACTAATGCTAAGAATTTTAAACGCAAAGGCTAAATTTAGAGCTAAGATAAAAGCTAGCCACACAAATTTTTCAACATTGTACCCCAGTACAATAGACAAGTCCTTCTAAAATTTATATAATTCATTCAAAATTTCAAATACTATAAACAATAAGGAGAACATGATGGCTAAAGAAGCCGGAGTAGTTAAAAGCATAAACGGAGGAATAGCAAGAGCACTTAATGACTTAACAGGAGAGGTAAGACAATTAAGTGTAGGAGATATTGTATACCAAGGTGAAAAGATAGTTACAGAGGGCTCTAACTCTAAAGTAACAATAACTCAAACTGATGGTAAAGATATAACTTTAATAGGTAAAGACACTCTAACTCTAGACCAAGACTCTAACAATAACGAAACAGTAGCTGATATCTCAGCTTTACAACAAGCCATCTTAAAAGGAACAGATCTTAATGCTCTAGAAGAAACTGCTGCAGGTGGTCCACAAGCAGGTGGTAATGGTGGAGATGGTGTAAGCTTATCTTCTACTAGCTTTGCAGAAGGAGGCCACATTAGTAACATCAATGCTAATGTAGGAAGCATAGATGCTTTAGCTCTAGCAGCAGGTGGAGATAATAGCTTTGGTGTAAGTGGAGGAAATGATTTATTAAGAGATACTACACCAACTCCAGAGCCTCAACCTCAGCCAGAACCACAGCCACAGCCAGAGCCTCAACCACAGCCAGAACCACAGCCA
>NZ_NDYO01000010.1:0-132237 GCF_002165785.1 Campylobacter concisus
CAGCCACAGCCAGAGCCTCAACCACAGCCAGAACCTCAACCACAGCCAGAACCACAGCCAGAACCACAGCCACAGCCAGAGCCTCCTTTACCAGCAGGAAGTATAAAAATTCCATTGTCGGCGTATGAAGGAGAAAGTGTATCTTCTGCACTATTAGACTCGTTTGCCTCTTCTATACCTAACGGATATCACGTATATAGACATACTGATGGTAGAGATTATCTAACTCCTAACGACCCTACTGCTCCTAGTGCATTTGAATATAAAGAAGGTTGGTACGTTAGTAATAATCTAGCTATTGGTCAAGATAATGCTAAAGGCCTAGCAGTAACTAGCACAGCAAAATCTTCAGACTACCGAGATGATGGTTCTGTAGCTAAGATAGTAGATCCTAATCCAAATTTAAAAGTATTTGGCTCAGATACTCCTAACAAGATAACAGTAGACAATACAAAGATAACATCTGTACATAGTGGAGTTGGAGAAGATAATATTGATGCTAAGAATGGTGCTGAATTAGTAGAAATTTCTGGTGGTTCTGGAAATGATGGTATAACCGTAAATAATTCTACGGTAAGTGGAAAAGCTGCTAAAGATTATAAGGGTAATGATATCAAAGAGGCTATCGTAGGTGGCAAGGGCGATGATAAGATCTCTGTGCAAAACGAATCTAACGTAAAAGGCAATATTTCTGGAGATCAAGGTGGTAATACTATTACTGTAGAGAGTGGCTCTAAAGTAGCTGGTTGGGTTTACGGCGCAAATGCTAAAACCGCCGACATGTATAACGAAACCGGAAATAACACCATAACCGTTACCGGAGAAAATACCGAAGTATCTCGCGTGGGCGACGTGAGTTCCGGCGATTCTAAGATAACGATCAGCGATAAGGCTAAGGTAAAATCTGTGCACGGCGATAAAGGCGCAGATACTATTACAGTAGACAACGCTACCGTATCAGAAAAAATCGAAGGCGGACACGGCGATGATAAAATTTACGTTAGAAACGGCGCTAGAGTAGAAGGCTACGTTACCGGAGATCTAGATAACGATACTATCGAGGTTTCGGGAGAAAATACTTACGTAAAAGAAGTAAAAGGCGGTAAGGGCGACGATACGATAACAGTCGAAGATAAAGCTAAAGTCTTTACTATAGAAGGCAACGACGGCACGGATACTATAAACGTTAAAAATAACGCTACCGTAGGTAACGTGTTCGGCAATGACGGTATAGACACCATAAACGTCGAAAACGCTACGGTAAAAGGAAACATCCGTGGTGGCGCAGGCGATGACGTGATAACCGCCAAAGGAAGTTCTTCAATAGACAATATATTAGGAGAGGCCGGAAAAGATACCATAACCCTAGAAAGCGGCGCTAAAGTAATAGGACAGATAAGAGGCGATACCAAAACCATGAATGATGTTCATCAAAAGCAGGTAACCCCGACCCTGGATATAGTAGACAAAGGTGCCGATGCTGATACTATAACTTTAAGCGGTGCAGGAACCAGTGCAGAAAAAATATTAGGCGGAGATGGCAACGATATTATTAAAGTAAAAGACGGCGCAAAGACCGATCTCATTATATCGGATGAAGGCAATGATGAGGTAACCGTAAGCGGTACGGGAACTTATGTTGGCGGTATAAACGGTAGAGGAGGAGATGATACTATCCTAGTGGAAAAAGGCGCAAAAGTAGACGGTATAGTGGGAAGATGGGGTAACGACAAGATAACCGTAAAAGATGCAGGCACTGTTGTAACAGAAAATGTAGAAGGCAACGAAGACGCCGACACAATTAAAATTTTAGACGGCGCAAGAGTAAAAGGATACGTTAGCGGCGGACTCGGCGAAAACCCTAGCATATACGGCGGAGCTTCAGATTCCGATAAGGATAACGTTACTGTCGAAAACTCTACTGTTGAAGGAGTTGTAGAAGGCGGCATATGGGGCGGTAATGATGGAATGAAAATTAAAAATTCTCATATAGGCGGGATATCCGGCGGAAACGGCGAAAATAAGATAGATATTTCAAATGTTACTAATTTAGATTCAAAGACTATTTGGGGTAATAAATTTAAGGATATCGTAAATATTGACGGAACGCTCATAAATTCCGAAATTAAAACAATTGAGGGCGAAGATATCGTTAATATTAACGCTGGTGCGACAATAAATAATATTAGTATAAATACTGGAGCCGATAAAGACACCGTAAATGTCAATGCCAACATTACTGCTGATGTAGGTAAGCAATCAAATATTATGACCGAGGGCGGCATAGATAAAGTAAATATCACTAGCGGTATAACGCTCACTAGCACTGTTATTAATACTGGTGCCGGCGAGGAGACTATAAAAATTAACGACGGCAAAACAGCCAATGACGAACGTATAGTATTTGATAGCTCCGAGCTAAATACCGGAGCGGATAACGATATAGTAGAGGTTACTAATACTACGTTTATGAATAGTAACAATAGAGCTTTATCGGCGTTACGCACCGACGACGGCGATGATAGAATTACTATAAAAGATGGAACTATATTCCAAGATATTTCTTATATACAAGCTGGAGATGGTAACGATAAGGTATATTTGGAAAGCGGTGCAAAATTTGATACCGGTAACGTATATACGGATGCAGGTAATGACGAAATATATGTTAATGGCGCAGAATTTAAAAACGGTGGAGTGCATAGTGGAACCGGAGAGGATAAAATTTTTATTAATTCCGGAACATTTGAGAATAGTAGTATAAAAGGCAATCAGGATAGCGATAAAATAACCGTAAACGGTAATACTAAGATTAAAGGTGGTAATATCGATACGGGCGCCGGAGCAAACGATAAAATAAATATTAACGGTAATGCAGAGATAGACGGTACGACGTTACAACTAGGCGCTAGTTCGGTTGATGGCGGTAAATCTACCGACAGAGCTACATTAAACGTAACCGGAAACTCCGTATTAAAAGACGTAACGATACAAGCTTCTCAATCTCTAGGCGAGCAATATATGAATTTCCATCAAAGCGGTGAAGCCAAAATTCAAACTATTACCGGTAGCAACAATAAGGATGTTATAGATATTACCGGAAACTTTACCGTTAGCGATAAGATAACGGGTAACGGCGGAGATGACGAGATAAATATTCACGGCGGAGCTACGGCAAAAATTCAACAAGCCGATATGGGTAACGGTAGTGATAAGTTAAATATCAAGAACGGCGCGACTCTAAAAGGAACGAGGATTTTTACCGGCGATGGTGTCGATAATATTACTATACAAGGAACCGTAGAGGGTTATTCTAATATATTTACCGGCGGTGACGACGATATAGTAAAGGTAAAACAAGGAGGACTCGTCAAGGATTCATATATCCAAACGCAAGGCGGAAAAGATCAAATTGATATCGAAAACGGAGGAAAATTAGAAAATTCCAAAATAACCGTTGGAGAAGGAGCAGCCGTAACCGTTCAAGGAACTCTCGACAAATCCACTATTGACGCAGGAAACTCCACCGGAAGCCTAGAGGTTAAGATATTAAATGGTGCCAATATAAACGTAGAGAGTAATCCGTACGGAGTATCGAAGATCATAGGCGGTAAGAACAACGATACGGTAACGATGGAAGGCGGTACTATAGCAAAAGGCGATATAAAATTAGGCAAAGGCGACGATATCGTAAAAATAACTGGCGGCGAGATAAAAGATAATTCTGCAATTGAAGGTGGCGAGGGTAAAGATACTATAACAATAAGCGAAAACGCTAAAATGATCGGCGGCAAACTTAATACCGGAGCCGGCCTAGACGACAAGATACTCGTTAAAGACGGCGGAAAGCTACACGATACCGAGATCATCCTTGGAGCAAATGAACAAGACGGCGGTCAATCGACGGACAGAGCTTTATTTGAGGTAACCGGTAGTTCGGAATTAAAAAACTTACAAATAAACGCCGCCGAATCTTCCGGCGAACAACGTATAAATTTCTATAACGATGCGGTCGCCGAAGTAAAAAGTCTTACGGGCAGCAACCAAAAGGACATTATAGATATAAAAGGCAAAGTTAAATTTAATAGTGAAATCCAAACGCGCGACGGTGACGACAAGCTTATTTTACAAAACGGGGCCGTTTTAGAGAATGGACTTAAAGCCGATATGGGTGGTGGTGACGATACCGTAAGAATAACTGGCACTACGATACAAAGCGATGCCAGTAAGAATAATCAAACTATTATAAACACCGGCGATGGAGTAGATACGGTAATAATAGAAAATTCCAAGATACTAAGCCCGGATCAAGGCCATATGAACAAAATAAATACCGGCGACGGAGTAGATACGGTAGATATTAAAGGCGATTCAGTCTTAAAATTCGCAGAAATAAATACCGGCGACGGAGTAGATACGGTCAACATCGGCGGCGAATTTTTTGCTTCGTATGCATACACCGAGAAAGGCGACGATATTATAAACGTAAACGGGCAAATCAAAGGCTGGTCGATGATTGATGCCGGAGAAGGCGGAGACGAAATAACTATAAATAGCGGAGCTAAATTATATGACGGAACCTCTATATACGGTAAAAATGGCGATGATACGATAACGCTAAAAAGCGGTATAGAGTTTATTGCCGATAGGAACGGTTCCCTTTTAGACGGAGGAGAAGGAAACGATACCTTCGTAATAGAAAAAGTAGCCGATATAAATAAAGACTACCTAGACGAAGCCGGCAATATATCCGGCCGCGTACAGATAAACGGCGATAGCGGTACGGATACGCTAAAAATTATGGATGATAGCGCAAGCCTAGATTTTAGCAAGACGGATATTTTAAGGATCGAAAGAATAGAGATGGGCGACGCTAGCAAAAACGTTACGCTAAGCGCCAAAAATATACTAGATATAACCAAGGGTGAAAGTAGTGCAAACCATATACTTGATATTCTAGGAGACAGCAACGATAGGGTCAATCTAAAAGATAGCGGTTTTACCCAATTGGCTGATTATACGGATGGTAACGGAAAAGTTTGGCATCAATATTCGGCGACGAATACCGAAAACATTTATGACGCATCTCGTACCGTAACGATACGAGTAGAAGATACTGTTGTGGTAGACATATAAATGACCAAATCATTAATCTCGGCTATTTAGCCGAGATTAATTTTTAAATAATTCTTTTCCATTCTCTACATTATTTCATTTAATATTAATCTTTTCTATCTGGTTTAATCTGAGAAATGGGTTATTTTTCTATTTCGCTAAATTTTTATAAAAATTCGGAGATAAATAAAAGGCTAGTTATTTAAAATTTAGCGAGCAAGAGCTTTTTAACCCACACTCGCTATAAAATTTCTATTTTCCCTCTGGGTCTAGGCCATTTAGGATATAGTTAACTTCATTGTCATTTAGATCGTAGTGCAGAAATTCTTTATAAAATTTCTTTGTCTCAGCTGCTATGTCCAAATCTTTAAAGATTTCAGGATGTAAAGTCTTGGCCGCCCATAAAATTTGCAAAGCTCCCTCAGCTCCGTATCTATCCCAGCTAAAAACACCCGCTGGATTTATATTTGGTATCTCTTCCGCATTGATTTCTAGCATATTGCCGTTTGCTTGTACTGCATTTGTGCCACCTGCGACACTTATCCATTCATCGATTATTGTATTTGAACCATCTACTTTGAATAAATTTTTACCCTCTGCTATGTGAAGCACTTTTGGCCTCTCATTTTGAGCTATCTTACTAGTTTTGCTTAGTACTTTTTGGAGATTTTGATCAAAATAGTCATTAAATTTTTGAGCTATCTTTGGGGCATCGCCTCCTATGGCATCAGCCATGATAGCTATGCTCTTTTTCATATCAGCATGGTTTGTAAATGACGGATAAAGGACGTTAAAGCCATTTTTTGTTAGCTCTTCTTTGTTCTTTTTGTCTGCGGCTATCACGATATCAGGACTTAGCTTGACTAGCTCTTCTACTTGTAGACTCTTGCCATTTACGCCATTTGGAATGCTTGAAATTCTAGGGTATATATGTGCAAACCATTTGTTGTTTTTTTATGAGATCGGTTGTTGCGACTATTTTGTCAGCACCACCTAGCATCAAGACGATTTGGTTATTTGCATACCAAAGCGTAGCGATCTTTTCTACGTTTACAGGGACTTTGACGATGTCGCCAGATATGTCTTTAACCTCTCTAAACTCAGCCGCATTTATACTAAAAGCAGCCATCAACGCCACTAAGGTAGTAAAAATTTTTCTTATTTTCTTCCTTTTTATGAAATATATATTTTTATATTTAGAATTTGTGAATAATATATATTGCTACCTTAATATGCAATTTATAAATAATATATTTTTATAATTTAAGAACTTTATCGGATATAAGAATGGCTAAAATTTTAAAATTTATAAGAAAGATTTCCCTCTCCATACAAGATGGAAGGGAAATTTAAGCAAGAAGTAAATTGCTTATTTCTCAAAAGCTTTTTGCAAGCTAAATGGAAATGCCTGATAGCCCATCGCATTTGTCATCTTTATCTCGATGCTAGGCTCTTTTGCGCCCCACTCAAACTCATCGATGTGCGGACTAGGAAGTCCTACTGGGCGACCTTTTGCGATGTCAAACTGCATGCCAGCAACGGCTGAGTAGACCATAACGCTATCAAGGTCATCTTGATACTGCGTAAGGCTAGTAACCGAGCTATACCACTCTTTACCGCGCTCTTTGCCGTACTCCCAGATCTGCTCAACGGTCTTTTTGTTCTCATCGATCTTATAAACGACCGCGCGAGAATACTTCATGCCAGCGATAGCTGGTTGCTCCATGCCCCTTGTGTCGCCGTTGTCAAAGACGCTTAGATAAATTTCGCCTTTTTTAGACTTGCTATCTATCCTAAATGCAGTGTGTTGCGTCCATTGCCAGTCAAAGCCACCTTTGTCGCTCTCGTATCCTGGGCACTTTGAGTACTCATCTTCGCAGACGATCTTGTTGCCTTTACTATCAACTGGCTGAAGGAGCTTGTCTTTAAATTTATCGCTCCAGCCCTTGTGAGCGCCCATGATCCATTTTATTTGTTTATCTCGGCCGATCTTGATAACTGCGTCTTGGTGGCGGCTTGAGATGATGATGCTATCATCGCTCGGGTCATAATCCACGCTATTTACGTGCGCCCAGTTGCGTCCCGGACCAGCGCCAACTATGTCGCCCCATTTATCATGCGTATCCATAGACTGAAGCTCATCAGAGCTTGCTGTGTGGCCTGCTTTTTTAGCGTCTATATTTAAGCAAACTGCGCCTTGATCAAGCGTTTTTAGCACGATATCGCGGTAAGGATCGAGGATTTCATATAGTCTAAAGTCATCAACTACGTTGCCGTCGCGGTCAAGCTCAACGATGACGTCGCGCACTGTTCTTACGTTTTTGCCATCAGCCCTTTTGTAGTCAGCGTTTGCCACGCGCAAGAAGTAGTGTCCGTTTTGTGCTACGTCCATCGAGTGAGAGAAGTCGTTGTAGCTAGCTGGTAGCTCGCGGTTGAAAATTTCTCTACCCATGATGTCGTATTTTGCGTATCTTTGGCCATATCCCCAAGTCATAGCGCCGTCGTCATTTTGCTTAAAGCCCATCATAACGCCAGCGTGAAATGGCTGTTTAAGATCATAAATTTTACTTGGCTCAAGGTACCATCTAACCTCACCTTTTGTATCAAGGATGAAGTTATTTGGGCTGTAGTTCCACTCGATCGCACCGCCAGCTGGGTTGTTCCAAACGACTTTTGTGCCCTTACCTGTCTTATTTACAAAGTTATTTACATAGTAGAGGCGGTTTGCAAATTTAGCACTCGCAGGCTTAGTAACCTCGATCTTGTCAAATAGCGCGCCCTTTTGATTTGGTGTGCCAGCGCTCTCTAGGTAGATAGCTGGGGCGTAAATTTTATAGCTCTCTTTTATATGCTCAGTCTTGCCCTTATAGCTCTTGTCGTACTCGACCTCGACGGTGTTTTGATAATCAGGATACATGCCAAAAACTGGTATGCCGCCATGTGTGCGAAGATGCTTGTCAGCCACTTTGTAGCTTATCACCTGACCGCCTTGCTTCGGCACGATAGTGACCTTAGCGTTGCTTAGTGTGTAGCCGCCATTTTTGATGACTGCTGTAAGTGGGGCAGTATCGTATGGATTTACAACTACTTCGCCTATTTGCCCAGTGATAGCATAGTCTAGTTTAGCCCCGCTTGGGCCGCCTATCGCAAAAGCGCTCGAGCAAAGCACAGAAGCTAGCGCAACACAACTCAAAGTCTTTTTCATAACATCTCCTTTAGATAAATTTTATAAACTCTACTCATAAAGCTTATAAAATTTAGAAAAAGCCTTGGTTTAGCCAAGGCTTAAATCAGTAAAAGGAATAACAAAAATGATTTGCTTTGTGTGTAATTGTAGTAAATCTTTATAACATAAATTTCACGCTAAAGTTAATACTAGCTTAAAATTTAAAAATATATTTAGAATTTATTAAATAGCGTATTCAACCTCGTTATCTTCACCATTTATAAGGTCAAAGATCTTAGCTTTTAGCTCAAAGTACTTTAGATCATGCACGCCAAAATTTGGATTGATTATCTCTTTTATGATCACGCCACCGTGTAAGATCACGATCTTATCAGCCAAAAATAGCGCCTCATCGATATCGTGTGTGACAAAGATAGTGGTTTGAGTCTTTGACATCTGCTTTAAGCTTTTTTGTAAATTTGTCCTTGTTATTGGATCAAGCGCAGAAAATGGCTCGTCCAAAAACAGCACCTCAGGGCTTAAGCTAAGTGCCCTTGCTATGGCGACACGCTGCTTTTGACCGCCGCTTAGCGAGTGCGGGAAGAGTTCAGCCTTGTGAGAAAGGCTAACAAGCTCCAGAAATTTGCTAGTTCTCTTTTCTTGTTCAAATTTATCCTTTATGCCAGAGCATTTTAGGGCAAATTTGATGTTATCTTTTGCGCTTAGCCACGGCATTAGCGAGTAGGTTTGAGTGATGATCTGGCGCGATTTGTCTAGTGAAATTTTCTTTGTATAAATTTTATTTTGCATTGAAATTTCACCGCTACTAAGCTCGCTCGTGCCACTTAGGATGTTTAAAAGTGTCGTCTTGCCAGAGCCACTGCCACCAAGCAAAACGCAAAATTCATTCTGCTTTATCTCTAAATTTATCCCTTTTAAAATTTTAGCGTCACCAAAAGATTTGGTTAAATTTTTTATCTTTATCATCGTCCAAGCCTCTCCCCTGCGTATCTTTCAATGAGCGAAAAGATGAAATTTATCACGATACCTATCACGCCGATCACAAAAATCACTGCCATTACGCTATCTATCCTAAGCTGGTTTCTAGCGTCTATTATGAGATATCCTAGCCCACTTTGCGCTCCAACCATCTCGCCAACTACTAAATTTATCCAAGCAAGGCTCGCAGCTAGTTTTAGCCCTGAGATGATGCTAAAAAGGCTTGCTGGCATGATGACGCCAGTGATTATTTGCATTTTGCTAGCTCCAAAGCCACGAGCTGCCAAAACAAGCTCATTTGGCACGCTTTTTACGGCATTTATAGTAAGAAGTAGCATAGGGAAAAATATCGCATAAGCGATGATGAAAATGGTAGGTTTATCTCCGATGCCAAAGGCAAGGACTATCAAAGGTATCCACGCAATCGGCGAAATAGGACGCAAAAGCCCGATAAGCGGCTCAAATGCGTTTGCAAATTTTGGAAAAAGTCCAAATATAAGTCCAACCAAAACCGCAACAAACGAGCCAACGAGAAGTCCTATGATGTATCTAATGAGTGAGTCAGTGATGCCAAGAAGCAGTTTACCGCTTTTTGCAAGCTCGAAAAATGCGCCTACCACCTCTTTTACGCTTGGTACTAAATCCCCACTAAAAGCTTGCCAGATAAGCAAAGCTAGGGCTAAAACGAGAATTTGAAAAAGGTATTTCATCTTTGCTCCAAATATGAGTTTATATCTAAATTTGCTAGTTTTTGATTGCCTAAATTTTTGCTGATTAGAAATTCTTTTAGCTCCTCTAGCTCCTCTGCTTTTAGGCTTAGATCGTCGTAGCTTACGATCTCTTTATCAAGTACTAGCTTTAATAAATTTGCATTTTGACTTAAGATCTCATTGCCCAAGAGTGCGCTTTTTTCGTGATCTTTTGTGATAAAGCTTGCAGCTTTTCTAAAAGCATCTAAAAGCTCGTTAAAATAAGGCTTTGAAAGGATCTCTTCTTGAAAATTTAGTGTGCAGCAGATGTGGTTTGGCTTTATATCTTTTGAAAAAAGTAAATTTTTCGCCCTGCCTTTAAAATTTACCGCCATTTGCCCAAATGGCTCAGCCACGATGTAAGCGTCTATTTGATGGCTAAGAAGCGCAAAAGGCATCTCAGGTGGCGCCATCTCGGTGACATCTGCGCTCATATTTTCACGCTTTAAGATCGTATCAAGTAAAAAATAGTGCATGCTAAATTTTGAAGGCACAGCGATCTTTTTACCAGCAAGCTGCTTAAGACCAGCCACGTCGCTTCTAGCCACAAGGGCTGAGCCATTTTTATGAGCTGATAGCACAGTCTTTATCTTCGCGCCATTTGCTCTTAGCATAAGACCTAGTGGAGCTAGCATAAAAGCCCCGTCGATCGCCCCTGCCCTTAGCGCCTCAGCTAGATCAACCCAGCTAGCAAATTTAATAGGCACTATCATAAAATTTTCACTTTTATAGAGCTTTGAAGCGATGATACATAGATGATCGCTTATCGGCACAAAGCCTATTTTTACGCCGATCTTTGGAGTGCTTGCTAAAGCTTTTTGGCTACTAAGAGCCAAAAAAGAGCCTAAAATTTGTAAAGCGTAACGCCTGGTCATAAATTTTCCTGAATTTTATTTTAAGTGTGTAATTATAGTAGCCAAAGCTAAAATTTACACTAAATTTATCCCAAATCAATCTCTGTGAAAATTTTTGATGATATAATCCAAGACTTATCCAAAAGATAAAATTTACTTGCATAAGGAGCAAAAATGCAAACAAACGACGAAATTTTAGGTATCAAGATCCAGAAATACGGACTTGATAAAGAGGCTAAGCCAAATGAAAAAGGCTTTTATGACTACAAAGACGAGGCAGAATTTACAGACTACTCAAACGCTATCTCACTTTATAAAAAAACCTTTCCAAATAAGCAAAAAGTAATTGAAGAGACACCTGATCCAGCCGTTAGCGAAATGCTCCTAAAAATGCAAGATATGGGGATCGAGACTGTTTTTGATAGATTTGACAAGCAAAAGCCACAATGCACCTTTGGCATGGCTGGAATTTGCTGTAAGATCTGCTTTATGGGGCCATGTAAGATAACATCAAAGGCAACTCGTGGCGTGTGCGGTGCTGATGCAGACGTCATCGTAGCTAGAAATTTACTCCGTCACGTAGCTGGCGGTGCTGCGGCTCACGGCGCAAGAGGCAGAGAAAACATGCTAGCTCTTAAAAACGCAGCAACTGGCAAGCTAAATATCCCAATAGAAGGCGAAGAGAAAGTGCGTGCGGTCGCAAAGGCTTTTGGACTTGATGAGAGTAAAAGCATAAACGAGCTTGCCTCGCAGATCGCTGATATCTTGCTTGAAGATCTATCTCGCACCTTGCCACAAGAGCATAAAGCCATAAAGACCTTTGCTCCAAAAGAGCGTCAAGAGGTGTGGAAAAAGCTTGACATCTTGCCAATAGGCGTCTATCACGAGGTTACAGAGAGCCTTCACAGAACGAGCACTGGCACAGATGGCGACTGGCGAAATGTAATGAAGCAGTTTTTCCGCACAGGCCTAGCTTACGCTTGGTCAAGCACGCTTGGCACGTCTATTGCGATGGATTGTCTATTTGGTCTGCCAAAGCTAAATGACTCAAAGATAAATTTAGGCGCTATCAAAAAAGGCTACGTAAATATCGCACTTCACGGACACTCTCCACTTTTAGTAAGTGTCGTCGTTAAGCTTGGCAAGAGCGAGAAATTTCAAAATTTAGCTAAAGAAAAGGGTGCGCTGGGCATTCAGTTTTATGGTGTTTGCTGCAACGGACTTTCAGCTATGTATCGCTACGACGGCGTTATACCGCTTTCAAACGCAGTTGGCGCAGAGCTTGTTGTTGGCACAGGCGCGCTTGATCTTTGGCTAGCTGACGTGCAAGATGTCTATCCTACCGTTATGGAGGTAGCAAGGTGCTTTAAAACGACAGTCATCACTACAAGCGACTCTGCAAGGCTTCCTGGGGCTGAGCACATCGGCTTTGATCATCATCACTCAAATATGAGTGAAATTCACGAGATCGCAGAGAAAATTTTATATAGAGCGCTTGAGAGCCATGAAGCCAGAAAAGGCATACCAGTGCATATCCCGCAATACGAAGTCGAAGCTAAAATGGGCTTTTCACTAGAAAATGTAAATAAAATTTTTGGCTCAACGCAGGTTATCGCTGATGCGATAAAAGAGGGCAAGATCCTTGGACTTGTAAATTTAGTCGGCTGCTCAAATCCACGCGTAGTTTATGAAAAAGCTGTCGTAAACGTAGCTAGAACGCTTCTAAAACACAATGTCCTAATAATGACAAACGGCTGTGCCTCATTTCCGCTACTAAAAACAGGACTTTGCAATGCAAATGCGCTTGAATACTGCGGCGATAGCTTGAGAGAATTTTTAGCCCCTTATAAGATCCCGCCGGTCTGGCACATGGGCGAGTGCTTGGACAACGCTAGGGCTTCAGCGATGTTTAATGCGCTTAGTCAAAACTTAAGCACTGACATCAAAGACCTGCCATACGCATTTTCAAGCCCTGAGTGGTCAAATGAAAAGGGCATAGATGCCGCACTTGGCTTTAGACTACTTGGAATTTCATCTTACCACTGCGTCTTTGCCCCTGTTCAAGGCTCAAAAAATGTTGAGGAATTTATGGCAAATGGCACATTGCCGATCCTTGGCTCAAAAATGGTAGTAAATCTTGATCCTGTCGCACTTGCTGAAAACATCGTAGCTGACATGAAGTCAAAACGAGAAAAACTTGGCTGGTGAGCTGATAAGTGGCATAAGCCATCAGTTTATTCAGCCAGTAAATTCGCTAAAACTAATGCTAAGCTCGTGCATAATGTTAAAAAAAGAAGGTAAATTAAGCGATGAGGAGCTAATAAATTTACTTGAAAAAGGGCAAAGCTCGGTCAAACTTCTTTCAAGTACTATTGAAATTTTTATAAAAGCGCTGAAAATGTGAGCGAATTTGAGGTGCAAACAAGCGTTAAAAACCTAATAACTCTCATGCACACAGAGCTAAGCCGTGCAAATGTTAGTGTAAAATTTGGCGGCTTTAACGAACAAAAAGTTCGTCAGATAGAAAATATAATCCAACAAATTTTACTAATCCTAATACACAACGCAAAAGACTCACTTGTCGAAAGCTACAAAGATGAGCCACTAAAACGTATCATCGAGATAAATTTAGAAGCTTTGAAGATAAGTGCTACATCGGAGTTTATGACAATGGAAATGGCGTAAGCGAGCAAATGAGTGAGAAAATTTTTACTTGGCTAAATACCACCAAAAAGTAAGGAAATGGCATAGGACTTTATTTTGCTAAAAAGCTAGCACAAGAAAAGCTAAATGGTGACGTAAGACTCGTAAATAACGCAAAGCCAACGGTGTTTGAGCTAAGTTTTGATATAAATTTAAAGGACTAAAATGCAAGAAGTCTTAGAAATTTTAAAAAAGACGTCCGTTTTGGTAGTCGAAGATGACGATATGGCAAGAGGGCTTATTATTAGTGGGCTTAAACCTTATTGCAAACAGGTAATTGGTGC
Organism: Campylobacter concisus; assembly: GCF_002165785.1. Classification (GTDB taxonomy): domain Bacteria; phylum Campylobacterota; class Campylobacteria; order Campylobacterales; family Campylobacteraceae; genus Campylobacter_A; species Campylobacter_A concisus_W. Next base: position 13,871 of record NZ_NDYO01000010.1, read on the forward strand.
TTGCAATGGACAAGATGGCGTAGAGAAATTTAAAAAGCAAGGCTTTGATATTGTGATGAGTGATATTCACATGCCAGTGCTTAATGGCTTTGAGATGATGAATGAGATGAAGCGCATAAAACCGCACCAAAAATTTATCGTCTTTACCTCTTATGATAGCGATGAAAATTTGATAAAAAGCATGGAGGAAGGGGCGATGCTTTTTTTAAAAAAGCCTATTGATATGAAGGATCTTAGGTCAATGCTTATTAGTTTAAGTTTTGAACGAGATGAAAAGCTAGTTTATTTAAGCGATGAGGTGAGTATAAATTTAAAAAGAGAGAAAATTTATAAAAACGGCATTGAAATTTATCTTAGCTTCTTGCAAAATAAGATATTTTGGCTCTTTGCTTATAATCTAAATAAGCTAGTTACTTATGAGATGATAGAAGAATTTGTCTATGAAAGCGATGTTAGCAAGGCGGCTATCCAAAATGTGATACTTCGTCTAAAGCGTGAGCTTGGTGTGAAATTTAAAAATATCAGCGAGAGTGGATATATTTTAATCACAAAGTCTGAATGATTTAGGATTATCGCTACCTTGTACCATAGTACAATATACAAAAGTAATTAAATATATTAAAATACCGACAAATAAAAATAAGGAATAAAGATGGCAGCAGTAGCTGGTATAGTTAAAAGTGTTTTATCTGATGTTATAGCGATAGACCAAAATGATCATGTAAGAGTTTTAGACGTAAATGATAAAGTATATATCGGAGAGGCTATAAAGGGCGAGAGCGAAAGCTCAAGCATTACAATCACTGCAAATGATGGACAAGATATATCAATAAACGGATACGATACTCTTTGGCTAGATAGTAGCGTAGTAAGCGATGATGTTGGTGAGTCTAGCATAGATACTGACGCATTGTTTAAAGCGCTTCTTGGCAATGATTATGTATCGATTTTAGATCATATAAATGAAAAAGTAGATGATATCCTTAGTGCAACCAATTTAGAGCAAGAAGAGCCAAATGATGAGGCTAGCGTAAATATTAGTTTTAATGAAATAGATCCAAATTTAGCAAATGAGCATGGATTAAGAGAAGATGATCTTTTAGCTAAAATGAATGAACATAAAGAGAGCGATAAGCAGGTAGATCCTAGCTTTGAACATACAAATCTTAACGCAACTACGATATATATAGATATCGATAACGACTTCAATAAACTTTCATAAATTTGAGCTTTTTGCTCAAATTTCTTCTGTTTTAAAAAACTCAAATTTATATAATATCCTCTATAATAAGCTAAAAATTTCAAAGGAAAACGATGAAAAAAATTCTAATCATCGCAGGCTCTTGTAATAGTGGCACAGCTGGGCTTCAAGCAGATATAAAAACATGTGCTAGGTTTAATTGTTATAGTGCAACAGCGGTAACTTCTTTGGTCGCTGAGACTACGGATGCCGTAAAAAGCGTGGTTTGCTTAGAGCCTAGTTTTGTCAAAGATCAGCTAAATACGCTTGCGGAAGAATTTAGCTTTGATGCGATTAAGATAGGTATGTTATTTAGTGAGGAGATCATGGAGGTGGTGCATGAGTTTTTACTAGCTCAAAATACCAAAGTAGTGCTTGATCCAGTTTGCGTCTCAAAAAGCGGACACAAGCTTATAAAAGATAGTGCAGTGACAAAGCTAAAAGAGCTAATGAGCTTAGCAACGGTAACTACTCCAAATTTAGATGAGGCAAATGTGCTTTTTGGTGATGATTATAAAGATTTGCCTTGTGACGTCATCGTAAAGAAACATATTAGCGAAGATAGCAGTATAGACACACTTTATAAAAAAGATGGTTCGCTAAGAAATTTTAAGACCCCACTTGTTAATCCGCTTGTAATGAGTGGGACTGGTTGTAGCTTCTCAACTGCACTTGCTTGCTTTTTAGCAAAGGGCAAGAGCTTAGAGGAGTCTATACAACTTTCAAAAGAGTATATTTGCTCTATCATAAAAGAGAGCATAGATACAAAACTTGGTAAAAATCGCCTACTTTGGCATGGAGCGAAGTAAAATTTATCCCTCTGATCTTTGCACGGCAGCTGAGTGAGTGATGATGTCGTGTAGATTTAGTTTATCTTTTCTAAAGAAACAAAGGCAAAGTCCAAGTATGCTAAAGCCAGCAAAGGCAAAGCAAATTTGGCGCAAGATGGTGTGAAAAAAGCTTAGTTTTCTACCGGTTTTTAGGTTTATTAGATAAATTTCTTGTGCTTTGTAGCCCGGAGTTTGTGCTTTTATGCTAAAAAAAAGGCACATTATAAGTGAGATCAGGCTATTTGCACCAAAAATAGCAATTTGGTTATGCAAAAATGCCTCTTTGCCATCAAGCACAAGATATGTTGTCGCATAAAATATAGGCATACCGATGATAAAAAGATCGATGATAAATGCCTTTACTCTAGCCCAAACAGGTGCGATTCTTGCCTTTTGTTTTGCCAACTCAATTTCCTGTATTTATGTAGATACGGCTAAATTTCTCCCAGTCATATAGATAGACTAGGTTGTCACTCTCGCCGCTATCATGCGTGACGCAGAGCATAGTAGAGGCACATGAGACCTTGCACCAGTGACTATAGAGATCAAGTTTTTTGATATCGCTTTCTAGCACGCCAAAACAGCCTATATACTTATAAATGCTAAGATCAAAAAAGCTTTTATTTTCAGTCCTTAGCAGGCGTTTTTCGCTATTTCTTTGCATTAAACTAGCTCTACGCCTTTGCCATTTACTACTTCGCCGATCACGTAGCCATCGCTACTAGCTAGGACAGCATCTGCGTTTTCTTTTGGCACAACTAATATCATGCCAACGCCCATGTTAAAAGTCCTCATCATCTCGCTATCTTCTACTTTTTGGGCGAGGATTCTAAAAATTTCAGGCGTTTTTATAGTACTTTTTTGTACTTTTGCACCAAGTCCAGCAGGAAAGACGCGAGGCAAGTTTTCAACTATGCCACCACCAGTAATGTGAGCCATTGCCGTAATCTTATCTTTTAATCTTAAAAAGTCGCTAACGTAAATTCTTGTTGGCTCAAGAAGCACGTCGATGAGCTCGCGATCGCCTACTTTTTCATCAAATTTTAGTCCAAGCTCGCTTACTACTTTTCTTGCAAGAGAGAAGCCATTTGAGTGCAGGCCACTGCTTGGAAGTGCGACTAAAACGTCACCAGCTTTTACAAATTTGCTTCTATCGATCTCATCAGCCTCAGCGATACCAACGGCAAATCCAGCAAGGTCAAAATCACCCTTTTCATACATCGATGGCATCTCGGCTGTCTCACCACCTATTAGCGCGCATTGAGCCTTTTTGCAACCATTTGCAATGCTTTTTACTACCTCTTTGGCACTCTCTATCTCAAGCTTTGCTGTTGCGTAGTAGTCGAGGAAAAAGAGTGGTGTAGCGAAGTTGCAGATGAGATCATTTACGCACATTGCAACTAGATCCTCGCCCACGCCGTCAAATTTCTTAGCATCGATAGCTAGGCGAAGCTTTGTGCCAACGCCATCAGTCGCTCCCAAAATGGCTGGATTTTTATATCCGCTCGGTAGCCTGACCGCTCCTGAAAATGACCCAATGCCGCCTATAACGTTTGGTGTTTGTGTAGATTTTACAAAAGGCTTTATCGCCTCAACAAAGCTATTTCCAGCATCTATATCCACTCCAGCATCTTTATAGCTTATCATCTTTGCCCTTTTTTGTAATTTTTTAAAACTTTAGCCAAAAGTTGCTAAAATTGTCATCAATTTTCAAAAATGGAGCGAGTTTGCAGAAATTTCCAAACGCTTATGTCGTCACAGGCTCGATCTCTAGCGGTAAAAGCACGGCTATAAATTTGCTAAAAGAACGAGGCTTTAGCGTGATTGATGCGGATGTGATCGCTCATGAGCAGCTTGAAATTTGTAAATGTGAGATAGTGGAAGTTTTTAAAGAGCAAATTTTAGACGAAGCTGGCAAGATCGATCGGCAAAAACTTGGTGCCATTGTTTTTAATGATCTAAAAAAATTAAAAATTTTAGAGCAAATTTTGCATCCAAAGATAAAGGAAGAAATTTTATCTCGCGCTACGAAACTTGAGTGCTTGGGGCAGGTTTATTTTGTTGATATCCCTTTATTTTTTGAAAAAGAGGATCGCTACGCTGAGTTTAAAAATGTAGCAGTGATTTATGCGCCAAAAGAGCTTTTGCTAAGCCGCTTAATGAACCGAAACGGTCTAAAATTAGAAGAAGCAAAAGCAAGAGTGGAGCTTCAGATGGATATCGAGCAAAAGCGAAAAAAGGCAAATTTTATAATAGATAATAGTGGCGATAAAGAAAATTTAGAGCAAGAACTAGAGAAATTTCTAAGGCAAATTTGTGGCTGAGTTTATATAAATTCGGCAAAAAGTAGAGCAATTTTAAAGGAAAAATAATGCAAGTTTCAAAGTACAACGCTAGCGGTAATGATTTTGTCATATTTCATACATTTTTGAACAAAGATAGAAGCGAGCTAGCAAGGCAAATTTGCAGCCGAACAAACGGCGTGGGAGCTGATGGGCTAATAGTACTTTTGCCTTATGAAAAGGGCGTGAAATGGGAGTTTTACAACAGCGATGGAAGCTACGCTGCGATGTGTGGCAACGGCTCTCGTGCGGCTGCTAGATATGCCTATCTAAACGGCCTTGTAAGTTCAAACGAATTTGCTCTACTAACTGGCAGTGGCGAGGTGATGGCAAGCGTGAAAAACGAGTGTGTCGAGGTTGTGCTAACAAGTCCAAAAATTTTAAGCGAGCCACTAAATGAAGGCGGCAAAACTTGGTATTTTTACGATACTGGCGTGCCTCATCTTGTAAATTTCACACAAAATTTAGATGAATTTGACGTCAAAGAGTGCAGGGCACTTCGCCAAAAATACAATGCAAATGTAAATTTAGCCAAATTTGATGGCGGTGTTTTAAAGGTTAGAACCTATGAAAGGGGCGTGGAGGACGAGACGCTAGCTTGTGGCACTGGCATGGCGGCTTGTTTTTACGGAGCTACTTTAAATTTAAACGCGCCGCAATGCCTAAAAGTCTATCCAAAAAGCGGCGAGGAGCTTGGACTTAGACTAGAAAGCGGCAAAATTTTATTTAGTGGAGCGGTGAAACACTGCTTTAATACGAGTATTGAAATTTAGCTTTTAGGGTGAGTTTAAATACTTGCTCCAGGCTAGTCATAGTAAGTAATTTTTCAAATTTACATCACTAAAATTTGTACTCGGCTGATGAAGTAAAATTTTATATGTGGTTTTAATTTGAAATTTGAATACAAAATAACTAAGTTAAAATCTCGAAAAATAAATTTTAATAAAAATTTGATAGGAATTTAAAAAAAAGAAAATCTCCGCCGAAGCGGAGAAAAGGTGTTATTTCAAAGCATCTTTTGCTTGTTTTGCAAGTGCCGCAAATGCCTTCGCGTCATTCATAGCCAGATCAGCTAAAATTTTTCTATCAAGTTCGATCTTAGCTTTATTTAAGCCGTTGATAAATCTTGAATAGCTAATGTCGTTTAGTCTGCAAGCTGCGTTGATACGAACGATCCATAAACGTCTGAAATCACGTTTTTTCTGGCGTCTGTCGCGGTATGCGTAAACTAAACTTCTCTCTAGTTGCTCTTTAGCTTTTCTAAAGTGTTTATGTCTAGCACTGAAAAAGCCACGTGCTAGCTTTAAAACTTTCTTATGGCGTCTTCTTCTAACTACGCCTGTTTTTACTCTTGCCATATTTATCCTTTTACAAATTGGCGCTCACGAAGTGAGTCTTGCCCCTAAATTTGGGGGAGTTTGAATGACTTTTTGTCAAAAACTTAAATCTACGCTGCTTTTATACGCCGAGCATTTTGCGAACGGCTGAGACGTTTGTGCTATCCACGTAGTGTGGGCCACGAAGGTCTCTCATACGCTTAGTAGGTTTTTTTGTTAAGATATGGCTTCTAAAAGCAGAGCCTCTTTTTATCTTATTTTTACCTACTTTAAAGCGCTTAGCAGCACCGCGAACGGTTTTCATCTTTGGCATGCTAATCCTTTTTGAAATTTTATACGCAATTGCGTAAGTTTTGGATTATAGCGAAAAATCCTTTAGAAAATTTAAATTTCACTTAGACAAAATTTGCAATAAATTGACATTAAACTTAAAAAAATTTTAAAATTTATAATTGAATTATTAAAAATTGCATATAATCACATAAAGAAATTTTATTTCACTAAAGGAGTAAAAATGAAAGGCAAAATTCTTGCATCAATCGTCGCTATGAGTGCGATCTTAGGCACAAGTAGCTTGGCATGCACTACTATTTTAGTAGGAGATAAAGCTTCAAATGACGGCTCCATGCTGGTTGCCAGGAGCGCAGACAGCAAGGCTGTAAAGGCACAAGTCTTTTTGATCCATCCAGCAAAAAAGAATCAAACTGGTATGCATAGCTCAAAGGCACATGACGGCGCAAATGACTTTACATATCCACTTCCAAAAGATGGCATGAGATACACAACCATCGCAAACTCTCATACAAAACTTCACGGAGCAGTCGGCTACAACGAGGCTGGCGTTGGACTAAGCGGCACTGAGACTATCTACGCAAAAGATGAGCTTTTAAAGATCGACCCATATAACGAAGAGACCGGCATCACCGAGGACGACATCCCAGACGTGCTTTTGCCACGTATGAAGAGTGCAAAAGAGGGCGTTAAGCTTCTTGGCGAGATAGTGGAGACAAAAGGCGCTGGCGAGGGCTTTGGCGTGGTATTTGTCGATGCAAACGAGCTTTGGTACTTTGAGACTGGCACAGGTCATAAATGGATCGCTTCAAAGATCCCACAAGATGAGTATTTCGTCACTGCAAACCAAGGCAGACTTCACGCTTATAAAGAGAATGATCCAAATTTCATGGGCGCAAAAGATGTCATCAAATTTGCGATCGATAACAAGACCTATGACCCTGCAAAAGACGGCGAATTTAACTTTACAAAGGCCTATACAAGGGATGATGAGAGAGATGTGACTTATAACTACCCACGTGTTTGCTGGGTTCAAAGCATGTTTAACCCAAGCCTAAAACAAGACTTCGCTGACGGACAAAAATTTCCAGTATTTTTAAAACCAGAGAAGAAACTAAGTGTCGAGGATCTAAAAGCTGCGATGAGAGCCCACTACAACGGCACGCCATTTGATAACTACGCTAGCAAAGATGAAGATAAGAAAAACATCTACCGCGCTATAAGCGTCTTTAGAACATACGAGTCTCACGTCATGCAGGTGCGTCCATGGCTACCAAAAGAGATCGGCCGTGTGACCTACGTCGCTCTTGGCATGGCTGATCTTAGCGTTTATTTGCCGTATTACGAGGGGCTTGATAGCTTTATAAAAGGCTACTCTGATGGCTCATACGACGCTGATGATACTTCGATATATTGGGTTTATAGAAAGCTTCAAACCCTTGTAATGATTGATTATGAGAAGTATTCGCCAGTGGTAAAAGAGGCCTACGCTAAATTTGAAAAAGAGTTGGCGGCAAAACAGGCCAAATTTGAAGATGAGTACGTAAAGCTTTATAAAAAAGATAAGAAAAAAGCGGACAAACTCCTAAATGAATTTAGTAAAAAGACTATGCAAGAGGCTAAAGACTTAACTCAGGAGCTTACAAATAAGGTCTTTACCATGCTTACAGCCGATATGGACGCTAAGCTAAAATCTTTAAATAAAGGCAAAAAAGACTAAAAATTTTGGGCGTGAAATTTAGTAGTGCCCAAACTTTAAACAAAAATTTGGCAAAGAGCGTTTATAATGCGGCAAAAATTCACTACAAAGGAAAAACGCTGATGCCTTGTCCCATGCATAAAGCTCGTTAATCTCGGCAAAAAACATATCAGCAATTTTCAAAAAACACGCAAATTTTTAAACAATTTTACATTTTTTCAAATTGATATAAATCCATTTTTGCTAGCAGGCCCGCTACATTGTAACTATATTTTTAAAAATAAAACTAAGCAGTGTTTGAAATTTGGCAAGGATCTTTTTAGCAGGGTTTTTTATAAATTTTACTTTAGCTTAAGAAGAAGTGGGTGTCATCCACCGTGTGTGGTGTGACCTAGACTTGTGCGCAGCGCAACAACATTGAACGTGCTGGGGGTTTAGGTCGCAGGGATAAGGGGGCGGTTTCGTAATTCTAGCCCCCTTGTACCTGCATAAAAATATTCAAGGTTGCTGTGCTTTGCACAGTTTTATAGTAGTCCGCAGAGCGAATTTTCATCTGCAAAGTTAAATTTATAAAGGATAAAAATGATAAAAAGTTATATTTTAGGTTTTCCAAGAATTGGAGAGAAAAGAGAGTTAAAGCGTGCATTAGAGGGCTTTTGGGCTGGTAAAGAGGGTTTTAGCGAAGAGAATTTGCAAGAGACTGCAAAGACACTTCGCCAAAGACATTGGAAATATCAACAAGACGCTGGCATTTCGGCTATTAGCGTAAATGATTTCTCATTTTACGACCTAATGCTTGATAACATCATCGCCTTTGGTGCTACACCTCCAAGATTTGCAAATTTAAGCGGCTTAGAGCAATATTTTGCTTGCTCAAGGGGCAACAAAAATGGCGTTGCGATGGAGATGACAAAGTGGTTTAACACAAACTACCACTACATCGTGCCTGAGCTTAGCAGCGAGAGTAAATTTAGCCTAAAAGCTGACAAAATTTTAGCCGAGTACAAAGAGGCAAAGGCTAACGGCGTAAAAGGCAAGGTAAATTTGATCGGCCCTATCACATTTTTGGCTCTTTCAAAAACGACTGATGGTAGCTGCCCATTTAAGCACCTTGATGCGCTTGTAGGCGAGTACAAAAAGCTAGTTGAGCAAATTTCTAAGCTTGATGATGAAATTTTAGTGCAGTTTGACGAGCCGATCTTTGTAACTGATAAAAACGAAAGCGACCTTTTGCCACTTATCACAAAGGTCTATAACGAGCTAACAGGCGTAGCTAACAACGTTAAAATCGTATTTGCGACATATTTTGAGCATGCGATCAAGGCAGTTAGCGAAGTGGCTAAAACTAAAATTTACGGTATCGCGCTTGACTTCATCCACGGCAAGAGAAATTTCGAAGCACTTGAGACTATCAAAAACAGCCATTTAACGCTATTTGCTGGCGTTATAGACGGCAGAAATATCTGGAAGAGCAACATCGATGAAAAAGTAAAACTTGTAGGTAAAATTTCAGAAAAAATAGGCGGTAAAGACTTTTACATCGGTACTTCATGCTCACTTCTACACGTGCCATACACTCTAAAATATGAAGAGAATTTAAACCCAGAGATCAAAAGCTGGCTAAGCTTTGCGGTCGAGAAGCTTGATGAGATCAAGATCATCACAAAACTTGCAAACGGCGAGAAGCTTGATGAGAGCGAAACAAAAATTTATGAAGAGAACAAAAACGCTGTTAAAACTCGCGCTACTTCAAAGCTCATCCACTCTGATAGCGTTCAAAACCGCATCAAAAATTTAAGCAAATTTGAGCGTGACGAGAAATTTGAAGATCGCATCAAAATCCAACGTGAAACGCTAAAATACGGCATCTTGCCAACAACGACAATAGGCAGCTTCCCTCAAACGGTTGATCTTCGTGTACTTCGCCAAAATTTTAAAAAAGGCGAGATCGACGCAGCTGCTTATGAAGCTGGTATCAAAAAATATATCGATGAGTGCGTGAAATTTCAAGAAGATATCGGCCTAGACGTGCTAGTACACGGCGAGCCAGAGAGAAATGACATGGTTGAGTACTTTGGCGAGCAGATCAGCGGATACGCATTTAGCCAAAATGGCTGGGTACAAAGCTACGGCAGCCGCTGCGTCAAGCCACCACTTCTCTTTGGTGACGTAAGCCGCCCAGAGCCAATGACTGTTAAGTGGATGAAATACGCTCAAAGCATCACAAAACACGTAATGAAGGGCATGTTAACTGGACCTGTGACTATGCTAAACTGGAGCTTTGTGCGTGACGATCTTCCAAGAAGCGAGGTAGCAAAACAGCTTGCACTTTGTATCTATGACGAGATCGCAGATCTTCAAAATGCGGGCATCAGAGTGATCCAAGTCGATGAGGCAGCATTTAAAGAGGGCTATCCACTAAGAGCTGAAAATATCCCAGCTTATGAGAAATTTGCGGTTGATTGCTTCAAGCTTTCAGTAAGCTCAGCCGAGGCGAAAACTCAGATCCACACACATATGTGCTACTCTGAATTTAATGATATTATCAAGACTATCGAAGCAATGGACGCTGATGTTATCAGTATCGAGACTGCAAGAAGTGGCAACGAGCTACTTAAAATTTTCAAAGCTATTGGCTACAAACAAGAGGTCGGACCTGGCGTTTACGACATCCACAGCCCACGCGTGCCAAGTGTCGAGGAGATCGTCGCTCAGATCAAAGCTCTGCTTGAAGTCTTGCCAAAAGAGCAACTCTGGATCAACCCAGACTGTGGCCTAAAAACCAGAAAATGGGAAGAGGTCGAGCCAAGCCTTAAAAACATGGTAGAGGCTGTCAAGATCGTAAGAGGTCTATAATCCAAATTTTAGCGTCTAGCAAGCCTAGGCGCTAAACTCCGTTTAAATTTCAAAAAAGTTAGAAAATGTTAAAAGATAAGATCATAAACAATGAAAGTGGTATAGTGCTTTATGGCTTAACGCCTCCAAAGGCTGAATTTGACGAGGCGAAGCTTAAAGAGATCGCTGCAAAATGGGACAAGAGGATCACAGAAGTGCAGGCTGATGGTTTGGTGCTTTATGAGATCCAAGATGAAAGTAGCCGTATAAAAAGCGAGCGAACTTTTGAATTTAGCGATACATTAAGTCCTGAAATTTACTACTCAAAATATCTAAATTTAAAGACACCAAGCATCTTTTATAGGGTCGCGAACAAATATAATGAGAGCGAATTTAGAGCAAATTTAGCCAAAAGTAGCAGCGATATAAATGTCTTTGTCGGTGTTGCTTCTGGCAAAGTAGAACCTAAAATGAGCTTAGAGCGTGCTTATGAGATCGCTAGAGACGAGTTTAAAGAGCTTGTAGTGGGCGGTGTTTGTATAGCTGAGAGGCACGCAAAAAAGGGCGATGAAGAGCAAAGGATGAGCCAAAAGGCCAAAATGGGGGCAAAATTTTTCATCTCACAGGCGGTTTTTGATATAAATTTGGCTAAAAATTTACTAACAAGCGTGGCAAAAAGTGGGTTAAATTTGCCTATTATTTTGACATTTACGACTTGTGGCACCCCAAAAACGCTAGAGTTTATCAAGTGGCTTGGAATAAGCGTTGATGAAAAGAGCGAAAAAAGGATGCTTGGGAGTGATGATTTTTTAGCCACGGCATCACAAATTTGCCTTGAAAATTTTGCAGAGCTTTATGAATTTGCTAAAAAGCTTGGCATAAATGTCGGTGTCAATATAGAGAGCGTAATGGCAAAAAGAGCTGAGATAGAAGCGAGCCTGGAGCTAACACACAAGATGAGAGAGGTGTTTTGATGGTTTAGCTATCAAAACTTATATTTTAGATAGTTTTAGTAAGTTCTTAGTCTTTTTTAGCTTTAATTATATAAGATTTTTAAGCTCATTTTAAAGTAGATAAAATTTATGACAAATATATTATTATGTGGTGGTTCTGGTACGAGGTTGTGGCCTATTAGCAGGACTTTAATGCCAAAACAATTTATTAAATTATTTGACGATAGATCACTTTTTCAGCTAACTGCACTACGAAATAGTGAAATTTGTGACAATACATTTGTGATTACAAATATCGATCACTACTACTTGGCGATGGATCAGATAGAAAATTTAAATATCACAAATTTTAAATATCTTCTCGAGCCAGTTGGTAGAAATACTGCGCCAGCGATCACATTGGCTTGCCTCGCACTTGATCCAAACGAAGTGGTTTTAGTAACGCCATCGGATCATTTGATAAAAGACGTTAAAGAGTATCAAGCAAGTGTAAAGGTAGCAAAAGAGCTGGCAGAGCAAAATTTTTTGGTTACTTTTGGGGTAAAACCAAAGTCACCTGAGACGGGATTTGGCTATATTGAGAGTTTTAATGGCGATGTAAAGGCTTTTTATGAAAAGCCAGATTATGAAAGAGCGGTGAAATTTCTAAAAGATCAAAATTTCTACTGGAATTCAGGCATGTTTGTCTTTAAGGCAGGCGTTTTCTTGGATCAGATGAAAATTTTTGCTCCTGAGATATTTGAAGCATGTAAACTTGCTTTTGATAACGCAAAAAAAGACGAATTTGATATCAAAATAGACACTACCGATATGCAAAATATTCCCCAAAATAGCATAGATTATGCTGTGATGGAAAAGTCTGGTATCGTAAAAATGGTAGTACTAGATGCATCTTGGAGCGATCTTGGAAGTTTTGATAGTTTGGATGAGCAGCTACAAAAAGATATCAATGGAAATACAATAAATAGTGATCTTGTGCAGATAAATTCTAACAATAATCTAGTCCTATCTAGTGGCAAAAAAATAGCTTTAATAGATGTCGATGATCTAACTGTTGTTGATACAAAAGATGCTCTTTTAATATCTAAAAAATCTTCTAGCCAAAAAGTAAAAAATGTGGTGGAAATTTTAAAAGAGGAGAGCTCTGAGCTTTGTAATGCCCATGTTACGACAAATAGGCCTTGGGGAAACTACACTGTTCTTGAAAATCAAGATGGTTATAAGATAAAGATAATAGAGGTAAAACCTGGCAAAAGACTATCTTTGCAAAAGCATTTTCATAGAAATGAGCATTGGATAGTGCTATCAGGTAGCGCCACCGTTACGATAGGTGAGACAACTAGACTTGTTTGTCCTAATGAGTCTATCTATATAAAAATGGGTGAAATTCATAGGCTGTCTAATGAAGGAAAAATTCCTGTGGTTTTGATAGAAGCTCAGGTCGGTGAATATACAGGCGAAGATGATATAATTCGCCTAGATGATGATTTTAAAAGGTGATTTATGGATAAAAAAGTAGCGTTAATAACTGGTATAACTGGTCAAGATGGATCGTATCTGGCAGAATTTTTACTAAAAAAAGGCTATATAGTCCATGGCGTAAAAAGACGAACGAGTCTTTTTAATACAGATAGAATAGATCATCTTTATCAAGATCCGCATGTTGATAATAGAAATTTTTTCTTACATTATGGTGATATGACGGACTCTATGAATTTAACAAGGATCATCCAAGAAGTACAGCCAGATGAAATTTATAATCTAGCTGCTATGAGCCATGTGCATGTTAGTTTTGAAACTCCAGAATATGTTGCAAATGCTGATGGCACAGGCACTCTTAGGCTGCTTGAGACTATAAGGATATTGAGACCTGAAAAAAAGACTAAAATTTATCAAGCTTCTACCTCTGAGCTCTACGGAAAAGTGCAAGAGACACCGCAAAGCGAAACGACTCCATTTTATCCAAGAAGTCCTTATGCAGTCGCAAAGATGTATGCGTACTGGATAACGGTTAATTATAGAGAGGCTTATGGCATTTTTGCTTGTAATGGTATATTGTTTAATCACGAATCACCAGTTAGAGGCGAGACATTCGTAACCAGAAAGATCACAAGAGCAGCTAGTAAGATAGCGCTTGGGCTTCAAGACAAGCTTTATCTTGGAAATTTAGATGCCAAAAGAGACTGGGGCCATGCAAAAGATTATGTAAAGATGATGTGGATGATACTACAAGCCCCAGAGCCAGAAGACTGGGTGATAGCAACTGGACAAACAACAGCAGTTAGAGATTTTGTAAAATTTGCATTTGCTTATGCTGGCATAAATTTGAGATTTGAAGGGGTTGGCGTAGATGAGGTAGGAGTTGTGGACTCACTAAGTTTTGAAAAAGCAAAAGAGTTAAATTTAGATATATCTCATTTAAGTATCGGACAAACTGTGGTTTGCATAGATCCAAGATATTTTAGACCAACGGAGGTTGATTTGCTGCTTGGGGATCCTAGTAAAGCAGAGAAAAACTAGGCTGGAAGAGAGAATTTAACCTTCAAGACCTAGTAAACGATATGATGAAGTCGGACTTAAAGCTCATGACAAAAGATGTCTATCTAAAAGATGGCGGATATGAGATAATGAGCTATTTCGAGTAAGAAATGGATAAAAATAGCAAAATTTATGTAGCAGGACACAAGGGTCTGGTAGGCTCTGCTATAGTGAGAAATTTAAAATCAAAAGGTTATGAAAATTTAATCACAAGAACTCATAGCGAGCTTGATCTAATGGATCAAAATGCAGTTTGTGAGTTTTTTGAAAAAGAAAAGCCCGAGCACGTGGTGCTAGCTGCTGCAAAGGTCGGTGGCATAGTGGCTAATAGCACATATAGAGCTGATTTTATCTATGAAAATTTACAAATTCAAAATAATGTGATCCACCAAAGCTATGTGCATAAAGTAAAAAACTGCTATTTTTGGGGAGCGCCTGCATATATCCTAAAAACGCTCTTCAGCCAATGAGCGAAGATGTGCTTTTGACATCGCCACTTGAATATACAAATGAGCCATATACGATAGCTAAAATAGCTGGCATGAAGATGTGTGAGAGCTATAATCTGCAGTATGGTACAAATTTTATATCTGTTATGCCTACAAATTTATACGGTCCAAACGATAATTTTGATCTAGAAACCTCGCATGTGCTGCCAGCACTTATAAGAAAGATACACCTAGCAAAACTTTTAAGCGAAGAAAAATTTGACGAAGTGGTAAAAGATCTAAAAGCAAGAGATATAAATGAAGCTATGGCTTATCTTGATAAATTTGGTATTTCAAAAGATAGAGTAGAAATTTGGGGCACAGGAGAGCCTAGACGAGAGTTTCTATATTCAGAAGATATGGCCGATGCTTGCGTATTTTTACTGGAAAATAGAGACTTTAAAGATACTTATGACAAAAATAGCAAAGAGATAAGAAATACGCATATAAATATAGGAACTGGCAAAGATATATCTATAAAAGAGCTAGCAAATTTGATTAAAAATATAGTTGGCTTTAAAGGCGAGCCATACTTCAATAATAACAAGCCTGATGGTACGATGCTAAAACTAACGGATCCCTCAAAGCTCCACTCTCTTGGTTGGAAGCATAAATTAGAGCTTGAAGATGGAATAAAGACGCTTTATGAATGGTATGTGAAAATAAATGATAGATAAAATAATATCATTAAAAAATCATCAAGGCTTCATGAAGTATTTTAAAAATACCTCATGGCTCTTTTTTGAAAAAATGCTCCGTATGTTTGTTGGACTTTTTGTAGGAATTTGGGTGACTAGATATTTAGGGCCTGAGAGATTCGGACTTTTTTCATATGCTCAAAGCCTTGTAGGACTTTTTGCTGCCATTGCTACGCTCGGACTTGATGGTATAGTAGTAAGGGAGTTGGTAAAAGATGAAGGTAGAGCAAATGAGCTAATAGGCCACCGCTTGTTATCTTAAGCTCATGGGTGCTATTTTGACACTATTGATTTTAGCTGTTGCTACTTATTTTACTTCAAATGATAGGTATACAAATTTATTAGTATTTATCATAGCTAGCGCTACTATATTTCAATCATTTAATGTAGTAGATATGTATTTTCAATCAAAAGTTCTATCAAAATATGTAGTGTTTTCTAATATTATCTCTTTTTTTATAAGTAACATAGTAAAGATTATACTTGTTTTGATTAACGCTCCGCTTGTAGCTTTTGCATGGGTCATTTTATTTGATAGTATAGTTTTGGCTTTAGGATTTATTTATTTTTTCTTGAAATATTCAACTTCTGAGATTAAAAAAATAAAATTTAATAAAACTATCGCTATATCTCTTTTAAGAGATAGCTGGTCACTTATCCTAAGTGGAGTTGTAATATCTATATATGAAAATAGATCAGGTTATGATTCAAGAGATGCTAGGAAATGAAGCTGTTGGATAGTATGCTGCGGCAACTAGGTTAAGTGAGATTTGGTATTTTATACCTACTGTAGTTGTATCAAGTCTATTTCCTGCAATAAATGCAAGAAGACAAAGTGAAGAGCTTTATTGTGATAGGCTTCAAAAGCTTTTTGACCTTGTTGCATGGATAGCCATTGCAATAGCACTACCAATGACTTTTTTATCTGATATGATAGTAAATATGCTTTATGGTGAACAATATAATCAAGCAGCAAGTGTATTGACAATACACATCTGGGCTTTTTGCCAGTTTGCTATAGCTATTTCATCAATATCCGCCGCTACCTTTTTATTTAAACTATCGTATTTTAAAAATTCCCCATACCCGCAAGAACTATCAAGTAATGTAATGTTTTCAAATTCCTCTTTTATATTATTTTTTAATAGCTCATAAGCTAAATTAACTAATTTTTAGGGCGTATAATATGAAGCCAAATTAACCGTATCAGCTTTGTTTAAGTGAATTCGTGTATGTGTGTATTTCTATATCTTATTATTCTTTTATCTTTTATTAATCTGCAATTTTATGTTCGAGCAATTCACATACCATCAAAACAAACGCAAAACTAAACTTACCTCGGTTAATTTTATTTGCTAAATTCTCTCTTGATTCGTTTATGCCTTTTTCTTTTAATAGCTCCGCTAGTCTCGGATAATCTATGTCGGCTTTTGCCATTTGTATTTTTAGATACACCTTTGCTCGTTTTTCATATTCGGTCATCGGTAGCCTTTTTGGTTTATATTCGTTCGTAATACCGAGACGAATATTTTTTATGACTATATCTAAATTTTTACAATATGGCAATAAATAATTATAAATAATCTAATAAAATGAAATATCTTTATATATTTATTAAAATATAAGTATATATGTGATATAATATCATCATAAATAAAGATATAAAGGCTTAAAAATGTCCCAACACTTCCTTCTCTCGTCTAAAGCTAGAACAATATCCGTTAGAAAGATAGCTTCTATGAGCGAGAACGAGTGTTACGAGTATTTTAAATCGATTCGTTGGAGTAGCAATAAAGGTAGTCCTATTTGTCCGACTTGTGGAAGCGCATCGTCTCACTACTTTATAGAAAGTAGACTACAATATCGTTGCAAGGATTGCTTTCATACCTTTAGCGTTACAAGCGGAACAATATTTCACTCTCATAAGCTTGATTTTAAAGTTATACTTCTTGCTATCGTAATATTCTCAAACGCTACGAAAGGTATTTCAGCCTTACAGCTTAGTAGAGACCTAGATGTTCAATATAAAACGGCTTGGGTCTTACTCATAAAATCAGAGAAAGTCTTATGGAACGTAATTTAGACGAAAAACTTAGCGGAGTAGTCGAAATGGACGGAGTATACGTCGGAAACTATATAAAACCCGCTAACAACCTAAACGATAGAATAGATAGACGAAAAGCTTTTAAGCCGAATAAGAGAGTTATCATATCGCTTCGAGAGAGAAATTTATTTGGAAGCGGAGCAAAAAAGACTAAGACATTTATTCTAAAAAGCGAGAATAACGTAGATATAAACGCTATCGCCAAATCTCATATTGCGCCAAACAGCGAGATACATACCGATGAAAACTCGGCTTACGACGATTTGTTAGCTCATTACGATTTAAAAAGGGTAAATCACCAAATAGAGTATTCGGGACTAAATGGGGAGAATAACAATCAATTTGTAAAAAATTTAAAATCCATTGATAAAGAAGTAGCGAACATTTGACTTATATTAGAAAATAACAAATTTTCTATACTTAAAAAAGTTGTTTGTTTATTGCCATTTATTGGACTCGATAGATTATTTAAATTTTTTAGAGATATTTATAAGAGAGAAGATTATTGTGAAAATTTTTATAATTGGCAATATCGCCTCCATGATGATAAATTTTAGAAAAGAATTTATCTAAATCCTTGTATCAAGCGAGTATGAAGTTTATTGTTTGGTTAGTGACTACGATAAAAAAGTAGAAAAAAGATGAGTTCTTTTGGTGTAATACCGCTTGACCATACTTTAAATACAAAAGGGCTAAATCCATTTAAAGATCTCGTTGCCACATATGATTTGGTTAAGCTATTTAGGCAGCATAGGCCAGATGCGATTTTTTCTTTTTTTGTTAAGCCAGTCATTTTTGCAACTATAGCCGCAAAAATGGCAAGAGTACTACGAATAGTAGGCATGATAGAAGGGCTTGGCGGAGCTTTTACAGTTCATAAAAATGGGCAAACAAAAAAGGCGAAAATTATAAAAACCATACAAGTTCTTTTATATAAAATTTCACTACCATCTCTTGACGAGCTTATATTTTTAAATAATGACGATAAAAAGGATTTGATTGATAGATACAATATAAAAGTAAAGTCCATAAATATATTAGGTGGTATAGGTGTTGATCTTGATAAATTCTCATATACTAAAGCACCTACTGATCCTATAAGTTTTATTTTTATAGCAAGACTTCTTGCAGAAAAGGGAATATTTGAGTATTTAGAGGCAGCTAAAATCGTAAAAGAAAAATATAAAGATGTAAAGTTTTATATATTTGGTGGTTTTGATGAGCACAATCCATTTGGATTAACGCAAGAAGAGCTAAAACCTTATCTTGATAGTGGCGTAGTTATATATCCTGGCTTCGTAAATGATATAAAAGAACGGATAGTGAATAGTTCCATTTTTGTCTTGCCTTCGTATTACAGAGAAGGTGTGCCAAGAAGTACGCAGGAAGCCATGGCGATAGGAAGGGTAGTAATAACCACAAATAGCGTAGGATGTAGAGAAACTGTTGAGGATGGAGTAAATGGATTCTTGGTGCCACCATTTGATAGTAAAATTTTGGCACAAAAGATGATTTATTTTATACAAAATCCAGAAATGATAGTCCAAATGGGTATAGAAAGCAGAAAAATAGCTGAAGTAAAATTTAATATAAATGAAAAGAATGAAAGACTTGCAAAGATTATTATTGGGAAATAGCACATTGTCATTTTTAGATTTTTAATTTAAAAATTTATATTGACTTGACTTCGGCAAGCTTATCGTGATTAAAATAATAAAACCAAGACAAGTTGGTTAGTTTTTTAAGCTAGACTTCTAATCCACTAGTCCACCAACTAGTTTTTATATTGTTCTTATTGGCCTTTTGTTTTAAAAATTCCTCTTCCTCTTTTGTAGGTTTGCATTCATCTTTGAAGAATTTTTATTAGCATCGATCTTTTTCTCTAGTATCTTCTTCCAATAAATTTTTATATATCGGCTTTTAGTATTCAAGGTAATTTCTAAAGCTAGCCCTGTGTTCTGCATCATAGTGGCAGCTTACATATTTTAGCTCTTTAGGAGTGCCAAGAGGTTTTTGTGGCAATAACTTGCGAGTTACCGATATTGACTAGGTAGTTTTTCATCTTTACCTATAACTGCGAAGCAAGCGTTAGCCAATTCTAAATTTATCCATTACATTTACTGCTTATAAATAAATTTAATTACTAAAGAATTAAGCTAAATAAAATAGAAAATAAAATATAATCCCAAATCTTTGGTCCCGTAGCTCAGTTGGTAGAGCACTACCTTGACATGGTAGTGGTCGATGGTTCGAGTCCATTCGGGGCCACCACTTCTAATAAAACATCCTAAGCAAGAGATTTAAAAATTAATTATTAGTAAATTTTCTAAAGATGCGGTAAAGATTTATTTCAAATAATCTTTCACATCATACTCTTTGCCAGCATCGTGATCTTTTAAAAGCTTTGCCACGATAGGGCTTAAAATGATGATGGCAATTAAATTTGGTACGACCATCAAGCCATTAAACATATCTGCTAGGCTCCAGACAAAATCAACCTTTTGCAAGCTTCCCAAAAATACAAAAACGACTACTAAAATTTGAAAAGCTCTGACCGCTTTTGCCCCAAGAAGGTATCTTACGTTGATTTCAGCAAAATAGTACCATCCAAGAATCGTTGTAAATGCAAAGAAAAATAGGCAAACAGCTACGAAACTATATCCGCCAACCTTACCAAAGATATGCGATGAGAAGGCTTCTTGTACTAAGGTTATGCCTGTAAAGACCGCCTTGCCATTTTCAAAGCTAATAACATTTGCAGTGAGCACTACAAAAACGGTTATATTTAAAACGATAAAAGTATCTACAAATACGCTCATTATGCCAAGTACTGCTTGATCGACCGGGTGTTTGACGTTAGCCGCAGCGTGTGCGTGCGGAGTTGAGCCCATGCCGGCTTCATTACTAAAAAGACCCCTTGCTATGCCGTATCTCATTGCAGCTGCTATGCTAGCTCCAGTCGCTCCACCCCACGCAGCTGAAGGATCAAATGCTGCTTTGTAGATAAGCAAAACTGCATCTGGAATTTCGTGAAAATTTAAAGCGATAATGATTAGTCCAACACCTACATAAAGTAAAGCCATCAAAGGCACGATCTTTTCAGCCACTCTTGCGATCGCCTTTACGCCACCTATAAAGATTACTGCGCAGACGATTGCTAAAAAAGCTCCAGTTATCCACTGAGGTATACCAAAGGCTCCTTTAAAGCCGTCTGAGATCGAGTTTGCTTGCACCATATTGCCGATAAAGCCAAGTGCGATAATGATAGCGATAGCGAAAAAGCCAGCTAGAATTTTTGCCCATTTTCCCTTTAATCCACGACTTATATAAAATGCCGGACCGCCTATCGTGTGCCCGCTATCGTCTTTTGTGCGGTAAATTTGAGCTAGGCAAATTTCAGCAAAATTTGTAGCCATGCCTAAAAACGCAGCGCACCACATCCAAAAAATCGCTCCAGGTCCACCCATGATAAGAGCTGTTGTCGCACCTACTAGATTGCCAGTGCCAACTTGTGCAGCGATCGCAGTTGCGACCGCTTGAAACTGACTCATTCCAGCCTTGCCAGCAGCTTCGCCATGGAGTGAAAAATTTCCAAAAAGCTCTTTTAATCCCATTTTAAACTTAAAAATTTGAACAAAACCAAGCCTAATAGTAAAAAATAGTCCAGTGCCGCAAAGTAGGGTGATAAGGAAGTATGGACCCCAAAGAAATGAATTTATACTCTCGACACAATTATTTAAAATTTCAGCAAAATTTGTAGGCATTTTCTTGACTTTCATT
Source organism: Campylobacter concisus (assembly GCF_002165785.1). Classification (GTDB taxonomy): domain Bacteria; phylum Campylobacterota; class Campylobacteria; order Campylobacterales; family Campylobacteraceae; genus Campylobacter_A; species Campylobacter_A concisus_W. Next base: position 35,006 of record NZ_NDYO01000010.1, read on the forward strand.
GGTGTAGTTTAGAGAGCGAGTATATTTAAAAAAATATAAAATTAAAATAAATAAGAAAAATTTTTTAGCTTGACTTAAAATTTCGTACTAATTTCGGCTTATCCACGGTAAGCGTGTTTTTGATAACTAGATTTTATGGCATTTTTTTGTTCTATAAGGCGTTTTCTGATTGATAATTTCTAAATTTATCTTGCAATGAAGGTTTAGAATAGCTAAAATTATTTCTTGATTTTTGGATTTTAAAATTATGTTTTTGCATGTTTTAGGTAACTTTTTGAGAAATTCGCAATCTTTATTGTGCGGATATAACTTGGCAAAATGTATTTGACTATTAGTTTTGCTAAAAAATTTTATCAAATGCTTTTAAAGGGCTTTGGCTATTAAATTGCTTAGTCATCTTTGTAAAATTTGCCCGTCTTTTGTAAATTTACTGCTTTGCGCCGATTTTTTATAAAATTAAGCAAGCTAGCAATGCCTTATAGACTACCAATAAGTTTGCTTTCTAGTATAAATTTAATGGTAAATTCTAGTCTTACCGCACAAATTTAACGCTATTCTATAGGCTTAAACTGCTTAAAATCCACACCAGTCGCGTCAAGGACTGCGCGGGAATAAAAGTAAAAACTATAAAACAAATCATTATCATAAAAGCGTTCTTCCCAAAGCTCCTCGTCGTTTTCGTCGCTTTGTGGCCACAGGTATTTTTCGGCTAACATATCAGCAAAGCTATTCAGCGGTACAGCGTGATTAATCTTGTTGGCATCGTCACAAACCATAAGCATAGACGCTAAAAATTCACCCAAACGAGGCACGATCAGCTCTGTCATCTCGTTTTTGCCGCCGTTATCCGCGACCAACTTCGCCCGCATAAAAATTCTCGCCAAAAATACAAGTGCAAAAGGCGTAGCGTGCCAAAAAGTACTTTGATGCTCTATTTCTTTAAAAATTTTATCAAGCACGTCACAAGCAGCTTTGGCGTTAAATTTTGCTTCATTGTTATTTGCTGGATTTGCCGTATTTTGTCCGCTATTTGACTTGCTGGTAGTCAAACTTTGCGTCAAATTTTTCTTGCCGATCGCTGCCGAAAGCTGTTTAAAAATTTCTGGAAATCCGCTTGCTCTGCCATAAGTCGTCGTTAATCTACTCCAAGGCACGTCTTCTATCTTTAAATTTGTGATGTATGCTAAATTTTGCTCATTCATCTACATACCTTTAAAATTTGCTCTTATGCTTGGCATAAATAAATCTGACAGAGTAAAGCCTAAATTTAGCCTTTTGACTTTATCTTTTCTAGCCACTCATTTAGTGTTTTTTCAAAGCCTATGCCCTTGCTTTTGTAAAAAACGAGCGGTTTTTCTAGGTATTTTTGCTCGATCCAGCCGCCAAAATCATGCGGATAAAGGTAGTCTTTGCTCTCTTTTGTGTGGTTTTTTAGATATGGCGGAATTTTTAAAATTTCTTCGCTTTGCACGTATCTTATGGCATCATTTATCGCATTGTAGCTCGAGTTTGACTTTGGCGAGCTGGCTAGATAGACGGCGCACTGAGCTAGTATGATCCTTGCTTCTGGAAAGCCTATCTCTTTTACCGCACTAAGCGTGCTGGCGGCTAAATTTAGTGCATTTGGGTTTGCGTTGCCGATATCTTCGCTGGCAAATATCGCCATGCGCCTTGCGATAAAGTCTGCACTCTCGCCAGAGTCTATGAGCCTTGCAAGATAGTAGATGACGGCGTTTTCGTCACTTCCACGCAGGCTTTTTATAAAAGCACTTGCTAGCTCGTAGTGCGTGTCATCCTCTTTTGCCCCCTCTTTTAGAGCGTTTTGGCGAAGTGTTTTTAAATTTTCTAGGCTCACATTTTCATCAAGCGTGACGGCAAATTCTAATAAATTTAACATAGCTCTTGCGTCGCCGCCGCTACTTTTAAAGAGATACTCTTTTGCCTCTTCGTAGATGCTAAATGAAATTTGCTCTTTTATCTTGCCAAGAAGCTCCTCAAAGTCACTACTGCTAAGCGGTCTAAACTCAAAGAGCATCGAGCGACTTCTGATGCCTGAGCTTAGCGTGAAAAAGGGATTTTCTGTGCTTGCCCCGATAACTAGGGCTTTGTAGTTTTCCATGGGGATCAAAAGTGCTTCTTGCTGGGTCTTGCTGAGCCTGTGGATCTCGTCTATGAAAAAGAGTGGCTTATTTAGGGCGTTTTCGTAGTTTTTTATAATTTTACGAAAGTCATCTATCTTTAAATTTCCGCCGTCAAACTCGTAAAAGTCGTAGTTCGCCCCGCTCGCCACTGCCCTTGCAAAGCTCGTCTTGCCACAGCCTGCTGGGCCGTAAAATATGGAGTGTGGGATCTTGCCTGTGGCTATAAATTTTAAAAAGGCCGCTTTTACTGCCCTTTGACCGCAAATTTCATCCAAGTTTTTGGGTCTAAACATCAGTGCAAGTGAGCTCAAATTTACTCCTTTGCCGCTTTTGGTAAAATTTTGGCCTTTGCACTAAAGCTCTCTATCTTTAGCTCGTAAATTTTCATGATCTTTAGCCCATACTCGGCCGCCACATCAAAGGTACTCATCGCGTAGGCGGTGTATTTTTGGCTGAGAATTTTTAAAATTTCATACTTTCTGGCATCATCTGCCACTTCGTAGGCTCTTGTTTTTGCGATGGCGCTTTTATACTCAGTCGTAAAGACCTTGCCGCCAAGCGCCTTGCCGTCGTCTTTTATCATTTCTAGCTCGCTATCATTTAGGTGCGGGACTTTGTTAAAGCTAACGCAGACAAACTCTACTTTTCGCCCATTTTGCAGCAGCTTTGCCTTGCTACCAGCGGTCGCTCCGTGGACGAAAATGCTCTCACCAACTCTAACAGGCGAGATAGGCACGCTAAAAATTTCTCCTGCTTCATCTACGCATGAGATCACGCCATATTCGCAATCATCTATGATTTTTATAGCTTCATCACGGCTAAGTTCTCTATCTTTTCGTCTCAAATTTCATCCTTTTTTTGAAAAATATTTTAAAATTTAAGTGCTTAAAGGCTAGTATAATGCAAAAATTTCAAGGAAAAATATGAAAAAATTTGTCATTTTTGCCCTTTTGCTGGGCGTAAATTTATTTGGTGCAAATGAAGTTTGCAAAGAGTATGTCAAACAAAGCAGGCTCTATCTTGACGAGCTTTACGCCAAAGAGAGCAAGAAGCTTGCAGGTGATGAGAAGGCGCTAAGGCTTTTTGAGCTTAAATTTGATGAGTTTAAGCAAAGGCAAATCGGCCAAGAGGCGATGATAATGCAAAATAACGATGAGAAATTTTGCAAAAGCGAGCTAGAAAAGGTAAATAAACTTCTTGCTGAGCTTAAAAAATAGCTCAAATTTAAGCGTTTAGGTCCCACTCGATGGGCGTTTTGCCGTGATTTGCTAGGTAGATATTTGCCTTTGAAAAGTGCCTGCAGCCAAAAAATGCCCCGAGCGCTAGCGGACTTGGGTGGGCTGCCTCAAGGATAAGGTGCTTGCTGGCGTCTATTAGCGGTGCTTTTGCCTTGGCTGGGTTGCCCCAGAGCATAAAGACTACATTTTGTAAATTTTCACTTATCTTTCTTATCACAGCGTCTGTAAAGCCCTGCCAGCCAAAGCCTGCGTGAGAATTTGCCGCTCCAGCGCTCACGCTTAAAGTGGAGTTTAGAAGCAGCACGCCTTGCTTTGCCCACTTTGTAAGATCGCCACTATTTGGCTCTTTTATGCCTAGATCGGCGTAAATTTCTTTATAGATATTAACAAGGCTTGGTGGCACTCGCACGCCACTTGGCACTGAAAAGCTTAGTCCCATAGCTTGATTTGCGCCGTGATATGGGTCTTGACCTAGGATGACAACCTTGACAGAGTGAAATGGCGTTAGGTTAAATGCGTTAAATATAAGCCCACTTGGTGGATAGACGACGCCAGCGCTCTTTGCTTTTAAGAAATTTTCTTTGATGCGAGCGAAATTTTCGCTCAAAAACTCATCTTTTAGCACCTCTTTCCAGCTTGGCTCGATCTTTACGTCATCTAAATTTATCTGCATTTTCCTGCCCTTTTTTGGTTTTAGCGGTATAATTTTAACTAAATTTATCCAAAGGAAAGAGCTGTGTCAGAGCAAATTTTTAACAAAATCCACGATCTTCTTAGTAAAAATGGGGCTAAATTTAGAGTGATAGAGCATGAGAGTGCTAAGACTTCAGAGGAGGTCGCTAAGATAAGAGGCACTAAAATGAGCCAGGGCGCAAAGGCTTTGGTTTGCTCGGTAAAAGGCGCCAACGAGGAGAAATTTAGGCAGATTTTTAAAGATGAAAATGTGCTTGATGACTTGCTAAGCGACGAAAAGCCAGTGATGAAGGCTGGTAAAATTTACTTGCTTGCTGTCTTGCCAGCTGACGAGCAAGCTGATCTTGACGCACTTGCGCAAAAATTTGATGGTAAAAAAGCAAGTCTTGCTAGCCCAGAGGAGGTCACGGCCTTAGCTGATTGCGTATTTGGCTCGGTTCCGCCATTTAGCTTTCATAAAAATTTGCATCTTGTTGTGGACGAGAGTTTGCTGGAGCGAAACGAGGAGATCGCCTTTAATGCGGGGCTTCTTGATAGATCGCTCATCTTAAACGCAAAAGACTACGCTAGGATAGTAAAGCCAGTGCTGGTAAAATTTGTGAAATAAAAAAGTGCTAGGCTAACCACTTCCTAGCACTAAATTAGTCGGGAGAAAAATGAATTTAAGTAATGCAAAGACGAGAAATTGCTAAATTCATTTCAAGAACAAATATTATCAGGGATAATCTTAAAGTATAATAAATTATATAGATAAAATACTAATATTTTAGGGATTTTTATCCTTATATATAAGAAAATATATTTCAAAATCCAAAAATTTTAGTTCAAATTTTACTAAATTTAAAAAGAATTTATAAAAATTTGCTTAGCAATTATTAAGTTTAGCTTAAAGCCCATTTTGATAAAATCCTTAATCGTTCTTTTATCGTAAAAAAGACAATTTGATATAAGGAAAAACAATGAGCGATATTATCGCATACAAACTAAATGGCGAAATAGTTGATACTCAAAGTATCGCAGGGCGTGAGAGTAGTGCTGAGCCTATCTATTTTGACAACTCAAAAGAGGCACTACACGTTATCAGACACTCCTGTGCACATCTCATGGCACAAGCTATCAAATCACTCTATCCAAAGGCGAAATTCTTTGTCGGACCAAACGTAGAAGATGGATTTTATTATGATTTTAGAGTCGATGATGAGGGCACGAAGCTAGGTGAGAGCGATCTAGCAGCGATCGAAGATAAGATGAAAGAGCTTGCTGAGAAGAAATTTGACATAGTTAAAACCTGCTCAACCAAGGCTAATATGAGCGATAAATTTAAAAACGACGATCTTAAACAAGAGGTCTTAAAAAGAATTCCAGATGGCGAAGTGAGCAGCTATCAGCAAGGCGATTTTGAAGATCTTTGTCGTGGACCACATGTGCCAAATACTAAATTTTTAAAATTCTTTAAGCTTACACGTGTCGCTGGAGCATATCTTGGCGGTGATGAGAACCGCGAGATGCTAACTAGAATTTATGGCACAGCTTACGCTGACAAAGAGAGCCTAAAAGAGCACATCCGCATCATCGAAGAGGCTAAAAAGCGCGACCATAGGAAGCTTGGCGTCGAGATGAAGCTATTTACATTTGATGAAGAAGTGGGTGGTGGCTTGCCGATCTGGCTACCAAATGGCGGACGCTTAAGATCAAAACTAGAGCAGCTTTTATACAAAGCTCACCGAGATAGAGGCTATGAGCCAGTGCGAGGACCTGAGCTTTTAAAGGCTGATGTGTGGAGAAGAAGCGGTCACTACGCAAACTATAAAGAAAATATGTACTTTACAACGATCGATGAGACAGAGTATGGCATAAAGCCGATGAACTGCGTTGGTCACATCAAGGTTTATCAAAGCGACATCCGCTCGTACCGAGATCTGCCGCTTAAATTTTTCGAGTACGGCGTCGTGCATCGCCATGAGAAAAGTGGCGTACTTCACGGACTTTTCAGGGTGCGTGAATTTGCGCAAGATGACTCACATATCTTTTGTATGCCAAGCCAGATCAAAGAAAACATCTTAGAAATTTTAAAATTTGCCGGCAAAATAATGGAAAATTTTGGCTTCCACTACGAGATGGAGATTTCGACCAAGCCTGCAAAAGCGATCGGCGGGGACGAAATTTGGGAGACTGCGACCAAAGCGCTAAAAGAAGCGCTTGATGAAAACGGTTTTAAATACGGCATCGATGAGGGTGGCGGCGCATTTTATGGACCAAAAATCGACATAAAAATCACCGACGCATTAAAACGAAAGTGGCAATGCGGCACGATCCAGGTCGATTTTAACCTGCCTGAGCGCTTTGATCTGGGCTACATCGACGCAAATAACGAAAGACAACGCCCCGTAATGCTTCACAGAGCACTGCTTGGCAGTTTTGAGAGATTTATAGGAATTTTACTTGAGCACACTGCTGGCGAGCTACCATTTTTCATAGCTCCAACGCAAGTCGTCATCGTGCCTATTAGCGACGCGCATTTAGACTACGCAAAAGAAATTTCACGCGAGCTAAGAAAGATCAACGTTGATAGCGAGATCGCAAGTAAAAATGAGAGTTTAAATAAGAGAATAAGAACGGCAGAAAAACAAAGGGTGCCTATGATAGTCGTGCTAGGAGACAACGAGGTAGCGAACAAGAGCGTTGCGTTGCGCGACAGACAGGCTAGGACGCAGAGCGATATGAGCTTGGCGGAATTTATAAATTTAACGAAGGAGAAACTTAGTGAGGTACATTTTTGAGTAAGGAAAATGAAGTATTGCTCAACGAAGACATAAGGGCGAGAGAGGTAAGATGTGTAGGAGATGATGGCACGGCATACGGTGTCATCTCAAGAGATGAGGCTTTAGAGATCTCAAATAGGCTTGGGCTTGATCTAGTGCTTATAGCGCCAGATGCGAAGCCGCCAGTTTGCAAGATAATGGACTACGGTAAATTCCGCTATCAGCAAGAGAAAAAGCAAAAAGAGGCCAAGAAAAAGCAAAAAACCATCGAGATAAAAGAGATAAAACTCTCTGTCAAGATCGCCCAAAACGATATAAACTACAAGGTTAAACACGCAAGCGAGTTTTTGCAAGATGGCAAACACGTTAAATTTCGTGTATTTTTAAAGGGTCGCGAGATGAGCACTCCAGAGGCTGGCGTAGCCATGCTTGAGAAGGTCTGGGAGATGATCAAAGATGAAGCTGACCGCGACAAAGAGCCTATAATAGAAGGTCGTTATGTAAATATGCTTGTAACTCCAAAAAAGGGTTAAATTTTCACAAAGAGCAGGCTGTGGCTTGCTCTTTTTCATTAGATTTTTAATACAAAAACTCACAAATAACTATTTTCAAAAAATCCTATCATTTTTATATATGTTAAATTGCAATGTCATTTGTTGGGTTGATATGATTTGTAGCTAAATTTGGTAGTAGAAATTTAGGTGTAACTTAAATTTTTGATTTTCACTTAGTAGAATTTAATCTTTTTGCTATTACTTGCATGGATGCTGTGCTGAAAACTTCTTGCTAGTTTATAAATTTATAGTACTTGTGCGAGCGGTTTAAACTAAATTTCGCCTAATAGTTAGCTAAATTTGGTAAAGTAAATATCGCTTTAATGAGTGCTTTTTGTAGATCTTTTGACTACTTTTGTTCTTATGTGTCACAAAATTTGATAAGAACTTCACCTGTTTATAGCTTAAATTTATAAAATTTTTTAATTATCTCTTACCAAAAGAAAACTCGCTTCTAACTAAAAACCCAAAGCTACTTCATATTGATTTGCGTCCAAATTTAACTTGGACGCAAATTTATGAAGCAAATAGCCAAAATCAGCCCTACACATATCCCTGATCTATCATCGCGTCAGCCACTTTTCTAAAGCCCGCGATATTTGAGCCAAGTACCAAATTTCCCTCGTCGCCAAACTCCTTGCTAGTTTCGTAGCTAAGCTCGAAGATATGATTCATGATGCCGTGCAGTCTATGATCGACTTTCTCAAAGCTCCACGCGGTCATGCCAGCGTTTTGCATCATCTCAAGGCCCGATGTGCCCACGCCGCCGGCGTTTGCCGCCTTTGCTGGAGCGAAGTAAAAATCCTTTTGCGCGAGCATGAAATTTATCGCATCAAGCGTGCTTGGCATATTTGCGCCCTCGGCCACGAAACGGCAACCGTTAGCGTAGAGCGTCTTGATGTCGGCTAGGTGAAGCTCGTTTTGCGTCGCGCATGGAAATGCCCCGTCGCACGGCATGTCCCACACGCCGTTTCTGCCCTCTTTGTACTCGCTCACGCTTACGTATTTTGCGTTCGGTCTAAATTTGACGTATTCGCTAAGGCGCGCGCGTCTCACTTCTTTTAGCTCTTTAAGCACCGCTAGATCGATGCCCTCCGCGTCGTAAACATATCCGTTTGAGTCAGAAACCGTGATAGGTAGCGCGCCTACTTGATAGAGCTTTTCTACCGTGTAGATGGCGACGTTTCCGCTACCGCTTATGCTGCATTTTTTGCCCTCTAGCGTTAGGCCCGCTTTTTGCAGCATATTTTGCGTAAAATAGACCAGTCCGTATCCTGTCGCCTCCGTGCGCGCTAGGCTGCCGCCCCAGTTTAGGCCTTTGCCAGTTAGGATGCCATCAAACCTGCCGGTTAGCTTCTTATACTGGCCAAACATATAGCCGATCTCTCTAGCGCCCACGCCGATGTCGCCTGCGGGCACGTCTACGGTGTTGCCGATGTGGCGATATAGCTCGCTCATAAATGCCTGACAAAAGCGCATTATCTCGCCCTCGCTCTTGCCCTTTGGATCAAAGGTGCTGCCGCCTTTTGCGCCGCCGATATTTACGCCAGTAAGCGAGTTTTTGAAAATTTGCTCAAATCCAAGAAATTTTAGCACGCCAAGATCGACGCTTGGGTGGAGCCTTAGCCCGCCCTTGTATGGGCCAACAGCTGAGTTAAACTGTACGCGGTAGCCGTTATTTACCTTTGGTCTGCCATCATCGCCTGTGTATGTCACGCGAAAGATCACCGTGCGCTCAGGGATGACGATGCGCTCTAGGATCGCGTGTTTTTGGTACTTGCTCTCTCTTTTGATAAGCGGCTCTAGGCTGTTTAGAACCTCAGTCGCAGCTTGGACAAAGACGCCTTGACCTGGGTTGGTCTTCTTTATCCACTCCATCGTTTGTTCGATGTACTCGCTCATTTTTGCTCCTTTTTCCTTTTTTTGTAGTTAAATATTAACTCGGCTAGAAAAAATTTTTATTTAAAGATATTTTAATATTTTTATTTTAGGCAATGAGTGTTACATATCGAAACTAAATTTATAAAAAGTGGTTTTTGCATCATTTGTTGGGACAAATTTATAAAAGAGAATTTAGGCTGTGATGAGCCTAAATTTACTGAATTTGCGCCATCTCTTGCCAAAAATCAAGTACTGTGTCGCCTGCTTGGACAAAATTTAGAATTTGCTCGGTTGATGGCAGGGTTTCTTCATTTAGCCTTGCTATACGATGCTAGCAAGTGCTATGAAAAATTTCTCAAAGTCGCTTGCGATGCATCTATCGCAAAGCTCCTCATCTCCAAAGAGCCATGCATAGACCGCGCCACTCGTGCAATCAAGCAAAAATATCCACGGATCACCCACGGCAAAGACTATCAAATTTAAAGGGCGAGCCTTGCCGCTCCACCATTTGCCACCAAACTCATCTACGCTATTTAGCCGCACTAACTCACTTGCGTAGTCGCCTCTAGAGCCAAATTTGACATTGCAAATTTCAAAATTTCCAAGGTCAAATTTGCTTAAAAGCTTTGTAAATTTAGCTGGGAAATTTATGCCAAGAGCTTCTTGTGCGTTTTTAAGTGCTTGTGCGGTGGCTTTAACATCATTTTGAAGCAAGAGTCTCATGCCAGTTATACCCTCTTGCTCTAGTGGTAAGAAAATTTGATCTAACTTTTGAGAGATTTCATCTAGCTTTAAAACATATCAGTCCTTTAATCTGCTGGATTTTGGCAAATTTTATCAAATTTATTTCAGGGAGCTTTTAATTTTGGCTCATTTGTCGCCAAATTTAGACCATGATCTTCATAAATTTGTATGATACTTCCATAAAATCAAAGAGAATTTACCTTGTCTTGTTTCGTTTTTCTCTTTTGATTTTATAAAATTTCCATAAGCCCCTGCTTCATAAAAAAGTGTTTTACACTGTTCTTAAGATTTAGGGCTTATGGGTTAATGTTTCGATTAAAAATCTTAGTGCTTGACACTGAATACAAGAAAGAAACATAACCTAAATTTTATTCAGGAGTATCAAAAATGAAAAAAGCGTTTTTTTGTGGTGTTGATGTTTCTAAAGATAAAATCGACGTTTATTTTTTAACTTCTATCACGAGTGAGAAAGCTAAATTTGAAACATTGCCTAATAACCATGAGCTTATCAAAGTTTATTTTGATAGTTTTAAAAATGATGAAATTTTAGTTGTTTTTGAAGCAACTTCAAATTATCATTTGGCACTTCAAAAGGCTTTATCTGATTTAGGTATTAGATATTGTGTTACAAACCCCTATAAATCATCTTTATTTTTAAAACATCTTAGCACTATAAAAACTGATACAAGCGATAGTTATGGCTTGGCTGTTTATGCTAGGACTTTTAAAAGCGAGATCGCCCCTGATAAGTATAATGCCGAGTATTTAGAGATAAAAAGTTACAATTCCACCTTAAATTTGCTCCAAAAAATAAATACTCAACTTAAAAATTTTAAAAGCTCTCAAAAAACTTTAAATAATAAAGTAATTGATGATGTTATCGCAAATCTTATAAATGAGATTGCAAAACTTCAAGCTATGCTTCAAAAACTAGCTTTTGATCTTGTTAAAAAAACTATTCCAGAAACCGAAGAGATCATTAAAGAAAATAAAGGTTTTGGCATTGATCTCGCTTTAAATTTATTTCCACAACTGCATTTTAATAGGGATAAATCTGAAAAACAATTTATAAGCTTTATTGGTCTTAGTCCTAGAATTTTTCAAAGTGGCTCAAGCGTTCATAAAAGCCAAAAGATAAATAAAATGGGTAATTCTAATATAAGGCGTATTCTTTTTATGACTGCATTATGTGCAATTCGTTTTAACGCTAAATTTAAGTTACGCTATGAGCGTTTATTAGCTAACGGCAAAAAGAAGATGACTGCTATTGTTGCTGTTATGTGTGCGATAGTCCGCTATTTAAAAAGCTTATTCCCATTTAATCCAGAAATAAAGGCTATTTAATGAAAAAAATTCATTATAAGCTAATCTTTTCAGTTCTTGAAATCTTATCATCTAAAAATTCTTTAACAAGGGCTGATATATGCGATCATTTAAAGATTAGCAAAGCTTATCTTTCTCAAATTATTAGTAATAGATATTTAATAAAAAATCAAATTTTTTCAAAAAGGATAAAAAAATGGCAAAAAATGCAACAGCTCCATTAATGGACAGCACAAGCGAAAATCTTTATAGAGAAATTTATCAATCTCTCAACCAAAATTTAGATTGTTTCGAGCAAAAGATTAAAGTCTTAAAGACTAAAAAGATCGATGGTAAGCAAAAGCTAGATAAAGATAACAATCCCATTGTAAACGAGCTTGGAGAGTTTGAAAAGTGGGATGATAGCTATGTTCTGACTTTTGTCGCTTTAAATAGCGGTGGTGAGCATACCACAAGGATAACGCAAGAGCAATACCTTGATCTAAAAGATGACGAAGTTTATATCGCTAGTGGTAAGATCGAATATAGAATTTATAAGGACGCTTATAATTCAACTCCAGTTATTGTTTTTAATAAATTTGTCCCTGCAATTGATAGTTTTGTCACGGCAATGCTAAAACTTGAAGCACTTAAAAATGGCGCAAACGCTTGAAAAATAGGGGCTAAAACTTAGCCCTGTGCCTAGACTATCAGCAAGGTTAGGCGGGACAACGGCTAAGTTTTAATTAAGTGGTAAAAGAAAAAATGATTTATAAAAACGATAGGTTTAAAATACTTCATCAAGGCATCGATACTTTAGTTATCGGCGTAAATTGCACTGATGAAAAATATTTTAATGCTCAATTTGCGAATTTTATTCGCAAGATCGCTACACTAAAACAACAAGCACAAAATTTACGCACATTTGGCGAAAAGTATATTTTGGATGATTTGGGCTTTGATTACGGAAATTTTAAAGTATCAAGCAAAGGCTTAGGTCAATATTTTGGATATTTTTCAAACGATGATATATTTTGCACCATTTCAGATACTAAATTTAAGCCAAAAGGGCTATATCATTTAAAAATTCAATTTAGAAGCATATTTTTACTTAAATATGGACACGTTAGAGCCTATGAGCTTGTAAATAAATTTTTAAGTGATATATTTAAAGAGCATTTTAAAATAAGTGTTTTAAGGCTCGATCTTGCAACTGATGTAACTGGCATAAAATATACTCCACAAGATTTTTTACAATTTAGAAGTTTAAAAAGAGTTTCTAACTATTCAGATCAATATAAAAAAGATGACGATGATTTAATAATTGATGAGAATTCACCAGTTTTTAATGATATAACTGAAATTAATGTCAATAATTTTATGCGTTTTACTCGCTTTGAAGGTGTAAGTTTTGGAAAAAATCCACATATGTTTAGGGTTTATGACAAAATAAAACAAGTTCAAAGCAAAAATATTTCAACTCTAATTTTCACAAAATGGGAAATAAATGGTTTTAATCCTGCTGTTGATATGTTTGTATTTAGACACGAAGCGGAGTTTGGACGATCTGCAATAAAAAGATTAATCCCCATTAATGAAAGTGATGAAATTGCTTATATTTTTAATCATTTGGGGGCTTTTTGGTCGCAAGGGCTTAGTATTTGTAAATGGTATGATCTAACTGATGATGAAATTAATCGTTTAAATGCTGGCACTATTCAAAGTGATAGTGCAAGAAAAATTTATCAAAGATGCGATTTTGATGATAATAGGCTTAAATTTTGGGATATGCTTTTGCCTTGGGGCGATGATAAATTTAAAGCTCTTACTATGCACGATCTTATTCAATCAAAGGATATTAAGAAAGCAAAAATGGCTTTAAAAGCCTTTGTAAGTGCTGTTTATACTAATTTGGGTGTTAGTGGTGAGAATTTTTTATATGTTTTTACTGAAACACTTAAAGATCTTGAAAATGATGGCTTAACTCTTCACGAATACGGCTTATCAAAGCTTGCCGGCAATTTTTTAAAAAATGAAAAAACTATAAAAAATCAGAATTTAGATATAGATAATCCCCTTTTTGATGTTTTTAACGCTTCTTTAAATGATTTTTTTGTTGCTATTAGCAAAATACGAAATGATGATTATATTCATCCTATAACGAATGCTTTAAAGGGGTTTCAATGCAAAAATTAAACGCTTATGGTCTTTTGGTGTGTGAATTATTAGATAGTGGCAAGGATGTTATTTGTATTGATATTAAATGTCCTATCGTTAAAAGGCTTTACGCCAAAAAGCTTGGTTTTATTTGGGCTGATATTGTTATTGGTAGTAGAAAGGCTTTTTACTCGGCTCTTGATGAATTAAATATTCTTTTTATTCAAACAAATTTGAAAAAGCTATTAGATAGCAAAGGTTATTCTTTGCGAAATGGTCGTAAATATATTTTTGCTGTTAAACAGCCTAGATTAGATTTATTTTAAAAAAAGGGTTATAAAATGTTAAACATTATTAAAAATTTAGGTGCTTTCTCTTTAAGTGATAGTGGTTCTTTAATAAATAGTCTTAGTCAGTATCAGCCTTGTAATTATTCTTTGGATGATATTAAAACTATTCATCGTTGTAGTGCTAACGATCCGATATATCTTAAAGATATTTATTCTAACCAAATTTTCGTTAAATTGTTTGATTTTTTGATTTATGGTGGCGATGATGAATTTTTTATTTGTGATTGTATTTTAAATCCTTTAGATGTTTCTGATATACGTTTTGCTATCTCTGGTCTTTATGTTGAAATTGAAAAGAAAGATATACCAAAGGGGCATAAACTTCTCTCTTCTGATTTTAATCTAGCTAATATTTTTTCTTCTGCTCTTCTTGATTTGCCATTTTCAACTATACAAAGTGATATTACTTTAGGAGCTTTTTCTAAAGGTCAAATCGTTCAAATTAAAGATTTTAGCTTGCCTTTTTATGTTTTAGGTTGCTCTTTATTACAACTTGGTCTTAATAAATTTATTCTTTTTTATGATGTTTTTTGCCTTGATTATGAATTAGTAAAACTTGGTGTTTTTAGTGTTCGCCGAATTTTTGTTCCAGCTGGATTAGTTAGACCATTTAAGTTTGATAAAACATTTTATAAATATGTGATTGCTTTATATGCTTATATTTTTAAGAGTTCTGCCGTTAATTCTCTTGATTTATCTGATGTTGTTAAACAAATTTTTGAATATTCTGGCGAAGAAGATTTATTTAGTTTATTTTTAAGATTACGTAATGAAGCCGTTGAAAAGCAAGCTAAATCCGAAAGTAATGAGCCACCTATTTATTTATAAAGAAAGGGATTTTAAATAATGTATTCTGGTATTACTCAAGCTATTAGTAAAGTTGGTCAAGTTAATAGTGCTTTAAAAGCTGGTGGTGTTGCTGGTGCTATTGGTGCTGGTGCTAATTTTGATTTAAAAGATAATCCTGTTACTGATATAACTGCTCTTGGTATTTGGGGATTAAAAAATGTTTATAATAGTTTTTTTGATAAAAAAGAAAGTGTCGATGTTGATAAAAATATAAAAGAGCTTAGTGAATATTATGCTAAACAACGTGAAGCTAAAGCAATAGATGCACAAAAAGAAAAAGAAAAACCTAAAGAAGATAATTTACCTAAGCCATCTGATAACGATAAGCCTAGTAGTGTCCCCTTAACTTTACTTGGTGTTTTAGATCAGCAAAACCATATATTAAAGCTTATGTCTTTAAATTTAGCTGTTTTAGGAGCTGTGAAAAATAATGCTTTTGATAAACAAGCTAGCGCTAAAAAAGATAATTTATATAATCAATCTCCAGAAATTCAAGGGCGTGTTGAATTTGATAGAGAAACTGGATATTGGGTTGATCGTACTACTAAAACGCTTTATAATCCTTATACTGGCGATCGTATATACGATAATGCTTCGTCAAAAACTGGTAGTAATTCTGCTGTTTCTACTGGTGTAGATTTTAAAGAAGTGTTAAAATCTCAAGAAAAAATTAATAGTGAAATTTCTAAATATATCTCAACTATTAGCGAAAATCAAAAAGTATATAATCAAAATTTAGAAAAGCTTGTTGTTAATTCAAAAGAGTATTCGCAAGCTATGAAAGATGGTTTGGCTGGTGTTAAGCTTAAAGCCAGCGTTGCTGTCGATAATAATTTAAACGCTTCTTTGGCTATTAATAATCCAGTTGAGATTACTTTACCTAGTTCTTATGTCGATAATCAAAAAATACTTAGTGATAATTCAACTAAAACGCTTGAAATTTATAAAGAAAAAGCTGATTTTGAAAAAACTGATGTTGCGATTAAAGACCTTGATGGTAATATTGTCGCAACTACTTCGCCACGTGCTATTACTTTATCTCGTCAAGCTGTTCAGGCTCGTGTTTTAACTGATGAAAATAGTTTTGAATTAGATAGTGATGCTTTAAATTTATTTGATATTCCTATCCCAAATTTTAAAGATCTGTTTGATACTGAATTACCTAGTAAAACTTTACTTAAGGATTTAAAATAATGGCTGATAAACGTTCTGAAGCTGGAAGAATTTTAAAGCTTGGTATTGATGAAATGTTTGAAGACTTAACCTATAGCGTTGCTTATGATCAAGTTTTATCTAAATTAAAAAATAGTGGTATGGATGACGGCATTTTAAAAGATGCAATAAATAGTGGTGTCACTATTATGTTTAGCGCGGCTTTAGTAAAGTATATTCAACTTCAAGAAAGTGTTGTAAATAAAATTATGAGTATTGTCTATGCTGGTGTTGTAGCTTTACTATCCCCTTTAGGTAGATATGCCAAAAATAAGCTTAGTAATATAAAAGGCGTTAAACTTAATAGAATGCTTGGTTTTTTAACTGGCAATTTTTCTGATCGTATTGGTGTTGCCAAAGTTTTTGTGGAGTGTGGTAATCAAATTATAAATACTAATAATTCTAATAGTTCAGCACTCCAAAATGTCAATACCGTTATTAATCAACGCCAGCATATTTTAGAAACTAAAAATCAAGAATTTAACTATGCAAAAGCAAAGGTTGATAATATAAATCAAACACTACTTTTTAAGCTTTTTAGCTCTCGCTTTACTCCGCAAGATAAAGAAATTCTTAGACGTATAACTGGAAGTGATAAGATTGATATTGACGCTTTAAATCACGTTGCTGATTTTATGTTTGTTACTGATGATGCTGGTAATGTTTTAGGTCTTAGTGAGATGTTTATTACTATGATGAATGGACTAGGCTATTTTAATGGAAAGGATAAAAAGCATGGCTCTTGATTGTGAAAAGGCTTTTGAAGAAGAAATGAAGAAATTTGATAGTATTGGTGCTTGTCTTGCTCGTATTGAAAAAATATTAACTGACAATTTAAAAGATAAAAAAGATGATAAAAGCGGTTTGGCATCTTTGGATGAAACAAATCGTCTTTTAAAAATTCTTTGCCGTGATCTTGTAGGTAAAGAATAATGGTTTCTTTGCTGTGTGGTTGCTGTAATAAGAAAAAAGATTTTACTTTTTATATTGAGAGAGTATTATTTTTTCGTTCTAATACTGAAAATTTAAATGCTAGTATTGATGAAAAATATGATAAGAAAGATGCGCTTTTTGATTGCGGTTTTTCTGGTAATAGTTGTATTCGTGATAAGCGTATTTCTTCTCTTTTTGGTCTTGGCTTTTATTTTTCTGCTTATACTAATTCTAGCATTAAAAAGGCTAATGCCCCTTTACATATGCATTATAATAGCGATGATGCTGACGATTATGAATATAGGGTAGGCACTGATTTTTTAACTCCATCTGGTAAGATTAATATTACGGATTTGCCCAGCTCTTCCGAAATTTCTTCTTATTTTGATAGTAATTTATTCTTTTCTTTTAGTGATCGATCTGATTATTTTTATTTTTGTGTTCCTGCATCTTTTAATTACGCAAAATATACCAGCCGTCTATCTTTTTCGGGTTTTTCTTGTTATGCGTCTTCTAGCCCCTTTTTTAGAAGTGATCTTCGTCTTGGTCTTTTGGATTGTGACTATACTGGTATTCATGCTGAAGCTTTTAATCTTTTCTCTATTTTTTCTAGTTTTGTTAATAAATCTTTTGTTTATGAATTTTCTGATTTTATTAATATATTTGAAAGTTCTCTCTCTTCTTTTTATTCTCAATTTTATAGCGATGTAACTAACTTTAATTTACAACACCGCTATTTATCAGTTTATCGATTTTCAAAAAAGGAGTATTATGCCTATCTACAAAATTACACAACAGCAAGGCAATAGGGTTATCACTTCAACACTTGAAGCCAAAAGTGTTTCCGATCTAATTGCTTTTTTAGATGCTGTTTCTACTGCTGAAATTAAGTATATTTATAAAGTCGAGTTTGAAACTCAAAAAACTAATTTTCCGTCTGATGACTTCAATTACAATAAGCAATTTAAAGCTTTTGTATCTAATAAAAATCGTATGTGCAAGCAAATTTTAATTCATAACGTAAAAAAGACTAAAAACGAAGCTGAAATATCTGCTTTAATTAAAACACATTTAGAAGTAGGCGGACTTGCTGTAAAGGGTGTTTCTTGTTCACTCTTTATGGATAAGTAAAAATTTAATAATTTGTCTTTATAATTATTTCTTTATATAAAAAGGAGTTGCTTATGATTAGAAAAATTGTTGCTTTTTGTTTGTTTTTTAATATTTCTTTCGGATCTAATTATTTTGATAATTTAAAAGAGTCTTTTATTAATATGTCAGATGTTGAAGCATCTGAATTTATTTGTAAAAATTATCCTTATGTTGTTATGGCTTCTGGTCGTTCTTATCTTAAGGGGTCTATTTGTTATGTCGATTATTCTCTTTATGATGATAAAAAATTGGCTGAAGCTGAAAACGTTTTAAATTATAAATTTTGTAATTATGATGAGTTGAAAGCATTTTTACACTCTAAAGGCTCTTTAGAAGTTAAATTTTATGGATCAAATAAAAATTTACTCAAAACTATCCGCTATAATAAAGTTTCACGTATCCCTTGTTCTTTGATAAAATTTTAAATTTTTTTTTCTGTGTTCTTCTTGATAGATATTGTCCCCCCTCCCAAACACGGCGCCCCACCGCTCTGCGGTGTGTGCCGTGTTTTCTTTTCTCCCCTTTTAGTTTATTCTTTTTTATTGTCTTATTTTCTTTCTCGATCTTTTTATCTTCTTTAGTTGTTTTTTGTTTGCGTTGTGGCGATAGTTTCTGCGATTGCTCGAATATCTTAAACTTATAATTATGCTTTTTTGCTAGCTATCGCCACGCAAACACTACGCGGACGAAAAACGCGAAAGCGTTTTGAGCGTGCTGAAGCGTCCTTAATCTAACCTTAATTATTTAACTTTCTCTTTTTTGCTTAATATTCTCTTGTTTAAAACGTTTTAACAAAACAAACAAATTTAAAAAGTCGAATGACAAAAGAAAGGATAAAAAAATGTTAAGACAAACAATAGACGGACTTTATGCAAAAAGTCTTACTTTTTCTAGTGGTAGTGATGAAGATGCTTTACTTCCGCTTTTAGCTGGCAAAGTTGAAAGTTATTCAGTCTTTGGCGATGGTGGCACTGCTTTAGCTTCAACACCTGATCCACTTAATCGTAAAAATGTGATCGTTGGTGCTAAGACTGCGACTGGTAGAATTTCTACTATGGTAACTGTTCCACACGTTAAACAAAGTTATATGTTTCAAAATTTTCTTTCTGATTTTACTGGAAAATTAGATGCAAATTATGATACTGCTGTTAAATGCGATTATGTAACTTTGAAATTTGATAGACTTTAAGGAGTAAGAGATGTCTAAATGTTTAGTTAAAAATACAATAAATAATAGAACTTATGGCTTTGCTTTGCCGTGCGGTGGTGCTGAAGCTAAAGCATTTTGCGATAATGCACTCGAAGGAACTTACGTGATACTTACTCGTGCTAGTGAGCAAGGTAATTCAAGTGAAGCAAGCGTTGTTGAATATACTATTACTGGCAAAAATAATGCTGGCAATAAAACTACTTTTAGCTTTTATACTAAGCCTAGTGTTGATGAAGCTCAGATTAAAACCGCTTTAGCTGGTAAAACATTTAATGGTGTTAAATTTGATGAAATTTACGTTATCAGTGCTAAAAAAGCAAAATAATGTTTTCAATGTTTAATTTAAGCTCCCTATTTAATAGGGGGCTATTTATCCACGCTTTTGTTTATCTTGTTTTATTCCTTTATATCTCTATATTAAAAGATGATATTAAAGATCTTACCACTGAAACTATTACATTAAAAACTAATTTAGCAATTGAAAAACAAAATACTGAAAACGCTTTTTTAATTATTGATAATCAAAATTTAAAAATTAAGCAATTAAAAATAGATAGCGAAAAAATATCTAAAGAAAATAATATTTTAAATCAAAAATTACAAAAACGTTTTAGCACTATCGAAACACCTAAAACGGACGACTGCTTAAGTAAGCTAAAATTTTACGATACTTTACTTTTAGAGTTTAGCAATGGCAATTATTCCAAATAAACTATTTTTCTTTTTCTTGCTGTCTTATCTTGTTTTGTTTGTTGGCTGTTCTGCAAAATCTTCACAAGGTGCTATTAAAGAAGCTTATATGCCTATAGAATGTAACGTAACAATTCCAAATAAGCCTGCTTTTGATCCATTAAATCCAGAAAGTTTAAAAGATTTAATTATTTACTGCATACGAATAGAAGATTTATTAAAAGGCTGTGTAAATGGACAATTTAAACAAGGACGATAATTATTTAATTTTAGTTCTTTTTGTTGGATTTATAGCCTCGATTTTAAATCTTGAAACTAAAGATTTCTCTAAAATCAAATATAAAATTTTATCTTATTTGCTTAGTTTTTTAAGTTCTATGTTTTTGTGTTGGATTAGCTATGAAATATTTTTTTTCTTTCTAAACAATATTAGAGTTTCGGTTGCTCTTGCTGGTTTTGTAACTTGGCGTGGCACTGATTGGATATATTCAAAAATTGATAAAGCCTTAGATAAAAGGATAGAAAGGGATTAACATGACACTTGGCGAGCATCAAGAAGCTTTTATGAAAGATGTTGAAAAACTTTTAAACTATATTCATTCTAATGGATACTCTATAAGGGGTGGCGAATTAGAAAGGACACAAGCCCAGCAAGAAATTTATTATAATAGTGGTAAAAGTAAAACAATGAATTCAAATCATTTAAAAAGATGTGCAATAGATCTACATATATTTAAGAATAATGTTTGGTTACAATCAAAACCAGAATTACAAGATATTGGCAATTATTGGGAGAGCTTGAATACTCTTAATCGTTGGGGTGGTAATTTTAAAAACTTTATTGACGTTCCGCACTTTGAAAGAAATTGTTAAAAATCTCTTGACTTCTATCTTAAAATCTTAAGAAGCTAGCAGAGATAACTAAGAAAACTAGCAACTACCAAATGCGAGATGTTAAGGAGGACGAATGCTTTGTTTTGGCACCGCTGACAATGGAGATATATACGGCGTGGAGGCAAAAAGTGGCGAGGTAGTGTTTAAATTTGAAAGTAGCGGAACCGAGAATTTCTTGTGGCGTGAGGATAAAATTTTGCTCGTAAATCTCCAAAATAAGCAGGTTTTTTAAACGCAGATGGCTCACTTTTAAAAGAGATAGAGTTTGAGAAATTTAGCCTTAGCACAGATCAGATCATGCTAGTAAGCGGTGGCAAGCTCTACGCCTTGGCAAATAGCTAAAATTTACGCAGTTTGCGCGAGAATTTAGCTTTGGCGAAATTTATCGCCAAAGCCGCAATGCGAGATAAATTTATCTCTTCTTTTTATATCTTTTTATCGCCTCTACGATGACCTCTTCTAGGTCGTCGTTTGGCTCTTTGTTCATATCATCATAGGTGTTTTCAAGGATAGTTTTTAAGTTTTTCTCGACGTAGCTAGTATCGAAAAATCCTCTTCTAAACTCCTTACTCTTGCTAATCGTTAGCAAAAATGGGATGATCGTTCGCACGCCTTCAATGGTAAATTCTTCAAGTGCTCTTTCAAGCTTATTTACCGCTAGATCGTAGTCGGTCGCCTTTACGATCAACTTTGCGATAAGTGAGTCGTAAAATGGCGGTATGGTGTAGTCTTTATAGACGTGGCTATCGACACGCACAGATGGGCCAAGGGCTGGGTAGTAGCCCTCGATGGTGCCTGGTGCTGGGATGAAATTTTCCCAGACATTCTCAGCTGTGATCCTTGCTTCTATAGCGTAGCCGCGCGGCTTGATGTCGCTTTGCTCGATCTCTAAAATTTCACCCGCAGCGATCCTTATCTGCCTAACGACTAAGTCGTGACCGGTGATCTCTTCAGTAATGCCGTGCTCCACTTGGATACGGGTGTTCATCTCCATGAAGTAAAAGTTATTGTAGTCATCTAGTAAAAACTCGATCGTTCCTACATTTGAGTAGCCCACCGCCTTTGCAGCGGCCACCGCGGTCACACCCATGATCTTTCTTAAATTTTCACTGATTGAAGGGCAAGGTGCGATCTCGATGATCTTTTGGTGGCGCCTTTGGATAGAGCAGTCACGCTCGCAAAGATGGATGATGTTGCCGTAGTTATCGCCTAAAATTTGAAACTCGATGTGGCGAGGATTTACGACAAGCTTCTCCATAAAAACTTCATCGTTGTTAAAGTAGGTCTTTGCCTCTCTGGTGCACGACTCAAAGGCATCTTGCATATCTTCTTCTTGCCAAACCTCTCTGATGCCACGGCCGCCACCGCCACCACTTGCTTTTAAAATGACTGGGTAGCCGATACGTCTAGCGTGCTCTTTTATGGCATCCATGCTCTCGTCATTTAGCTTTTCTGTGCCTGGAACGATTGGTATGCCGTTTCTCTTCATTAGGTATCTTGCGATGTTTTTATCACCCATTTTTCTGATCACTTCAGCCTTTGGACCGATAAAGATAAGTCCAGCGTC
Source organism: Campylobacter concisus (assembly GCF_002165785.1). Taxonomy (GTDB): domain Bacteria; phylum Campylobacterota; class Campylobacteria; order Campylobacterales; family Campylobacteraceae; genus Campylobacter_A; species Campylobacter_A concisus_W. The sequence goes on from NZ_NDYO01000010.1 coordinate 57,335, forward strand.
CTCGACCTCCTTTGCAAATTCGTAGTTTTCGCTTAAAAAGCCGTATCCTGGGTGTATCGCGTCAGCTCCGCACTCTTTAGCAAGCTTTACGATAGCTTTGGCGTCAAGATAGCCCTTAATCGGATCTTCGCCCACTTGATAGGCCTCATCAGCGATCCTCACATGTAAGCACTCGCTATCTGGCGCTGTGTAAATTCCTACGCTTTGTATGTGTAAATCCCTACAAGCTCTGACTATCCTAACTGCGATCTCACCACGATTTGCGATAAGAATTTTATGTATCATAGGCTATCCTTTTTGAGTTTTGCTTATCATATAACTATTCGTTTTATTTTTAGATAAATTTGTTAAGTATAGTTTTAAAATTTGAGTGCAAAGGCTAAATTTACACTCAAATTTTTCTATCTATTGATGATTTGCGGGAAAGGTGTGGCTAGGGCTTTTTTGCTAAAATCTTGCGACTCGATCGTGAAATTTGTAGCAAATCTTTGAATGCCCTCTTTTTTATAAGCACGCCTTTGGATGGTAAAAAGGACTAAATTTCCGCCTTGTTTGGTGTAGCGATATATCGAGTGCTCGGCTGTTGGCACGCCATTTAGGTTTGAAAATATTGTGATATCAAGATAAATTTCATTTGCGAGCGAGCCTTTTTTGTAAGCCACTTTTAGCCCTTTTGCTTTTAGTTCTTTTAGATCATTTATCTTTTGCTCGACTGCTTGCTCTGGCGCAGCGTCAAATTTAAGCGTATTTAGCGAGAGCATGTAGCTAAAACTATCTAGCTTTTCGCCAGGTAGCAAATACTCCTGTGTGAATAAATTTGGCACAGGCTTGGCTGAATATGACAATGAGTAGAGTCTGTTGTCAAATTTTATCTGCACCGGCTCAAAGTACTGAGTCGCTGCAAGTAAGAGTGCTGGTAAAGCGATAAATGCTAAAAATTTCTTCATCAAATTCCCTTAAAATGGATTTACTATCATGACCCAGATAATGATAAGCATCGCGATAGTTGGCACTTCATTGTAGGCTCTAAAGAAGATGCCGCTTTTGTTACAGCGTTTCTCTTTGAGCTGCTTCATATAGCGTCCAAGGTCTAGGTGATAGATAGCCATTAAGATGACAACTAAAATTTTGACATGGATGTGACCAGTTTTTATAAGATCAGGCATTGCAATAAGTATCAAAATGCCAGTGAAAAATGAGCCAATGAGCGCGACCCAACCGATGTAGTGATACATCTTATACTCCATCACTTCGACCACTTTTACAAAGTCTGGCTTGTCCATGTTTTCTACGTGATAAACGTAGAGCCTTGTCTGATAAAACAGCACTGCCATCCACGAGATGAAAAACAAATAGTGGAGGTATTTTAAGTAAAGATAATATTCTGCCATAACGTCTCCTTATCTAAAAAGTATCTCTTTTCTAGCTTCAAATTCAGCCTTGCTGATCGTACCATTCTCAAAAAGCTCATAAAGCCTTTTTAAGTCCTCTTCTTTATCTTTTAGTTTTAGTCTCTCTTTTAGCTCGACTTTTTGTAAATTTTTCTCGACATAAGCACCAACCAAAAATGCATCGATGATCCACCAAATGCCCCAAATAGCTAAGAATAAATAACCAACGAGGATGATTTGTAAAGAGTAACCGATAAAAAATAGTCCCATCATCAAAAAGCCAGTGATAAATTTACCAAGGTAAATTCTATGCGCTCCAAGCCAGCCAGTAAATAGCCAAAGCGCGTATGCGACGTAGATATTATTTCCCACTCTCTCTCCTTTTTCTAAAACTTTGCCAAAGTATCATCACGACGCAAAGATCGATCATCGCGTCAGCGAAGTTAAAGACCGCAAAGTTAAACCACTTGTGCCAAAAGACGTAATCCACGACGCCGCCATGGATAAATCTATCTGTGATATTTGAGCTACCAGCTCCTAGCAAAGCTCCAAGCCAAATGGCATGCGAGCAAAGCAGTTTTTTCTCAACAACTAGATAGACAAAAACGCCTAAAATGAGGGCGATCTGGATAAATTTCAGCCACTCATCTAAAAAGGCTAACATCGAAAATGCAACGCCCTTATTATATGTAAGAACTAGCGAAAAAAACTCGCCGTCCCACGAAAAACCATCTATAAATATCATCTTTATCGCTTGATCAACAATAAAAATGATAAAAAACGCTATGAAAAATTTAACTAAGTTTTTATGCATTTAGAGCTTTTATGAAAAATTTCTCAACTTCATCCATGCGTTTTTCAACTAAAGTTTGATTTTTACCCTCAAGCAAAAGTCTGATCAAATTTTCAGTGCCAGAGTATCTAAAGAGCGATCTTATGCCCTCTTTTGCAAGGCTAGCCTCAAGCTCTTTTAGCCCCTCAATCTTATCAAGCGGCTTCTTCTCTGTGATCTTTAAATTTAGTAAAATTTGCGGATATGGCTTTAGCTCTCCAAAAATTTCACTAGCTTTTTTGCCTTTTTTAAGCATCATTGCGACAACTTGCATCGAGGTAACAAGACCATCGCCAGTTTTAGCGTAGTCGTTAAATATCACGTGGCCGCTTTGCTCGCCGCCAAAATTTATACCATTTTCTTTCATCATTTCAAGCACGTATTTATCACCTACGTTTGAGCGAAGTAGTTTGATCTTATGAGCTTTTAGATAGTCATCAAGTGCAGCGTTACTCATCACCGTAGCCACGATGGCTCCGCCTTTTAGCGCCTTTTGCTCGTGTAAAAATGCAGCCAACGAGCCAAGTATCGCATCGCCATGCACAACTTCGCCGTTTTCGTCAACTACTACAAGCCTATCAGCATCGCCGTCAAATGCAAAGCCGATGTCGGCACGAAGCCTTTTTACTTCGCTTGCTAGATCCTCTGGATGAAGCGCGCCACAGTTTTGGTTGATATTGCTACCATTTGGTTCGTCGTTTATAACGATGACGTCAGCTCCAAGCTCGCTAAATACGGTTGGTGCGACCTTGTAAGCAGCTCCGTTTGCCACGTCTAAAACTACTCGTAAATTCTTTAAATTTAACTCTTTTGGGAATGAATTTTTGATTTGCACGATATATCTGCCGATAACATCGTCGATCCTTTTGTTTGCGCCGATCTCCGTCATCGTCTTTTGGGCATTCGCGATGAGCTCGTCGTCGTAGAAGATTTTCTCTATTTCAGCTTCTATTTTTTCATCTAGTTTGTTGCCAAAACTATCAAAAAATTTTATGCCGTTGTCGTAGTATGGGTTGTGTGAGGCGCTTATCATTATGCCAGCGTCACAGCGCATATTTTCTGTTAAAAATGCGATTGCAGGTGTTGGCATAGGGCCTATTTGAAGGACGTTGTAGCCAACCGCAGTTAGCCCTGCAACAATGGCAGTTTCTATCATATAGCCGCTTTTTCTAGTATCTTTTCCAACCAAAATCACATTTGTCGCTGAGGTCTTTCTAAAATAAATTCCAGCTGCCATCGCAAGACGCATAGATGTTTGAGCTGAGAGCTTTTCGCCTGCCTTGCCACGAACACCATCTGTTCCAAATAGTTTCATAAATTTATCCTTTTTATTATAAAATTGGACTATTTTATCAGAAATTAGCAAATTTGAAAGCTAAAATTTTACTTCTTTTAAGGATGACTTAAATTAAGGTTAAATTTATTATAGTTTTCATATAATCACCGACTAAAATTATCAAATAAAGGTATATTATGGCAAACCATAAATCTGCTGAAAAAAGAGCTAGACAAACTATAAAAAGAACAGAAAGAAATAGATTTTACCGCACAAGACTTAAAAATATCACAAAAGCAGTGCGTGTAGCTGTAGAAGCTAAAGATCTAAATGCTGCAAATGAAGCTTTAAAAGTTGCTAACAAAAGCATCCACAGCTTCGTAAGTAGAGGCTTTTTGAAAAAGCAAACTGCTGCTCGCCGTGTTAGTCGTCTTGCACAATTGGTAAATACTCTAAAAGCTGCTTAATCTATAAAATTTAATGTTTGCTGATAAACTTCATCCATTTTTGGATCGCTATAATGAAATTTCTACGCTTCTTAGCGATCCAAATATAGCAAACGATATCGAAAAGATGACAAAGCTCTCAAAAGAGCAATCATTTATCGAGCCAGTCGTAACTGCCTCAACAAATTATCTAGAAATTTTAAAAGACATCGACGAAAATAAAGCTCTACTTGAGGACTCTGAGCTCGGAGAGCTAGCAAAAGAAGAACTTAAAAATTTAGAGATTTCAAGAGAAAAGCTTGAAGAAGAGATAAAAATTTTACTCCTTCCAAAAGATCCAAACGATGATAAAAATATATTTTTAGAAATTCGTGCAGGTACTGGTGGCGATGAGGCTGCACTATTTGTTGGAGATCTTTTTAATGCTTACATTAGATATGCAGAGCTTCGTGGATATAAATTTGAGATCGTTAGCCAAAGTGAAGGTAATACTGGTGGTTTTAAAGAGATCATCGTACTCATAAAAGGTAAAGGCGCTTACTCAAGACTAAAATTTGAAGGTGGCACACATAGAGTTCAGCGTGTACCAGAGACTGAGAGCCAGGGCAGGGTGCACACTTCGGCTGTGACTGTGGCTATCATGCCAGAAGTCGAAGATAGTGAGATCGAGATTAATCCAAACGATATAAGAGTCGATGTTATGAGAAGCTCAGGCCACGGTGGCCAGTCGGTAAATACAACCGATAGTGCAGTTAGGATCACACACATACCAACAGGCCTCGTCGTGACAAACCAAGATGGCAAGAGTCAGCACAAAAATAAAGAAGCTGCGATGAAGGTGCTAAAGGCTAGACTTTATGAGCTTCAAGAGCAAGAGAGGCTTGCAAAAGAGACTAGTGAGCGAAAGAACCAAGTTGGTACCGGAGATCGTTCTGGTAGGATAAGGACATACAACTATCCGCAAAACCGCATAAGCGATCACCGTATAAATTTAACACTTTACCGCCTTGATGCGATTATGGCTGCGGGATTATTTGACGAGATCGTCGAGCCACTTATTACGCATTATCAAGCAGAAGCTATGCTAGAAGCTGGCATTTAAACTTTCAAATTTTTACTTCAAATTTTATAATTTATTTTTTTACTTAAAAATATTATTTTAGTTTAAAATACTTTTAAATTTACCAAACTTTAAAGTCAAATTTACAAGAATTTTACAAAAATAGATATTTAGAAGTAGTAGCTAGTAATATTTTTTCTCGTTTTTTTTAAAATAATATAAATTAATTTTTTAGATTTTATTTCTCAAATAGCTATTTATATGGCATTTAAAAGTATAAAATTTTTATTTTTGATATTATAATTTTGTATAAATAGCTTTTAAGTTTTGCTTAATAATTCTACCTTACAATTTCACCATAATTTAATTCAAAAAAAGGAGACAAAATGTCAATAAGTGCAAGAAATCAACTAAATGTTGAGATCACAGAAGTAAGAACAGGTGCGGTAAATTCGCTAATATCTGCTAAGCTTGCAGGTGGTGAAGTGCTAAAAGCAACTGTTACGGTTGATAGTGAAAAAGGTCTTGATCTTAAAGTTGGCAAAAAAGCTATCTTTTTATTCAAAGCTTCAAGCGTTATCGTTTCAAAAGATGACAGCATCAAGCTTAGTGCTACAAACCAAATCAAAGGTGTTGTTAGCGAGATAAAAGACGGAGCTGTAAATGCTGAAGTTATTATCGATGTAAATGGCAGCAAAATTTCTGCTATCATCACAAGAGAGTCAGTTAGTAGTCTAGCTTTAAAAGCAGGAGATAAAGTAACTGCAATTATCAAAGCAACTCAAATCATAGTTGGTGTTAAATAATTTACGGAGCAATTTTGCTCCGTTCTCCTAACTAAATCCCATTCTTAAGCTAAGATCTAAAATACTATAAAATTTATCAACAAAATTATAAATTTAAATAAGTCGTAGTGAATATTTTTTAGAAAATTTATAGCTAAAATTTATATTATTTTTTACTTTTATAGCCTATCCGCCATTTTAAGCAGAGCATGGCACGCCAAAAGTTCACCACACAATAGGCGGCCAAATATCAACACAAAAGCCCAAGTCATAAGCTCTCAAACGGCTATGCCTATACCAAATTTATATGCATCTGGCGAGAATGTAGGTGGCGTTCATGAGCCATTCGTCTAGGCCCAGTCGTGATAACTGACCGCTTGACATTTAGCATGATCACTACTGAGACTATCGGCTAAAAAGATGTGGCAGGCGTTTGCTCGCCACTATAAATTTTTAAATCTATAAACTCCATTTTTCACTCGCTCGAAAATTTTCTTCTCTTCAAGCAGCTTAAAGGTATTTATTACGGTTGGCTTACTCACATCTAGCTTTTCACAAATTTCTGAAATTTTTACTACAATAAAGCCATTTTCATCACAGCTTTTAACTAGCAAATTTATAATTTCTACCTTTTTCTCGCCAATTATTGCCTTGTAAATTTCTTCATTCATGCTAGCTCCAAATTTTATATCCTATTGCCACGCACCAAAGTGCGCCACATAAGAAATTTGCAATCATCACAGCCGCACTTCCTGCATCTTTTGCCGCCTTTGCTAGGGCGTGATAGTCTGGGCTTGCAAGATCAGTTACTCGCTCTAAGCCAGAGTTTAGGCACTCGCAAACTAGCACAAATGCCATGCTAAAGATCAAAAATAGATTAAAAACAAGGTCAAAATTCCAAAAAAATAGCGATAGTGTCGCTAATAAAAATATGTAAATTTCTATCCTAAAGCTCTTTTCATTTTTAAAAATTTCAGCCAAACCCTCTCTTGCATAGCCAAAATTTTTTAAAAATTTATACTCTGGCTGGTTTCTCATAATTTTCCTTTTTGTGATTTTTGGCATAATTATAATTAAAAAAAGGATGAAAATTGAAACTTATTAGCTGGAATGTAAATGGCCTTAGAGCACTTGTAACAAAGGATGGTTTCGCGTGGCTTACGGAGCAAAAGCCTGATTTCTTAGCACTTCAAGAGATCAAGGTCAAAGAGGATGACGTGCCAAAGGAAATTTACAACCTTGGCTTTAAAGATATCAGTGTAAACTCAGGCGAGAGGGCTGGATACTCTGGTGTGATGAGCCTAGCAAATTTTGACATTTCTACACAAAAGGCAGTTTTTTTCGACGACACGGAGGGGCGTGTTTTGGAACATAGATTTGGCAATATCGTGCTTTTTAATATCTATTTTCCAAACGGACAAAAGGATGACGAGCGCCTAGCCTATAAAATGGACTTTTACGAGAAATTTCTAGCTTACTGCAAAGAGCTTATAAAAAGCGGCAAAGAGGTAATATTTTGTGGAGATGTAAATACCGCTCACCGTGATATCGACCTTAAAAATCCAAAGGCAAATGCCAAAACTTCCGGCTTTTTACCTATCGAGCGAGCATGGATCGATGAGGTGCTAAAAAGTGGCTTTATAGATACTTTTAGAGCTATAAATGGCGACGTAGCGGACGCTTACTCGTGGTGGAGCTACCGCTTTAATGCAAAGGCTAAAAATGTCGGCTGGAGAATTGATTATTTCTTTATTTCACAAGGATTAAAAGATAGGCTAAAAGACGCATTTATCTTGTCAGAGATCACAGGCAGCGATCACTGCCCAGTTGGGATAGATATAGAAATTTAGCCACTATTCCATTCTGCGAGGCTTGCCTAGTAAGAAACCTTGTGCGTAAGGTATTCCAAAATTTTTGATTTGGTTTAAAATTTCTTCTGAACTTGCAAACTCGGCTACTATTTTGTAGCCTTGCTTTTTTGCAAAGCTTACGATGGTTTCTACTAGAACTCTAGCATTTTCATCAAATGGAAGCTTTTTGATTATCGAGCCATCTATCTTTATGGTGTCTATATCAAGCTCCAAAATTCGGTAATAGTTTGAGTATCCTGAGCCAAAGTCATCAATCGAAATTTTACATCCATAGCCCTTGACACGTTTTATAAAAGAATTTACCGCAACATAGTCGCTAAGCTCTTCGCTCTCTAACATTTCAAAGCAAATTTTATTAGGATCTTTGCACTCGTTTAGCTTGCTTTCTATAAGCTCTCTCATACTAGCATCAGCGATATCGGTAATTGATAAATTTATCGAAAACATATAATCTGGATATCTTTTAGCAAGATCAAACGCAAGACTTATCACCTTTTTGGTTATTTGCGGATATAGTTGCGTTTTCATGGCAATATCTAAAAATTCGCCCGGATAGTGTATCTTGCCATTTTGATCAATTATACGAACCAAAACTTCATAATACTTTGCTTCGGTTTCATTTTCTTCTAAGTTAAAGATGCCTTGTGCTTCTACGATGACTCTATCGTTTTCTAACGCATCTTCGATTAGCTGGACTGCCAGCTGGTTTTTGTGATATTTCATCTCAATGGCGTCATTTTCTAGATAGTAGTAAATATTGCTACCATTTTCTATTGCGAGCTGATTTGCAAGGACTGATTGCATTAGGCGGTTAGTTTGTGGGGTATCGTTTGGCAATGAAACACCAAATACTATCTTTATGCCTGGTAAATTTTCAAATTTTTCATCAATAGCGACATTTATTCTATTTGAACCAAAATATTCTCTAATATATTCAATATCTCTTACGATATTATCGCCTTCATACCATATATAAAATGCGTCATCTTGAAATCTAAATAGCTTTGCTTTTATCTCAGAAGTATCTATGCAAAGCTTTAGTGTATCAGCTACTGCTTTTAGCATTGCATCGATAATCTTAGTTTGATAAAAGAATCTTAAAATTTTAAAATTCTTAATGCTTAAGCAAATTAGCACTCCATCTTTTTGCGCGTCTAAAATTTCAGTTAAAGCAAAGTAGTTACCAAAGCCTGTTAGCTTATCGATTGAAGATTGTATTTTTATTTGTTCATTTTTTTGAGTTAGTTCATTTAGTATTAGCGTTTCTTTAGTCCTATCAAGTTTTACCGCTATATAGCCCTCAAATTTATTTTTAAAGAAAAATGGTGAAAATTTTACCTTTTCATATAAAAAATCACCGCTTTTTGTTCTGCTTATAAGCTCATCGCTCTCCCAAGGTAGAGATTTTTGCACAGCCTCTTTTATGGACTCATAAAAGCTTTGTGGATGCATATATGATTTTAGTATTCTAGGATTTTTACCGATTACATCCTTTAGTTTGTAGCCAGTTTTTTCTTCAAAGGTTTTATTTACGTATGAAATTCTATTGTATTTATCGCAATAGATAATAGAGCTATGATCGTTTTCAACCGTGGATCTTAAGAGTTTTATCTGTCTTAAACGCTCTGAGGCTATTTTAATTTGATAGAGACCAAATGAACAAAATATTATAAATATAAGTAAGCAAATTCTCTGAGCTATTTTTGCCTTATTCACCTCATCAGAGTGAAATTCTAGGATTTTGTTTCTAAAATTTTCTATCAGATTATCAAGGTGTAGCTCTTTTACACTATTTGAGATTGTACGTAAAGTTTTTGTAGCTTGAGCTGCATAAAGTATCTTGTCTAATACATTTTGAGCTTTTTGGTTATCTTTATACTCGTTTTTATACATTTTTATTTGCTTTGAAATATCATCTATTGCTTCAGGACTAAGCATCAAAGCACCTTTTATCGCATAAAATATAGGCTCAAGCTTATTTGAAAGTGCGAGATTTTGTATCTCATATTGACTTATTTGGATATAAGAATCTATAGATGAGTTTACATAAGCTGATCTTTGTAAAAAAAATACTTTTTTACTAAATACATCTCTTATGTTTTGTAGGTCTTTTTTTATTTCATTTTGATGAAATAACAACATCTCATCACTAAGCATTGAAAGGTTGCTTAAATTTGTATCAAAAGAATTTATGTCGGCATTGAGTTTGTCGTAGTTTGAGATATCATAAATATTATTCAAAGAAAAAGTTATCTCATTGTCTATAAATTTTAGATTTAAAATTCCATCATCAAATTTATGAGCTACACCAATAGCTATATTTGCTTTATATATAAAAAATGCACTAATGAAAAATATAGCTGTTAAGACGCTAAGTATGGTTTTTATTCGCTTAGTACTCATTTAGTATCCTAGGCTTTTTACCATTTAGTGTCAAAAAAAATGAGTATAAAGCATCAATTTCATCTTTGCTAAGCTTATATCCTAGCTGATAGTTACCAATAAAGCTTATAGCCTCTTTTAGATCATTTATCTCTCCATGAGATAAATATGGAGTAGTTTTTGTAATATTTCTTAGTGATGGCACTCTTCTTAATCTTTTGCTTGTATCTAAGGCAGAAATTCTTTCTCGGCCAATATCTTGTGTCAAATTTCCTCCTAAATTTCTACCATTATGACAAGCGGCACAGCCAATATTATTAAATATCTCAAATCCTTTCTTTGCGCTATCATCTATGGCATTGTTATCACCTGATATAAAACGATCAAATGGCGAATCAACACTCAAGACAGCCTTCTCAAACTCAGCTATTGCATCTGCAATATTATCAAAATTAATGCCGTCATTATAAATTTTTTTAAATAAAATTTTGTACTCAGAGATATTATTTACAGAATCGACTATCTTGTCGTTATCCGAGTTTAGTTCTATTCTAGAAGTTATGGACTCTTTTACTTGATCTTTTAAATTGCTAATCTTTGCATCGCTATAAAATAGATAGTTTGCTGCAGCATTTAATATGGTTGGAGGATTTAAAGTGCCTTTTTCCATGCTATCTTGGTTGCTTCCGCTTAAATTCCAATACAAGTTGTGACAAGTTTGGCAAGAGTAGTTTTCATTTGGGCTTAGTCTTTTGTCAAAAAAGAGTTTTTTGCCAAGCAGAGCCTTTTCTTCATTATATTTTACTACTGTGAGAGGTTTGTAGGATTCATATTTACAAAATGAAATCGTGATGATAAATAGACAAAGTATAACGCCCTTCATAACGCCCCTAAATTTTAATTTCCTTTTTTATATCGGCAAATTTTTGATTTTTTATATAGTACATTATTTTATTGTTTTTTGAAATTTATGATACAATTCGCTCGATTTAGAAAATATTTATATTTCAGGGAGGAGAAGTCATGAAAAAAGGCTTTACAATGATTGAGTTGATCTTCGTGATCGTTATATTGGGTATATTAGCTGCGGTTGCTATACCAAAACTAGCTGCAACAAGGGATGATGCAGAGATATCAAAAACTGCTTCAAATATACAAACACTTATTTCGGACTTGGGTTCTTACTATACTTCGCAAGGCGAATTTGCTACTGATTCGGATATTAACAAAGCTGTCAAAAAAATGTCAAATGTAAAAACACCAGTAAAAGCAAAAGATGATGAGTGTTTAGAAGTACGTCCTGGAAATAATACTACTGGTGAGATAGGAATAACTATAAAAACAGGCGGTCTTTGTGAGCAAGTTTGGGGCTTGCCAGGCTTAGTAGATGTTAAAGCCTTAATCGAAAGTACTACCGACAACAAGACAGCTAATACACTTAAATTTGGTGGCATGGGCATAAAATATAAATAAAAATTTAGCAAGGTATCTTTCCTTGCTTTTTATGATTTTTGTCCTACTAAATTTTTAATATAACAAAGACTAATAGAAATACAAATTTTTACACAAATAATTTATATACATAAAAATAAGCTTTCTAAGATTTAATGCGTTGCCAAAAGGTATCAATCCTAACTTATGCTAATAGGTAATGGCTTTTTATTAAATTTAATTGATTTTGTTCTTTACAAATTTTAAAGATAAAAAACGTAAAATCAAGCCATGGATTTACTAAAAGACCCGTTAAATAAGCTCATCATCTCGCTTTCGCTTCCAGCTGGCACCGCAATGATGTTTAATACTCTTTATAACGTTACTGGTACATTTTTTGCAGCAAAAATTTCTACCCTTGCTGTAGCTGGTATGGCTATGAGCTTTTTGCTTTATCTAAGTATTGTAGGCATTGGGCTTGGTTTTGGCTCAGCACTAACTGCGCTAATAGGCAATAGCCTTGGAGCAGGAAAGATAAAAATGGCTAAATTTTATGCGGCAAATGGAATTATCTTCGTGCTAGTATTTGCTATTTTTATGGGGTTTTGTGGCTATTTTTTAGCACCGAATTTGCTCACTTTTTTAGGAGCTGATCATCACTATTTAAAAGAGGCGCTTGATTACGCAGGCGTTATCTTTCTTGCTGCACCATTTTTCTTGATTATCAAATCTCTAAACGGCGTACTCGTGGCACTTGGAGATACAAAAAGTTACCGCGATTGGCTATTTTATGGCCTTTTTATCAACGCATTTTTTTGCTACTTTTTTGCATTCATTTTGGGTTTTGGCGTAAAAGGACTTGCTCTAGCAACGGCTAGTGTTCAGCTTTTGGGCATGATCTACCTTTTTGCAAAAGTTAAAAAAGCTAAGATGATCGAGCCAAGAAATTTAAGCTATTTTGTGCCAAATTTTAGCATTTGGGCAAAGATTACAAAGCAAGCTCTACCAGCTTGCTTAAACTATCTATCGATGTCGCTTGGCTCACTTGTACTTTTAAAATTTATAAGCTACTATGGTGTAAATGCCGTAGCGGGATATGGTATAGCTTTAAGGATAGAGCAAATTTTGGTATTGCCGACCATTGGTATGGCCGCAGCAGTTTTAAGTATCGTTTCAAGAAACTATGGCGCTAAAAATTTTAAAAGAGCTAAACAATGCTATAAAATTTCGCTTCTTTTTTTACTTATTTATTGTGTATTTGCTTGTGTTTTTATTAGATTTTTTGGTGAAGATATGATAAGAATTTTTGATGATACGCCGGCAGTTTTGGAGATAGCAGGGCTTTATCTTGGTATAAATTCTCTTGCTTACGTAGCTTATGGCACGATAAATGTCTCAGGCAGCACTCTTCAGGCCGTAAAACGCCCAGTGGCTATCTTTTTGCTAAATGGATTTAGGCAATTTGTGCTTCAAGGATCACTTTTTTACGTGGTAGTTTTTTATTTTGGTCTTGAGATAAAATTTATATGGCTAGCTCTATTTTTTAGCGTCTATCTCACAGCCATTTGCTTCGTCTTTTGGACGCTTTATCAGTTAAGAATGGCTACTGACGTAAGCTTTTAAATTTAAAACAAAAAGCAAAAAAGCAAAGTGAAGCAACTAAGATTATGCTAGCTCCGCCTGTTAGGTTAAAATAAAAGCTAATAAATAGACCGCTAAAGCAAAAAACGACTGAAAAGATAGTAGAGATTAACATCATCAGTCCAAGTCTTTTGGCAAAAATTTGTGCTAAATATGGCGGTATAGTAAGAAGAGCGATGACTAGAATCAGCCCCACAACACGGATCGTAGCTACTACACAAAGTGCCATCATGCACACTAATAAATAGTGAAAAAATGTTGTATTTACGCCGCGCAGCTTTGCAAACTCTGCATCAAAGCTAATAGCTACAAATTGACGATAAAAAAGAGCAATGAGTGCTAAAAATAAGATATCTAAAATACTCATAAATGTTATATCTTGCCCACTCACTGCTAAGATAGAGCCAAAGAGATAACTCATAAGATCGGCATTGTATCCTGGAGTTAAATCGATAAAAATGATACCAATAGCCATACCAAATGCCCAAATAGCACCGATAACTGAGTCGATGTTGGTTTTATCTTTTAACGTGATAGTGGCGATTACGAGAGCTAAAAAGAGTGAGAATATGCTAGCTCCAAGAAGTGGTTCGAGCGAGAAGAAAAAGGCAAGTCCGATGCCGCCATACGCTCCGTGTGCGATACCGCCAGCAATAAAAGTCATTTTATTTATAACAACGAGTGAGCCTATGAGCCCACAAATTATACTAACTAAAATGCCAGCAATAAAGGCATTTTGCATAAAATTTAACTCTAAAATTTCACTCATTTTATCTCTTTATCTTAAAAACATTACTTTTGATTTTGCACTCACATTCGCCAAGTGCGATCTCGACATCGCAAAAATGGCTATGAGATTTTGCTAAATGCTCTATAAATTCTCTTTTTGCAGTATCTTCATGAGTTTTATGGATATGCAAATTTTTACTCACATAGGCGATTTTTGTAGCATAATTTAGCACGATATTTAGATCGTGACTTACCAAAACTACGCCAACACCACTTGCATTTATATTTTTTAAAATTTCATAAATTTCAGCCTGGCCCTTTGTGTCGATACTAGCTGTTGGCTCGTCTAAAACGAGGACCTTTGCATTTGCACAAAGCGCTCTTGCGATATATACACGCTGTCTTTGACCACCGCTTAGCTCACCAATTCTAGCGCTTGCAAATTCTTTCATACCAACCTTCTCAAGGGCGGCAAGAGCCATTTGTTTCTCAGCTTGTGAGTAAAAACCAAAAATTTTTTTATCTATTAGCCCCATTAAAACTACTTCTAAAACCATCATTGGAAAGCTTTGATTTGAGAGAAAATTTTGAGGCACATAACCTATAAATTTACTGACTTCGCTTGGCTCTTTTCCAAAGAGCTTTATCTCGCCACTTTGAGGCTTAAGTAGTCCTAAAATAAGCTTTAAAAGCGTGCTTTTACCACCACCATTTGGACCGATGATAGCTAAAAACTCATCGCTACTATAATCTAAATTGATACCTTCTAAAACCACTTGCTTATCGTAGCTAAAGTTTAAATTTTTAATTTTTATAATTTCTTTCAAAATAGACTCTTTTGCGTAAATGTCGTAGTAAAAATAAAAAGTCCAAGCCAAAGCATAACGCTAAGAGCCATAAATTCGGCATAGATTTTAAACTTTTTTAACTTAATGTTTGTGCTCTCATTTATCTTGGCCCCAAAAACAGCCGCTAAAAATATCACTGCGCTCATGCCAAGCGCCATAAATAGGCCACTTATAACGCCTGCAAAGTAGCTACCTAGCTCATTTGCTAACACAAAGACAAGTATCGTGCCAGGACAAGGAATAAGTGCCGCAGCAGCTGCAACTAGCCATTCTTCTTTGCTTTTTGGTTTTTTTGTAGTACAGATGTTACAGCCACAGTCGCTAGTAAATTTTGTATTTTTACTCAAATTTTGGCTTAAACTTGAGCTAAAAATATAAAATTTACTTAACTCTTTTTTGCTTGAAAGATAAATTTTGACCTTTTTATAAAGCATAAAAATCGCTACAAAAAAGATAATAACGCCAGAAAATGCTGTCGTAACACTTGCTGTATCTTTTGTCAGATCGTTACTAATCTCACGTAGTATCATAAAACTAGCAAGCACAAAAATAAACGCACCCACAACATGTAAAAATCCGATCTTTAAAGAGAAGAAAAAGGCTTTGGCGTAGCTTCCACCAGTTGCAGCGAAATATGAGCTTGTAAGCACCTTGCCATGTCCCGCAGATGCAGCGTGTAAAAAGCCATAACCAAATGATATGAGCGCTAAAAATAGCAGAGTCAGCGGACTTTTTTGATCAAAATTTCTTAGAATTTGCTTTAATCTATCAAGCATATTTAGACTTGTTTTAGAAACAAGATCAAACTTAGCCTCATCGATCTTATCGACCTGGCTTAAATTTTCATCTTCAAAATTTACTGAGTTTGGCTCTTTTAGAAGCTCTTTTAATGCAGGTTTTTCGTTATGAGCTTTGGCTGCAGCTTTACTTGAAAATGTAAAAAATATTAAATTTGCATTTGGATTTGGTATCGTCCAAAACTGATCTGACACTAAAAATGCGTTGTTTTGTGTAAATTTAAAATTAAAATATCCCTCTTTGTCGTCCATTTCGACAGACACCACAAAGCCATCTTTGATAAGCAAATTTGTCTTAAAACTAACATCAAATTTTAATCTACCCTCATCAAAATAGAGTTTATACTTTTTTAAATTTAGCTCAAGCTTTGTAGCATTTTCATCTTTGTAAAAGTACTCAATATTCGTTAAATAGTGCCTTGGCACAAGATAATCAAGTAAATTTAAGCGGATCTTTTTGATCTCGCTTTCATCTATCTTTTCATCCTGATTTAGGTCAAAATTTTGCCTCATAAGCTCTGAGAAATTTTGTGAAAATGTCCATGAAAAAGCAATTGTAGTGATATTGTTTTCGTTTGAGTCAAATTTTACGCTCACGTGAGCGGTCGGGCTATAAAGCGAGCAAAGAGCACACCCGAAGGCATTTATAGCAAATAAGCAAATTACAATCAGGCGTACTAACATCTTTTATAAACTCTTAGCAAAAATTTCTGCTGTTTTTTTCATCTCATCTAGCCAATTTTCTGGGAGCTGATCAATGCTTATGACCTTTGAGCCAGTCTCTTTTGCTACTAAATTTGCAGCCTTTGTTGGAAACTGAGGAGCAACGAAAATGACTTTTACACCGTGCTCTTTAGCCTCTTCGATTAGCTCTTTTAGCTCAGCTGGCTTTGGCTCTTTGCCCTCTATCTCGATAGCGATCTGTTCTAGATCATAGCGCTTTGCAAAGTAGCCCCAAGATGGATGATATACGATAAATTCGCGAGTTTTAACATCTTTTAGAGTATTTTTGATAAAGCCATCAAGCTCGTCAAGGCTAGCTTTAAATTTAGCCAAATTCTCCTCATAAAGCTTTGCATTTTGCGGGAATTTCTCTATTAGCGCCTTAGCTATATTATCAGCTTGAGTTTTTACTAAAACCGGATCAAGCCAAATGTGTGGATCAAGGCCGTCATGATGATGGTGATGATGCTCGCCAGCTTCGTGGTCATGGTCATGGTGCTCGTGATGCTCATGTTTATGCTCGCCCTCATGCTTATGCTCATGATGTTCATGGTGTTCATGATGCTCGTGTTCATCGTTCATAGCGATCTTTTCGATACCTTCTTGTGTTTTTACAATGTGTAAATTTTTAAAAGATTTTGAAAAACGCTCTAGCCAAGTATCTTCAAACTCAATGCCTATAGCAAAGTAAAGCTCGCTCTTTTCAAGCTCCTTCATCTGTTTTGGCTTTGGCTCATAAGTGTGCGGATCAGCACCTTTGCCAACCATTGTATTTACGCTTAGTGTATCACCTGCGATTTGCTCAACAAAAAATTTTGTAGGCAATATACTAGTCGTAACAACTGGCTTTGCAAAAAGTGACAAAGCACAAACTGCTAAAAAAACAAAAATCTTTCTCACCATCTCTCCTTTGTTTGAAAAAATATTGCGGAAGTTTAGCAGATTGCAACTTGGTTGCAACTTAAAGAACGAAAGCCTAAATATAGTGCTTTTTAAATGAAATTTAAAACTTTTAGCGTTAATATACAAAAAATAAAAAGGGCAAGGATGAATGCAAGAAATTTCTTAGAAGAGCATAGTATCAAAGCAACTACTTTTCGCATAAAGCTCGTTGAAATTTTGCAAAATACCAAAACTCCATTGAGTTATGATGAAATTTTAGAAAGCCTTAATGCAAATAAAACTACTTTTTATAGAAGCATAGAAATTTTTGAAAAAAAAGGTCTTGTTATAAAAACTGAAAATAATCATAAAAGCTACTATGAACTAGCAAATGAGGCAAAAGCGTACTTTATCTGCGATGTCTGTCATAAAGTCACAAACATCGATATGCCTCATCTAAACGTCGCTAAAAATATAAAAAGCGCCGTGATAAAAGGCGTTTGTGATGAGTGTGATCACGAGTAAAGTGCTATGATCTCAGCTGGAATGGCTTTTGGACGATTTGTTTTTAGATCAACATAAACAAACTCGGTCTTGCCAGTTGCTATTAACTCGTCATCTTTTTTAAACTCAAAATATCTACACGAAGTCGCCTTGCCTTCAGCTTGTGTGTAAGTGCGAATCTCTATCTCATCCATCAATTTTGCGCTTTTTATATATTTGGCTTCATTTTTTCTAATGAGCCAGATCTCGCCTCTTTTATACTGCGCCTCGACCGTGTCGCCAACCGCAGCAGAGTGTGCAAATGCGGCCTCTTGCATAAGAGTAAAATAATAGACATTATTCATGTGTCCGTGCATATCAATGGCTTGTGGTGGGATTATTACTTTGTAGATAAAATCTTTCATTTATGGCCTTTTTTGCTAGAATTATAACCAAAAATAAGGAGCTAAAATGCAAAATTTATGGGATAAAAAGGCGTCAAATTATCAAAGGTTTGATGGCAAAGTAAGTGCTATTCAGCAACAAATTTTTGCTAAAGCCTTAGCTTGGGGAGTTGATTTTAGCGGTAAAGAAATTCTCGATATAGGCTGTGGTACCGGTGTTTGGACGATATTTTTATCAAAAACTGCAAAAAATATAACTGGTATTGATAGCTCAAAAAATATGATAGAAATTTTAAACGAAGACGCAAAGAGATTTGGCGTGACAAATTTAACCAGCGAGGTTTGCTCTTGGAGAGAATTTAAGCCCTCAAAGTGCTTTGATATTGCAATTTGCACGATGAGTCCAGCGATTGCTAGCGATGAAGATTTCGCTAAATTTCATAGCATCGCAAAGCAAAAACTCTATCTTGGCTGGGATAAGCCTAGAAGCTCTGATCTTCTGGAGCCATTTTTTGAAAAATTTGGCCGCACGCTCTCTCAAAAAAACGTTGTAAATAGGCTTGAAGCGTGGCTAAACGAGCAGAGTATTGCTTATAAGAGTGAAATTTTAAACGAAACTAGGATCGCTAGACGAAGCGTGCAAGAAGCTGCTGAGAATATCTGCTGGCACCTTGAGATAAACGGAGCTAAAAACTACGATGAAAAGGTGGTTTTAGCGATGTTAAAAGAGAGATTTGACGGCGAGTTTATAGACGAGAAAATTGACTCTCAAATGAAGCTTTTTGTCTTTTAGAGCTTAAATTTAGAGCAAATTTGCTTGCCAAATTCGCTAAAAATGACGCCAAAGATAATAAGCACTGCTCCAAAAATTTGCCAGATGCTAAGTATCTCGCCAGCTATGAAGTAGCCTATTAGCCCAGCAGAGACTGGCTCTAGGCAGAAAAATAATGCCGCCTTGCTAGCGGTCGTGTATTTTTGAGCGATGGTTTGCACAAAGTAGCAAAAGATGGTACCAATAAATGCAGTGATAAAAATTGCTATAAAAAATTCCCTATCGTAATTTGGCACCACACCACCTTCAATAAACGCAAAGACAAATGAGAGTAAAGAGACGGTGAGAAATACCATAAATACAAGCAAATAAAGCTCGCACTTTCTTACAAAGTGGCCATTTAAGCTTGTGTAAAGTGCATAAAATATGGCACAAAGTAGGGCAAGTGCCTCGCCGCTCTCAAGTGCTAGTGTAGCGCCACTTAAGAGCCAAAGTCCAAAAATAGCAATAAATGCACCAAAAATAGCAAAAATAGTTATTTTATTTTTAAAAATAAGTGCTGTCATAAAAGGCACGATCACACACTCAAGCCCTGTAATAAAGGCAACACTTGAGCTAAAAGTAAGCTTTAGAGCGTAAGTTTGCGTGGCAAATGACAAAAATAGCACCGCGCCAAGGATAATGCCGTAGATGACGCTTTTTGTGTCAAATTTCTTAGTAAATTTAAGTGCAACAAAACCCATAAATATAGCTGAGAGAAAAAACCGGCAAAAGAGCATGACAAAGACGCCATTTGTCTTTAGCGCGTTTGCCATAGGTAAAAACGTAGCGCCCCAAACGATAGCAACTACGATAAGAGCGATGTCGGCTCTGTTTTGAGCGCTTAAATTTCTCATTTAAAGATCGAGTCTAGCACCTTTTTGTCGCTATCTAGGCTAAAGCCACTTCTTAGCCCCTTTTCCTTTTCACTCATCACGTTAAATAGCCCATCTAGCGTCTTTCTAGTGATATATGCGTTTAGATCCTCGCCGTCATCTGGCACATACTCGCTTGCGCCTAAATTTTTAGCTAGGCTCTTTACTGATTTTATCGTTTCGTTGTTTTTTGCTGAGCCGCCGATGAAAGAATTTAGCCCATTATAGGCGGTCGCAAAGTTATTATCACTCATCATTTTTTCAATTATCGGCGCAAATGCTGCCTTTAGCTTTTGGCTGGAGCTTTGCTGTAAATACTTCGTAACGCTGTCACTGCCACCGTTAAAGAGATTTTTGACATCGGCCTCGCTCATATTTTTTATGCTATCGCTAAAAATTTCAGCAGCCTTTGGCACGGCAGTGGTTGCGGCGTTGTTTATCGACTTGCTAAGGTCTTGCGCCCACTTTTCGCCACCCACTTTTTTGGCTAAATTTGACGCCATCTCAAGGCTTTTTGGGAGTGGAATTTTGGCCGTAGCATTGTTTATAAAGCCCTCTTTTGAAAGCTCGCTAACAGCGGCATTTAGTGCCTCACTAACCAAGCTTTTATAGTCGCCGCTTGATGCGTGAGTGGCGATTTTGACGCCTTTGTTTATCATATCGTCCACGCTTGCGGCTTGTAAATTTAAAGCAAGCGCGCCATAAAGAATGACAAGAGATCTTTTCATCTTCTCTCCTTTTTTAAATTTAAAGCAAAATCATACAAAAAATATCTAAACACTTAAAATAAATTTAATCTTTTTGCACTAGAATTCACCCTTTTTTCTAAAGGAAGATTATGCAACTTTTACTTCTTAGCTTCGCTCTTAGTATGGATAGTGCGGCACTAAATATGGCAAATGGTGCAAGATATAAAAATTTAGCTCTTAATAAAATTTTATTTATTGCTTTTATGCTTGGCTTTTTTCAGTTTCTTATGCCCCTTCTTGGTTATCTTTTAGGTGTTAGTTTTGCAAAATTTATAAGCTCGGTTGATCATTTTATTGCATTTTTTATACTCTGTTTTCTTGGTTTTAGAATGTTTAAAGAGGCCTGTAGTAAAGAGGAGTGTGAGTATCTTAAGATAGGATTTAAGACCATTTTGTATGGAGCATTTGCTACTAGTGTGGATGCTCTTGCCGTTGGCGTCACACTTAGCTTTGAAGATATAAACATCTTTCAAAGCTCGCTCATCATCGGTGTAGTCTGCTTTGTGCTAAGTCTAGCCGCCTTTTACATTGGTAAATTTATGGGTGAGATTTTAGAGAAAAAGGCACTCTTTTTGGGAGGAGTGATATTAATTTTTCTAGGTTTTAAAATTTTAATAACGCATTTAATTGAAAGCGGCGCGGTTCAATAAAAATTTAAAATAACAATTAAAAATAATATTTAAGATTAACTATATTTTAAAGCTTATATGGATAAGATTTTGATTTTTAGAAGTGGTGACCCATACGAGACTCGAACTCGTGTTACCGCCGTGAAAGGGCGATGTCCTAACCGCTAGACGAATGGGCCACATGTCGGTTATGAAGTTGGGATTATATTTCTTTTATACTTAATTTTAGATTAATAAGGAAAAATTTTTGAAAAATTTTTTATTTACTTTGTTGTCTGTTTTTATTTTTACAGGTTGTGTAGCTACCAAAACGCCGCAAAATTCACAAGCTTTTCAAGTTACTTTATTTTCGCCGATGATAAAGATAAATGATGTTGGATTTTTCCATAAATATAAAAATGAGCTAAATTTGCAAATTTATAGTTCTGGCGTAAACACCGCTAACATAAGCATAAGAGATAAAATTTGCATAAATAATGCTTGCTTTAACAAGACTGAGTTTAATGAGAAATTTTTTCTAGCCCCGCACTACGAGAGCCTTTTTGAGGAAATTTTGCAAAGAGAAAAGATTTATGATGGCAAAGGCTTGGTGAATACGGAGTGTGGTTTTAGTCAATATCTAAGTTCATATTTTATAAAATACGAGGTTTGCGACAACTACGTCAAATTTGTAGATAGCAAAAACAAAATAAGAGTGATAATAAAAGAGTTAAAATGAGATACATCGGAGCTCACGTAAGTGCGGCTGGGGGCGTGTTTAATGCACCTTTAAATGCTGCAAAAATAGGAGCAAATGCCTTTGCGCTTTTTACAAAAAATCAACGCCAGTGGAATGCAAAAGAGCTAAGCGCCAGTGAGATAGAGCGGTTTAAGGAAAATCTAAAAATTTCTGGCATAAGCACAAAGTATGTTTTGCCACACAGTAGTTACTTGATAAATTTAGGCCATCCGGATGAGGAGGCAAGAGCAAAGTCGTTTGAAGCCTTTGTGGACGAGATAGAGCGTGCTAGCAAACTTGGACTAGAGCTTTTAAATTTTCACCCAGGCTCGCACCTAAAGCAAATAAGTGAAAAAGAGTGCTTGGATAACATCGCTAGCTGTATGAACGCAGCACTTAAACGCACAAGTGGCGTAAAGCTAGTCATCGAAAATACAGCCGCACAAGGCTCAAATTTAGGCTTTAGTTTTAAGCAGATCGCTTATTTGATAGAGCGAGTAGACGATGAGAGTAGGGTTGGTGTTTGCTTTGATACCTGTCACGCATTTGCTGCTGGATATGATCTAAGAAGCAAAGAGGCCTACGCTAAAACGATGGGGGAATTTGATGCGATCATTGGCTATAAATTTTTATCTGGCATGCATTTAAATGATGCAAAATTTGGACTTGGCTCAAAAAAAGATAGACACGAGAGCCTTGGCAAGGGCGAGCTTGGATTTAGTGCTTTTAAAAATATAATAAATGATGATAAAATAGGCGAAATTCCTTTAATATTAGAGACGATTGACGAGAGTATTTGGGAAGATGAGATAAAAATTCTAAGAAATTTTGAAAAGGAAAAACTATGAAAAAGGCGATTTTAAGTATTGTTGCGACGTGTTCATTGCTAAATGCTGGCGGGTATAAAATACCTGAGCAAAGTGCTGATTCTTTAGGTCTTGCTGCTAGTAACGTAGCCTTTAGTTTTGGAGCTGACGCGGCATATTTTAACCCTGCAAATATGATGTTTTTAGATGGACGTCATCACATAGAAAGTACCCTTGGCTGGTTTCATATAAATAAGCTCGAGTTTAAAAGTGATAGTGGCAAAAGCTACAGGTCAGAAAAATTTGACTCGCTAGCTGGTACATTTAGTTTTGTAACGCCAGAAATTTATGAAAACTGGAAATTTGGTTTAGCTCTTGCCGTTCCTGCTGCTGTTGGTGTATCATGGGAGGATCCAGCTACTGCGTTTACCGCTAAAAGGTTTAAGCTACAAGTTATTGAGCTAAATCCAACCGTAGCTTACCGCATAAATGATAAACTTGCCGTTGCTCTTGGTGCTAGAGGCGTTTACACCAAAGGTAAGATAGCAAGTGACTTTGGACGAATAGGCTACAGAGAGATAAAAGGCGATGGTATGGGCTATGGCTATAATGTTGCACTTACTTATAGACCTATTGAGGATTTAAGCTTTGCCGTTACTTACCGCTCAAATGTAAATTTAGAACTTAAAGGCCATACAGATGCTGATTTTAACGGAGCACTATCTCCTATAAGCTATCATGGTAAAACAAAAGTTGAGATCCCACTTCCTGCACAGCTTGTACTTGCAACTGGATATAAATTTAGCGACTTTACTCTTTTACTAGCTTTTGAGAGGACGTATTGGTCTAAATTTAAAGGCTATGACTTTGAATACATGGATAAAGGTCCAGCTCACTCGCATCCAGCTTTTGCAAGATTCATGGATGATCCAATCATAAAAAATGCAAAAGATACAAATACATATAGACTAGGTCTTGCCTACGACGTAAATGAAAAATTTAGGCTAATGGCTGGCTTTGCCTATGATGAAGACATTACAAGCAGCAAGCATACTGGCTTAGAGCTTCCAAATACTACATCTAAGGTGTATTCTTTTGGAGTAAATTATAAATTTACGCCAAATTTTGAAATGGCACTCGGATATGTTTATCAACATCGCGATAAGAAGCGTGCGACAGGTATTACCAACAGTATTGCTACAAAAATGTCCGGGGAATTTGATACTGGTACGATCCAAATCCTTGGTACGACTTTCAAATATACATTTTAGTTAGGGTTAATAATGCGATACTCTTATAATAATTTTTATGAAATTTTAACCAAAGTAGCAAAGGAAAATCCAAATCAAGTAGTTCTTTTTGAAGAAAAAGAGAAGCTAAAATATCGCGAATTAAAGCAAAATGTCGATAAAGTGGCAGCTTATTTGCAGCTTGCTGGAGTAAAATTTGGTGATAAAGTAGCTATGGCGGTTACAAACTCGAAAGAATTTATCATCTCATACCTTGCGATAACCGCAATAGGCGGTATCGCAGTGCCTATGAATACTTTTTTAAAAGCAAACGAGTTTGAATATATCATAAATGATTGCGGTGCAAAGGTGCTTTTTGCGTCTAGCTCGCTTGCAAAAGAGTTAATCGCATTAAATGAGCTTGAAACTTTAGGAAAGATAATCTGGATCGGAGCAATACCAAAGAAACTTCAAAGTGCCTCAAAAGATGAATATATAGACACTGACGAAGAGTATGGCGAGAGCGCATATCTCACTTCAACGCCTCAAATTTCAAAAGAGGATATGAGCAAGGGCTATGAAAATAATGGCCTTGTTAAAAACATAAATTTTACAGAAACTCTAAATCATAAATACGCTCTTAGTATCACAAAGTATCCGGTAATAGATGATTTAATGCATATAATTTACACTTCAGGCACTACTGGCAAGCCAAAAGGTGCGATGATAAGCTATAAAAATATCTTTTCAAATTTAATTGGAGCTCATGATCGTTTTATAGTGAAAAAAAGCGATCGTTTCATAGTCTTTTTACCGATGTTTCATAGTTTTACGCTAACTGCAATGGTGTTGCTTCCGATATTTGCGAGTGCATCTATGGTACTTGTAAAGTCGGTATTTCCGTTTTCAAATGTACTAAAACAAACTTTGCTAAAGCGTGTAACTGTATTTTTAGGAATCCCAGCCATCTATACAGCTATTGGTAAGGCAAAAATTCCTTGGTATTTTAGATGGTTTAACCGCATTAGATTATTTGTAAGTGGTGCGGCTCCGCTTGCAAAGCAGACGATAGATGACTTTAGAGTGAAATTCCCACGTGCAACACTCGTCGAGGGATATGGACTTAGCGAATGTTCACCTGTCGTAGCTGCAAATTTATATGATAAACAAAAGCTTTTAAGTGTAGGGCCTGTGCTTGATGGCTATGAGGTGAAGATCGTAAATGATGAGATGATGGAGCTTCCAGTTGGCCAGATCGGTGAGATCATTGTAAAGGGCGACTGCGTCATGCAAGGCTACTATGGTATGCCAAGCATCACTGATGAGACCATAATAAACGGCTGGTTAAAGACCGGAGATCTTGGCAAAGTCGATGAAGAGGGCTTTATCTATATCGTTGATCGTAAAAAAGACCTTATCATATCAAAGGGCATTAACATCTATCCACGTGAGATCGAAGAGGTTATTTACAAACTTGAAGCAGTTGAAGCAACAGCGGTAATTGGTGTAAAAGACGTACATGCCGATGAAGAGGTTGTGGCCTTTATTCAGGTAAAAGATGGCATGGATCTTGATGAAAAAACAGTAAGGGAGCATCTAAGGAAAAATTTAGCAAATTTCAAAATACCAAAAAGTATCTATTTTGCCGAAGAGCTGCCTAGAAACGCTACTGGCAAGGTACTAAAACGTGTGCTAAAAGAGCAGATCAAGGATAAAATTTAGTGAAGTATTTGCTTGATTTTCTAAACCAAGACCTCAAAAAAAGTAAAATTTACGAGCTGATAAAGTGTGATGATGAAGAGGGAGAAATTCTAAAATATCTAAGCAGAGCTTACGTGCAAGGAACAGCTAGTATGAGCATTTATGAGCTACTTGGAGCTGTTTTTGGTACACAAAATGAAAAGCAGCTTTTATACTTAAAATTTATAAAAAATTTGCTTGATAGTGGCTGGATAGTGCAAAACTACAACCTCTTTAAAATGCCAGAGAGCTCGCAAAAAAGCTCGAGTCAAGGGTTGCTTTCGCTACTTCATTCAGAAATTTCTCTCTCAGCTACATTTTTAAAAATTCTTGAAGATGGCAATGCCGACATAAACCTGCCAGAGCACACAGCTTATCAAGATCATTTGGAGTATTTAAAAGATCAATTTTTAAAAATAGAACTTTACTCAAAGGCCGCCATTTTTGGCGATGGCTCGAATGATGCCAAAAAGCGAATCAACGAGCAAATTTCTGAGCTTACGAAACGCATAAATGAGCGCATAAAATTAAGTAAAATTAGCCTAAAAATAGAGCAAATTTTTAAAGAAAATTCGCTTGACGAAAAAGAGCAGATTATATTTTTAGCCCTTTTAAAAGAGGAGTACGCGGGCGACTTTGAGAACGGCCGTGATCTAAACACGCTAGTTGGGCTAATAAGCAAAGACGAGTTTGAACGCATCAAAAATCGCACGCTTTTAGAGGACGGCTCAAGGCTCATTGAAGGTGCGCTGATCGACTACGACGAGGTTTTAAACGCTTATGGTAATGTAAGCAAGAGCTTTTTTATAAATGAAGATATTTTGCAAAGCATAATGCACCCAAAAAATGACAAAAATAGCAAGAAAATCAAGATCGAAAGCCTAGTAAAAGAGCAAGAAATTTTTGAACTCATTGAGCCGGTAACTAGCCTAGAAGACGTCGTGCTAAATGAAAAGACAAAGCAGCTTTTAAGCACGATACTAAAGCAAGTCGACAAAAAAGTACTCGCCAGACTTAGCAGCTGGGGCATAAAAACTAGGAAAAATATAGACGCTAAGATCATCTTTTATGGCGAGCCTGGCACTGGCAAGACAATGAGCGCTGTTGGACTTGCAAAGAGTCTAAAGAAGCAAATTCTAAGCTTTGACTGCTCGAAAATTTTAAGCAAATATGTCGGTGAGAGCGAGCAAAATGTAAGGAAAATTTTTGATACTTACAAAGAAATTTGTAAAAAAAGTGGCAGTGAGCCGGTGCTTTTACTAAATGAAGCCGATCAGTTTTTAAGCACGAGAGTGGAGAGCTCAAGCGGCGCTGAAAAGATGCATAATCAAATGCAAAATATCTTTTTAGAGCAGATCGAGCGCTTTGAGGGCGTGCTGATCGCTACGACAAATTTCTTGCAAAGCCTTGACGTGGCGTTTTCTAGAAGGTTTGACTATAAGATCGAGTTTAAAAAACCTGATTTTAACGGCAGGCTCGCCATTTGGCGTAAAATTTTGCCTGAAAATGCGAGCTTTGAAGATGGCTTTAGCGTAGAAAGACTGGCTGAATATAAACTAAGTGGCGCCCAGATAGTCCTCGCGCTAAAAAATACCGCTTTGAAAGTCGCTATAAAAGATGATGGGATTTTTACCTTTGAGGACTTCAAAACGACGATAGAGCGCGAGTTAAACTCAAGCTTTGGCGAAGATAAAAAGATGGGATTTGGCTCTTAGGCCTTTTTCTTACCGACTTTAGTTATTTTGTATGGGATCAGCAGTAAGATGATACTTTGTGCTACCACAAAGACAAAAGTGCCGATGATCACTGATGTGAGCGAGAAATTTTCTTTTTCATCTATTAAAATTTGCACGAAAGTCACCACTAAAAGCCATAGCAGGACAGATATCCACTCATACCCACTTAGTATAAATTCAACTCGCTTACTTGCCTCAAATTCACTACCACAGCTTTTGCAGATAAGTAGTTTTTTATCAAAAAAGTCCCAAAAAATTTGAAATTTCATTGCTAAAAAATATTGAGTAGACTATGTCTATCATAAGCTACAAAAGAGGCATATGTCTTGCTTGCTACCTTAAAAAGGTTTACCGCTTAAAATTTGTTTCCGTATTTTTTACAGCAGTGCTTTTTTGACCAAAAAAGAGATGAGAAAAGGTAGGATTATTGATTTTTTGACTGAAATTTTGACATCCTAGCCAAAGCTATTATAAAGATTTAGTAGTCAAAAAATTGATAAAAAGGCTTGCAAATTTTAGAAATTTATTGATTGATCTTATCAAGCAGCTCTTCGACCTCTTCGAGTGCAAAGGCTTCTTCCGAGTTTTGCTTTAAAAAGCTCTCCATAAATTCTTTCTTTGAGATCGCAAGGTCAAGCTCCTTGTCGCTACCCTTTTGATATGCGCCGATGCGAAGCAAGACCTCATTTTCTTTTAAAAGCGAGTAGAGGCGCTTAAATTTCATCGCATTTTGCTTGTGTTCTTTGCCGATGACGTCGCCCATGACACGTGAGGCTGAGTTTTGGATATTGATAGGTGGATATATGCCAAAGTCTGTTAGCTCGCGGCTTAGCACGATGTGTCCGTCTAGGATAGAGCGGCTTTGGTCGGCTATCGGGTCACTCATATCATCGCCCTCAACTAGCACGGTGAAAAACGCCGTGATACTGCCCTTGCCCTCCTCTTTGCCGGCACGCTCCATTAGCTGTGGCAAGAGTGTGAGCGAACTTGGTGGATAGCCTTTTGACGTAGGCGGCTCGCCAAGTGCAAGGCCGATCTCACGCTGTGCCATCGCAAAACGAGTGACACTATCCATGATGAAAAGCACGTCGTTGCCCTGCTGTTTGAAGTACTCAGCCACGCTCATCGCACAAAATGCGCCATACTTTCGCATGAGCGAGCTGTCATCACTGGTCGCTACGATGATGACCGTGCCCTCCAGGTCGCCGCCTAGGTTTTTTTCTATAAATTCAGGCACCTCACGGCCGCGCTCGCCTATTAGCGCGACTACCTTGATCGGCGCAAGCGTGTTTTTTACGATCATGCCCATGAGGGTTGATTTGCCCACGCCTGAACCTGCAAAAATTCCCAGCTTTTGCCCTTTGCCGCACGTGAGCAGCCCATCTATCGTCTTTATGCCAACGCTAAAAGGCTCGTTTATGAGCCCCCTTTTCATCGCATCTATCGGCGCTCTCATGATCGGCATATATTCAGTCGTCTCGATCGCTCCTTTGCCGTCAATCGGTTTCATAAATGGATCAACCACGCGCCCAAGCAAATTTGGCCCCACAGGTATATTCATACCTTGATCGCTTTCATAGACAAAGTCGCCTATCCTAAATCCCTCAACAAAGCCAAATGGACTGATATAAGCGCCATCTGTCTTTATTTGCGTGACCATACCAAGGCCGTTTTTACTCTTATCTTTTGCTACTATGCGTACGATGTCGCCGATGCTTGGACGAAGTCCAGTTATCTCAATAGTCGTAGCTGTGATTTTAGTTATGATGCCAAAGGTGTTTGAGAGTTTCACACCCTCTTTAAGCTTTAAAATTATATGCTCTAAGCTCAAAAATGCGTTTCCCTAGGAGAATTTATAAGCGAGAAAAATTCTCGTCTTGTGTCGGCATTTTTGATAAAGCAGCCCCTAAGCGCCGAGGTCGTAGTAGTCGAGTTTATCTTCTCCACGCCCCTCATCTCAACACACATATGCCTAGCCTCGACGACGACGCCAACGCCTTTTGGAGCGATAACGTCCTCAAGCGCCTTTGCGATCTGCTCGGTCATCTGCTCTTGAATTTGCAAGCGTCTGGCGTAGATATTTACCATGCGTGGAATTTTACTAAGGCCAACGACCTTTCCATTTGGGATGTATGCCACATGCACACGGCCAATTATCGGCAACAAATGATGCTCGCAAAGGCTGTAAAACTCGATGTTTCGCATTAAAACCATTTCGTTATTTGAGCTAGTAAAAAGAGCGTCACCAAGCACCTCTTTTGGATCCTGCTCGTATCCGCTAGTTAGAAATTTAAAAGCTTTATAAACGCGCTCAGGGGTTTTAATAAGCCCCTCTCTGTTTGGATCTTCGCCGATAATCGTTAGCATATTTTTAACTGAATTTTCAAAACTCTCTTGCATAAATTTTCTCCATAATTTTATCGCCAAATTCTACGTTAAAACGCCTTTTATATCTATAAAAATTTACAAATTTACAATGAAATAAGGAAAATTCTGCTATATTTTGGGCTAAAAATTTGTATTCATAAAGGAATTCGATGGAAATCAAAATCAAAGCTCTAGATAGCGTAAATACCCTAGCAAGCACGACTGTAAGTGCAGATGCTATAAAATCTAGCGTAGAAAAACTAGCAAAAAAAGCAGCAAAAACTATGAAAGTAGATGGCTTTAGACAAGGCCATGTGCCAGTCGCTGTTGTGCTAAAACGCTACGAGAAAGAGCTAACGAACGACGCTGAGCAAGATGTCTTAAGAGATGTAGTCGAAGAGGCTATCAAACAAGCAGGCAAGAAAAATGACGATCTTATCGGCGAGCCTATCGTTTCAAAATTTGACAAAAAAGATGGCAAGATCGATGTTGAGCTAACAGTTTCATTTAAGCCAAGCGTCGATGTGAGCGGCTATGAGAGCTTGTTACCTGAGTTTTCAAACCCACGCGTTTTGAAAAAAGATATCGATGAGAAGAAAACTGAACTTCTAAAAATGATGGCTCCGCTTGAAAAAGTAGAGGGCAAAAGAGGCCTAAAAGTGGGCGATTTTGCTAAATTTGACTTTGAGGGCTTTGTTGATGGCGTTGCATTTGAAGGTGGTAAGGCTGAAAACTACGTGCTTGAGATCGGCTCAAATCAATTTATCCCAGGCTTTGAAGATGGCATGGTAGGCATGAAAGCTGGCAGCGAAAAAGATATCGAGGTTAAATTCCCAGAAAACTATGGCGCTGCACATTTAGCTGGCAAAGATGCTGTTTTTAAAGTCAAACTTTATGAAATTCAAGAGAGAAAAATTCCTGAAAAACTAGATGAAGAGATGCTTAAAACTCTACTTCCAAATGAAGAAAAACCAACTGAAGAGTTACTTGATGAGCGTATAAAAGAGCAAATCCGCCAAGAGAAAATTTATAAACTTATAAATGATGAGCTTAAGCCAAAATTTGCTGAAGCTGCGGTTGAGAAATTTAAATTTGACGTGCCAAAAAATATTGTCGAGCAAGAGATTGATATGCAGTTTAGAAACGCATGGAGCACATTTACTCCAGAGGATATGAAGAAATTTAGAGAAGACAAAGATGCTCTAGCTAAAAAACGTGACGAGTATAGAAAAGACGCTGAAAATAGCGTTCGCCTAACTTTCATCATCGATGAGCTAGCTCGCGTAAGAGGCGTGAAAGTGAGCGATCAAGAGGTCGTTCAGGCGATCTATTTTGAGGCGTATAGAAGCGGTCAAGATCCAAAAGCGCACCTTGAGATGTACCGCAACCAAGGCATGCTTCCAGCCATAAAGATGTCGATGATCGAAGAGAAGCTATTTAGCGAGCTTTTCAATAAAGAAAAAGACGAGAAAAAAGCAAGCAAAAAAGAGAAGGCTGAGTAATGAGCTATTACGTTCCTGTCGTAGTTGAAAGAACTAGTAGGGGTGAGCGAAGCTATGATATATATTCCCGTCTTTTAAAAGACAGGATCGTTATGCTAAGTGGCGAGATAGAAGACGGCATGGCTGCTTCTATCGTCGCTCAGCTGCTATTTTTAGAGGCCGAAGATCCAGATAAAGATATCTACCTTTACATAAACTCACCAGGCGGCGTGATAACAAGTGGCTTTAGCATCTATGACACCATGAACTACATAAAGCCAGATGTTTGCACGATATGTATCGGTCAAGCTGCTAGCATGGGCGCATTTTTATTAAGCTGTGGTGCACCGGGCAAAAGATACGCATTGCCAAATTCTCGCATCATGATACACCAACCGCTTGGCGGCGCTAGAGGACAAGCGACTGATATCGAGATACAAGCTCGTGAAATTTTGCGTATGAAAGAGATTTTAAACGGAATTTTGGCCAAAAATACAGGTCAAAAGCTAAGTAAGATCGTAAAAGATACTGAACGTGACTTCTTTATGAGTTCGGCCGAAGCCAAAGAGTACGGACTTGTTGATAAAATTTTGGAGAAAAGTTTTAAATAAGGCCCAAAGTGATAAAGATAGATAATGCACCAGACCCTAAGAAAAAAGCGGTTGAGGTAAAACATATTCTAGAAAAAGAAAAGGTAGATATCTACAGATTTTCAGAAAATGTTTTGCATGAATTAAGCGACGACAATGTTCCATCTACGCCAAATAATTACTCTATTTATTTTGAGAAAATGCTTGATGGGCAGCCTGATGAATTTAGAAAAGAGATCGGTGATATGATAGTCATAAATTCCGAGATCTCAGTGCCATCAGGCAGTAATATCTCTATTGAAAAAGAGATAAAGCAAGGATTTATCCAGATAAAAAGTATGCTTCAAGCCGTGGTGCTAATCTATAAAAATTTAGGCATTATGAGAGGCCTAGTGCAAAAGCGCATGGATGCACTCAAAAATAATACAAATATCCTAGCTCTTCAAAATGTTTTAAGCGCATTTAACCATGACCTAATAAAATTAAACAGCCTTATGGATAAGCATCTTGATGTCATTAAAGTAAGCTATGATGAAGTAGCCAAGGTGCTTAAATCTATTGAAGAGCAGTCGATTTACGATACTACATACGACGTCTATAATAAAAAATTTCTAGTAGCTACAGTACAAAGTGAAGTAGAAGCCGTTAAAAGATATGGCTATAACGCATCGTTTTTACTAGTAAGAGCAAAAGATAGATTTACAAATCGTGTTAAAAATTTAAAAGAGCAAAACAATATGTATAAAGCTATATCACAGCTTCTTTTAAGAACCTCTAGAAGAAGCGATATAGTAGCTCATTACGGTGATGGCTGTTTTGCTATGGTTATGAAATATACTGATGAAAATGGCACAAAACAAGCCGGTAGCAGAATTTTAAATATGCTTTCATCTATACCTTGGAAGATAGATGGTGAAGAGTGCAAGCTTGACATCCAAGTGGTTTCTAGCATGATAACAAAATCAAAAAGTGCTGAGGAACTAATCTCTTATTCTTTGGATCAATTGATGCTTACACAAGACGATGAACAGCCTATATTTTTAGGCGAAGAAGCAGGAGTAGAAGTTTGATCTTAGAGGTTTTATCTTATCCGAATAAAAAACTTTACGAAATTTCTAAAGAAGTTAAAAATTTCGATGAAGAGCTTCACAAGTTGCTTGATGATATGTATGATACGATGATTGCAAAAGAGGGCATCGGCCTTGCAGCTATTCAAATAGGTATCGCAAAAAGAATTTTTATTATAAATTTAGTTAACGAAGAAGGCGTGCAAGATAAAGAAAATCTAATCGAGATAATAAATCCAAAATTTGAACTACGCGAAGGAGAATGCATCTATCAAGAGGGTTGCCTTAGTGTGCCCGGATATTATGAAGATGTAAAAAGAAATGAGGTTGTAGTCATCAAATATCAAGACCGCTTTGGCAAAGAGCAAAGCTTAAAGGCTGATGGGCTTTTAGCTATCGCTATCCAGCATGAAAATGATCATTTAGATGGACATCTTTTTATAGAAAAAATCGGCTTTAATAAACGCAAAAAATTTGATAAGGAATACAAAAAGCAAAAAAAAGAAAAAGCTTCATGAAGTCTTTAAGATGTGCTACTTACGGCGATGGGCTAAAGATAATTGACGTTGAGTCTATCTTCTCTCGCGGGCTTCCTGGTTTTAGCATCGTTGGGCTTGCAAGCACAAGTATCAAAGAGAGTACAGAGCGCGTAAAAGCAGCACTTCTAGCACTTGATTTTTCTTTTCCAGCACAAAAGATTACCATAAATTTATCCCCTTCAGATTTGCCAAAGAGCGGCTCACATTTTGACTTAGCTATCGCTCTTCTTATAGCTCTTCAAAAGGTAAAAAGCTTGGAAAAAATTTTTGTATTTGGCGAGCTTGGCTTAGATGGCAGTGTAAAAAGCACAGCAAATTTGTTTTCGATCCTGCTTTTTTTAAGCACGCAGGTAAAAAATACAAAAATTCTAGTGCCAAAAGAGATAGCTCAAAAAGCTTCTATGATCCCAAATTTAGAGATTTATGCTGTTAGTACTTTGGAAGAGGCGATCAGATTTTTTAGCGATGAAGAATTTGCAAAAAGCATACATTTTAATGCTACGCATGAGCTATTTTCAAATGTGATAGAAATTTCTGGCAAAAGATATGTTCCAAATTTAAACTTCGAGCTTGATTTTAAGGACGTTTTGGGTCAAGAAAGAGCTAAAAGAGCCTGCGTTATTGCAGCTGTTGGCATGCACAATATTTTATTTGAAGGCAGCCCAGGTAGCGGCAAAAGCATGTGTGCAAAACGACTAGTTTATATCATGGCACCACAAAGCTTAGAAGAGGTGCTAAAGTCCGCCGCCTACCGCTCTTTAAACCTTCAAGATAGCGAATTTACAAGCACTAGAGCCTTTCGCTCGCCCCATCATACTTCAACCAAAAGCTCGATCTTTGGCGGAGGCTCAAATGTCGCAAAGATCGGTGAAATCGCACTTGCAAATGGCGGAGTACTTTTTTTTGACGAGTTTCCTCACTTTTCAAAGCAGGTGATTGAAAGCCTAAGAGAGCCACTAGAAGACAACCAAATCCACATTGCAAGAGTAAATTCAAAAGTAACTTATGAGACTAAGTTTATTTTCGTAGCAGCTCAAAATCCATGCCCTTGCGGAAATTTATTCTCTCGCAATTTAAATTGCAAATGTAGTGAAAATGAGATAAAAAACTATAAATCAAGAATTTCAGCTCCAGTGCTTGACCGCATTGACTTAAAAGTTGCTATGGACGATAGTTCGCCAGGTGACAAGGCAAGTTTGAGCTCACAGCAGATGAGTGAGATGGTCTTAAAAGCCTTTATCTTTCAAAAAAAGCGCGATCAAGATGAGCTAAATGGCAAGCTAAATGACGCACAAGTAGAAAAATTTTGTCTATTAGATAATGAAGCAAGAGAAATTTTACAAAAGGCGTCCTTGAGGTACAATCTTTCTCAAAGAGGCATAAAAAGGACACTTAGGGTGGCTAGAAGCATCGCTGACCTTGATGAGAGTGAGCAAATTTTAAAGCCCCACATCTTAGAGGCGCTTAGTTTTAGGGCATAAAGATGAAAAATTTATATTTATACACGAGAATTTTGGACGAGCGAGCAAGTGAGAAATTTAACCTCAGTGAAGAAATTTTAATGGAAAATGCCGCCGCTGGCATAGCAAATTTCATTCGCAAAAAATTTAAAAAAGGTGAGAGATTGCTTGGAATTTGCGGTGGTGGAAATAACGGTGCTGACGTGCTTTGTGCTTTAAGGATGTTAGAGGGCGAGTTTGAATGTGAATTTATCTTAGCTAGTCAGAATTTAAAGCCACTAGCCATTAAGCAGCTTGAGCGAGCTAAATCTGCTGGCGTGTGTGAGAGTAAAGATGTAGAAGATAGCTTAAATGGTGCAAAATGCGTCATAGACGGGCTTTTTGGTTCAGGGCTAAATAGAAATTTAGACGAAAAGCACATAGAGCTCATCTCAAAAATAAACGCCAGCCTCGCTTACATCATCGCTTGTGATGTACCAAGCGGGCTAAGTAGCGATGGCAAGGTGCTAGGTGCTTGCGTAAAAGCAGATATTACGATCACGATGGGAGCTAGAAAGCTTGGGCTTTATAGCGATGCTGCAAAAGACTTTGTTGGCAAGATAAAGGTCACTGATCTTGGCATAAGCGCGCAAAATTACGAGTGCGAGAGCGACTATCATTTGCTTGAAAAATGCGATCTTGTGCTTCCAAATAGAAAAAATCAGTGCGTAAATAAGGGCGACTTTGGCCACGCATTTATTGTATCTGGCGAGCACATAGGAGCTAGCAAACTTTGCGCAAAGGCGGCATTTGCCTTTGGGGCTGGGCTAGTTAGCGTGATAGGCGAGCAGGGTTTAAATTTACCAACACATATCATGCAAGCTAGCAAGATAAGCGAGAAAATGAACGCTGGAGCCGTTGGCATGGGGCTTGGCAAAAAAGGCATAGAAGAGCTTGATACACAAATTTTAAAGGGTAAAAAGCTTGTGCTTGACGCTGATATCTTTTACAGCGCAAAAGTGCTTGATCTGCTAAATGAAAACTGTGTTTTGACGCCCCATCCAAAGGAATTTTGCTCACTTTTAAAGTTTTGTGATATAGCAGATATCGACGTAAAAACATTACAAGAAAATAGATTTACTTATGCTAAATCTTGGAGCGAGAAATTTAAGGCAGTACTTGTGCTAAAAGGCGCAAATACGATAATCGCTAAAGACGGACAAATTTATATCATGCCTTATGGTAAAAATATACTTGCAAAAGGTGGCAGTGGTGACGTGCTAAGCGGACTTGTACTTGCTCTTTTAGCTCAAGGTTATGAGCCACTGGATGCTGCCATCTCGGCTACACTAGCTCATGCACTAAGCCTTAAAAATTTCAAAAAAAATAGCTATGCACTTAGTCCAACAGACATTATAAAAGGAGTAAAATGCTTACGAAAAAAATAGCCGTACTTTTTAGCGGTAGTGGCTCAAATTTAGAAGCGATACTTAAAAAAGTTCATAATCAAATTTTTAATGGTATAAAAATCGAAGTTTGCCTTTGTATCTGCAACAAGCTAGGCGCATATGGCATCGAGAGAGCTAAGAAATTTGGGCTTGATACGACGATAATAGAGAGTGCCAAATTTGCAAATAGAGAAGAATTTGACACTACAGTTGTGGAGCAAATTTTAAAAAGCGGCGCTGAACTAACGGTGCTTGCTGGATTTATGAGGATATTAACTCCTGTTTTTACATCAAAGATAAAAGCCATAAATTTACACCCATCTATATTGCCACTTTTTAAAGGTGCTCATGCGATAAAAGAGAGTTTTGAGAGCGATATGATGCTCGGCGGAGTTAGTGTGCACTACGTGAGCGAGGAGCTTGACGGAGGTAAACTCATCGCACAAAGAGCGTTTGAAAGAGAAGATGGTATGAGCTTAGAGGATTGGGAGAGCAAAATCCATGCGATAGAGCATGAAATTTTACCTGATAGCATAATAAAAATTTTAACAAAGGAAGCAAATGTTTGAATGGATGAGTTCGCCAGAGGCGTGGATATCACTACTTACGTTAACTGGCTTAGAGATAGTTTTGGGCATAGATAATATTATATTTATTGCTATTTTGGTGGGTAAACTACCGCCAGAACAGCGCGGTAGTGGTAGGATTGTTGGCCTAGGGCTAGCTATGGTGACTAGAATTTTACTTTTACTTTCATTGTTTTGGATCATGAAGCTTACAAAGCCACTCTTTACTATCGCAGAATTTAGCATAAGCGGCCGAGATTTGGTGCTTATACTAGGTGGTCTATTTTTACTTGTAAAATCAACCCTTGAAATACATTCTAGTGTTTCTGGCGAAAGCGAAGAGCATAAAAATAGCAAAAAATCACATGCAAATTTCTTGGTTATTGTAAGCGAGATAGCTGTTTTGGATATCGTTTTTTCTCTTGATAGTGTTATCACGGCTGTTGGAATGGCTGAGCATATAGAGATAATGATCATAGCTGTTATCTTAGCAGTTGGTGTAATGATGATAGCGTCAAAAGGTATTTCTAATTTTGTAGATAATAACCCAACTATAAAAATTTTAGCACTTGCATTTTTGGTACTTGTGGGCATGACGCTAGTTGCCGAAGGATTAGGATTTCATATTCCAAAGGGATATATCTATTTTGCGATGGCATTTTCATTGGCAGTGGAAAGTATAAATATCTATGCTAAAAAGAAAGTGTTAGCTAAATAATATTTTTATGACGGTGAAAAAGCTAATGATATGATGGATAAAATGTCAATCAAAAAATTCTAGCCTGAAAAGATAAATCTGTTTAAATTTGAAGGTAAAATTTTGATAAGCATAAAATTCATAATAGATAATAGGTTGATATTTATTCCTTTGTAATATTAGTTAAAATATTCGTGCCAGGATACTTAAAAATCAGTGAAATAAAGGTTAAAATTTGTAGTAGATAGCAAAATAGAGAAGCATAGAAAGCTAGCTTGTGTAAAAATTAAGTATTTGGTGAAGTATTAATTAATATTTTTGATGAATTATTTTTTATATATAATTTCTATTAATTTAAGTGTTTTTTAATTGACTTTATAAAAAAAACAAGTTAAAATACGACTTTTTAATGAGGTAGTGGCATAAACTTACAAACACGACTCAGGCGGGGTGTAGCGCAGTCTGGTTAGCGCATCTGGTTTGGGACCAGAGGGCCGAAGGTTCGAATCCTTTCACCCCGACCATGTTAAATGGTGAGTGTAGCTCAGTCGGTTAGAGCATCAGATTGTGGTCCTGAGGGTCGTGGGTTCGATTCCCATCACTCACCCCATTTTGGGCGCTCGTAGCTCAATTGGATAGAGCGACAGACTTCGGATCTGTAGGTTATGGGTTCGACTCCTATCGGGCGCGCCACTTAAAATACTTTATGCGCTCATAGCTCAGCTGGATAGAGCAACGGCCTTCTAAGCCGTAGGCCTCAGGTTCGAATCCTGATGGGCGTACCACTTTATTATTGTTGTGCGGATGTGGTGAAATTGGCAGACACGCCAGACTTAGGATCTGGTGCCCCACGGCGTGAAGGTTCAAGTCCTTTCATCCGCACCATTCTTTTTTATAATTTGAAATAATCTTATATAATCAGCATTTATTGTAGAAAATATTAGATATTTTTCTTGTTCCTTGACATGTAATAATGTTTTTTGTATAATCTCAATTCTTTTTTAAGTAAATGTCTTGCTAGCTCAGTCGGTAGAGCATCTCACTTTTAATGAGGGGGCCGTTGGTTCGAATCCAACGCAGGACACCATTTTTGGGTTTATGACCCTTTCGTCTAGTGGCTCAGGACTCTACTTTCTCTGTGTAGAAACAGAGGTTCAAATCCTCTAAGGGTCGCCAGATATTTTTAAATTTTAGGTCGCTTAGCTCAGTTGGTAGAGCGCCACCCTTACAAGGTGGATGTCATAAGTTCGAGTCTTATAGCGACCACCATTTTAGGTGCAGCGGTAGTTCAGTTGGTTAGAATGCCGCCCTGTCACGGCGGAGGTCGCGGGTTCGAGCCCCGTCCGCTGCGCCATCTCTAAACCTTAGTTTAAGGTTATTATAAATTTTCTTATTATTGAGTGATAAAATTTAGATTTTAAGATTATTAGTTCTAAAATTAGGCTTTATAGTTTGTATTATGTTTTTTGCCTCGTTAGCTCAGTTGGTAGAGCATGTCACTCTTAATGATGGGGTCGTAGGTTCGAGGCCTACACGGGGCACCATCCATTCTGGCCCATTCGTCTAGCGGTTAGGACACCAGCCTCTCACGTTGGTAACACGAGTTCGAGTCTCGTATGGGTCACCATTTTTTCTAATCCTTGTTACTTTTCAATTTGTTACATAGAAATTTTTATAGAAAATTGATTAAAAATGTATACTTTTTTGCTTAGTAAATTGCTACTAAAAACGTAAAAATTAATTTTTATATTGTTGTTTAATTAGCGTGTAGTATATGATAAATTTTAGAAGTTAATTTACAATAAGCTAAAAATTTCTATAAATACAATAAAACACATCATATAAATATAATTAAAAGCGTTACAAGTTGTTTTTGCTTTGATCTATTGGCAAAAAAACTTATTAAGCATTTTTAATTTTTAAACTTATAAATCGTAAAACAGCCTATATTTGTTAATAAAGAAAGGTGCTTAAAATTTTTAAGATCATACCAGATCTCGTGCGTTAAAAATCATTAAGGCTTACGATAAAATATAGTTCTTTTTATAATATAAAGAGCATTTGATGGCAATATAAAAAATTAAATACATAATTAAATAAAGCTTAACTTACAAGCTATTTCTTTGTATTTAGCTTTTGCCTATCATGTCAAGCTTAGCTTTGCAAGCATCTTTATACGGGCTTATAAAATTTGAGTCAGAGCACTCATTTAAATAAGGCCTAGCCAACTTAAACTGCTTTTGCCTTATATAAATTTCACTTATCAAATTTAAAGCATGCAAGCGGTCTTCTGGTCCAAGCTTCATATTTAGTATAAATTTCGCCTCGTCAAGCGCCTCATCTAGGTTATCTGTCTTTAATAATGCTTCTGAGTAGTTAAAATTTATCTTTGGCGAAAATGTATTTATTTTGGCTTTTGTTTGTAGCTCAAGAGCTTTTTTAGCATACGTTGTAGCGATAGCGTAGTCATTACTTTTCATCGCATAGTCACTTATGGCTGTATATGCTTCGATAATCTTAAAGTCTTGGCCTCTTAGCTGCTCAATAGCGCTAATGGTTGAGATCGCCTCCGTAAAGCGTTTTAATGCAAGCAATGAGTAAAACCTGTCAAAAAGAGATGGTGTTGGATCTGAGTATTCGACTGATGAGCCAAGTGAAAGCGCATCATTTGCAGCAATGATCGCATGCTCGTAGTCTTTGTTTTTATATAAAATTTTGCTCAAATTTACCAGCCACTCAACCCTATCTTCTAAATTTTCATCTTTTGCATGAGCTTTTGCGAGCTCAAGTGCATCGTTATAGCGGGCCGTTCTGTAATAGCAATTAAAGAGCTTAAATTGTGGTAATGTGATTTTATTTATATCGTAGTTTTCAAGTAAATTTATAACAGCCGTGCAATCATCTTTTATAAAATACTCTTTTGTAAGCTCTAGCGCAGCCTCATTTATCAGCTCCATTGCCTTACTCAAATTTCCATCTTTTGCCATGGTTTTGTAAGATAGTGCATCGGAGAATTTACGCTCTTTAATATCCAGCTCAAGCTCGCTTATTAAAGCCTTCTGGCTAATATTTGTTCCAGCATATTTTTCGATGAGTTCTTTATATCTAGTGTGAAGTGCGGTAGAGTTTTTGTCCTCTTCTTCAAAAAATAAACCATCTTTTGCCTTGGTGACTTCATCGATATAATCACCATATTTAAACTCTGTTTCGTACCGGTTTAAGTACTCGTACGCCTTTTTTTCATCTTTTGTTTTAGCTAGATTTAATGCTAAATTTTTTAAAGCAACTTCATAAAAATCTTTCGTCCTATCGCTATTGTTTATCAAGATTTCATAAATTTTAGCAGCCACATCAGGCATATCTTTACTTGCAAATGTGGTTGCAAGATTCATCGACTTTGTTGGGTTGTTCATAAAAAATTTTTCATTCGCATTTGCAATTTTTAGTATAAATTTCTTTGCTTCATCAAATTTTTCTTTATCAATATTTGCATCAGCTAGGCTTAGTGCTGCTCTACTTGCAAGATCGATATCGTTTGTGGAGTAAAGCACTTTTTCATAGTCTTTTAGTGCTTCTTTTTGTCTGCCGATTTTATAGAGATAATCAGCATAATCAAGCGCTGCAAGTTTTGTAAATTTTGAGTTTGCGTGCTCTTCGTTTAAGATATCAAGCATATATTTTGCATCACTTGCGATGCTATCTTTTAGGTAGGCTCTAGCGATTAGGTAGAGCACCTCTGGATAGTTTTCATCAGATGGGAATTTTCTAATCCAGGCCCTACCTTCGCTTACGATATCTTTTGGCTCGATCTCTTCAAA
Source organism: Campylobacter concisus (assembly GCF_002165785.1). Classification (GTDB taxonomy): domain Bacteria; phylum Campylobacterota; class Campylobacteria; order Campylobacterales; family Campylobacteraceae; genus Campylobacter_A; species Campylobacter_A concisus_W. The sequence continues at coordinate 98,621 of NZ_NDYO01000010.1, forward strand.
CTCATTTTTTGTCTCAAAAATTTTATCAAGAGCCCTTAGGCGAAATAGTAAAAATTCACTTGAAAAAAGGCTATTTGGGTGCCTTTTTATCGCTGTTTGAGTATCTTTTACTACATTTTCATAAGCGCCTTTTTCATAAGCTCTTTTTATGCTTATGTAGATATCAATGTCATTACTATCAAGCCCAGAAATAGGGGCTTTGTTAAGATCAAGCGCTCCAATACTAGGATTTAGCATATCTTTAAAATCAGGTTTAAAATTTAGCCCAGACTTTCTCTTGCTATTTTCACTGAGCGAAGTATCTATAATTATGCTAAAGTGTTTTGAAATGGTTGTTCTTGGGCTATCTTGTACGTTTTGACTGTTATAAAGCTCAGTTTTTATATTTAGCAGTTTTGACGGTGCTTTTGGCATTATGACGATAAAAAGCTTGCCATCTTGCTTTTTATATTTTATATCCATTAATGGCAGTGTCGTATCTTCAATTTTGGGCAAAATTTCATCATCTAGCATGCAGACATAGCGTTTGGTATCGTAAGCTAAAATTTGCTCCACGCATTCAAATTCTTGCTCATCGCTTAGCTGAAGAACGCTATAAGGTTTATCACCATTTGCACCGCTGTTTAGGCTAAGATTAAAAGCGGTTAGATAAAGCGGAAAAAATAAAATAATTAAGAGCTTTTTCATGCCGCAATTATAGTTAAATTTTCTAAAATCCTGAAGCAAAGACAAAATGCTCAATAAATTCCAAAATCGCCCCAGAAAACAAAAAGGCAAAGACTGTTCCGGCCACTGCGATGCCAACTATTACCTTTAGTGCCATCGAGACGTTTGCAGTGTAGAGGTTTTTATCTTTTACGATCGGCTCTTTTAAAAACATAAAGACGATTAGCTTTAAATAGTAATAAATCGCAATGGCAGAATTTATCATGATTATAACGCTAAGAACGACGTAGTCAGCTTTTATGAGCGAAGCTATAAGTACCATCTTGCCCCAAAAGACGCTAAAAGGCGGAATGCCAGCAAGAGCGATCATAAAAATTCCCATTATCACAGCGTAGCTTGGTAAAATTTTTATAAGCCCTGAAAATTTCTCAAATGGATGCTTAAAGCGCTTGTCCCAGCAGACGACGTCGTCGCATCTTGCTACCCAAAGCATAGAAAATGCGCCCAAATTTGCAAACAAAAACATGATCCAGTAGAAAAACAAGGCGACATTTGCCTCGTGAGAATTTGCCACAAGCGCGCAAAGCACGACACCAGCGTGAGCTATGGAGCTAAAAGCGAGCATCCTTTTTACGTCTTTTTGCACTAGCGCCATGATGTTTGCAAGGCTCATCGTAAGCACGGCGATGATGTAGAGCATATCTTTTATCCATGGAATTTGTGAACCCTCAAGCATCGCAAAAATTCTTAACGCGACGATAAATGCTGCTACCTTTGGCACGATCGACATATAGCCTGCTAGCGGGGCATTTGAGCCTTCATAAACGTCTGGGATCCATGTGTGAAATGGTATGAGTGAGAGCTTAAAGCCAATGGCCGAGGCGATGAAAACACAGCCAAGTAAGATGATCAAATTTTGATTTAGGCTAAGATCTTTTATCACAACGCCGATACGATCGATGTCTATTGAGTTTGTCGCTAGATAAAACATCGCTATTGCCATCGCAAAAAAGCCAGCCGAGAGCGAGCCCATAGCAAAGTATTTAATGGCAGCTTCTACGCTTTTTGCCTTATTATGAAGGGCGATTAGGGTGTAGAGGCAAAGCGAGCTGATCTCAAGGCCTAAAAAGATGATGAGTAGATTATTTGAGCTCACCATAAATAAAAATCCAGCAATCATAAACAAAAATAGAGCGTAATACTCGTAAATTTTATACTCAAAATACTCTTTCGTGCTGAGTGCGAGCGGTATGAAAAGGGCTGAGGCGATTAGGATAATGATCTGTGAGATGATAGAAATTCCATCGACTAAGAGCATATCCCAAAAGCTAAGGCTAAGACCGTTAAAATCAAGTATTAGGCCCAAATTTACAAATATTGCGATGATACAAAATACGCAGTAGAAATTTCTTGAAAGGTCTTTTTTTATGGTGCCAACGATTAAGATAAAAAGTGCAAAGATTATCATACTAAGCATCGGAGCAACCGAAGATAAAGAAATTTCTTTAAGGTTTAAAAAGGCTATTTCGTTCATAGTTTGCTCCCACCATTTAAAGATGAAATTTTATCCTTTGTGTCGCTATTTATGGCTCTAGTTTGCATTTTGCTTATGATATTTTGCACGCTTGGCTCAAGCGGCTTTAGGATTAAATTTGGAGCAACACCAAGAGCAATTATAAGCAAGCAAAGTGGCACAAGAGCGACTAACTCTTTAAAATTTAGATCCTTAAGGCTTAAATTTTTCTCTTTGCACTTGCCAAAAAAGACCCTTTTATAAAGCACTAGCATATAAACAGCGCCCACGATGATACTAAAGCCACCAAGTAGCGCAAAGAGCTTATTTAGTTTAAAGACGCCAAGCAGGCTCAAAAACTCGCCCACAAAGCCGATCGTTAGTGGAAGGCCAATGCTAGCAAGAGTTGCTATAAAAAATATGAGCGCGTATTTTGGCATGACCTTGGCAAGGCCACCAAATTCGCAAATTTCTTTGGTGTGAGCCCTCTCGTAGATGACGCTAACTAACAAAAACAAAGCGCCGCTTACGATACCGTGGCTTATCATCAAAAATATCGAGCCGCTAAGACCTATCAAATTTAGTGAAAAAATGCCAAGCATGATGACACCCATGTGCGAAATGGAGCTATAAGCGATAACTTGCTTTATATCGATTTGAGCGTAGGCAACTAGGGCTGCGTAGATGATCATTATGATGGCTATGACGCAGACAAAGCCACTTAAAAGTAGGCTTGCATCTGGGAAAAGCGGCAGTGAAAATCTCACAAAACCATATGTACCCATCTTTAAAAGCACGCTAGAAAGTAGCACTGAGCCGATGGTCGGAGCCTGTCCGTGCGCATAAGGCAGCCACGTGTGAAATGGAAATAGCGGAGTTTTCACACCAAAGGCGAAAAAAAATGCTAAAAATAGCCAAATTTGAGCATTCTCTCCGATACCAAGCTTGTACCAGTCAAGTAGGCTAAAGCTAAAAGCGCCATTTTTTTGATAGCAAAGATAGCCGATAAAGATGATAGCTACTAGCATAAAAACAGAGCCTAAAAATGTGTAGATGAAAAATTTAATCGCCGCATAAATTCTATTTTTACTGCCAAATGCGCCGATGATGTAGAGAAGCGGTATGAGGCTAAGCTCCCAAAAGCTGTAAAACAAGATCATATCAAGTGCGCTAAATACGCCCATCATCGTGCTCTCTAAAAAGAGCACGCTAATAATTAGATGCTTTAAATTTCCATCATCGCTAAGTGCCACGATAGAGATGAAACTCATAAATGCACTAAGTACGATAAGTGCTAGTGAAATGGTATCGATGCCAACAAAATAGCTGATATTTAGGCTTGGTATGAGCGAAATTTGATGCGTTAGCACAAACTCATAGCCTCTAAAATCAACATTAAAACAGACAAAAATGGCTAGCAATAGCTCGATAAGAGCGATGCTTGCTCCGTAAAATTTGATACTTTTATTTTCTATTAAAAAGCCAAGTATAGCGCTTATTGCTGGGAAAAATATGATAACACTTAGCATTATTTGGCTCCGTTTAATAAAAATATAAAGCTTAAAAGCAAGGCAAATCCTGCGACCATAAACCTAAGCATGATGCTAAGATCGCCGCTTTGCATTTTGTTTGTTAAATTTGCAAATTTATTTAGCACCGTTGCTACTAGATCGACACTACGATCGATTATCATCTCGTCAATCTTTTTACAAATTTGTGAAACTAACGTATAGCCATTTATGAAAAATTTCTCGTAAAATTTTGGGATAAAGTAGGCATTTTGCAAAATTTTATAAATTCTGCTCTCACAAACACTCTCTTTAAAAATTTCTCTTTTATAGGCAAATATAGTAAAGCCAGCACTTGCTAGCACTAGGCTAAGTGTTAAAACGAGCAAGAAAATTTCACTACCGTGAGATAAATTTAGTGGAAAATCTTTTAAACTTTTTTCTAAAAACTCACTAAAGTTGCTCCAAAAAAAGCCACTTATGACTGAGAGAATTCCAAGTACGCCCATGCCAGCTAGCATATAGTTTTTAGCTTCATGCACGTGTTTCTCGCTCTTTGGCTTTGTAAAAAAGACTAGCATAACGAGCCTAAAGCTATAAAATGCCGTAAGTACAGCACCAAAGAGTAAAATGATCCATAAAAATTTATTTTCACTAAAGGCAACCTCTAAAATTTTATCTTTAGAGAAAAAGCCAGCAAATGGATAAAATCCAGCTAGCGCACAGCTTGCGATGATAGAAAGGAGTGCAGTTGGTTTCATAAATTTATAAAGTCCGCCCATTTTTTTGATATTTAGCTCGTCGTTCATCGCATGCATGACGTTGCCAGCACATAAAAAGAGAAGTGACTTAAAAAATGCGTGCGTGACAAGGTGAAAAAGTGCGATCTTATAAGCGCCAAGGCCAGCAGCTACGAACATATAACCAAGCTGCGAAAGCGTCGAGTAGGCGACTATTTTTTTAAGGTCGTTATGCACAAGCGCGATGCTAGCCGCAAAAACCGCTACAAATGTGCCAAGGTAAGCGATAAAGTGCGATACTTCAGGCGCGTTTATAAAGATAAAATTTGCACGTATGACTAGATAGACGCCAGCTGTTACCATGGTCGCTGCGTGGATGAGCGCAGAAACTGGAGTTGGCCCCTCCATGGCATTTGCAAGCCATGTGTGAAATGGAAACTGCGCGCTTTTGCCCATGGCACCTATAAAAAGAAGTGTGGCGATGATGCCTAAATTTAGCCCAGAAAAGTCGCTTCTGGCGTTAAAAACATCGCTAAATTTAAGTGAGCCAAAGCTATAAAATATATAAAAAATGCTAACAAGCATCGCAAGATCAGCCACTCTGTTCATCACAAAAGCTTCGTTTGCAGCGATATTTGCGCTAGGCCTTTTATACCAAAAGCCAATGAGTAGCCAAGAGCAAAGTCCAACGCCCTCCCAGCCAATAAATAGCCCTATAAAGTTATCGCTTGATACAAGGATGTTCATGCAAAAGACAAAGAGCCCCAAATAACTAAAAAAGCGGTTAAAACTTGCATCATCTCTCATGTAGCCAACCGAGTAGATATGCACGATGCTTGCGACCACACCAACGGTGCTAAGCATAACAAGGCTAATGGCATCAAGATAGAAGCCAAAATTTAAATCCAGACCGCCAAAATTTATAAATTCTTTTAGTAATAAATTTAGCGGTTCATCTATGCCAAGACTAGCTGCTAGCATAAGTGAAGCGGTTGTGCTAATAACCATGAGAAGTGAGCAAAAAACACCAATTAGTAAATTTTTACTGCTATGCGAAAAAAGTCCAGAAACGATAAAGCTAAGAAGTGGAAAAAATAGTGAAATGCAAAATAAAGTCATCTCTTAGCCTTTCATATTTGTTATCGAATCTAGGCTAATGCTGCCAGTCTTTTTATACCAAAGCACTAGTAGCCCTAACCCCACGGCGACCTCGCTAGCAGCGATAGCCACTATAAAAAATGCAACTATTTGCCCGGTTAGATCAAAGTGGTATTTTGAAATGGCAGCAAGTGCGATATTTGCCGAGTTTAGTAAAATTTCACTTGAGAAAAATAGCATGATCAAATTTCTTCTTCGCATTATGCCAATTAGCCCTATGACAAAGACTAGACTTGCAAGGATGAGGTAGTGAGTAAGTCCTATCATAGCATCTCCTCAAATTTGCTTTGAGCATCTAGGTCTTTATGTATTAAGATAATGCCAGCAACCATTGCCACAAGAAGCATCACGGCACACATCTCAAAAGCGATTAAATACTTGCTAAAAAGCAAAATTCCAATAGCCTCAATATTGCCAAGCTCGCTAGCAATGGGACTTAATCCATCAAATTTTGCACCATAAATAGGAGCTAAAAATATAAATATCAAAAGAAGCGCTATAAAGCTACTTAAAAGATAGATGGTGATCTTTGCTTTTTTGCTACTTTTTGGCTCACATTCTTTACTGCTATCAAAAAACATCATCGCAAATGCGTATAAAATGACCACAGCACCTGTGTAGACTATTATCTGTACTACGCCTAGAAATTCCGCTCCAAGTAAGAAAAATATAGCCGAGATAAAGACCATGCCAGCAGCTAGCGCAGAGACTGCATTTAGTGCATTTTTACAAAATACGCTAAAAGAAAAACTAACTAAAACCAAGGTGCTAAAAAGATAAAATGCAAAGCTCTCATACATCTTTTACCCTTTTAAAATTTATACTACTCATCACTTTTTGTCTCATTTTCATTTTCGCTTATAAATGCATTTGGCGTCTTTTTGATTAAGCTGTCAGAATTTTTAGGAAGCGCTCCGTATCCTTCAAACTCGCTTTGATCTTTTAAAAATTTATCCTTTGTCAAAAACTCATCTTTTGTGCCAAATATAATCCTGCTCTCGCTAGTAACTTCGTACTCTTGTCCGCAAACTATCGCAAGCTCAGGACAAACATCAGCGCAAAATCCACAATACACGCATCTACTTAAATTTATCGAGTAGCTTGCAACCTTTTTGCGGCCATATTCACCAAGTGAAGTCTTCATCGAAATGCAGTTGCTAACGCAAATTTTCTCACATAGCCCACACCCAATGCAACGTTCATTTTCACTTTCAACAAATTTCAAAAGCTTATGAATGCCTCTATATCTAGCGTTTAGCTCCATCTTTTGCATAGGGTATTTTAAAGTGTGCGACTTACTAAAGAGCATCTGCTTTATAGTGACTTTTAGTCCGATCAAAAGATCAGGCTTAAATGTGATAGCGATGAAGTGCTTAAATTTATCAAATGCACTCTTTGGCTTTAACTTTTCATCTATTAAAATATATTTTTTCTCACTCATTTTTCGCCTTAGATTAGTAGCATAAAGCCAGTGATTACGATATTTAAAATTCCAAGCGGAAGCAAAATTTTCCAGCAAAATGCACTTAACTGATCAACTCTTAAATGTGCCCATGAAGCCCTTACCCAAAGAAAAAAGAAAAAGACAATGCTTGATTTTAAGATGATCATCAAAGCACCTGGGATAAATAAAAATTCGTTAAATCCGCCTAAAAATAAAATCGTAATGATGATGCTAGCAGCGATCATATTTGTGTATTCGCCGATGAAAAACATCGCCCATCTCATGCCGCTATACTCGGTGCCATAGCCTGCTACTATCTCTGTTTCGTTTTCTGTTAAGCAAAATGGCGTTCTGTTGCACTCCACGAAGCTTGCTATTAAAAAGAGTAAAAAGGCAAGAGGCTGCTTGAATATAAGCCAGCCAAAAATTCCTTTTTGATAGTTGTTTATATCCACAAGTGAGAGTGAGCTAGTTACCATTACGACGCTTAAAAGAGCCATGCCAGCGACTATTTCGAAACTAAGAAGTGAGACTACTGCGCGAGCCGCACTAATTAGTGCAAATTTATTATAGCTTGCAAGACCTGCTGCAAGTGGAGAGAAAACGCAAACTGAAGCAACGCCAGCGATGTATAAAATACCAACATTTATATCTGAGAGAATCGGACGTAATGTATGTCCAAAAATTTCAAACTCAGGCAAAAATGGCACAGGTGCAAGCGCTGCAAATGCGGCAATGGCTGATATTAGTGGAGCTATTAAAAAGATAAATTTATTCGTATTTGCTGGTACGATGTCCTCTTTTGTAAAGAGTTTTATCATGTCAGCTACTATCTGTAAAATCCCAGCAGGTCCAACCATATCAGGTCCTACGCGGCGCTGCATGTAGGCTAATACCTTTCTCTCAGCATAAGTTGCAAGCCCTGCAAGGCTTGCCATGACGGCTAAGATGACGACTGCTTTAACGATAGTGCTTAGCACAAAAAATAGTGTTTCACTCATCTTTTGCCTTTATGATTTTAACTGCGGAGTAGCTTTTGCCATTAAATATAATGCCCACATCAAGTTTGTCGTCATAATCGCCTAAATACGCAGCGACTCCACCAAGCTCGCTATCAAGCTCCACGCAAATGGCAAGCTTTCGCCTATCTTTTTCTAAAATAATCGCTTCATTTTGTGAAATTTCAAATTTAGCCATAAATTCGCTACTTGCATAAAGCTTCGCCCTCTTGGCTGTTTGTGTGGCATAGTTTGCAAAAAATGATGGCAAATTTATAGGATTTGCAAGACTTATAAGTGCTTCGTTATCTTTTAAATTTATGCTCTTGCTATCTTTTAAAAGTGGCTCTATATCATCATTTGGCGTGAAATTTGAAATTTCAAGCTTATAGCCTCTGTGACTTGTGCCGTTGTTTGCGTAAAAATTTTCTAAATCATCAAATTTAATGCCTTTATAACCCTTTTCTTTTGGTAAATTTGGCGTGTAATCAATCGTATTTTTAGCCATTAGTCCAAGCGCGTTTGCGATATCGTTTAAGAAGTAGCCGTTATGAGCTAGAGCCGCATTTGTCGGCACCACTTCGTTATTTATGCTTGTAAATGTGCCCTCTTGCTGATTTAGCGCACCAGCGTCAAGATCGCCCTCAAAAATGCTAAATTTAAAATCACCATTTTCGTTATAGCCTAGTGTCTTGCCAGGTTTTTTCTCGCTTGATAGAGTGCAAATTTTAGCCACCCCAAGCGAGTTTGTGCGAGGAGGTATGAGCATAACACGAAACGGCGTGGATATTGCTATTATTCCAGCAAATGCGGCTAGTAAATTTGCATTTTCATCCGTATGAAAATCGCTTCCTAAAATGAGCGTAAATTTGCTTTTGCCCTCACTTAAAACCGGTATATCTAAGCTAAAATTTTCATCAAAATTTTCAAGCTTTGATGTAAGTGCGCTAGGTAAATTTTCACCCCAGTTTTTAAGTATAAAAAGTAAAATTTGCTCTAATTTTCCAGCTTCATGCGTTACATAGATAAAATTTTTAGAATATTTTTTAACGATCTCATCGGCTATGTGATGAAAGTAAATTCCAGCTGCTTTATTCATTTTTAAGGCGTTATTTAACTTAAAGCTTGTCACTGGGCTTTCGTGTCTTAAGAAACTGCCAGCACTGATGATAAAATCGCTTTTTTTAATATCTTCATAGTCTGCGTTATACGAGCTAAGCCCACTAAATTCGCTAAATTTATTTAAAAATTTTTGATAATTTAGCGCCTCATTGTTTATTAGATTTAGATCAAATTTCTCTCTTAAACGCTCTAAAATAAGGGCCTCTTCGTTCGTGATAAAGCTATTAAATTTTATATTTTTGATCGCACCATTTTTAATATTTAAAACAATCTCTTCAAATTTCTCTTCATTTTTACAGGCAAGCTCATTGTGAAAGTCATAGCCAAACCTAGCTGCTCCACTTATCTCGCCAAATGTAAAATCATTGCTGACGCGGTAAATTTGCTTGCTTCTATCGCTAGTGCTCTTTTCTTTTACGTCATAGTAAATTAGCTCACAGTCGCTTTGATGTGGATTTGCTGCTGGGATAGGATTTAGCTCCCAGATATTCGTGCTATATTGAAAATGCGAACTAATAAGTGCTCCAGTAGGGCAAACGCTGATACACTCGCCACAAAATGAGCAGTCTAGACTCTCGCCCACGCTTGGACCTATTAAGCTTTTTTGCATTTTACTAAAAACTGCGTAGGCATCTTTTGGCATACTCTCTTTTAGCTCTTTTGGCACCTCAACGCCCCTTGGTACGGTCTTTAGCGCACTCTCGCCGATCCTATCTTTACAAACAGTGACACATCTTTCGCAGACTATGCAAAGAGCTGGATCGTAGTTGATTAGCCCCCATTTTTTATGCGGTTTGTGCGTGTCAGCGATGGCAAATTTTTGTTCATTTACTTTTAGACGTGTGGTTAAATTTTGTAGTTCACATTCGCCACTTTTGTCACAAACGCCACATTGAATCGGATGATTTACGCAGTAAGTCTGCATGATCGCATTTCGCTCGGCAGCGATTTCTGGCGTGTTTGTATAAATTTGCATATCCTCTTTTGCTTTGGCATTACAGCTATAAACTACTTTGCCATTTGCCTCGACCATGCAAAGCCTACAAGCAAGAGTTGGTGAGCAGCCGCTAAGATAGCAAAGAGCTGGTATATAAATTCCATTTGCTCTTGCGATATTTAGGATGCTCTCGCCCTCATCTGCTTCTAAAATTTGATCATTTATGCTTATTTTCATTTACTAACTACTACTTGTTTAAATGCGTATCCATCAAACTCTTTTGCACCAAATATCGCAACTGTGCCTTTTAACGTTGAGTCAAGCCTAAATTTAGCATTCACACTAAAGTCTTTTGCCTTTAAATTTAAGGTTTCGCCATCTTTTGCCTTTGCTACGATACCAAATTGCACGCCGCCCACGATCTCATCGCTTGCGTTTTTGTTTAGATAAACGACTGCTCCGTCAAAATTTTCAAGCTCTTTTAGCTCGTCTATTTTGTGATAATCACTAAATTCTTTCCTGCAACCACCAGCTAAAACGACATTTTTGCCTAAAATTTCAAGTAGCCAAAAGATCGCATCTTTATCTGGATGAGTAAAAAATGAATCATCAATAATGATGTTTTTAACGTCCTTTATCCACTCGCCAAGCTCTTCAAATTCCTCTTCTCCAACATTGCACTCGCCGCTTATCAGCCCATCATCAAGCTCGCTAAAAAACTCATCGCAAGATAAATTTGCGTATTTGCAAAGAAGAGCCAAGACGTAGCTTATTGAGCCTATTTCGCAGCGGATTAAATTTTCGCCGCCAAGCTCGCTATCTTCGATGCAAGAGATGTACTTAAACTCGTGCTCTTTTATCTTTTTTGCTAAATTTTTATCGCTCAAGCTTAGTAAATTTGCGATGCTTAAGCTTTTACCTGCTATTAAATCATTAAATTTCATATCTTGCCCTTTTTTATGGTTAATAACCAATCAACTTGGTTAAATTTAAGCGAGTTCATCACTTCGCAGTTTAGATTATAGGCTAAATTTACAGCCTTTGTCACACTACTAAAATCGCCTATCTCAAATAAAAATATAATCACTTCGCCAGCCTCGCTAGCCTTTATCTGCTGTCCAAGAGCGCTCAAAAACTCACTCTTTAAGTGTCTAAGATCGACCCTTCTCATCTATCGACCTCGCCTAAGATGATATTTGTGCTACCAATTATCGTAGCGACGTCAGCAACGTACTGGCCTACCAATAAATCTTCATAAATAGCGCAGTGCCAAAAGCTTGGCGTGCGAATTTTTAGACGATATGGGCTTGCGCTGCCATCTGAGTTTATATAAATTCCAAGCTCGCCCTTTGGTGACTCACTAGCGAAGTAAATTTCGCCCTTTGGAGGTTTTAGGCCCTGAGTTATTAGCACAAAATGCTGCATTAATGAGTAGTTTTGGCTCATTATCTGCTCTTTTGAAGCGCTCACGTAATCTGGCGCGTTGGCGATGATGGCGGGGCTGCTTGTTTGATACTTGCTAACACACTGCTTTAAAATTTTCACGCACTCGCGCATCTCTTTCATGTAAAGCAGATACCTTGCGTAGCAATCGCCGTGTGTCGCATAAGGCACGTTAAAGTCTAGCTCGTCGTAGATGAGATATGGCTCTTCTTTTCTTATATCACGTGCGATGCCGCTTGCTCTTAGCATGACGCCAGAGCAGCCGCTACTAAGGGCTAGTTCTTTGCTAACTACACCCACGTCTATTAGCCTTGCTTGCCAAATTCTATTTTCACTTAGCAGATCTTCGTAAAGCGTGATGTCGCTTGGAAATTTCTCGCAAAATTTAAGTAGCTCCTCGCACCAACCATCAGGTAGATCAAGCGGCACACCACCGATCCTTATGGAGCTATGAGTTAGTCTTGCGCCGCAGTATTTTTCTATGAGATCAAGGACGTATTCACGCTCTCTAAATGCGTATAAAAAGACGCTCATTGCCCCCACGTCAAGGGCGTGCGTAGCTAAAAATAAAAGGTGCGAGCTGATGCGGTTTAGCTCCAAAAGCATCACTCTAATGATCTGCGCACGGCGAGGCACTTCGATACCGCAAAGCTTCTCCACAGCCGCGCAAAATGCGTAGTTATTCGCACTAGATGCGATGTAGTCAACCCTATCAGTTACTGGGATAAATTCCTGATAGGTCATATTTTCAGCCATTTTTTCAACGCCTCGGTGCATGAAGCCAACCTCTGGCATGGCGCGCACGACCTTTTCGCCATCAAGTTCAAGAACAAGCTTAAGCTGCCCGTGAGCGCTTGGGTGTTGTGGGCCAAAATTTAGTATCATCTTGCCATCATTTTGCTCAAATTCTAAATTTTCAAAAAATGGTTTTAAGCGGTTTGGTGACTGACTCAAGGTCTTTCCTTTACTATCTGGCTCTGGTTAAATTTAGCCTTTTTGACAAATTTTACTCCGCCTTCTTCTTGATACTCGTACTCTTCACTAAACACTCTTGAAAAACCAAAGGTATCTTTCTCTTCAATATAGGCTGGGTCGCGGTTCTCTTCGCCGATTTGCTCTCTAAATTCATGCCCAAAAATTTTATCCACCTCGTACCATTTAGCAGCCTCGTCGCCAGTTAGCGGATAGCTCTTTAAGAGCGGGTGTGAGTGCCAGTCATCAGGCATGATGAGGCGCTTTAAATTTGGATGATCTTTAATGAGAACGCCACTTAGATCATACATCTCGCGCTCAGCCCAGTTCGCGCTTTTATAAAGCTCGCAAACGCTTTTTAGCATTTCATCTTTTTTTACAAAGCATTTTACACGAACGCGTCTATTTTTACTGATACTAAGCAATTGATAAAAAACTTCATATCCACTTTTTTGACTTATGAAATCGACCGCAGCAAGCTCGCAAAGTTGCTCGTAGCCAAAGTTTTTTAACACCTCAAGTGTTTTGTAGTTTTCACTAGAATTTACATATATAACAAGCTGGTCAAACTCTATATAGCTAGATAGAATTTCTACACCGCCTTGTTCTAAAATTTCTATTTCACTTTCAAAATTACTACCACTTGCTTTGTTCTTTAAACTCTCTTGCGGAATGAAAAATTTTTCTTTATAGTATTGCTTTTTTTGCAGGTCGTTTTTTGGCTTATACTCTCTCATATTTCGAGCTTTCTTGGCTTTTGCGCCCTAAATGCACTTTGTTTTCTTATCTTTTTTTGAAGCATCATAAGTGCGTATTGAAGCGTCTCTGGGCGCGGGGCACAGCCTGGGATGTAGATATCGACAGGTATTATGCGGTCTACGCCTTGAACGGTTGAGTAGGTGTTAAACATACCACCAGTGTTTGCGCAGCTACCCATCGAGATGACCCACTTTGGCTCAGGCATCTGGTCGTAAAGGCGCCTTGTAAATTCAGCGTGCTTTTTAGTTAGCGTGCCAGCTATGATCATCACCTCTGAGTGCCTTGGACTAGCGCGAAATATAGTGCCAAATCTATCAAAGTCATATCTGCTAGCGCCACTTGCCATCATCTCGATCGCACAGCATGCAAGCCCGTAGCTAAGCGCCCAAAGCGAGTTGCTCCTGCCCCACTGCACGAGCTTATCAACGGTCGTTAAAACTACTGGCAGACCACCATTTGCAGCGTAGTTTATCTGATGCTTTGCCATTTAAAGACTCCTTTTTGCCAAGCGTAGGCAAAGCCGATGAGTAAGATCGCCACAAAAAGCAGCATCTCGATGAGCCCAAATAGCCCAAGCAGCCTAAAATCCACCGCCCACGGATACATAAAAATGACCTCAACGTCAAATAAAATAAATAAAATTCCATAAAAAAAGTAGTGGATATTTATCTTATTTGGCTGTTTTACGGTTGTCGGTCCGCACTCGTAAAAGCCAAGTTTTAGACGCTGGGTATCGCGGTTGGCTAATTTTTTACTTATTTTTGAAGATAAGAATGTTATTAAACAAAATGAACAAGTCGCTAGTAAAAGTATGATAAATGCACCAAAATAGGTACTTTCAAGCTCTGAATGTGACATACTTTGCCTTTTTTAATTTTTAAGATTCTACTAAATTTAAATTTATTTGAGCTTGAAACGGCTTAAGAGTAGGGTGAGTATTGTGCTTTTGTGTAAAAATTACTCCTATTTTATCTTCTCGACTGCATCTTTTGCAGCACTTATTCGCTCGCTCTCGTCTAGCTCACGCACAAAGCCATCTTTTACTAAGATGATCCTAGTTGCTACATCAAAGTAACTATCATCGTGGCTAACAGCGATTATGCTGATGCCTTTACTTTGTAAAAATGGCAAAATTTCTTTATAAAATTTTCGCTTAAAGAGCGGATCTTGATCGGCCGCCCATTCATCTAGGATAAGGATAGAGCGGTGCTCTAAGATAGCTATTAGCAGGCTTAGTCGCTTTCGCTGGCCGGTTGAGAGTTGCGTGGTGCTAAGCTTATTATCTATGACACTTACTTTTTTATCGACCTCAAGCAAGGCTAAAAGCTCGTCTATTTCGTTTTGGCTAGCAAAGCCATTATGAGAGAGCGTTTGCGAAAATAGATAAAAATCAGCAAAAATAGCGCTTATCTTTGCCTGATAACTTTGTAAATTTCCCTCATCTATCTTTGTGCTATCAAGGTAAATTTCGCCACTACTTGGGCGCATTAGCCCGCAAAGTAAATTTATAAGCGTACTTTTGCCACTGCCATTTTTGCCGATGATAAATGTTATCTCACCGCGGTTGATCTCTAAATTTACGTCTTTTAGGCTAAATTTGCCGTGAGTGTAGTTGAAATTTATATCTTTTATTTTTATGTTTTGCCAATTATCGCTTAGGCTATCGTCAAATTTAAAGCCTTCCTTAAATTTATTTAAATTTAAGCTCATGATCTTCTCTAAGCTCACCTTTGCGCTAAGTGCGGCTGGTATGGAGCCAACCATACTCATAAATGAGCCTCTTAAAAATAGTATCGTTAGGCTAATGCTTAGTGCTGTTTGCAGGCTCGCCCAGTCAAATGCCACGCACAAAAATACGCAAAGTCCAACTGAGCCAAGAAGCATAATGTTTGTAAAATTATCGCTTAATGCGTGATAAATATCGGCCTTTACCATATTTTGGCGTTTTTTATCGCCTGTAAAATTTAACTCATCAAAGCAGACACTTGCCCTTGCTCTATTTAAACTAAGCTCTCTATGCCCCTCTACGATATCGTCGTAGTGCTTTTGCAATGCGTCATCTTGAACTCTAGAATGCTTAAAATAAAGATGAATTTTTTTCATAAAAAGTGTATTTATAAAAAGAGTCGCACCGATCCAAATGGATAAAAAGATAAAAATTTTTGGAGCGATTACACAAAGATAGATGCTGGCACAGACGATAAAAACTAGACTTTGTATAAAGCCAGTAGCGCTCATAAAGGCAAATGTGATCGTTTTTATGTCATTATTTAGGCTAGCTATGATCTTTGCCTTGCCAATCTCATTTATCACGCTATTTGGCGTATCTAAAATTTGCTTTACACTTTGATATCTTAGCTCGTAGATAAATTTATGTCCAAAATTTGTAAGCGATATATTTGCGGCGATGGCGCTTATAAAAAATAAAAGTAAGACTGCTATAAATTTAATTGCAAGAATCGGATCAAATTCTTTTAAACTTACAAGCTCATTATTTATAAATGAAAGGGTCCAGACACCAAGTCCGCTAAATACGAGCGTTAATAACACTATTTTAGAAATTTGGTAGATATTTTTTTTGATTAAATTTGCAAGCATTACATCGCAGCTCGCGGCTGAATGATATTTGGCTCATACTTTTGTTCAGTATTTTCGCTCATTATACGAAGCACCTTGCTTCGTTTTATCTTCGCGTCATCCTTAAATATCGCACGAACTTTGTCCATACCAGCGTAAAAATCACGCATAAGCACGATGCAGATATATTTGCCAAAAAATGTCGGCTTAATAATGCCATTTTCTTCATATACTGCATTTATAAGCTTAAGTAAGCTAAGCTCCATAAATAAGACTTTGTTAATGTTTGTGTTATTTTCATCATTATATCTTTTAATATCAACTCCGCCATCAAAAAGCCTTGTTAAAAACGTGTATTTAAGTCTCTCTTTCTTGTTAAAACCACATTTTGCGATGACTGGGCTTTGTCTATTTTTTATCCTTTTGCCGTATTCAAGTAGATTAAACGCGTTTATTACAAGCTCACCGTTAAGAAAGCTAAATGCCCCGCTACCAACGCCTAGATACTCTAAATTTGAACCAACATATTCGTCACGAAGGTCAGCACTTTTTTCATTTGAAAACGCCCAAGCATTGCTCTGCTTGTATCCGCCCTTAGCAAATTCACTCACGATGATCTCGTAAAATTCACGCTCGTTATCTACGTTTGAAACACCAAGCGAGCGAGCTATATTCTCTCTTGTTAGCTCTGATTTCATGAGCGGATAGAAGGTGATTTGTTGTGGAGAGATCGATTTTGCAGTATTTATGTCGTTTATGAGCTGCTCTTTTGTTTGATTTGGCAGGTTAAAGATGAGATCGAGGCTAATGACTGGGATCTTGCCAAGAGCGAGCTCAAGCTTTCTTTTTATCTCCTTGGCTGAGCCAAATTTTTCATATCTGCCAACTCTTTTTAACGTTTCATCATCAAAGCTTTGTACGCCAACGCTTAGTCGATCAATTAATCCATCAAATCTAGCTAAACTCTCGGGTGAGATGTGATTTGGATCGCTTTCTGCTGAAATTTCATCTATACTAAAAAGCTCTTTTGCAAGCTTAAGCGTTTTCTCAAGCTCAGGTTCATTTATAAGCGTCGTGCCACCGCCAACATAAAGTGAATCAAAGTCAAATCCAGCCTCTTTAACCTGCCTCATCTCTTCACGTAAATTTTCAAAGTAAACTTTTGCAAGTTCTTGCTCATAGTGGTACTTATGAAACGAGCAATATGGACAGAATGTGTGACAAAATGGCACGTGCGCGTAGAGCATATACTTTTTGTCTTTTTTGGGAGTTTTGGTGTAGGTTGTGGTTAAAATGTCTATATTAAATTCATTATATAGTGATCTTTGAATAGAATTATGAGCGTAATTTACGGCAAAATTCTCGACAATATTTTTAAAGATCATAACTAATCGCCTTAAATAAGTTTGGTTTTAAATTGATGTGTTAGGATAGCTAACTTTTAATAAATTTAGCCTTGTGTTAAAGAAATTTTTAGCTTAGCCAGATAAATTTGGCCTATAAATTTTAATTTTTTAAATCTACAAATTTCACGTATCGATCAAATTTTAGTCTCAAAGCTTAAGGATTTTACTCCTTAGCCCCTGAGATGATCTTACTCGAGTCAAGCTCAAATTTTACTCCATTTTTTGTCTCTAGGTAATAAAACTTTCCTAGTGTTGATAGGGCTTTGATGTTATAAAGTTTTACAATATTGCTTCTACATTCTATTTCATAATAGGTATTACTTTTATCAGGCTCTTTATCTTTACTGTAAATTTGAAATGGTAAAGCACCTAGTGTACTTTTTTCAATAGATAAATATTTAAATTCAACATTTGT
The DNA here is from genome assembly GCF_002165785.1 of Campylobacter concisus. Lineage (GTDB taxonomy): Bacteria > Campylobacterota > Campylobacteria > Campylobacterales > Campylobacteraceae > Campylobacter_A > Campylobacter_A concisus_W. The sequence goes on from NZ_NDYO01000010.1 coordinate 116,279, forward strand.
CATCCCAAGCCTATTTGCGATCGCCCCTAAAAGAAAGCAAGATAAAATCGCAATTATTATAATTGATACAGTCATTACGAAGACTATATATTCATTTTTTTATAAAAATATTCCAAACCTTTAAAATAGACCAGTGTTACAATACAAAATGCAATCATCACCAACAAGAACTCTTCTATAAGATCATAATTTATAGGTAGCTCTTTTTTAAGAATAAAAATTAAAGTAAAACATATAAGCACCAATACTATAATAGCTGCAACTACTGCCATAGTAAAGCAAAAAAAGAGTGATCTTTTGTATTTATATCAAAATAAATTATAAGAAATAATAAGTAAATCAATAAGCATTATTTTGTTTGCAACAATAGTATTTAATGCTGCCATGCAAACTACTGCCAGAAAAGGAAGTAGACAAAATCCAAAGTAAAACATCCAGGTTTTATCTTTTTTATTTTCATAGTAGCCTGGATAAATCAGACAAGGAAATATAATTGCAAGCGAAAAAAAGTCGATATAAAAAAGAATGATACACCAACGTATGCTACATCTGCTCCACCTAAATCTGGAAAATATTTTACCTTAATCCCAAAATATGCAAAATAATAGATCATACCAACCAAACTAATGCCAGATAGTATTAATGGATGAAATTTTAATAAAGTACTTACAAGAATTTCATTTGTAAATTCTGGCTTATCTTTTTCTTTCATTAGCTCTAAAATTTCTTGATAACTCAAATTTAAATCCTAAAAATTTATAAAACTTGCTATTTAAGCACCTTTGCGATTTCGCTCCAGCCCAAATTTTCAGCAAAATCAGCTGCCGTTTTGCCACTTTTTGTCCGGGCATTTTTATCAGCACCGTTTTCTAGTAAGAGATTTACAAGATTTAAATTTCCAGCGATCGCCTCGTTGTGAAGCTGCGTATAGCCAAACTCATCAGCATCCGTGACCATATTTGGGTGCTCTTTTATATATTGCTTTACTTGCTCATATGTATTTTTGCTCATTGGATGCTCTATCAAATTTTCAGGATGCTCTTTTTGCTCATAAACTACCAAAATATCGTTAAAATCGCCAAAATCAAGTCCCCACTCTTTATCGTGCTCTTTTAGCTCTTTCTTTTGCATGCGTGAGCGCATCGCCTGCACGCTAAATCCGCCGTATGCGCGTCCATCTATCGAAAAGAGCCAGTCACTCATTTCATCTATCTTTGCGTTTATTTGGTCGCCTAATTTCACGTTTTGCACGCTATCTGGCTCATTTACGAGCGTGCCATATATCGTTTCGCCGTCAAATTCCACATCATCTATCCACATGTGTTCACCGACTTCTTCGCCATTTACGACATCTAAGAAGCAAATTTTTACCATTGCATAATCAAGTGCTGGTACGATCCTGTGGCGCTCCCAGTAAACCTCACGCCAAAAATATCTAAAGCTCTCTCTGGCCTGCTCAAACGCACGCTGCATATAGTCTTCGTCGCTACTTACAAAATAGATTGGCATTTGCTTGCCAAGATCGATTTGCTTACCGAGAATTTTCTTAAAAAATCTCATTTTTTGTCCTTAGTGAAATAAATTTAAGTGAAAAATTGCTAAATTTTATATGAAAAATCAAGTGGCAGTTTCGCAAATTTAATTACAAAGTGAATCACAAAACGTCGTGAGATGAATTTAAATGTTGCGACGAAAAATCAAGCGTGCGCTAGGCATATAGCCTGCGGAGTGAGAATTTTCTAGCTCATTTAAAGGCACTCACGAGAAGCCGTTACTTTAGGTTTTTAAAGCTTATCGGAAGCTCTAAATTTAACCCCCTCACCAGCTTTATACACTCCTGTAAGTCATCTATGCTTTTGCTTGTCACTCTGATCTCTTCGCCCCTGATCTGCGCGCTCACCTTGATCTTTGAGTCTTTGATCGCTTTTGTGATCTTTTTTGAGTTTTCAGCGTCAAGTGTATCGTTTAGTTTTAGCGTCACCTTTAAATTTCCACCACTTGCTGGCTCTCTTTTTGTTTCTGTGATCGCAACTGGTGGGATGTTGCGCTTGATGAGCTTTGAGATCACAATGTCTTTTAGCGCATCGATCTTGTTGTCGCTTGAGCTAAGAAGCGTGATAAATTTCTCTTTTTCGTTTAGCTCGACTTCGGCCGCAAGCCCCTTAAAGTCATACCTTGCTGCGATCTCTTTTTTTGCCGCCTCAAGAGCGTTTTTAACCTCCATCATATCGACCTCGGCACTTATATCAAAACTATGCTCAGTTGCCATTTTTATCCTTTCAAATTTATTTAAATAGCCCTTTGATCTTCTCAAAAAGTGACTTTTTGCCAGTCTCTTCTTGCTTTATCGCTTCGCCAATCTGCTGCACCGCGGTCTGTGCGTAGATGATAGCGCCCTTCGGGTTGCAGTTAAAGAGGTTTGAATATGAGCTTGATTTGTTTAGATCAAGCGGATTTGGCTCCACGACCTCAGTGGCCTCAAGCAGGCCTATTTTTAGCTCGTATGCGTAGTTTAGAGCATCTAAAAATGCAGGTAAATTTTGCATGTAAAAGCCATCAACCGCATCTTTTATCTCACCGCCTGCTTCATAGTCAGCCTTTAGTTTAGCTACGTTTTTAGCGTTTACATAAGCGCCACAGCAGTAGTTTTCGGTGATCTCATTATAAATTTCGCCACTAAATTTATTCAAAAACTCACTTGGTAAAATTTCTCGCCAGTTGCTAATGTAGTTTTTAAATTTCTCATTTTGCTGTGCAAAAGAGCTTAGCGCTGTGCCCCGAGTGTAGAAATACTTTCTAAAAAATCCTTGTGTGACGGCGATACAAAAGCCGTGAGTTTTGTTAAAAATTTTATCGTCTTTATACTGTAACGCAGCGCTTAGCGTATCTTTGTATTTTTGCGCGTAAAATTCCTCTACGCCAGCCTTGTTGGCAAGCGCTAAAACCTCGTCAAATTTACCAGCCCTTGCAAGCTCAAGTGCCTCAAAATACCACTTTGAAATTTCATCTTCGCTAATAGCGTGATAGCTTATATCATAGCCCATTACTTGCTCTCATTGATAAAATTTTCGATGTTTGCGACGATCTTTGCGATGAGCGTCTTTCTAGCCTCCAGGCTACCCCATGCCACGTGCGGCGTGATGAGTAGATTTTCTTTGTTTTTTACATTTAAAAATGGGCTATTTTTGCTCATCGGTTCGCTTTCTAAAACATCCGTACCAAAGCGTAAATTTCTCTCATCTATCGCCCTTGCCATAGCCGCTTCGTCCACTATGCCGCCACGTCCTAAATTTAGCACTATTGCATCATCTTTTAGCAAATTTATCTCGTTTGTGCCTAGTAAATTTCTAGTCTTTTCGTTTAGTGGTGCGTGGATGCTGATGATGTCGCTGCTTCTTAGTAGCTCCTCTAAGCTTTTTTGCTTAAATTTTCTATTGTTATTTGCTCCACTTGTCGAGTAGTAGCTCACATTTGCACCAAATGCACGTGCCACTGCCGCCACGCCACGTCCTATCTCGCCAAGTCCGATGATGCCAAATTCTTTGCTAGCAATCTCGCTGATATCTGCGCCAAGATAGGTAAAAATTTCACTCTTCACCCACTCGCCACTCTTTACGTAGTGATCATAAAATTTGATGTGATTTGTTAGCTCAAAAAGCATCGCAAACGTGTGTTGCACGACGCTTGCGGTTGAGTAGCCAGCAACGTTTTTAACAGCTATATTTTTAGCTTTTGCATGCTCCAAATCGACATTATTCATCCCAGTTGCGCTTATGCAAATGAGCTTTAAATTTGTTGCCTCCATCACGGCTTTGTCGATGATGACCTTGTTTGTGATGACCACATCAACGCCCTTTAGACGAAGCACGATCTCTTCGCTTTTGGTTTTTTGGTAGCTGATAAACTCGCCAAATTTCTTAAAAACACTAAGATCTACGTTCTCTCCCAGCGTGGCCGCGTCTAAACAAACGATTTTCATCTTTAGTCCTTAATGAAATGTCCTACAAATTTAGAGTAGTTATCTAAAATTTTGCCGCCCTTTCTATATCCAAGCGCACACGCTTCATAAGCGTAAAATACGCCTGCTTGGTAGTTATCGCCTCTTTCATCTTGATTAAACTCGTAAAATTCTTGATAAATGGCTTTGTTTGAGTCGTATTCGCCGTCATTACTTGTTATTTGTGCGCCGTTTTCATCGTGTATCGAGACGTTTGCGCCCTCTCTACCAAATACCGGCTTTTTCACATATTTTTTGCCCTTTAGCGGCTCGTTTGAGGTCTCAAGTAAGAGTGGATGATTTGGATGAAGATCCCAAAGAATTTTTAAAATTCCCTTGCTTTGGAAAAGTAGCGTGTAGGCGGGATTGATTATAATGGCTTTTTGATTTTTGATGATATTTGAGAGTATGAGTGCTAGCTCGCCCTCATCGATCGCTATGCTCTCCCAAGGCACAAGCTTAAACCAGTACTCGAAATTTTCATCACCTTTAAAAATGCCTTCGTTATCGTCAAAAACGACCTCGTCAACGTAAGCAAAGTCTGTCTTAAAGCCAGCCTCTTTTGCGATGTATTGCAGCAATTTCACGGTTTGCTCATCCTCGATACTACCAGCGATAGAGCTAAAGAGTATCCCCCAACCCTCGTAAACATCCTCAAAATTTACATTATCATCGCCAAGCGTAATAAGGCGTTTAAAATTTTGCTTTAGAGCTTCGTAAAGGTTATTAAATTGCTCTGCTTCATCCATATGATTTAGTTTTAGCATCGCCCACTGAATGATCGCTGTCTCAAAGACTGCCGTTGGCGTATCTGCGTTAAATTCGATCAGTTTTATCGGCTTACCATCAAGTCCGCCTGCAAGATCAAATCTGCCATAAAGGTGCCAGTGAACGTCATTTTCCCAGCTTTTTTTGATGCTATCAACGAGATTAAACGGTATGCCTATCTCGTGAAAAAGGTTATTGTCAATGACGTGTTGAGCAGCATTTACATACATATCGTATAGCTCATTTGCCGCTTCGTAGTAAGCATCCGCCTCACTTGCTTTTACCTGCACGATCTCATCTGCGATGTATGAGCTGTTATCGTTGTCTGTATGCCAAGCAAAGCCGATTTTTTCCATAAATTCGTTATTTAACGGAGTGATTTTTCTTAAATTTATCATTTTTTAGCCTCCAAAGCTTGATGAGCTAGAGCTTGATTTTGATCCACCACCGAAAAATCCACTCTTACCACCACTACTTCTTGCGGCAGAATTTGCTGCTTTTTGCTTATTAAAGCTATCAACGCTTCTTGTGTATGCGCTTGGATTTTTGTAAGAATTTTGACGAGTAGCTTGGAAATTTTGATTTCCAAAAAGCTTGCTACCTATCCAGCTACCAAGTATCGCACCGGCTGCTGAGGCAAGTATCGTCTCACCAAGGCTTAGACCGCCACTACTTAGCTGTGCGTCACTCGTTTTTGTTAAATTTGAAGTGCCATTGTCGATATTTGCGTTTGCTTGAGCTAGGAGCTTATCGATCTCGTCTTTGCTTAGCACACGCTCAGTGCCGTTTATATCTTTTAACACAACTCTAGTTTCAGTACTTGGATACTCTTCTAAAATTTTATAAACTCCAGGCGCGCTCTCTTCGATTATGACAAAGGCGCCATTTTTTTGCGCAACTTCGTTTAGTGCATTTTCATCACCGCCATTGTTACTGCCACAACCAGCAAGGCCAGCCATAACGATCGCACCAAATCCGCCTACCGCAGCATAAGTAGCTATCTTTTTAATGTGTTTCATATCTCTCCTATCAACTCTTTTAAATTTTTATGTCTTCTAACAAGTATCACACCTCGTTTAAATTTTATAAATTTTGAGTGGTGTATCGCTTTTATTATCTTTTCACTAGCTTTTTTCGTTGCCTTTGGCTTTAGATTTAGCTCCTTTAAAAATTCACTTAAATTTATCCATTTTGACTCATTTTCTATCTCAACCTCTATCGCTTCATTATTTGGCATATCGTCATTTTTTTGTGATAAAAGCGGCCTTTGCATAGCATTTAGAAACTGCATGAGTTTCTCATCTCTGTCCTTATAAATTTGTAAAATTTCATTTTTTCGCTCGATTAGCATCTGCTCTTTTTCTTTAAAAAGCCTGTCCTTGTCAGCTTGCAAGTTTAAATTTAAGCTCTTTAACTCGCTTAACTCATTTAGCAAATAATTTACAAACTCATCATTTTGGGATTTGGTTTTTGTACTTTTTGGAGTGGATTTTGTGGCTTTCTCGCTACTTGGTTTCTCATCAAGGATGACAAATTTTATGCCATTTTCAATGACTGTATTTATCGAACCACGGCGGATTCTATTATAGACTGCTTCTTTTGTTATGCCTAAAATTTCTGCAGCTTCGTTTATAGCTAGCTTTTGCATCGAATTTCCGTTTAAAATAAAATAAAAAATTTGCTTTGATTATAAAAAAATAAGGCTAAAAGAAGAGTTAAACAAAGAGAGCAAAGCCCTCTTTGTCTTGGTTTTAGAGTCTTGACTCGTAGCGTCTAAGCATATAAAGACGTTTAAGCATTTTCTTGCGAGCTGCAATTTTTTGTTTCTTGCGGATCTCAGTTTTAGGCTCAAAGAAGCGTCTAGCTCTTGCTTCAGTTACTACTAAGTTACGGTCAGTTTGTTTTTTAAACTTTCTGTAACCCTCGTCAAATGACTCGTTAGGATGTACCTTAATACCAGGCAACGTCCTCACCACCTTTCAGATTAAAATAAGCCGTGAGTATAGTTTAACTTTCATAAATTTAAGCTTTTAACTATTTTTTTTTAAAACTCTTTTAATGCCATAAGCTTTATAATCATAAAATTTCAAAAAAGGCTTATTATGTCAAAGGAGTTTCATCTTAGTTACGCCAAGAGGCGTTACATTTTTTTCGCCTGTATTACGCTATTTGTCTTTATTTTGCCATTTATCAGGATAAATGATGCACAGCTTTTTTTGCTAAGTTTTGATAAAAGTAGAGTTGATCTCTTTTTTACAAAATTTGATATGCAAGAGCTTTATTTATTGCCATTTTTATTTATCATTTTGTTCTTAAGCATATTTTTTCTAACGACACTTGCAGGGCGCGTTTGGTGCGGTTGGAGCTGTCCGCAAACTATTTTTAGAACGATATTTCGTGACCTTTTGCAAACTAAAATTTTAAAGATTAGAAAAAATATCCAAAATAAACAAAATGAGCCAAAAGGACAAATTTTAAAGCGAGCTTTAGCAGTTGGAATTTGGTGTATTTTAGCTCTTATTATTTCGGCAAATTTTTTATGGTATTTTGTGCCACCGCTTGATTTTTTTGCTTATTTAAAAGAGCCAAGCGAACATGGAGTTTTGCTTGCATTTTGGCTTATTATCGCTATTTGGTTAGTTTATGATGTCATCATTCTAAAAGAAAATTTTTGTATTTATGTTTGTCCTTACGCTAGGGTGCAATCAGTGATGTTTGATAACGATACGATCCAAGTTATTTACAATCAAAAAAGAGGCGGCGTAATCTATAACGGAAAAGAGAAATTTAAAAAGCCAAAAGAAGAGGGCGCGCTGTGTACTGGCTGCGAGGCGTGCGTGAGGATATGCCCAACGCACATTGATATAAGAAAAGGTATGCAGCTTGAATGTATAAATTGTCTAGAGTGTAGCGATGCTTGTGCTAAAGTGATGAAGCATTTTGATGAAAGCTCGCTTATTGAGTGGAGAAGTATAAATTCTATAAAAGAGCAAAAAAGAGTCAAAATTTTACGCTTTAGAACGGTTGCTTACCTTGTCATTTTGGGCATTATCTTAACAGCTGGGGTATTGATGAGTGGCAAAAAAGAAAGCATGCTTTTAAATATAAATAGAACAAGCGAGCTTTATAAAATTTTAGGCGAAAATGAAGTCGAAAATTCTTACGTATTTTTGGTGCAAAACACACAAAATAAAGAGCATGCCTTTTACTTTGAAGTAGATGATAAGAATATAGAAATTTCTCGCCCAAATAAGCCATTTATATTAAAAGCTGGTGCAAAACAACGAGTCATTGTCACATTAAAATCAAAAAATGAAAATTTAAGCGATAAAGATCTTTTAAAACATATAAATATAAAAGCCTATGCCACTGACGAGCCAGCTATCAGCGTGCAAAGACAAAGTACTTTTATCTATCCTAAAAGATGATAAAATGGCAAAAATTTAATAGGAAATAAGATGGCAATCTCAGAAAAGGGTAAAAAAAGATACGAACTTATCGTAAAAACAGCACTTGAGCTATTTTTAGAAAAAGGATATGAAAAGACAAGCTTAAGTGACATCGTAGCGATAAGTGGTGGATCGCTTTCTAGCATTTATACATTTTTTGAGAACAAAGAGGGGCTTTTTGAGGCGATCGTTGAGCAAGAGATAGATAGCCTTATAAAAGAGATCGATGAGAAAATAGATCTTAAAATTTCTCACAGCTTGAAGGAATTTTTAACCAAATTTGCAACCATAATATTTTCTATTACTTGCAGTAAAAGGCATATCTCTCTTGGTAGGATAATGATGAGCGAGGGTTCTAAAAATGGTGGCAAACTTGGTAAGACGTTTTTGGATCAAATTTTAAAAAAGATTGATCTTGTGCTTATAAATTTCTTTGAAAGAGATGAGGTAAAAGCCAAACTTGATTCAAAATTTTCAGCCAAATTTGCTGCAAAGTACTTTATACAAAGTGTGATTGGGGCTTATTACTACGATTCGCTTTTGATAAATGAAGAACCAAAGCTTAGTGAAAAAGAGCGTAAAAAGCATATTGGCTTGTGTGTTGAGTTGTTTTTGGATGGAATTAGTAAAAAATAAAATTGACTTTTTATTTGTTTTCTAATAGAATCGAGAACTTTAAATTTTTGTAACAATTATTACAAAAACTAAATATGATATTAAAATTTAAAATTAAGAGAGGTTTTTATGGCAAATTTTAAAAGTGCTCTTGTGCTTTCGGTTGCAGTTTTATTTCTAAGTGGTTGTTTTGAAAATAAAGAGAATAAAGCGGCAGCAGGTCGCCAGATGCCACTATCTCATGTGGATATTTTTATCGCACAAAAAACAGACATACCTATTAGTTTTGATTACACCGCAACGGTTGTAAGTAGTCAAGATGTTATTATCTATCCAAAAGTTGGCGGAACTATCATAAAGCAGTTTTTCAAGCCAGGAAGTAAAGTAAAAGCGGGCGATAAGTTATTTTTGATAGATCCAGAAAAATATCAAGCTAGCTTTGACTCACTTGATGCCTCTGTTGGCGTAGCAAATGCAAATTTAAAAAATGCCGAGACTGAGTTTAAAAGAATTTCTGCCCTTTATAAGAAAAATGCAGTCTCTCAAAAAGACTACGACGCAGCCGTTGCAGCTTATGACATAGCAAATGCAACTTTAGTAAGCGCAAAAGCAAATTTAAAAAGTGCAAAAATAGATCTAGGCTACACAAACATAGTTGCTCCATTTGACGGCGTAGTGGGCGATAATAAAGTCGATGTTGGCTCACTTGTAGTAGCAAGCCAAACCCAGCTTGTAAGACTAACAAAGATAAATCCGATCGAGGCTGACTTTTACATAGCAGATGTAGATAATCTAAGTAGAAAAGCAAATTTAGATAACGGCGCTTGGCAGCAACTAAATAGCGAGGCTGTCTTAAATTTAAACAATGAAAATTTCACTGGCAAAGTGACATTTATAGATAACGTCGTAAATACGGCAACTGGTAGCGTTTTGGCAAAGGCTAGCTTTGACAATAGCGAGGGTAAAATTTTACCAGGTGCGTTTGGCCATATAAAGATGAGCGGATTTGTGCAAAAAAATGCCTTTAATATCCCGCAAGTTGCCCTTCAACAAAGCGCCACAAACACTTATGTTTTAGTCGTAAAAGATGGCAAAGTAAGCCAAAAAAATGTAAAAACTAGCTACCAAACAAAAGATATGGTCGTAGTGACTGAGGGCCTTGAGGAGGGCGATAAGATCATCGTAAATAACTTCCTTAAAATAGGCGTTGGCGCACCAGTTGAAACAGATAAAGACCTAAGTGCAGAATTTATAAACGGCAAAGACACAAACGCTACAAAAAGCAAGTAAAGGCAGATAGATGTTTTCAAAATTTTTCATAAATCGCCCGATATTTGCAACCGTTATATCTATCATCATAGTTATAGCAGGTCTTATGAGCATAAAGGGGCTTCCAATAGAGGAGTATCCAAGTCTTACTCCGCCTACTGTCTCTGTAACTGCGACATATAGCGGTGCTGACGCGCAGACTATCGCCGACTCAGTCGCAAGTGCGATCGAAGATCAGATAAATGGTGTCGAAAATATGCTTTATATGCAAAGCACATCAAGCTCTGCTGGTACAATGAATATAAGCGTATATTTTAAGATCGGCTCATCGTCAAAACAAGCTACGATAGATGTAAATAATCGCGTCCAAGCTGCCCTTTCAAGGCTACCTCAAGAGGTGCAAAACATGGGCGTAACGGTGCGTGAAAGAAGTAGCTCGATCCTTCAAGTAGTTGGCTTTACAAATCCAAATATGAACCTAGTTGAGCTATATAACTATGTAAATTTAAACATCGCTGACGAGATCAAAAGAGTAAAAGGTATCGGCGATACAGCGCTCATTGGCAACAAAGAGTACTCAATGAGAATTTGGCTAAAGCCAGATAGACTAGCTCATTTTAAACTAACTCCAAGTGATGTCATTTCTCAAGTAAAAATTCAAAACTCACAATACGCAGCCGGCAAGATCGGCGAGCAGCCATCAAAAGGCGAGAATCCTTATGTTTACTCGGTCGTTTCTGAGGGACGTTTTAAAGATCCAAAGCAGTTTGGCGAAATTTTGATAAAAAGTGAAGATGGCAGCGTCGTAAAACTAAAAGAGGTCGCCACAGTCGAGCTTGGAGCTGCTAGCTATGCATCAGATGCTATGCTAAATGGCAAGCCAGCAGTGCCACTTTTGCTATTTTTGCAAAACGATGCAAACGCACTTGCAACTGCAGAGGCAGTTGCTGCAAAGCTTGAAGAGCTAAAGAAAACCTACCCAGTTGGTCTAGAGCACACCATAGCTTATAACCCAACTGAATTTATCACCGTATCTATCAATGAGGTTATCAAAACTTTCATTGAGGCGATGCTACTTGTTCTTGTTGTAATGTACTTTTTCTTAAAGAGCTTTAGAGCCACCATTATACCGATGCTCGCTGTGCCAGTCTCTATTATAGGTACATTTGGCGGACTTTACGTGATGGGCTTTAGTATAAATTTGATTACACTTTTTGCCATGGTGTTAGCCATAGGCATCGTCGTGGATGATGCGATCATCGTTATAGAAAACGTTGAGAGAATTTTGCACGAAGATAAAAATATAAGCGTAAAAGATGCGACATTTAAGGCAATGGAGGAGGTACAAACTCCGGTTATCTCTATCGTGCTAGTTCTTTGCGCAGTTTTCGTGCCGGTATCTTTTATGGAGGGCTTTGTAGGCGTTATACAAAAGCAGTTTGCGCTAACACTTGTCGTCTCTGTTTGTATCTCTGGCTTTGTTGCTCTTACTCTTACGCCAGCACTTTGTGCGGTTATGCTTAAAAAACAAGAGAACAAGCCATTTTGGATAGTTCAGAAATTTAACGACTTCTTTGACTTTAGCACTAGACTCTTTACAGCAGGTGTGGCAAAAATTTTAAAACACGTCATTATCAGCTTTATAGTCATTGGTATCATGGGATTTGCAACGTATGGGCTATTTCAAAAAGTGCCAAAAGGGCTTGTGCCTTCAGAAGACAAGGGTGCTTTGATGGTTATCACTTCTCTTCCACCTTCAACAAATATGCTAAAGACTAAAGAAGAGGTAAAATCTATTGGTAACGCCATTTTGAGCAATCCAAATGTCGAATTTACCCTGGGCTTTGCAGGTTATGATATGCTCGCTAGCTCTCTTAGAGAAAACTCAGCCGTTAGCTTTATCAAGCTAAAAGACTGGAATGAAAGAAAAGGTGTAGCAGATAGTGCAGATGCCTTGGCTGGGCAGTTTAACGGCATGCTTTGGGGTTCTAAAAACTCAATGACCTTTGTTGTAAATTTACCTCCTATCATGGGCCTATCAATGACTGGTGGCTTTGAAATGTACCTGCAAAACAAGAGCGGCAAGAGCTACAACGAGATAGAGGCTGACGCTAGAAAGGTAGCTGCAGCAGCAAATGCAAGGCCTGAGCTACAAAGCGTAAGAACAACACTCGAGACGAACTACCGCCAGTTTAAGATAACAGTTGATAGAGAAAAAGCAAAGCTATTTGGCGTAAGCGAGAATGAAATTTTTAGCGCCATAGCCGCTACTTTTGGCTCATACTACATAAACGATTTCAACCTTGCTGGTAAATCTTACCGTGTATATGCAAGAGCTAGTGATAACTTTAGAAACAACCCTGAGGATCTAAGGAAAATTTTTGTCCGCTCAAATGATGGCGGCATGGTACCACTAAATTCGGTCGCAACGCTTACGAGATCGATCGGACCTGATATCGTTGATAGATTTAACCTCTTTCCATCAGCTAAGATCATGGGCGATCCAAAACCTGGCTACACATCAGGCGATGCGATAAGAGCGATCCAAGAGGTCGTAAATGACACTCTAAGTAGCGATGAGTACGCCATAAGCTGGGCTGGAACGGCATATCAAGAGGTAAATTCTCAAGGAACAGGCACAACCGCCTTTATCTTTGGTATGATCTTTGTCTTTTTGATCCTTGCCGCCCAGTACGAAAGATGGCTCATCCCACTAGCAGTCATCACTGCCGTGCCGTTTGCGGTATTTGGCTCGTTGCTTGCTGTTTGGTTAAGAGGGCTAACAAACGATATCTACTTTGAGATCGGACTCTTGCTTCTAATCGGTCTAGCGGCCAAAAACGCTATCTTGATCGTCGAATTTGCCATGCAAGAGCGCGAGAGCGGTAAGAGTATATTTGACGCAGCGATAAACGCGGCCAAACTTCGCTTTAGACCAATTGTAATGACATCAATCGCATTTACTCTAGGCGTCTTCCCGATGGTTATCAGCTCAGGCGCAGGTGCTGCATCTCGCCACTCACTAGGAACTGGTGTAGTTGGCGGTATGATCGCTTCTACTACGATAGCAATATTTTTCGTGCCGTTGTTTTACTATTTGCTTGAAACTTTAAATGAAAAATACTGGAAAAAGGGAGCAAAAAAAGATGAGAAATAAGGCGTTTATACTTATAACTGCGGCGTTTTTGGCTGGTTGCTCGTTTCGCCCAGATATGCCAAATGTGGATACAAATTTCACCTCAACATATACTTTCGAGACAAGCGATATAAGAGATCTTTGGTGGAAAGAATTTCACGATGAAAATTTAAATGCACTAGTCGAAAGCGCACTTGAGAAAAATACAGATTTACGCATTGCATATTTAAATTTAGAGAAAGCAAAGGCAAGCCTTGGCGTTGCTGAGGCTGACTTGCTCCCTGGGATAAATTTAAATGTAGGCTACGAAAAAGCAAAAAGTAGCGGTGAAACATATACTAAACAACCACAAACTCGTTATAGAAAATCAGATATAAATTTAGGATTAAACTATGAGATTGATCTTTGGGGTAGAGTAAGAAATAATGTAGCAGCAGCCGAAGAAAGTCTAAATGCAACCAAATTTGACTACGATAGCGCGAGACTAAGTATCAGCTCAAGTGTTGCAAAAAGCTACTTTGCGTTAGTTTCATTAAATATGCAAGAAGCTGTGCTAAGAGAGACTCTAAAAACTTATGAAGATACACTAGCGCTTCGCAAAACACAGCTTGATCTTGGAAGCATAAACGAGATGACTTATTTGCAAAGTAAGGCAGCGGTAGAAAGCGCTAAGGCCAATCTTACTTCTATATTAAATGCAAAGTCGAAAGCTATCACCTCACTAGCTATCTTGACTGGTAAAAGTAATAATGAAATTTTAAATGGAGCTGTTGCTAGTTCGCAAAATTTACCAGCTTCTCCCGAGATAAGTGCTGGTATTAGCTCTGAAATTTTGCTAAGAAGAAGCGATGTAGCAAAGGCACTGGCTGATCTAAAATCTACAAATGCTCTTGTCGGTGTGGCAAAGGCTGAGTATTTTCCAAGCATTTCACTTACTGGACTTTTTGGCTTTTCAAGTATTGATTTTGAAAATATCTTTGTTGGAAATGCCAATACATGGAGCATAGGCGGCTCTTTAGCACAGAAAATTTTTGATTTTGGTAGGACAAAAAATAATGTTGCAGTGGCTAAAACAAATGAACAAATTGCCGCTGTTAATTATGAAGCAGCGGTAAAATCGGCCCTTGGTGAAGTAAGAGATGCGCTTGTCTCAAGGCAAAATACAAAAATTTCTTTAGAACAAGTGAAAAATTTGCTAAAATCCCAACAAAGAATTTACTCGCTTGCCAAAGAGCAATATGATGCTGGCTATATTGGTCATTTAGAGCTTCTTGATGCGGAGAGAAATTTGCTTCAAGCAAAATTACAAGACGTCTCAGCAAAGCTTGATGAGGTCGATAGCGCAGTCGAAGTTTATAGAGCTTTTGGTGGCGGTTTTAAGTTAGAAAAACAATTACAAAGGAGAGAAATTGGGAACTAAGATATTAAATTTCTTGTTTTCTTGGGGTTTTTTTGTTTTTGCTATCGCTCTTGGCGTAGCATTATGGTTTGCGATAAATTACGTTGATACATTTAGGCTTGAGTCAAGCTTTTATGATATCGGCGAGATATTTATGATGGCGGCTGTTTTTTGTATTGCCTTTTATGTGATCGCAGCAATATTTGTTATTCCTATTAGAGCGATCAAAAAATCTTAATCTTTCATCTAAGGACAAAATCCTTAGATGAACTTCTTGACTTCATTATGCAAAATTCTTAGATTTTTGATTATTTATTTTAAAAATTTATTTATGAAATTTACCGCATTTATATTACTTCTAATAAGTATATTCTTAATAGCTTGCTCAGCTAATCAAGCAAACAAAAAGATAAGTAACTCTGAACTAGAAAACTTAGCTAAACAGTATGGTGGAGTATATATATTTGATGAGAAATTTGAGAAAGAGATAGAGAGAAGAGAAAAAGAAAGAAGCGATTATATGGATGATTTCTTTAAAAATAATAAAAGAAATTTTAAAAGAGCTGACCTAAAAATCATGGATCAAAAATTCCCTCAAACCCTCTCAAATGGTAAAAGATATTATACTAGTTGGCTAGATTATGAAAGAGATACTGGTAAAAAAGCAGAAATCCCTGAAAAGTATATAAGCAAAATAAAAGAGCTTATGGGCAATGATAACTATAAAAAGTCACCAAATAGACCAATATTAGTAGGCTTCTATGAAGATAATAACCAAATAGTACCTATTGAATTATCAATGTCTTATACATACTATAAAACCAAATATGGACTATTTGGAGATGAAGGAATGGGAATTAGATTTAAAGATGAAGAGAGAATTTTTATACCAGGTGGAAACAAATTCATTCTAACAAACAACAAATTCATAAAAGCAAACAAGGACAAGTAAGTGCAAACTAAAAAATCAAATAAAGAGCTAATAAATTGCTTTAAAGACTATATTGATATAGCTGATGCAAGTTATGCAATGCTTCATAATGTATTTGAGAATGAAAGAAATGGACTTGATGAGCTTTATGATAAATGAACTAAGTTATAAAAATACTTAGAATAAATTTTTATCTACATAATAAATTTTAATAAACCCCAAACAGCACATAATAAATTAATAATATTATAAATACAATAACAATAAAATATCCAAACTAAAATTTCAAACATAAAAGGATAATCAATGAAATTTCTAGCTATAACACTCTTACTTCTAACAAGTATATTCTTAATAGCTTGCTCAGCTAATCAAGCAAACAAAAAGATAAGTAA
>NZ_NDYO01000011.1:0-7831 GCF_002165785.1 Campylobacter concisus
CGAACTAGAAAACTTAGCTAAACAATATGGTGGAGTATATATATTTGATGAAAAATTTGAGAAAGAGATAGAGAGGCAAGAACAAATAAGAGATAATAAAAGAAAAGAAATTCTAGAGAGAATAAAGACAATACCTAATAAAAATGAAAGAAATCAAAAAATGAGAGAAATTTTAAAAACAGAGTTTTACGATAATCCAAAAATGGATCAAACCCTCTCAAATGGTAAAAGATATTATGAAAATTCAACAGATTATGAAAACCAAACCAAAAAGAAAATAAAAATCCCAATAGAATATAAAGAAAAGGTTATAAATTTTATAGGTATAGATAATTACAACAAATATAAACCAGGATTTGATCTAGGTTATTTTTGTATAGATAAAGAAGGCAATATCGAAGTAATAGATATGACAGTTGATTACTATATTGTAAAAACAGATTATGGACTATTTGGTGACGAAGGAAGAGGATTTAGCTTTAAACAAAATAGATATGTAAATATAAGCGGTGGAAATAAATTCATTCTAACAAACAACAAATTCATAAAAGCAAACAAGGACAAGTAAGTGCAAACTAAAAAATCAAATAAAGAGCTAATAAATTGCTTTAAAGACTATATTGATATAGCTGATGCAAGTTATGCAATGCTTCATAATGTATTTGAGAATGAAAGAAATGGACTTGATGAGCTTTATGATAAATTTGGTAAAGATAATGTCCCTGAAAATATTGTAAATTCTTATAGAGAAGATGAAAAGAAAAAGCCTATTTGGAGATATGCGGATGATATTACTTTAGGTGATAAGATTGACAAAAGCAATGAAACAGATACATCACAAGCAAATAATAGAAATTTTGGTGAATCTACTGCTTATGCTCTTTGTATTGAAGCTAGATTTATGGCAGATAAAATAGTAAAAAAACCAATAGAAGAAGGAG
The DNA here is from genome assembly GCF_002165785.1 of Campylobacter concisus. Lineage (GTDB taxonomy): Bacteria > Campylobacterota > Campylobacteria > Campylobacterales > Campylobacteraceae > Campylobacter_A > Campylobacter_A concisus_W. The sequence continues at coordinate 942 of NZ_NDYO01000011.1, forward strand.
ATGAAAAAGAAGAAATTGTTGAGTTATCAAATAATGTTAAAAATTTTATAAAAACATCTAAAACCAAGCCACCAAGAATTTTTTATACCCCCGAATCCCTCTCTCCTCGCACAAAACTATTTGTCAATCGCTATGAGCTAGTAAAGCACATACCTAATCAAAAGTCAGGTTTTAGCTCAACTATATTTTATGACACGCTTAAGTTAAACTATATCATAGGCTTTAGAGGAACAGAGATGAAAATAAATGATCTCTTAGATGATGCCTTTATGGCCATCACATCAAGAGCACTTATGCAAATATCTGCTTTAAAATCACTTCAGTCCTCTATGCAAGAAGCTATAAATTCTCATAGTCAAAACTTAAGTGGTTTAGATAACACTACCAAAGACATCATCCTATCAGGTCACTCATTAGGAGGTCATCTAGCTCAAATATATGCAGTAACTTTCAAAGATAGCGGAGTAAAAGAACTTTATACTTATAACGCTCCAGGAATTTATGGTGGTATATTAGCTTCAGCTTTTACTTGGAGCTTAAGGCTTCTCAGCTTTGTAGCCAAAGCCATAGCAAAAGGTGCAAGATGGATAGCAAGAGTCATAGACAAAGATGGCTTTATAGGAAAGATGGTAGGCTCAGTCTTTAACAAGATAAAAGGTATGTTTGGCTTTAAAGATGATAAGAGTAGCGTAGACGAATATGTAGATGTGGTTAAAAATAATGAACAGGCTCAAAAGACTCTTGCAGATAAAAAGGTGAGCTCTAATATAAATAAAGTTAGCAAAGAAAAAGATATAGACATAGAGATACATCACGTAGAGAGCGTTAAACAAAGTATAAATAGAGATGAAGATAGCTTTTCGAAAGATGTAGCTGTTTTGATAGAACCTACCTTTTCGGTCATATCTGATCTAGGCTATAAGCTAGGCATAGATACAACTGGCGAAGTAAAGTATGAAAATACCGAGAATAGACACTTGGTGAATATATTAATTAGATCTCACTTTTTAAAAGAGAGTGTTTTGGTTTTATATATGTTGTGCTATCTCTTGGAAAACAAAGAAAATGAAGCCAAGATAGAGGGTAAAGATATAGCTGAAGCACTTGATTATCTAAATGAATATATCCAGTCACTTAAATTTAAACTAAAATGCATAAGATCGAAGTTAAATTTGGATGTAAATATAGATGATATAAGTGATGCTTCTATGCTAGATACGCCTTTATATATCTTTTATGCTTATTTAAATCTCTTTTATGAATATGGCAAATTTAGTGATGAAAATTTTAAGCAAGATATGGTCGGGTATATAATAGAAAATTTAGGCAGCAACATAGATAAAAATAGCAATAAAGAGGCACATCTAGTAAAGATACTAGATATAGATGATCTAGATAAACTAGATGCGGCAAAGATAGTAAGTGATGCTAGAGCTGGCGACATAGATATGCTAGTGGCTATTTGTGCTTTGAATTTATTTGTATTTGAAAAAAAGATAGATGTAAATGAGCTTGGTAAATACTTCTCTTATAGCAAAAACATCTATAAAAATATAACGATACTACGAGATAGCAGAGTGGATATAGCGGAGGCTAGCATCTTTGTAAAAGATAGAATAGATATGCTAAAGAGCATAATAAATCTAAAATATGCGGATCTAGTAAAGCTAAAAGAAAATGAAAATTTCTTGGCTAGCATAGACTCTAAGGACATAAACTCTAGCGATGAAGCCATAGTAATAGCTAATAATAAATCTGCTCAAAATAATGACGATGTGGCTTACAACAATAAAGTAGCAACCGATGATATAAAAGCTCTTATGAATGAGAGCGTGGGAAGTATCTTTTATAAAAACAACGATACCCTTAGTGTAAGTGCAGTGGATAAAAGTATAGTCGATGTTGAGGTATTAAAGGAGATATTTAAGCTAGATAGCAAAAATATGAATCAAAGAATATATCTAAACTCTGCCCTTTTGTCTAAAGCCAATGAAGAGGAGGATTATCCACTTTATTTTAAAGACGAAAAATATAATAGTGATGAGAATATACCTCTAAATTTTACTCATCAGCCAAGAGATGAGGATAAAGATATAGGAAGGCTAAATGTTGCTTATAGAAATTCTCAAGCAAATATATTAAATTATTCACTATTAAATAAGAGTCTAAATATCGATCTAAAACCAATGAGCAAAAAGACTAAAGAGGCTCTTTCAAATTTAAATCAAAGGCAAAATTTACAAAAAGATAATCAATCTAAAGAAATTTCATCTACTGCGACTTCATGCCCTGTCATAGAAGACGACACTATCATTTGCCCACATGGCGGTCATGTGATCTTAAAAAGTAGAGCGGGCAAGAGTATAAGATCAGACGATCAAGGCGTGATACTTGATGTTGATTTTATAAACTCACCAATAGTAGGCTGCTCAGCTAGGATCCCATGTGTCATAGTAGCTTATGTACCAAGATCGGCACTTAGTCTAAAAAGCATGAATGATCACTACGCTGTAATGCAGGATCTAGTGCCAAACTGCCTAAGCAACACCGGCTCTTCGCTAAGGTGCATAAAAAAAGAGAATAAACTAAAACTAGAGCATAGTTTAAGTAATTCTGTGTTTGAGAATAATAACCTTGCCGTACAAAATCCAAATTTAAATAAGCCATTGATCAGACTTTATATAAAAGCTTTTGCTTCTCAAATAGATAATCTTTTGGTAACTACCTATTATCTATTTGATAAAAAATTTGAAGATAAAAATGGCTTCAGCAAGATCAAACTCAATTTAGACGAAGGAAGAGACGTAGAGGATAAGAATTTAAAGGCTCTTTTAGCGGATAATTATGACGATAAGCGTTATGACATCAAAGAATTTAAACTAAGATATGGAGTGGATAAGCTGAATTTGATATTTGTAGTTCCAAAGAATTTTAGCTCTCTTGATAAAGAGAACTACAAAAAGGCAAATAGCCCGGAAAGTGGGGTAGGCTTTTTTGCCAGTTTAGATGAATTTAATAGTTCTAATATAGAAAAGAATAGACGTACTTACACTTATATTTTTATGTCTCCAACTGGAGCTAAAAGCATAGAGCTTGAGATAGCTAAAGGGCTAGATAGTGGCTATACAAATGACATAAACACAACTAGCTTTGTAATGCTTGTTAGTTGATAAATTTAAAGAGAGGAATCGTTCTTGAGATTAGATAATACAAAAATTATTAGAAGCATAGAAGACTTGCTTGACGCATTTGATGTTTTTGCTGACAAATATCAAAACATAACATTTTATTGTCGCGATTTAAACCATTTTCATGATACCAATATATTAAATGGAGATGCTTTATATAACAAGACAATCGCGAGGCTATACAATCACAAGAAAGCCAATAAAAATGTGCTTATAAAAACATATAAGTATTTAGAAAAGTCAAATTTATTTAAAAGCGAAAAAGCTGTTAACACAACCAATAAGATAACAATCAAAGATATTGATATAGATGTAGAGGTTCTTAGTAAAGAACAAGATGTAATAGCAGAATTCGTAAAAGAGCTAATAGAACTTGCAAATAATGGTAGAAGCAAAGACAATAAGATTAAAAATTTTGACGATGCATCTAGCCAGTTGGTATCTAACTATAAAAATATAGAGACAAATTTTGAGGCTATATTAGATAAGCTAAAAAATTCGCTAATCAACAAAACCAATACAATACTAAGTCGTGAAAATTTTGATAAAAGAGATGAAACCGTAAAGGCCATAGAAGAGAGCTTTAAAAATATAAAAGAAAATCTCAAAAAAGCTTCAGATGATGGCAATAAATATATTTTAAAAGAGATCACAAAATTTCTAATCAATCTTGTCGACATAAGCGATATAAAAGGATCATTTAAGCCGCTAGCTTTATTGCTGGCAGCTCCAGAGGCGATAACTACTACTACAAATATAATTGACTTTTTAAACAAAAGGGGCTTTTACGCGTTTTCTGGTCCAGCCGCTAGCTTGCTAGCTACTAAATTTGGCTTTATACTAGGTCTATTAAATACAGTGTCGTTTAATAATATATTGGTTTTTACAAATAACGATCAAAAAAGTGGAAAATTTATAGATTTTTCATGCTTTGATATAACAGCCACTAAAGCCAAGAGCAATTATGATGAGTATATTGGTATTTGTTCTGATTTTATTTTAGAGGGCGATGAGCAAAGCTTATTTGACGCTAGAGTAAGCAAAAATGAAAATGTAGACAAGTCTAAAAATATATCTATATGCAAAAACGACAAGAACAATAGCGAAGAGAGCTTACTTAAAAGGATAGAAGAGTGCGTGATCGCAAATAGAGCAAATTTTGTCTATATGCAATATCCATTTTTTAACTCTTTCAAATTTGCAAATCTCCTAAAAGACAAATCCCTAACAACAAAAGACGATACTCACAATACAAATAATAGTAGCGGCATCTCTAAAAACTATCTTGTCGTCTCAAACGCCCCCATGAAACTAAACGCAAAGCTAAACGAGCACCTTATACAAAACATCTTAAGCTATAAGATAGAAGATAGTATAAACAGAGTTAGCGGTAAAAAGATAGTTGATCCCAAAAATGTAGGCAATGTAAAAGACTATAGTCAGTACTCTATACAAATAGGTGCCAAAAACGATGAAGACCTTTATCTTTTAAGCTTAAGTCCTTTTACGAGAGTTATTAACTCTAGGCTTGCAAAATTTGAAAAGGATATAGAGGAGTATAACTCATATATGAAAGGTGTCAAAAATTTTCATGGAAGTGACGCAAAATCAGTAGAGGTTTTAAACACCACTTTTAACGCAAAATACAAAAAATTTAATGAGGCAAATTTATATCTAGGTCGCATAAATAGACACTTTAAAAACGCCAAAGATATGGAAGAGATAGTTAATAATGAAGAGGAATTTTTAAAAGCCAATATAAAGGAATTTGAAATTTTCTTTTCAGGCTTAAATTCAAACTTGAAACATGATAAAGTGGCTTATTTTTTAAACCAATACTTTAAAATGCCTAATGAAGGGATGGAGAGTTTTGAAGCAATAGCTGATGAATCTTACAATCAAGTTTCTATAAGGACACATTATTACTACCCTGCTACAAAAATATTTCTTCTAGTGATGGGCTATTATGTCATAAGGCAGATATTTGATAGCTCTATTATTAAGCAAAAAGGATTAAAATTTTCATATCTTTCATCAAACTATGAGACACTAGAGATATTTGGTGAAACACTTAATGTTCTTTACGAAAATACATATTATATACAAGAAAATAATGCTATTGTGCCTATTTACTTCTTCAAGCAAACAAAAGAAGCAAAAAAAGAACAAGATGCTATCTGCATAGAAGAGATAGTAGAAAAAATAGAGCAAAGCCATGTAAGAAATGGTGAAAATATACTAGACGATGACTCCTATAATGAGCTAAAAGAGCTTCTTAAAAATTCTACCGGCATAGACGGAGAAAGCATAGATGATAAGAATTTTGAAAAGTATATTAAACAGATAGACGATGATGAGTATAAATATACTATAGATCTATCTTTAACATCAACATTAGATGATGCCCTATATGATATATTTCCATTTTATGGCTTTTTCATAGACAAGTCTGACGATATAATGAAAAAAGTAATTGACGCTGTGTTCTCAGGTGGTAAAGGCAATATCTTTAAGAATATTTTTATGGAGCTAATAGGAGAACTAAAAGTATTTAGTATGCTAGGCGAAGCGCCAGTTGCAAAACTAGTTCACGAAAACAATAAAAAAGCCTTGAAAAAAATCAAACAAACAGCATTTGCTGGAGTGGTCAAAGTAAAAGGCAACCAACTTCTCTATATATATGTAGATAACAAAAAAAAATCCAAACACAGCATAAAAAAAACAAAACAATGGATAGATGAATTTGAAGTAGGCATAAATGTAAAAAGACAAATAGCTATAAGTGCTGGTAAAAATTTTTTAAAAAATAGCTTAAAAACTTATGCAGAAACTTTAATACAAGCTGGATTTGGCTTTTTAGTAGATAGTTTTTTCATCAACAACTACGAACAACAAAAAAGATCTTATGAACTAATACTTCATAAGTATTTCACAAATAAATTTAATGATACCTATGCTGTTAAGAATATATCTTATGAACCTTATTCAAATAAAACAAGTGAATATACCTACTACCCTATAGAGATATACTCATCTTTTATAAATATAGATCTAAAAAGAACTATTATAGGAGGAAGACTATCTAGTGGAGGACTAGACTATCATAACTTCTTCTACTATGATATAAACACCACTACAAACAAACTAGACTCTAATCTATCTAAAGATATAAGTCTAGATACTATGATATCTTATCTATGCCTAGATGAGCTAAGAACAGATAATAAAACTGATGAAGAGTTCTTTAATAACCTTAACAAAAGAAATAAAAAACTAGCATATTCACCAAAAGAGCTTATGCTACAAGGAGTTAAAACATTGCTAACAATAAGTCCATCAAACTCAATAGATATAAAGCAAAGAGATGAAATTTATGAGATGTATAAAGCAAATAAAAGCACCTCAAAACAAGCCCTACCAATAGACAAATACAACGAAGCTATGGAGATACTAGAAGACTTTAAAAATGGAAATTTAAATACCAATGTATGTGAAGTAGATAATAAATCAAGAAGACTACTAAAGGCATTAGATGTGATAGGCAATAATAATGTAAAGGGTATGTATGTGGGGTGTAAGGATAATTATAATAATGGTAAATTTAACATTTCAAAACCTATAATCCCCCCACGCCTAATAGGTCGCCTAGCTACCACCATAGTAATGGAAGATGGTCTTTACATAGGATAACAGATGAAAAAG
>NZ_NDYO01000012.1:0-150974 GCF_002165785.1 Campylobacter concisus
TTTTATTGCTGTAACTTGCTTAATAATTCTATGTATTTCTTAATATAGTGGCGGACAGAGAGGGATTTGAATTCTTTTTATTTTTTTTCTTTTATATTTAGTTTTCCATTGTTTGCTTTTTCTTTTATTTTTTCTAATTTTTCTAAGAATTTTTGAGTTTCTAAAATTTGATCATCTAGTGCCAGACCTTGATTTATTAATCTTATTAATTCTGGCTTTTCTTTTTCCCAGTTTGTTAGCGTATTTCTTGTGATATTTAATTTTTCTGCTAATTCTTGTCTAGTCATTTTTCATACTTTTTGACAAATTATTTGGCATTTTATTAATTTTTAAGTTTTGTTTATTTATCATTTCACTATCCAAATGCACAATTATTGTGCATTAGTATTTTTTGATTTCTTGTTTGCAATAAAAGTATATCAAAAAATATGTTTTTTGCCCTGAATATGGCTTTAAACTATTTATTAATTGACAAACTGCCCGCAACAGAGTGAAGATGTTTTGGGGCTTGGTTGTTACAACCTTAATATGTTGTAAAACTGTTGGGGGTGGTGTAGCTCTGCCCCTAAAATACTAAGCTACAAATAAATATTTCTTAAGGAGCTACACATGTACACTTACCTTTTAGGCCTTTGTGACGAAGTTCGTCCAATTTCTCGTATCGACAAAAAGACCGGCGAAGTTTCATCATCTATCGATGTAACTATTACCTTTGAAAGTCGTGACCAACATGGCTATCTTGTCAAATCAACCGAAACTATCAATTATGATTTTTCTCTTAAGCCAAAATTTGATTCCGTCAAAGGCAAATATATTGCTGTTCCATATCGTTTTATAAATACTCGTAATGGTGCTTATATGTTCCCTGATGAGAGTTTGAGTTTTCAAGTCTTTAATGAAAACCCTTTTTTGAAAGAAACATCAAAGCCATCTAAATAACAAAAAGCGGGGGCTATGCCTTAATGTGAGTTGCAAACCCTCTCCCGCATTAATCTCTAGAAAGTTTATTTTTATAGATTTTCTAGAGTTTAAAACTCATAATTTTATAAAAAGGAGTTAGATATGGAAAAAACTAAAAATTTTCTAGAATCTACTAAGGTTAAAGTTGCTGCTGTTAGCTCTGCATTGCTTTCAGCTCCTGCTCTTTTCGCTGGAGATGCTCCAGTTATTCCAACTACGCCGTTAAAAGCTGACTATGCTTTATTTGACTACGTATTTGCTGGTGTTATCGCTGTTGCTTTCATCTTTATGATAGCTGGCAGAGTTAAATCTTTCATCAAGTAATTTTAGGGGCTTCTTGCCCCTTTAAAGGTGCATAATAATGAAAGAAAATGCTATATATATCCCTAGTTTAAATACCTGCGTTAAAGATTTTTATATAAAAGATAAAACAATATTTCTTGAAAATTTTGATAGTAGCGTTTCTATTTCTTATGATTCTATTTCTAATTTTCAAACTAATTATATTTTTAATACCGAAACTAATATTTGCTACATACAAAAAAATGATTTAATTTCAAACTTAGGTATATATGAACATCAATTTAATTTTTTAATGGGTCTTTCTGCGATACTTATAGCATTTTCTTTCCTTATTGGCTTAATCATAGTCGGAGCTACACGATGATTGAAGTTTTTAACAACGATGTATTTAACTATTTTTTAAACGTTTTTTCTCTCTTTTTCGTTCCTATTTTTATTTACGTTATAGCTCTTTCTTTTGTCAAATAGGTTTTAAATTTTAAAGGCGCTCGATACTAAATTTTAAACTTCATTTTTTCCTGAAAAAATGAAGCGACAACCGAAGGGCGTCAGTAGCGTATAGGAATTAAATATTATGGATAAAAATTTATTTAAGGATTTTGTATGAAATTTCTAGTTAGATCTTTCATTTTCTTATCTCTTTTATGCTCTCTTGCTTTTTCTTATAATTGCCCTAGTGGCTTATGTTCTGTTATTCGTGATAAAGACTTTGATAGCTCTTTTAAGCCTATCGATGGCAAATTTTTAAAGGGTAATAATTATTACGGTCTTAGGTCGCCTGAAACTGGTTATTACTTTATCTATTCTTTTACAATTACTCAAGAAGCTTATTATTTTTTAGGCTCAAAAACTCCTGGTTTTTATGTTGGGTTTAACTCTAATCATGTTTATATAGGTGGCGAGCGTAGATCTGGCCGTTTTGGTCAGCGTGGTGGTGGTGGTATTTTTGATTATTTTGTTGCTTCTGATAATCCTAATGATCCAGTTTTTGATTATTACGATTTTACTGTCTTTGTTTCTCATGATGTTGCAAGATGTAAGCTAAATCAAGAATTTAACACTGATACTATGCAATGTGTTGATTCTTGTCCAGTTGGCCAGACTTGGGACGTTGAAAAAAATGCTTGTGTTGATCCTTGCCCTGCTGATCAAATTTTTAATAAAGAAACTGGTAAATGTGAGTCTAAACTTAAACGCCCTGATTGGTGTCCTGCTCCTATGATTTATAATGAAAGAAAGGTTGAGCTTCTTTTAAGAGATACAACTGTTGAAGAGTGTCTTCCTGATCCTAACATTGATAGGGATAAGTGTAAATCATTTGGTATGGTTTATCATGATTGTGCTGATCTTTATGGTCTTGAATTAACTGCTTGTATGAGTTTCCCTGAAGGTTGTTATACAACTTCTACCCTTCATAAACTTGAAGCCGAACAACAGCTCGAAAGTGATCTTTTTCTTATGGGCGGATTTATGATCCCCTTGCCTATTAATTCTATAAAAAATGGTCTTACTTCTTTATCTAATTTTTTTAAAGGTTTGTTTGCTAGTGGCTCAAAAGCGCCTAAGATAAATTTATTAGAGTATAGACCCCAGTTAGTTGATATTAAAGCTACTAAGGCTGGCCCTGAGCCAGTTTTTGATTTTAAGCCAGTTGATGATTCCGCTATTGCTTTAAATAATACCTTTAGAGAAACTGGCAAGATTGATCCTGCTGCTTCAACTTCATCAAATATTATAAAATCTCCACAAAAACTAGCCGATGTTTCTCCAAATTTAAGAAAATTTGATTTGCCAAAAGATGCTTCTATATCTAAAATTGAAAACAATACTATTGTTACCGCAAAGCTAAAGGATATGTCTAAGCCTATCCCCACAAAAGAGATCACTGTTCCAAACGAAGTTAAAAATATAAATCTTGATTATGATCTAAATACTATGTTTAAGACTTCTGATAAACCTACTCCAAATTTGCCTATGACAATTAAGCAAACTAGCAATACTGGCAATAAAGCAACCTACAAAGGCAATATTGTTACGCCTGATCAAAGTATTATAGATGTTGATGTTGTAGAAACTACCACACAAACTGGTTCAAGGGTGCAAGATGTAACTTATTCTTATACTTATAAAACTCCAAAAGGTAATAGTAAATTTTCAACTGGTTATGTTAATACTATTGGTTCTGATAATAGAGTTAATAATTCTATTCCTAAAGATGGCACATCTAGCTCAGGTGGTAATTCGTCAAGTTCAGGTGGCAATTCGTCTAGTCCAGGTAATGGCGGTAGTGGTTCATCTACTACTACACCTACCCAGCCTTCCCAGTCTATTGATTTAAGCTCTTTAGAGCAGGCTATAAATAGAAATGGTGCTAAGCTTGATGCTATAAACGATACTTTAACCTCTATCAAGAATCAACAGCAAGAGCAATGGAATTATGATCCTAATATTAATACTGCTACTTCTTTTTCAGCTTTACAAAGCGAGCTTGCTAAATTTGATGTGTCTGTTAATGACGCTTTTAATTTTTTGAATAATTTTAAAAGCGATATTGACAATTTAATGAATAATTTTAATGAGTCGCTAGAAGTCTTTAAGAATGGTATAGATACTCCTGATATTCCTAAAGGAACTTGTCCTTTTACTATTAGTGGCCCAACTCCAGGTAGTCAGAAAAATAATTTATTTGTGATCGATCCTTGTCGTATTGTTACCCCTTATAGGTCTATTCTTACTCTATTTTTTACGATTTGGTTTAGCTTCGAGATCATTATGTTTTCTTTGAAATATCTCTTTAGAGTGGGTGGTGAATCATGAAATGGTTAATTGGTGCTGTTGGCGGTTTTATAGTTAATTTTATTGAATTTCTAGTAAAGAAAATTGGTATAAGAAATACTATTTTAGCTTTTGTTGTGCCTATTTATGCTTCTTTTGTGGCTTTTCTTGTCGCTTTTGCTGGCTATGCCATTTTATTTATTATGAAAATTTGGAATTTACTAAGAGAATATATCCCTAAGATGTTTGATTATGGCTCTAGTGTTAGCGGTTCTTTTGGTGGTTTACCTACTCAAACTGTTTTAAACTCTGCTATGGAGTTTTTACATCAAAGTGGTCTAGCTTCTGCCTTTTCAACTGCCATTACTTTATTTATATCTATTCTTAGTCTTTTCTTTGCTCTGCAGCTTTATAAGGTAATTTTGTATGTTAGAGCCAACATTACTAAGATCATAACCGATCTATTAACATTAATGAGTAGATAAAATGTTAAGTTTAATCATTGGTCCGCCACGCTCTGGGAAAACATATAAAGCCGTTCATATAATAAATGATGAGTATGAGCTACATTTAAAAGATGAATCAAAGTATAGATTTATTTATACTAATATTAACGGCTTAAAATTTGATCATTTTGATGGCTTTGTAAAGCAATATGATAAAAATGATTTTCTTACTGCTGTTAGTCAAGAATATACGCTTAGTTCTCAATATGAAAATGGCTTTTTAGATAATGTAGATAATTATGATGAATATGCTTTAAAAAATGGCATCTATGAAAATTATCATCATTGCTTGATAGTTCTTGATGAAGCTTACAACACCTTTACAAAAACATTTAATGATAGTCTTGGTAGGTTTTTAAGTTATCACGGACATTTTGGCATTGATATTATTTTTTTATTTCAGTCTAAACGTCAGACAAATAGAGAATATTTAGTTCATACTGAATTAATGTATATGGCCCAGCCTAGTGGCAAAAGGCTTTTTAGTAGTCTTTTTAAATATAAGGTTTATAGCACTTCATCTAATTTTAATTATAATCTTATTCGCTCTGAAAATCTAAAATTTAATCAAAAAGTATCAGATTTATATAGTAGTGGCTCAAAAGAAATTTATAAAAGTTATGCGACTAAAAAAATCCTATTTTTATTAGCTTTTATAGTTTTTTCTTATTTACTTTATAAATTTTTAGAGCCTAAGCATGAGCCAGATCAGTCATCTAGTCAAGATACCAGGTTTGTTGATTTAAATACTTCTGATTCTAAAGCACCTAAGACAATTTCAAATAGCGTAGATAATTCAGACATAAACACCACTATTTTTAACAACAATAGAATCTATCTAAAGATAACTTGCTTTCCAAATGGTTGTAAATTTAGAAATTACGCCATTGATTTATCTTTAGATAGCTTCTTAGAACTTCTTTCTTTCTCAAACTGCCATATATTCTTACAAGATAAGAAGTCAGGCAATTACATTGATTATTTTGTTTCTTGCCATGCAGATTTTGAAAGGGTTTTAAAAAGCTTAGAAAATTCATCACAAGGGTTTGCAAATGAAAAATCTCCAAAGACTGATTCTAGTCCTATGCTTCCTACTCTCAAGTAGTTTATCTGCTTTAGAATATCGTAACATTACCTTTAACGATTTCTTAGGCGAGATTAGTTCTATAACTGGCAAAAATATTGTCATTAGTGGTAACGTTGATACTAATTTTGACGTATTTTTACCTACGCTTGATCTAAGCAATACTGATACTTTTTCTAAGTTGTTAAAAGATATTTTAAATGTTAATGGTCTTGATTATTTGATACAAGATAGTGTCTTGTTGATATATAATCCAACCGTTGAAGATAAGCCAGTATTGAATGATTATATAATCAAATTTAAGCACGTTTCCAAAGAAGATGTTGTTTCTGCTCTTTCTTTATTTAATGAAAACATAAAATACACTGTTTATAGTGATAGGATACTGCTTATTACTACTGAAAGTCAGTATGAGATTATTAATAATCTTATTAATGGGCTTGACACTAGCTATCAATTAAGGCAACTTAGCTTTACAATTATTAGCACGGATAACACAAAACTTAAAGAAATTGGCCCACGTATAGAATCACTTTTAAATCCACTAGATCATTTTTATTTTAAAATTATTACCAACGTTCTTACGGTCGATAGCACCAAAGTTAATAAAGACTCTGTTACCAGCCTTATAAATTTGCTTAAAGAAAAGGGTGTATCTGATCTACTTTATAATCCTAGAGTTACTTTAATTGACAATAAAGATAGCGTAATCGAGAGCGTTATAAAAACCCCTATTCAAAAATCATCGATCGAAATTCAAAACAACCAAAGAATGACTACGAATCAAGTTGATTATCAAGATGTTGGCTTAAAGCTTTATATTACAAATGTCTTAATTACTAATGATAGCGTTAGCTTTACTTTGGATTTATATATAGAAAGTTTGCTTGATGATACATTGACTCCTAGAATTTCTAGTAGGCATCTAAAAACAAATGTATATCTTACTGATTCAAATTCTTTTCTTATTGGTGGTATTAATAGCAAAGAAACAATAAAATCAACAAAAACTATTCCCTTTGTTGAAAATATTCCTATTCTTGGTGATATAACTACATATAAGAGCGAAAAAACAACTGATTATAGCTTTAGTATATTTATAACAATGCTTCCGTCTGAAAAAGATATTTTTTCTGAGTTTTATTATGATCCAAAAGATAAACACCTTGCCTTAGAACGCTACCTAACGAGCGCAGCGCGCAACGCAAAAGGGGCCCCACGTAGTGGGGAATGAGCGTGCGCTCTTGGCTATATATAATATAAGTGTGTACCCTAAAGGAATAAGATGTATGGAATTAGTGAAACTGATAAAATCTTTTTAAAAACCAAGCTAGAAAATCAAAAGAAATTTCTTGATAGCAATTTCTTTATGGTAAATGGCGAGTATGTCCCCTATTCTAACTTTTATTTTTCTAGCTGGCATAACTCGAATAGATACATTGCTGAACTTAATAACCGAGTAGCCAGCCTTAATGATTATGCTCAAGGTCAAGGGCTTTGTCCTATTTTCGCAGTTTTTACCTTGCCTAGTGAGTATCATAAACAAAAGCTTATAACTCTTAAGAGTGGTAAGAAAAAGCTTGTTTATAATAAAAAGTATATCGATGATGAAGATCATAGCGTTAGCGCAGGAGCTAGCAAACTTCAAGCCTTAGTTAGAAGCATTATGAACTCAAAGCATTTTAGAAGAATATCGCAGTTTCAAAAATGCTATATTACTACTAAAGAGCCACATTTAGATGGGACTTGCCATTTAAATTTGCTTGTTTTTGTCCCTAAAGAAAAAATAAATGACTGCGTTATAGCTATTAAAAGTCGTTTTTTAGATACTCATAGCAGGGTTGAAACTGATATTAAAAATCCAACTTCTTATATTATGAAATATATTTTTAAAACTCTTGATGATTTACGCCAAAACCCTGATTTGGATAATTTGACCGATATAAGCTACTGGTATTTAAAGCATAAAATTAGGCGTTTTACTATGTCGCAAACGTTTATTAGTCTTGAAATTTATAGAAAACTAAATGGCAGGGTTGATTTAATATCTCTTACAAAAAACTACAATAAAGGCTTGGTTACTGTTTTACTCGATCCTGAAACTAAAAAGCCTTTACAAATATTTGATGAATTTGGCGATCTTTGGCATAAAATAAAGGTCTCAAAAGATGAGACTACCATAAGGCATCAAAACGTAAGTAGCGAGATAAAGAGTTTTGGCAATTCCTTAAAACAAAGGCAAATTTTAAAGCTTTGCGATGAACTTTTTAAAAGCAATGAAAAGCCTAAACCAGTAAGCAGAATGAAAGATTACGAGTTAGTCAATTACTATCAAAGCTTGGGCGGTGATGTAAATGCCCAGCATTTAGCCTATGTTGAAAATTTAATGCTTGATAGAAATTTAGATAATTTTACACACTATCATGAAAGGCATAATTTAAACGCCCCTGACATTGATAGCTTTGTAGATAGACTTTTGATTTGTAATGAGTTTTAATTATGCAAAACGTTAAATTTAAATACTATGCCGATTTATATCTTAAGCTCGGTAAGTCTGAGTGGAAATTATCGACTTATTGCAAGAATAAAGGCATTGTAAAAAATAGACTAAATGTTTTCTTTGATTTAGATATTTACGAAATAAAGCCTAGTGTTATTCGTTTGTGGCTTAACTCAATTCAAGACGTTTCTAATAAAAGTAAAAAACATTATTTGAATTCTTTATCGATGATCTTAAAGCTTGCCTTAGAAGATGAAATAATTGATAAAAATCCTATTATTCATATTAAAAGCATAGTCCATAAAACACCAAGAATAGAGCCTTTTACTAGCCAGCAAGTAAATGATATTTTAAGATTATCTACTAGATATAATGATAGATTCCAAATTTTTTTATATATTGGCTTTTTTACAGGCATGCGAACTGGCGAGATATTATCTTTAAAATTAAAAGATATTGATTTAGAAAATAGGGTTATAAATATTAATTCTACCAGGTCTAGATTTGGCGAGAATACACCTAAAACAATTTATTCGATTAGAACTATACCTATCTTGGATAATTTGTATAGTAAGCTTAAAAAGTATATTGAGAATTATCAAGACAATATTTATCTTTTACAAACACAATATAATGAACCTTACAGAGATACTGGCGTTTTTACTTCTGATTTTTGGAAGCCTATATTACATGAGTTAAATTTGCCATATAGGCGACTTTATAATATGCGACATACTTATGCTACTTCTATGCTTTATGGTAATTATGTTACTCCAGTAGAGTTATCAAAGCTCTTGGGCCATTCCACTCCTAAAATGATTTACGATGTATATGTAAATTATCTTAATTCAAACTTAAAAGATTTTAAGCGAGATATTTCAATTTATTAATCTGGGTCGTCAAAGGGATTTTTTTATTTTTAGAAATTTGCTTTAAATGCCTAAAAATTGGTATTTGTGGCGGACAGAGAGGGATTTGAACCCTCGAGCCCCGATTAAGAGCTGCACCCTTAGCAGGGGTGTGGTTTCAGCCACTCACCCATCTGTCCATAAAAAGAAATCGCATTATAATTGAAGGCCGCTGATATCTTGCTTAAATTTACATTTCGCAATTGCAGACCTTAGATAAAAAATCTAAAATAAAAATTTATAAATTTAGTCCTTCCAAAGCTACCATTTTAGCTTGGCTTTGTCTGGGTGCGGCGTATTTACATAGTAGCAAATCATACGGTAAACATAGAAGATATACCTATCGCTGCCGCGTCCGAGCGCCTTTGTGCGCTCAAACATCTCGTTCGGATCCGCATCCTTTAGGGAAGCGATATCCTTAACCAAGTGCTAGTAGATACGCTTTAGCCACTCAGCCAACAAGAGGATTTTCTTAAAATTACTCAAATTTAGTTCCTCACTTCGCTTTGATGTCATCTTCACGCAACATTTTGTAAAAAAGCTTAGTTAAAACCACTTCACACAAGTTCAAATTTTAAATTTGCTCCAAAATTCGTTCACAAATTTCTCTTGGATTTGCATTTTCATAAATCGGCCTGCCAACAACGATAAAGTCGCTACCTTCTTGCTTTGCACTCACTAAGTTTGCTACTCTTTTTTGATCTCCAGCGCTCTCGCCAAAAGGCCTAACACCAGGGCAAAGGGTGATAAATTTCTCATTTGTTACATCTTTGATGAGCTTACTTTCAAAAACAGAACAGACCATTCCATCAAGTCCTGCTTCAAAACTCATCTGGCTAAATTTTCTAACGGCTCTTGCAATCGTATCATTATAAACAGCGTCAAACTCGCTCTCACTAAAGCTAGTAAGTGCCGATACTGCGAGCACCAAAGGACGATTCCCAAGACCAGCTAGCCTATCCATAACTGTCTTCATCGCGCGCTCGCCAGCACTAGCATGCACATTTATCATATCTACGCCAATTTTTGAGACGACTTCAGCCGCATCTGCCATCGTATTTGGTATGTCATAAAGTTTTAGATCAAGAAAAATTTTAAAACCTTCAATCCCTTTTAACTCTTCTATAAATTTTGCCCCATCCCTAAGATAGCTTCTAAGCCCAACTTTTAGCCAAAGATTAAGCCCTTTTAGCTCGCGAGCAAGAGCCAAATTCTCCTCACGACTAGCCATATCAAGTGCGACACAGAGCCTCACAGATCGTCCTTTAGCTTATCAAGTACGCCGTTTATAAATTTTGGTGCTTGATCACTTCCAAGCTCTTTCGCAAGCTCGATCGCTTCGTTTATGATGACAGCCTTATCAGTTTGGCTAAATTTCATCTCATAAAGCCCAAGTCTAAGAATGGCAAGCTCAGTCGCACCAACCTTACTAAAATCGCCGTCTTTTAGATATGGCTTTAAAATTTCATCTAGTTTTTCTTTATTTGCGAGCACCTCTTTAAAAGTCTGCTGTGCCTCATGTTTACGCTCGTTTCTTATCTTTTTCTCCTCTAGAAATTCCTCTTCAAATGCAGCAGTTACCGGATTTATCTCATTTGAGTAGAGCAGCGAAACGACGGCCTGTCTAACCTGATGACGAGTCGCCATTTTACGCCTCCAAATTTTTATATAAGCTTAGCATCTCAATCACGCTCGTCATCGCTTCAAAGCCCTTATTTCCGGCCTTTGAACCAGCTCGCTCGATGGCTTGCTCGATGCTATCCACCGTTAGCACGCCAAAGGTTACCGGTTTGCCGTATTTTAGCGTAACGTTTGCGATACCCTTGGTGGTCTCGGCGCTAACGTAGTCAAAGTGCGGCGTAGAGCCGCGGATTACCGCTCCCACGCAGCAAACGGCGTCAAATTTACCGCTAGCTAGCGCCTTTTCAAGCGCCATCGGTATCTCAAACGCGCCCGGCACCAAAATGAGGCTCAAATTCGCCTCGTCGCCGCCGTGACGCAAAAACGCATCCCTCGCGCCCTCGACCAGCCTATCGGTGATGATGTGGTTAAATCTCGCGTTAATGATAGCGATCTTCTCGCCGCCCTTTAGAGCCAAATTTCCTTCGATTATTTTCATCTTTTTCCTTCGTTAAAATTTATTGCAATTCTAGCGAAAAGTTACATAAATTATCTATTTCCCTTTTTCCTATTACACTCGGCGCAGAGCATTTGGCAGTTTTCACGAACGGTTTTTCCACCTTTACTCCAAGGTATTATATGATCTGCATCCATTTGCTCTATCTCAAATTTTTGACCGCAGTGAGGACAAATTCCGCCTTGATTTTCATAGGTTTCACGCTTTATATCATCATCAAAAGCGCGCAAATTTAAAAATTTCTCATCATTACTTAAAACGTATTCATAGATCCCTTTTTTATTATTAACTTCGCTATCTTTCATGAGAAGTGAAATTTTTTCTTCCAGCTCATTTGCATCAAGGGATTTATCTTTAAATTTATTATAAAGAAATCCCCACTCAAGTCCCTTCATTTCTTTACGGTAGTTAGAAAATTTTGCCTTTACCCAGTCGATGACGCCACTAAAATAAAGCCACAATTCGTCAGCGTTTTGTGCGCCCATCTGTTTTTGATGAGCCATATATTTTTCTATATCTTCGGCAGCCTTTGAGCCAACTTTCCACGTTATTACCCTTTCTAAAATTTCTTGTCTTATAGGATCGTCTTTTAAATAACCACTGCCCTTTTGTGCAGCTAAACAATTTCTTTTACTAAATTTTACCTTCGCATCACTTAGCCACTGACTAGTAAATACCGCGTTTCTAAGCTCCTGATCACTTAGTTTTTCACCAGCTATGTTTATAGTTTTAAACCATTCTAACTTCTCGCTGTCGCTACCCTCGCAAATGTAAATCATAAGCTCATAGTTTAAAAATTTTTCTTTTTTATCATCAGGCATCGTGTGAAAAGCCGTTACACTACTTGCCCACTCGGCTTTAAACGCCATTTTATCGAGGCTAAAATCCCCATTTACGAAGTCGCAAATACTGATAGTTCTTTGTTGGCCATCAAGTACCTCATATTCGTTTTCACCGTTTTTTACCCAATACATCGTATTTAGCGGAAAACCCCAAAGGCAAGTGTTTATCACAGCATCTCGCTGTTTGTCGCCATAGACAAATTCGCGCTGATATTTTGGACGGATATTTAAAGCTCCGCCATATCCTATAACCTGTCCATTTTCTTCATCCCTGACGTAGCCATTTACTAGTTCTCTTATGGTGATTTTCTTTAACTCAATTTTCACTTTGCCTCCTTTTTGAGCATTTTATTTTTAATTAAAATTCGTGCGTAAATTTTCTTACCGTTTATGTATGGATAACCGAAGTTAAACTCATCTATCTTTGTTGTGACCATTTGTCCTATTATTTCAAACTGACCTGGATTATATTTATCTAAAAACGTTATGGGCACACCCATCGCGCCTTCGTAATCCATCGGAATTTCTATAGTTTTATCGACGTTTATCGCGTCGTAATTATCGTACTTTGGGTATTTTTGCGGATCAAAAGTATAAATAGTTTTTAAAATTTCGTTACGTTTTTTATGAGGTAAATTTGTAAACCATCTAACACCCTTAACTCTAACAAATTTTTGTTCTATTATTTTGCCATTTTGTTCAATTTTTTCTATTCCGCATGTTGCCGCATTCAGTGGATAATTATCAGGAACTCCAAATTTTCTATCTCCACTGGTAATAGAAATACCTAGCCAAAGATTATTATCTTTTATGTATTTAAAAATTTCCTTATAACTAATTGCATTCACATTACCAATAATTAAAAATTTCTTTTTATATTCAACTAGTTGCGCGACATATTCACGAAATAGCGAAAATGGAGGATTTGTTACTACGATGTCAGATTGCTTTAGAAGCTCTATGCATTCAGTGGAACGAAAATCACCAGCTGGATAATTTTCATCATGATTTAGTAAATTTGGTTTTAAACGAGCGATAAATTCATCTATTTTCGCTCCGTCATTTAAAATTTCGCCGTTTTCATCCACACCTTCATAGATGAAATAGCTTGATTTCTCAGGCGCAGCGCGCTCGTCTCTCTCTCTCTCTCTCTCTCGAAGCTTCGTCATCAAACAAAGTTGGATTTTTTAAAGCCGAAAACTCTTCTCCACTTGCATTTTTATAGCAGGTAGTCACAAGTCTTTTAAGCCCAAAAAGATAAAAGTTGTAGGCAAAATATTTAAAGAAATTTGACTGCTTAGGATCGTCGCAGTTGCAAAACACAATTTTGTCTTTAAAATGCTCTTTATAGTGTCTTAGTTCATTCTGAATATCATTAAACTGAGTGTAGAATTCATCATTTTTACCGCTTTTAGCCTTATGTAAATTTGCATTTTTACTTTTTGCCATTTTGCCTCGATTTTATATTTTTAGGATTTAGCTAGCCGCTCGTTTTAACTTTAAATTATTTTTAACATTACCGCGCTTAGCGTTATTAGCGATAGATAAAACGCCTTTAGCACGCTCATTTTTTCGCCGTTAAAAATCACTCCGACGCCCACGGCTCCAACCGCTCCGATACCCGTCCAAATCGCGTACACTACCGACATCGCCATCGCCTGCATCGCATAGCTCAAAAGCCAGAGCGAAAGGGCGAAATTTGCGGTTAAAATCAAAAAATTCGCCGCTTTTTTCACGCCGAAGCTTTTTTGAAATTTAGTTAGAAAAAACACGCCCGAAACCTCGCAGCACCCGGCCGCCAAAAGAGCTAAAACGTGCATCAAGATTTTAGCCTTTTTAACCCCAGCACGCCCGCGATCAGCGTCGCTATGAAAAATAGCCGCAAGGGATCTGGCATCTGGCCGCTTGAGCCGTATTCGCTAACGCTTTCGGCGACCACTATAAAAAACGCTCCAAATCCCACAAATACGGTATATGCGACGCTAACGGGGATATATTTTAAAGCCTTTATAAACGACACGAAGCTAACGCAGACTAACGCGGCAGTAAGCGCGAATTCTACGGCATTTTGGGCGTGTTTTAGCCCGTATGCCCAGCCGCACTCGGCGACCGCGCCGCCTAATACCCACAAAAAGCCCTTAGTTTGCATCGCCAAGAGCTTGCTTTATCTTAAAAATTTGATCGATATTTGCGTCTAGCTCGTCCAAATTTAGCATATTAGGCCCGTCGCAAAGCGCCTCGCAAGGATTTACGTGCGTCTCGTAAAAAAATCCGTCCACGCCGGCAGCCGCCGCAGCTCGCGCTAGATAGGGCACAAATCTCGCGTCTCCGCCGCTTTTCTCGCCCAAAGCCGACGGCATCTGCACGCTATGCGTCGCGTCGAAAATCACCGGCGCAAACTCCCTCATCAGCACCAAATTTCGCATATCTACGACTAAATTTCCGTAGCCAAAGGTGCTGCCTCGCTCCGTTAGCCACACGCCGTTTTGTTTAGCGACCTCGTATCCCTCGCCGCTCACGCCGCGCGTTTCTAGCACTTTTTTAACCGAGTGCTTCATCGCGGACGCTCCTAAAAACTGCCCTTTTTTGATATTTACGACCGCTTTTGTCTTGGCCGCAGCCACGAGTAGATCGGTCTGGCGGCACAAAAATGCTGGGATTTGCAGTACGTCGGCTACTTCGCCTACAGGACCGGCCTGATAGCTCTCGTGAATATCGGTCAAAATTTTAAAACCGAATTCCTTTTTTACTTTGGCTAAAATTTCGCACCCTTTTTCAAGTCCGGGCCCGCGAAACGAGCTTATACTCGTGCGATTCGCCTTATCAAAGCTTGATTTGAAATAAAAATCTATCCGCTTATCTTCGTTAAATTTAACTAGCCTTTTTGCCACTTCAAAAACAAGCTGCTCGCTTTCTATGACGCAAGGCCCTGCTATTAATATCATTTTTTCTCCTTTATTTTTCTTTCACAACTAAAATTCCACTCACTATTACTAGCAAGATGCCTAAAAGTGCCGTTTGATTTGGCAATACATCACCCATAAAATAGCCAATTATAAGCGTAAAAATGACGTCTGCGTAGCTAACCGCTGCGATCACTCCAGCCTTTTTGCCAACCGCAAACGCCTTTGTCATGTACGACTGAAAAAAATATCCGCTAAGCCCCATTAGCAAGATAAAAACAACGTTATACCAGCTTGGCATGCTAAATTTTGAAAACAAAAAATCAAGTGGCTCGTAGGTGAAAAATTCTGCCAAACCCATGCAAATAAGTGGCAAAAACGAGCCCCAAAGCATAAAACTTAGTACGATAACGTTCGTGCCGTAACTCTTGTTTAGCTCCTTTACACTCGTATATGCAATCGCCGCACCAAGGCCGCTCCAAACGCCGATAATATCAGTCTTGCTTATACCTAAATTTGGCTGGATAACAAGCAAAATTCCACCAAATCCCAAAAATACAGCAAACCAGCCAAGTGAACTTAGACGCTCTTTGAAAATAAAGGCTGCAAGGATAGCTGTAAAGATTGGATTTGTCTTTTGAAATGTAAAAGCTGTGGCCAAATTTACATGAGCGACATTATAAAAAAAAGCAAAAAGTGCGACCGTGCCCACAAAGCCACGAAACATTAGCAAAAAAAAGTGTCCACCAGCTTGCTTAAATGGAAATCTATAAATGGCATAAATAACGATAAAAAGGCCTATTAAATTTCTAAAAAATACAACTTCGATAGATGGCATATCTTTGCTAAGATACTTTGCAAATGCGCCAGTAACGGCAAACATAAAGCAAGCAAAAAGCATATAAAAAATGCCAAGATGCGAAATATAAAACCTTTTTAACATCACAAGACCTTTAAATTTAAAGTAGCCATTTTAATGAAAAGTGGCTTAAATTTTGGTTGATTTTTTCTTTTATTTTGGCACTTTTAAGCAAATTTTTATACTTTATATAAGTCAAAAATTTGTATAATCAGCCATCACGAAAAGGACAAAATTTGCAAAAAGTAATATTAGTAGGCAAGCCAAATGTCGGCAAAAGCTCACTTTTTAACCGCTTAGCTGGTCGTCGTATCGCTATAACAAGCGATGTTAGCGGCACGACAAGAGACACGAACAAAGCCAAGATCGAAGTTGAGGGTAAAGAGTGCATTTTAATCGACAGTGGTGGCCTTGATGATAGTAGCGAGCTTTTTAAAAATGTAAAAGCAAAGACCTTGGCAGAGGCTAAAAATTCAGACGCCATTTTATACATGGTCGATGGCAAAATGATGCCAGATGATGAAGATAGAGCCATTTTTTACGAGCTTAGCAAGCTAAATTTACCAATCGTACTAGTCATTAATAAAATAGACAGTAAAAAAGATGAGCAAAGAGAGTGGGAATTTATAAGCTTTGGCGCGAAAAATGCCTTTGGAATTTCCGTAAGTCACAACACAGGCATAGATGAGCTTAGTATGTGGCTAGCAAAGCATATAGAAGACAAAGTACAGATAAAGGCCGATACGAGTGAAGATTTTGATGATTTTTTAGAAAACTATAATGACGAGGGCGAGCTAAGCGACGAGATAGACTATGAAAGCAAAAACATAAGAGTGGGTATCATAGGACGTGTAAATGTCGGCAAAAGCTCACTCCTAAACGCCCTTGTAAAAGAGAGTCGCGCTGTCGTTAGTGACGTGGCAGGCACTACGATCGATCCAGTTAATGAAATTTACGAGCATGATGGCAGAGTTTTTGAGTTTGTCGATACTGCTGGTATTAGAAAGCGTGGCAAGATCGAGGGCATCGAGAGATACGCGTTAAATAGAACTGAGAAAATTTTAGAAGAGACGGACGTAGCGCTACTTGTGCTTGATAGCTCTGAGCCATTAACTGAGCTTGACGAGCGTATCGCTGGCATCGCTTCAAAATTTGAGCTTGGCGTCATCATCGTGCTAAACAAATGGGACAAAAGTAGCGAAGAATTTGACGAACTCTGCAAAGAGATAAAAGATAGGTTTAAATTCTTAGCATATGCGCCGATCATCAGTGTTTCAGCACTTGGTGGCAAAAGAGTACATAAAATTTATCCGCTCATAGTTGAAATTTACAAAAACTACACACAAAAAATCCAAACTTCAAAGCTAAATGAAGTGATCGGCGAAGCGGCCAAAGCACACCCACTGCCACGAGATAAAGGCAGAGTTGTGAAAATTTACTACGCAGTGCAGTTTAAGACAGCACCTATCATGATAGCGCTCATTATGAACCGTCCAAAATGCCTGCACTTTAGCTACAAACGCTATTTAACAAATAAGCTTAGAGAGAGCTTTAATCTAACTGGCGTGCCTATCGTGCTAATCCCTAAAAAACGTGGAGAGAGCGATGAAAACAAAGAATAACAATATCGTTTTGATAGGGTTTATGGGCGTTGGCAAGGGCACGACTGCAAGGGCACTAAGCAAGGCACTAAAGACGATGAACCTTGACTGCGACGACTTACTAGAGAGCTCACAAAATATGAAGATAAAAGCTATCTTTGAAGAGTACGGAGAGGAGCATTTTAGGCAGCTTGAAAAAGATCTTGCCAAATTTCTAGCAACAAATGTCAAAAATGCGATCATCTCAACTGGTGGTGGCTTTGCCAAGGTTAAAAATTTAAAGAAAATTGGCACCGTGATCTATCTAAAAGCTAGTTTTGATGCGATCATGCAAAGGCTAAAAAATAGTAAAAATAGTGAGAAAAAGCTAGCAAAACGTCCACTTTTAAGTGATCTAAAAAGAGCTGAGGCTTTGCATCTAGAGCGAGAGGAGCTTTATGAGAAAAAGGCTGATTACATCGTTGAAGTCGAGGGTAAAACTCCAAAGCAGATCGTAAAAGAGATAAGGATGCTTTTAAAAATTTAGTTGTAAAGTGGCGCAAGTTGCTTGCAATGATAAATTTTAAGATCAGGCTAGATGGCTTTCTAGTGTGGTGTTAAAATTTGAAATGTTTGAGCTAAATTTAACGTTTTGTAGTTAGAAATTTTAGTGAAGTTTTGAGATAAATTTTTGCTTCGCTTTATTAGAGCGCTAAAGCAACAAATGTTGTGCAGTCAAATTTTAATCAAGGCTAGGCAGTTAGCCTGCAAGCTAAATTTTAAGATCAAGCTAGATACACAAATCTAACATGATGTTAAAATTTAAAAGCTTTTGGCAAAGAATTTTTTGTTTAGGCGAGGCGAAATTTTGGTTTTAAGTGAGGGCTAGACACATAGTCTGCCGAGCTTGAAAACAAAATTTCAACGAAGCATAAGCGAAAAAGTCAAAGCCAAAATTTGAAAGGATAAGATGAGAGTATTAACCGGCCTTCAACCCTCCGGCAAACTACACCTTGGCAACTATTTTGCCTCGATAAAGCAGATGGTTGATATGCAAGAGCAAAATGAGATGTTTATGTTTATAGCAAACTATCACGCGATGACGAGCCTTAGCGAGGCCAGAGCCCTAAAACAAAACACTTTTGAGGCTGCGTGTGCGTTTTTGGCACTTGGGATCGATCCAAATAAAAGCATATTTTGGGTGCAAAGTGACGTTAAAGACGTGCTTGAGCTTTACTGGGTACTAAGTCAGCACACGCCTATGGGCCTACTTGAGCGCGCGCATAGTTACAAAGATAAAGTCGCAAAAGGTCTTAGCTCGCACCACGGACTCTTTAGCTATCCAGTTTTGATGGCAGCTGACATTTTGCTTTATAATGCGCAGGTCGTACCCGTGGGCAAAGACCAGATCCAGCACGTAGAGATCGCTCGTGATATCGCGATAAAATTTAACAACGAACATGGAGAAATTTTTACATTGCCTGAGGCAAAGATCGATGAAAATGTCGCCACCGTGCCTGGCACAAATGGCGAAAAAATGAGCAAAAGCTACGGCAACACGATCGATATTTTCGCAGACGCCAAGACGCTTAAAAAGCAAATTTCTAGCATCGTGACAGACGGCACACCGCTTGAAGAGCCAAAACAGTGGCAAAACTGCAACGTCTATAATATCGCCAAACTTTTCTTAGACGAGAGTGGGCAAAAAGAGCTTCAAGCTAGATATGAGCGTGGTGGCGAGGGTCATGGGCACTTTAAAGCTTATCTAAATGATCTTATTTGGGACTATTTTAAAGATGCGAGAGAGAAATTTGAGCATTATCAAAATAATCCTGACGAAGTGTCTGGAATTTTAGAAATAGGAGCCAAAAAGGCAAGTAATGTTGCTCAAACAACGATAAAAAAAGTTCGTGAAGCAGTCGGAATTTATTAATAAAGGAAAAATATGCAAAATTTATATCCATACGCACAAATAATTCATCTTTTTTGTGCAATCATCTTTGTTGGTTACCTCTTTTTTGATGTAATCATTTTTAAGGCAGCTTGTAAAAAAATGCCACCTGAGCTTGCTCAAAAGGCAAAACAAGCTATCGGTTCAGTTGCTATTAAGATAATGCCACTTTGTATCTTGCTTTTGGTATTAACTGGAGGCATGATGATGAGTAACTGGGTCGGATCAAAGGCTGGAGGCTACTTTGAGACAAATTTACAAATCATTTTTATGATCAAATTTTTCTTAGCAATGCTAATCGTAGCTGCGGTTATAACAAATTTAAGCTGCAAATTTATATTTAAACGCCCTAGCCCACTTGGCAACATTCACCCATTTGCGCTAACAGCGGCAGTTTTTATCGTACTTTTTGCAAAAGTTATGTTTATGGTTTAAGGATACGGAATGATAAATTTAAAACTACTCGAGACAAATTACGATGAATTTGTAAAAAAACTTGAGGGAAAAAATGTAAAAGCTGGGCTACTTGACGAGCTTTTACAAACTTTTAACGAACTAAAACAAAAGCGCAAAGCACTTGAAAATTTCCAAGCGATCCAAAATGCAAAGAGCAAAGAGCTTGGCATAAAGGCAAGAGCCGGTGAAGACGTAAGTGAGCTTAAAAATGAGCTAAATTTAAATAAAACTGCACTTGCTGATGCTGATGAGATCGTTAAACAATATGAAGAAAAGCTTGAGCAAATTTCATTTAACGTGCCAAATATAACCGATGATGATGTGCCATTTGGTAAGGACGAGGACGATAATGTCTGCATCAAAACGGTGCTTGAGCCAACTAAATTTAGCTTTACACCAAAAGAGCACTGGGAGTTAGGTGAGAGTCTTGGCTGGCTTGACTTTGAAAGAGGTGCAAAGCTCTCAGGATCTCGTTTTACCGTGCTTCGCGGCATGGGAGCAAGGCTAAGTAGAGCGCTTGTTAATTACATGATCGACTTTAACAGCGCGCGCGGCTTTGAGCTTGTAAATGTCCCTTATCTAGTAAGTTCAAATACACTTTTTGGTACTGGTCAGCTGCCTAAATTTGAAGAAGATCTTTACAAAGTGCGCGACGAGGACCTTTATCTCATCCCGACTAGCGAAGTACCTGTGACAAATTTATACAATGACACGATCATTGAAGCTGAGCAACTTCCTATAAAGATGACTTGCTACTCAGCATGCTTCCGCCAAGAGGCAGGCTCAGCAGGACGTGACACAAGAGGCATGATCCGCCAGCACCAGTTTGAAAAGGTCGAGCTGGTAAGCATCACAAAGCCTGATCAAAGCGAAGACGTGCTAAATGAGATGGTATCGTGCGCAAGCGATCTACTAACTAGCCTTGGACTTCCTCACCGCCATATGCTTCTTTGCAGTGGCGATCTTGGCTTTAGCGCGGCAAAGACGATAGACCTTGAGGTTTGGTTACCTGGTCAAGGTAAATATAGAGAGATTAGCTCTATTTCCAATACTCGTGATTTTCAAGCAAGGCGTGCAAAAATTCGCTTTAAAGATGGCAAGAAAAATATGCTTGTAAATACGCTAAATGGCTCAAGTCTAGCTGTGGGTAGGACTCTTATTGCCATCATGGAAAACTACCAAAAAGCAGATGGCACTATCGAAATTCCAGAAGTTCTTAAAAGGTATATGTAGTGGCTGAAGAAGAGGTTGTAGTTTTAAAACCACCTGGCGAGCAAGCAGAGCAAGAAGCACCTGAAGAGGCAAAAGCCGAGGCACCTGAAGAGATCGTTTCACTTGAGAGTATCGCAAGTGAGGGTGTGCTGCAAGATGAGAGTATCCCAGAGCCAATCCCTGTAAAAAAGAGCAATAAAAAGCTCTTTATAATAGCAGGCGTGGTCGCTCTAGTGCTTATCATCTTAATAGCGGTTTTGCTAGTTGTCTTGCTAAAGAAAGACAAAAAAGAGAACATAGATACTGCAAGTATCGTAAAAAATATAGAAAACAACTACCAAACGCAAAATTTTGGCGCTTCAAAGATCGATGAAATGATAAATAAAGCCAATCAGCTTTATGAGCGTGGCAATAAATTTGAGGCTCTAAAAATTTATGAAAACGTAGCTGTTTATAACCAATCTCTCTCAAACTATAACCTCGGCGTTTCGCAGATGAAACAAGAAAGATGTGATGAGGCGATCGTATCTTTTAACAAAGCTATAACCGATAGAGAAAACACAGCAGTTAGCGCCATAAATGCTGCTGTTTGCTCACTTGAGCTAAATAACACTAAAAATTTTAACTACTATATAGGACTTGCGGATTCATTTTTGCAGTATGAAAACAACTCGCCACTTTATAGCTATTACTACGCGCTTATAAACTACTATAAAGGCAACTATTACGAGGCGCTTCAAGCACTTTCTCATCCAAATACTGCAGATTATAAAAACGAATATGCGTATTTAAGTGCAAAAATTTTATCACTCCTTGGAGATGATGAAAGAGCAATAGCTAAGCTTGAGAGCCAAAAGGCATTTAAGGCCGACTTCACGCTAGCTCAACTTTATGCAAGACTTGGCAAATACGACAAGGCAAGGGACTATCTAACAAAGGCTTCTAAAAATACGCCAAATATCGATCTTATCAAGATGACTGAGGCGCTAATTGATCTAAAAACTTCTGACTATGGCGACGCGGCTGCATTTATCAAAGATGTTTACGACTACAATGCTTCTTTGCCAAGTAAAATTTACAAGATAAAAACGATACTAAAGCCTGATCTTTTTGATGTCAGCCTAGCTCAGGCACACTTTAGCGACGATATGTTTTTTGATAGAACAAGGCGCTATGAGACCCTTTTTTACTTCGCACCTTACAAGGTCTTTGACGCAAAACAGAGCATCGAGCAGATAAGAAAAGGCGGTGTTAGCGTCTTTTTAGACGATACTTCAGCAGCAAATGACTATCTTAGCCAAAGTGCAGCTGCTTCAAAAGTAAATGTAAAACTTAGTGAAGCTATTGCAAAAGCACTAAGCTACCGCTTAAAAGAAGCAAATAAAGAGTTTGAAGAGCTAGCCAGCACTTATCCAAATCACTCTATCTTACAATACAACCTCGCCCTAAGCTACGCTCAGCTTGGAAATTTTAGCCTTGCAGCAAAGCACTTCATAGCAAGCTATCATCAAGATGTAAATAACCATCTTGCAGGCATTTTTGGGGCGATTTGTCTAGATATAAATAGAAATTTAAACCCAAAACTCATTGAAGAGATCGGCGAAAATTTAGAAAATGACAAGAGTTTAAAGCCTGTAAATTTATATGCCTCGCTTCTAAGCCTGATTAGCGGCAACCAAAGTGCGATGATAAGGTGGCTTGAAGAGTCAAAAGAGCAGACAATGCTAAATTTAGCCTTTGATATTATCATCGCAAAAATAACAAACAATGACGAGCTAATGGCAAAGAAAGCTGATGAACTACTAAAAATTTTGCCAAATGATATTATTGCAAATATCTTAAATTTTATCTCGAAAAACAAAGAGCAAAATGTCAAAGAGTATGCAAAAGCGATACAAATTCACTTTAATGGCAAGCAGCTTGATTCAAACGCTTTCTATCACGGCGCTGACATCATCAAAAAACAATACATCAAGCTACTTCAAATTTCAGGCTTACTTACAAGAGAGCGTGATAAGTTAAGAGCTGAGCTAAAAGAGGCTCCAAAGAATATAAATTTAATCCAAACTCTGGCCTACATCGATATCTTTACAAACGATTTTGAAGAAAGCTATAAACTTTATAATCAAGCAATCGATGAGTTTAAAGTAAATGACGCTAGCACATTATTTTTAGCATCTGTGGCTGCGACAGGAGCTGGAAAAGTATCAAACGCAATCGCGCTTTTAGAGCTAACAAAACTAAATGATGCTAGTGCTATCGAAAATAGAATAGCTCTTGGCCTAATGTATCAGCAGATAGATAATATAAAAGCAGCTCTTATACAATACAGCAAAATAGGAAATGTTGAGTATGAAAGCGAATTTTACGACTTTGAGATAGATAATGACTGATAAAAACTAGGTCTTTATGCGCCTAGTTTTAACTATTTTAAATACTAAGCAATATCTAAAATTTCAAGATTTATTTGATCTAAGACTTCACTAAATTTATAGATCGTATCGCCGCATTTATACTCAATACTCTTGCTACTCTTTTTATTTTTTTGAGATAAAATTTTCTCCATCATACTGGGAAGCTCTTTTTGTAAAAGTAGTTTATAAGACATCCCCATTCCATGCGTTATGGACTTTATAAATTTGCCATCAACATCACTCTCATCTTTTACCATATGAAGCGTAGCGTCAAATTTTAGCTTCTTAAGAGCCTCGTAAAGCTCGATTTTATCCTTTGCTGGAGCTATTTCTTTATCGAAAATACAGTGATAGCTCACGTAAATTGGCTTTTTATAGCTGCTCTGAACATTTAAATGATCTAAATTTAGGATGTTTCTTATCTCTTCTCTTGCGTCAATAAAATAGTATGGTGATTTTTCATTAAGTGTCCAGTAGGTCTTATCAAAAAAATAAAGATATAAATTTTGATACAAAGTATCGGTACCAAAACAAAAATAGTTAGTAAAATTTATCTCTTTACCAAATCCAATAAGACGCCATAAAAATATGGCATAAGAGCTATTATCTATCACCGCATCAACTAGCCATGGAGCGATCTTAGCACATATATGTGCCAGATATCCACCATGTGAGCTGCCTACCATTATCACTGGCAGATGTTCAAATTTGGCATTATTTATATATTTTTTTGTATAAAGCACAGCATTTAGCACATCCATTGCTTGCATAACGCCAAAATTTTGATATTCATTTTTTGTTGGCAACATCGTAACGCTAGCATTTAGTCTAAAATCAGCCGGCAAAATACCTCTCTCTTTTCGAATAGTAATCTCTTTGCTAAGAAATTTAAGTAGTAAATCAACCTTCTCGTGGCAGTCGATACTTTTTAGATCAATTGGTAAATTTATACCTATGCTTGACAGCTCTCTTGTTAAGATTTCGCGATCTATATCATCAAGTCCAAATTTCGCCCCAAGCTGTGGGCGGTTGCCTATGCAGTGATAATCCACACTAATGCATGCAACATCATAAGTCTCTGCCATAGTCTGCATAAGATTAGCCCTATATCCAAGGTCAGAGTCTTCTCCAAGCCCAGGGATAATAACCAAAAGAGCTTTTGCATCCTTGGCATTGTCATAACATGAATAAAAGGAGAGAGGAGAGCTTCTTTTTATACCAAGTTCAATATCATCACAAGATGAAATTTCATAGCTTCCATCAACCAGTATTTAAATCCTTTTAAATTTACTAATTTCTCCTATTTTTGCGAGACATTATAAAAAAAGCTAACGATCTGTTTTGCTAGGCGTTCTTTAAAAAACGGCCAAATGTAGCTTGGTGAATAGACATTGCCAGCTTGCATAAGTGAGATATTTGTCGCCTTTTCGCCACCATTTTTTGGACGCACTAGCACGCTTACTTGCATGTGATAAGTATAGCTATTTGTACTAAAGTCATCATCGTCGTAATAGCCAAATGGGAAAAACATCGAGTAGCCAAAGCCAAAGCTTGGTCTACCAAAGCCATATCCCATCCCCATTGAAAATCTAGGATCTCTTTTGATTATCCTAGAAAAGCTTTGCACATCGCCAAGGATGATGAAGTCAGCATTCTTGATATTTGGCTCGTTTCTAAAACCAGCCTTTATAAATTCGCTTAAAATTTCAGCATTTACATCTTGTCCGGTCGCACTATTTTTAAAATTTACATAGACGCTTCTGTTTGATTCATTAAGCGTAAAAAAGATCGGATCACTCGTTTTGACCGAGATATTTGGGGTGCTACTAGCACATCCAACAAAAAATACCGCTAAGACAAATAAAAAGAAATTTTTCATATTCACTCCTACAAGAGCGATCTTATAGCACTTTCAAGTACACTTTTTGGTGTAAGACCGATAAATTTTGATCGCATCTTACCATCTTTATCAAAAAAATAGATAACTGGCACGCCCATGACGCCACCAACTGCCTTACTAAAGTAATCAACTGAAACCTTGTCACTCGTAGTTTTAAAGGTGATGTTGTGCTCTTTTAAAAGCTCAATATCTTTATCAAAGCCTTTACTAGGTCCTAAAACACCAATGAATTGAACCTCTTTACCATACTCTTTTTCAAGTGTATTTAGATCAGGTATAGCAGCCTTGCACACTCCGCAGTCCGTACCAAAGAAAAATAGCATATATGGCTTATCGCCTATCTTTAGCCTCTTTTCTGTTGGAAAAAACTGCGTATCAATGCCGCTTGAGTCATTTAGCGTAATGTGATGCTTCTCATACTGCTTGACGCAGCCCATAACTAGGGCTGAGACTAGACATAAAAATAAAATTTTATATCTCATTTGGCACCTTTGGGTTTTCAATAGTGCGAATTTTCTCTAGCTTACCATGTCTTAGATAGACGATCTTATCGCCATACTCGCCAAGATCAGGGTTGTGAGTTACTAGAAGTATCGTCTTGCCATCTTTTCTTAGCTTGCAAAATAGATCAAGTATAACTCTTTCATTTGCTTCATCAAGGTTACCAGTTGGCTCATCTGCTATTAAAATTTCAGGATCGTTTATGAGTGATCGAGCGATACAAAGGCGTTGTTGCTCGCCACCACTTAGCTGACTTGGTCTGTGCGTTAGCCTGTGAGAAAGACCAACTGCCTCAAGTGCCTTTTTAGCGTCCTCTTCATCAACTGAGCTGTGATAGTACTGAGCGATCATCACATTTTCAAGTGCGCTAAGATATGGCACTAAGTGAAACTGCTGAAAAATAAGACCGATCTTTTCACGTCTAAATTTAAGTGTATCATCAGCATTTAGATTGCTCGCATCATCGCCACCGAGCATATAAGTGCCACTACTTGGAGTATCCATTAGAGAAAGGATATTTACAAGCGTACTCTTACCACTACCACTTGGCCCCATGACGCTGACCCACTCACCTTTTTTAACCTCAAAATTTATATCATCAAGTGCTTTAACATCGCCAAAAATTTTACAAATATTTTTTAATTCTAGTGCATTTTGCATATCATTCTCCTCTTAATGTATCTGCCATTTTATTATTAAGTGCCCGTTTGATCGGATAAAATGCTGCGATCGCTGCAAATAAAAGCGATATTATCACAGCTACTGGGATGCTTAAAATTCTAAAATCAATACTAGAATCAAATATCGCATAACCTAAAATTTGAGCTAGTAAATATCCTAAAAATGCACCAACTAATGCTGAGATGAGCGCTGTCACAAATGTCTCAAAGCCAAATAGCTTTAGTACATCTTTTTTGCTTGCGCCTATGGCTCTTAGAAGTGCGATCTCCTTTGAGCGAGAGAGCAAGATAGCACTAAGCGTTGTATTTACGCACATTGAAGTAATGAGCAAAATAACAAGGCTAACAAGTGCCATTAATAGCTTTATTTTCTCCAAAATATAGCCCTCAGACTTTGAGACCTTTGCCACTGGTTTTGCAGCTATTTCTTCATTGCTTATAGTCTTTGCAAGCGATGTTATCTCATCGAAGTTACCAAGCACAACAGCTTCAGCATAGTTTATTTTGCCAGCTTTATTTGAAATTTTTTGAGCCAAAGATAGTGACGTGATCAAAAGCGCATCCTCTTTGTCACCACTTGCAACTACGCCTTTTATCTTTACATTTATGCTCTCATTTGAGCCAATGGCACGAATTTCTATATCATCGCCTGCTTTAAAGCCAGCCTGACGAGCTAGATCGACGCCTATTAGCACGTTTTTATCGTCAAAATCGACATTTATCATCGTTCCATCTCTAACATCTAAAAATGGTTTAACTTTTTTTAGATTGCTAAATTTTGTCCCCATGACGATAGCGTTTGTTGGACCGATATTTGCCTGAGCAAAGAGATAACCGCTCTCACCAAGAAGCTTGTCTTTTGGCACTTTAGCGATCATTTCATTGTAAGTTTTTTCACTCATATCATCACTTGTAGCCATATCTTTTGGAGCAAAGATCATATTTGCACCATAAGTTTTTAGCTCGCGTGAGACCTTTGAGTCGATGTCAAGATAGACATTGACAAACGCAGCACACACGCATGCTCCAAGTAAGATAGAGATGACGATGACCATTACTCTTGATGAGCCGTTTTTTAAACTTTTATAAATTGTATTGTAAAAGAATTTGCTATTTGCGGTCATATAGCACCTCCGCAGGTAGTAAATTTATGACGTTTCTCATTGGCATTAGCGAGCCAACGACTGAGATGAGCAAGGCAAATGCCACGCTTATTGGTAGCACGATCCACGCTATACCGATGCCATGAGAAAAGATGATGTAAGACATCACGTAGCTTAGCGCGTATCCTAAAAATGCTCCCGTTATGCCTGCAAAAAAGGCAACTACAAGGCTCTCGCTAGCAAAAAGGGCATAAATTTCAAAGTTGCTTGCGCCTATGGCTTTTAAAAGGCCGATCTCTTTTTTACGGCGATAAATTTCACTTGTCATTAGCGATGTTATGCCGATGGCTGAAACCACAAGAGCTATGATACTAACGATACCCATTAGGCTTTGAATTTTCTTTACGATATTACTCTCCGCATCACTTACTTGAAGGCTAGCTTTTGCGCTAACGTTTGGCAGGTTCTCCTCTATCTGAAATGCGATCGATCCCGCATAAGCCGAGCAGTACCATTTGTCATACTCTGCACTATCAAGGTTGTCTAAATTTCGTCTAGCCTTTAGCGATAGGTCGTTTTCTGGGATCGTCATGGCTGAGACTTCAGCTTTTGTATATGAGCCAGGATGCCCTGATAGATCGCCAGCAAGTTTAAGCGAGCCAATTAGCTTATGCGTCTCGTCGCCTGCACCCTTTAAGATGCCAACTACGCTAACCTCTTTTGTGCCGTTTTTGCCCACAAGGCTAAGCTTGTCGCCAACTTTTAAATTTTTAGCCTTTGCAAGCTCATCTCCTACTAAAATTTCATCCATGCTCTCATCTTTTGGCCAAGCACCCTCAACACCCCAAAATCCATACAAACTCTTAACGCCTGTGCTAAATTCTGGCTCATCTTTTAGTCCGATATTTTTATCAAAATAAGTTCCCTCAAGGCTAAAATCATCGCCCTTAGCATCTTTTACCTTTGTCTCTAAAAACGGTGCAAAGGCAACGATGTTATTTCTCCAAAAGATCTCTTTTATCTTATAGATATCAGCCTCTGGGAGTAAATTTTGTGATTTTAGTGGAGTGAAATTTTTACCCTCGATCTCGATGCTTAGGCTCTCACCACGTGGTAAAACAACGATATTTGAGCCATATCCTCTAAGCTCGCTTGCCACTTGATCGCCGATTTTTAGCGTGATGTTTAGCATGCAAGCTATCAAAAGAGCAGCTAATAAGATGGTGATAAACGCCATCGTCTTTTGCACCTTTGAGCCCGTGATCGAGCTTTTTATCATTCTTAGTTGCATATTTTTCATTTTAACGTTCCATTTGTTTCTACATATTTTTCTGGATTTGCTTCAAATTTCGCCTGAGTTTCGTTGTTCTCAAAGAAATATGTACGTCCATAGTATAAATATGATCTTGAATCAAGATTGCTCACCTTTTTGCGACTTACAGGATCAAGCACCATCTTTTCGACAACCTTGCTAAAGTAATTTGCCCCTGCGACGATCGTTTTATAATCAACTATGATATTTTTGCCATCAAAGGTAAATGCCATAGGGATTGGGTTACAACCGCCCTCTTTGCCAACTGACGGCAAGAAAATTCTAACATTACAAGAGATACAAATAAGATCATTGCCTCTTTTTATATAGCCCATATCGCCACAAATCATGCATGAGTCAAAGACGATGACAGGAGATGGGCGGTCACTAAAGCGGTTTAGTAAGAAAAATCTTATCTGCTTACCCTCATCTGTGATGTAGGCAAATCTGTGAAGTTCATTATCTTTTAACATATCAACATCAAATATAAATTTATCTCCCACTGGCTCAACCAAGACTGGCTCTGAAATTTGAGGTGGGCGAGATGCGTAAAGATCAAAATAAAGTGAAAATCCAAGCGCTATTAAAACGCTGCAAAATGCAAATTTTGCATTGTCAAAGACATTTTCTCTAATGGCTTTTGTAAAGCGGTATTTGATAGAGCCAAACGTGCTCTTATCGATACTCTTTGGCACAAAGCAAAGCGCGATTATGCATAAAAGAAGGATCACTACTATGTAAAAATAGGCACTAAATTCTGTGACGTAGATGCCTTTTGCGCTGATAGATAAAATTTGAGAATTTAGCTCGCTACTTATCTTTAAAGCGCCTGCACGCAAAAGCTCGAGTGCAGTTTGTGAGCTTCTATCAACTAGTAAAAATACTAATGTGATAAGAGCTAAAATTTTAGCTACTGATGATGGGATGCTTGCTTTTAAATTTGAAATGAAGAAAAATAAAAATAGTATCAAGATCATCGCAAAGATCATCAAAAAGAAGCTTATGACTGAAAGCGTGTCAAGCAGTTCGCCACCAAATAACGGGAACAAAGCGCTACTTGAGCTATAGCCAAAGCCAAAGCCGATGCCTAAAATAGAAAACGTTACGATTTTTGCTATCTTAAGCTCGAAAAATATCCATAAAATGCTAATGAGTAGAAAAACCAGTGTCACAGAATCTATGAAAATTTTAAACTGGTCATCAACAAGCGCATGACGAGCAGCTTTAAAGATAAGCACACCAGCAACAACGCCAAGAAATGACGGTAAAAAGATCGTTTTTAAACTTTTGCCATTGTTATTTAAGGCAGCAAAAAGCGTAAATCCAAGGAGGGCTAAAAAGACCTGATAGAAGTAAATTGACATAACTAAACCCTATGAGAATTTTTAAAAAGGGGCGAGAACGCCCCAAAGTGATTATTTAACAGGACCACCTGTCCATTGAAATTTATAAGTTGTTGTGAAAGGCTCAAACCATTTACCAACACCAGTCTCTTTGTCAGCGTGGCGACCAAAGCCTTGTTTTTCTGGATTGTCAATGTGGAATTTAAGCTCATAGTTGCCAACACCTGTATCCATTTTTACGTTAGCGCCGTAGTGTGGGCCATCGCTTGCAACCATTGGCATAAATGTACCTTTTTTAGTTTTACCATTATCGAGGTTTTTTAGCTCATAGTTGATCTTTAGGTATGGGATCCACTCGCCTTCGCCAAAGCCGTTTTTGTTGCCTTTTACAGCATGGATGTCAGCCTCTAAGTGAAGGTCAGCCAAGCTTGGAGCTAGATCAACGCCTTTTGGCTCCATATCGATTGGCTCAAGATAAACAGCAGCTATCTCCATGCCATTAGCCTCTACAGGCTCGCCGATTGGGTGCTCTCCAGCAAGTGCAAAACCAGCTGCTAGGCTAAGTGCTAGAGCTGAACTAAGAATTTTATTCATTTCCTCTCCTTTAAATAAGATTAGTTTTTATTTTGTTTTGATTTCATGATAACGATGCCTATAATTAGGGCAAGCACCATAATGATTTGAGGTATTAAACTCTCGTAATATGGCATAAGTCCTAGCCAGTCTCTCATCCAGTCAGGAAAATTTAGTCCTTTTATGATAGTTGGAATGAAAATTTTGCCCTCAACTAGCTCGCCAACGCCCTTGCCAACAAAGACGATCGACATATAAAAGATGATCGCTGATGTAAATATAAAAAATGGTTTAATAGGAATTTTAATAGCGAAAATTTTAAATAAGAAATAGACTATTAAAAGAACGATAAGACCTACAACAAAGCCAGCTGCGATCATTGAGTAGCCAGCTGAGTCTTTTGCATCAAAGATAAGCGCTTGATAAAATAGCACTGTCTCAGCGCCCTCTCTAAATACTGCTAAAAATACAGTCCACCAAAGCATCGTGCTTGAGCCACTTGAGATAGACTCAGATACGTGAGATTTGATATAGTCGTTCCATTTTTTAGCACCAGCATTTGAAAGAAGCCAGAAGCCAACATAAAATAGAAGTCCCACTGCAACAAGCATCGTGATGCCTTCCATAAGCTCTCTTTTTTGACCTGCTGCCTCGCCAAAGATGATGTTCATTATCCAAGCCATGACAAAGCTTAAGATGACAGCTACGCCAACTGAACTATATACGACCTTGCCCATAGATTTTGCATTGCCAGTTTTTACAAGGTATGCAACAACGGCCGCAACGATGATAAGAGCTTCAAAGCCCTCTCTTAAGATGATAGTTAGCGCCCAGATAAATAGCGTCCAAGGTGAGCTTGAACCGCTAGTTTTCTCAAGTGCAGCTGCTAGCTGAGATGACATCTTGCTTGCACTCTCTTCAAGTGTTTTTTCGTCTGCACCTGATTTCATAAGGGCTACAAGGTTACCAAATGTAGCTTCGATAGCTGTTTTTAAATTTACATCTATCGCACCTACTTTGTTCTCCATGCCGCTACCTTCAAACTCATCAAAGTAGATGTCTTGGATATCGCCCATAGCTTTGGCGCTATTGCCACCTTTGTAAAGCGCGATGGCTGCTTGAATTTTGTCATTTATGTTTTTAACAGTTTGAGTGTAGTCTGTGCCACTATCTTCGCTGCTATCGCTAGATGCTGCGCTACTCATATCAACTTTTGCTAGTTTTACTGTTTCAGCTGGAAGTTTTGCAACGGCATCATAAGCTAGTTTTTTGATCTCTTCTAGCTTTACTTTAAAGTCATCTTTGCTTATGCCATTTGTGATGCCACTGATCGCTTCGCCCATCTTTCTTTGGATGTCAGCATCTATGCTTTTGCCATTTTCTATATATTGACGAACGGCGATTTCAAGTTGAGTGTTTCTATAATCATTAAATTTAGCATCTTGGATAGAATTTTTAGCATCATCTTGTTTATCGCTCTCGTAGCTTGCTATAGCTTTATCTAAAGTAGCTGATAAATTTTCAAATGCCACCTTCCACTCAGGGATAAATTTAGAAGTGTCATAGCCACTTGTAGCAGCTTGTGCTGGGCTGTCTGAGTACTCACCAACAAGCTTATGTCCATTTAAAATAACTGGCAAAACTTCAGCGATTTCGCTATTTATCTGATCTATTCTTTTTTGCACGTCATCTGGTGCTTCGCCAGCTTTTATCGCCTTTCTGATCTCGCCAAACTGCTTCTCCATAGAGTAAGCTTTTTTCTGACCTAAATTTATTCTGATGCCAGCTTCAACATCTTCAAACAGACCAAAATAAGCATTTTGAGTATCGCTAACTGCTTGCTCGACGTTGCCAGCTCTATACTCTGTTATTACTTTTTGTAATGACTCTTTTATCTTAGCTGCGACTTGTGTGTAGTCGTCATTTTTTGCCACAAGCCAGATAGGCAGTAGCATGATAAGCATAAATTTAAAAAATTTATTCATTAATTAAACCACCTTGTGAGATTATTTTAAAGTGAAATATTACCAATGCTTTACTTTGATTAAAATAAAAACGATTATCATAAAAGAATGTAAATTGAAAGTATAAATAATATTTTTTACAATCTAATAATCAACTTTACGTAAATTTAGGACTTTAGAGGGTTAGAGTAAAATTTCATATTGAGATAAAAAAGTTATATATTTTTGATAATTTTAATAGGTAAAGAAAATTATTGATGAAATTTTAGATTATAAAAATCATAAAAATAATTTAAATTTTATAAATTTAAAAGGAGAGCAAGCGCCCTCCTTAGTGTTATACGTTTAGTCCTGTATTTCTTAGCATAACGCGTTTGCGATATACATTTGAAACCTCAGCAGCGTCGCCAACTAAAAGCGCGTTTGTAGAACAGATAGCCGCACACATAGGCACTTTGCCCTCAGCCATTCTGTTTTGACCGTAAAGCTCTCTCTCCTCATGTGAGTTAGTTGGCTCTGGGCCGCCTGCACACATAGTGCATTTATCCATTACGCCTTTTACGCCAAATGCCCCGTCTTTAGGGAACTGTGGAGCACCAAATGGACAAGCATATAAGCAGTAACCACAGCCTATGCATATATTTTTATCGTGAAGCACGATGCCATCAGCTCTAATGTAAAAACAATCTACTGGACAAACTTGCTCGCAAGGTGCATCAGTACAGTGTTGGCATGCAATGGTAGTTGAAACCTCTTTACCTTCGATACCATCGTGAAGCGTGATAACCTTTCTTCTATAAATTCCAACTGGAAGCTCGTGAGCAGAAGAGCAGGCGACTTGACATCCAAAGCAGCTGATACATCTATTAGTATCTACAAAAAATTTCATTCTTGCCATTTTTCTCTCCTTACTCTTTACCTAGGGCGTCTCTCTCGCCATACTCGTGAAAAAACGACGTTTTAAAGGTATTCTCTTCAGCTTTTTCTATACGGCAAAGACCTGCGTTAAATTCTGAAATTTGAGTAACAGGGTCAAATCCGTAGTTTGTAACTGTGTTAAAGCTCTCGCCGATAACATAAGGCTTAGTGCCCTCTGGGTAGCGAGCTGAGAGATCGACACCTTGCATAACGCCAGCGAAGTTATAAGGCATACAAATTCTATCTGGAGTTACCATATAGCTGTGATAGCATCTTACTTTGATCTTCGTGCCTTGCGGGCTATGGATCCACATCATATCACGATCTTTTATGCCGTATTTTAGAGCAAGCTCAGGGTGAACGTTAGCAAACATCTCAGGTGTGATAGCTGAGAGGTATTTACTTGTTCTTTCTATCATTCCCGCACCACTTAAATTTACGACGCGTTGCGTGCTAAATACGATAGGGAATTCTTTTGACCAATCTTTTGCTTGTTGCTCTGACTTAAATTTAGTAGAAACACGGAAATTTCTAGCTTGATCATCAAATGTCGGATACTTTTGGACAAGATCCCAGCGTGGTGAGTGGATAGGC
Source organism: Campylobacter concisus (assembly GCF_002165785.1). Taxonomy (GTDB): domain Bacteria; phylum Campylobacterota; class Campylobacteria; order Campylobacterales; family Campylobacteraceae; genus Campylobacter_A; species Campylobacter_A concisus_W. Next base: position 34,279 of record NZ_NDYO01000012.1, read on the forward strand.
TCTCTATGTTTTGGGATAGGATCAAGAAATTCCCAAACGATAGCTCTAGCCCTTGCGTTACCATACGGCACTACACCTTTTTCACGGCATTTTTCTAAGATGATACCGCTGTAGTCCATGCTCCAGCTAGGTCCTATCTTAGCTTTTTCTTCTTCAGTTAGAGTGATGCCTAGGACTTTTTCTATATTATCTCTAGTTATTTGTGGGTAGCCACCTTTTATAGCTGAGCCAACAAGTGTGCTCTCTTCGCTAGCTAGCTGGCTAACGCCGTTATGCTCTAGTCCAAAGCGGTTTCTAAAGCCAGAGCCACCCTCTACGTAAGGCTTGCTCATATCGTAAAGTATCGGTGTGCCAGGGTGTTTTTCATCCCATGCTGGCCATGGCTTGCCGTAGTACTCGCCTTTTACCTCGCCACCAAGACCTATTAGCGTATCTGGGTCAAATTTATCCCAGTTTGCTTGGTGACGTCTAAACATCTCAGCAGTTCTGCCGCCAAGACCTATAGAATTTCCAACCCTTGCTATCTCATTTGTCGCATCATCTGGCCATACAAAGTCATCTTTAACTTGTTTTAGCTCTCTATCTACAACAGCCATCTTCATGCCTTTTACATATTCATCGTAAAAGCCAAATTTCTTAGCAAATGCAAACATTACTTCGTGATCGCCCTTGCTCTCATAAAGTGGATCAACGACTTTTGTTCTCCACTGACCTGAGCGGTTTGTAGCGTTTAGGTGACCTTCATTTTCAAAGGCAGTTGCCACTGGCAAGATATAAACGCCATCTTTTCTATCTGAAAGGATAGAAATTTCATTTACAAATGGCTCAGCAACTACGATCATATCTAGTTTTGAAGCCGCTTCTTGAATTTTAGCTAGGTGCGCCATAGATGTAAGGCCAGTTCCTTGAACCCAAAGAACTCTTAACGCACCACTGCTAAAGGTATTTTCCTCTTTTAAGACGCCTTGCCACCATTTTGAAAGCGACCAGCCTTTTTCATTTCTCCAGTTTCTATCCTCTGGGTTTTTAGGATCGTGGTAATAATACTCTTCAAAAACAGTGTTTTTAACTGGTGTACCGCCTTGTTTTGGCTCTTTAGTTGAGACTGCAAAGCGTTTTACAAACTCGTCATAATCAACACCCCAGCCTTGGCAGTAGTACTTCCAAGCCGCATCAGTTAGTCCGTAATACATCGGCAAGCTATCTGAGAGGTTACACATGTCGGTTGAGCCTTGAACGTTGTCGTGACCACGGATGATGTTACAGCCGCCGCCTGGTTTGCCCATGTTGCCTAGGATTAGTTGCAAAATAGGTAAAATTCTCGTATTTGAGCTACCAACTGAGTGCTGAGTGATACCAAGTGCCCAAACCACAGTGCCTGGCTTTGTATGAGCTAGGATATTTGCAGCCTCTATCAGCTTATCAACTGGCACACCTGTAACGTCAGATGTAACCTCTGGTGTCCAGTGCTCAGCCTCTTTTGCTATCTCGTCTATGCCGTAAGTTCTATTTTTTATAAATTCTTTATCTTCCCAGCCATTTTTTAAGATGATGTGGATAAGTCCATAAACAAGCGCTATATCAGTGCCTGATCTTTGTCTTAGGTATAGATCGGCATGAGCGGCTGATTTTGTAAAATTTGGATCAGCTACGATCACCTTTGCGTTGTTTCTATCTTTTGCTTGCAAAGTGTGCTTCATACCGCCAACTGGGTTTGCCACAGCTGGGTTTGCACCTATTATAAATATACATTTTGAATTTGCAGCCATATCTCCAAAGTGGTTTGTCATCGCGCCATAACCCCAAGTATTCGCCACACCGGCGACTGTTGCGCTATGTCAAATTCTTGCTACGTGGTCGTTGCTGTTTGTGCCCCAAAACGCAGCAAATTTTCTAAAGTAATATGCCTGTTCGTTGTTAAATTTAGCAGATCCAAGGAATATAACGCTATCAGGGCCATCTTCTTTGCGGATCTGAAGCATCTTATCACCAATCTCATTTACGGCTTGATCCCATGAAATTCTTTGCCATTTACCATCAACTTTTTTCATAGGATATTTAATGCGTTGTTTACTATGTGTAAGATCGATCTGATCGATACCCTTTGAACAGTGTGAGCCCTGAGATATTGGGTGGTACATCGCCATATCTTGGCGGATCCAAACACCATCTTTTACCTCAGCCTCGATACCACAGCCTGCTGAACAAATAGAACAAATAGTCCTAACCTTTTTTGAGCCAGGAAAAGGATCTTTTATCTCTTCCGCACTCGCCTCTCTTATCGTATCATTTTTTCCAAAAGCCATTGTGGTGCCAGCACCAAGTGCTGCTAGCTTTAAAAATGAACGTCTCCCTATACGTGCATCACTCATGGTTTTCTCCCTTAATAAGCGATTTTATAGTAGGTTTCCCAATTTTTGCTTTTTTTATAAAGCACCTCTTTTTTGTTAGACTTACCTACGACGACGCCATTGCCATCAGGAGCTAAGTCATCACTAGTTGTTTTTGCTATTGCAGAAACTGCGAGTATTCCGCCAGCAGTACCAACTTTTAGAGATTTCTTTAAAAAATCTCTTCTTGATCCTTGCATTTTTTCTCCTTGCACCTCAAATCTTAAAAATTTGAGAAATTTGGTTCCGTAATATGTAAAATTTGCATATTTAGAGATACTAAAATATTGCAAACAGTCTATTTCAGGGCTTTTAGAGCCTAGAATTAAACTGTGTAAATTTAGCATATTTATAAAATAATAAAAGTAAATATATAATATTAATTATATTTGTTAAGTATTTATTAAAAATATAGTTAAATGTATTTTAAAATTTAAGAATTTTTATTAAAAGAAGAAATTCTAGGGAGAGCTCCCTAGAAAAGATTATTTTAGATCACTTTTGTTTATGATAAATGGCACTGATCTAACGCCAGCTGAGAAATATTTTTTACGTAAAGTATCGATCTTGTCGCTCTCTTCTTTGCTAACATTTTTTTCATCCACGTTATAATCTTCAGAAAAATACTTTCTTAAAATTTTAACCTTATCGCTATCACTTTTTGCATTTTTTATATCTTTATAGATCAAAGCACTTTTTTGCAAAGACGATAGTTCATGCACTGGAGTTAGGATGATTTCAACGTTATTGTCTTTTAATGTCGTTTCAATCTTTGCTAGCTCGGCTCTACAGTATGGGCATTCAGGATCTGAAAACATGATAAGAGTTGGCTTTTTGCTATCATTGCCAAGAGTTATAACATTTGCCTTGTCTTCATTTTTATAAATTTTAGCTAGTGATTTTACTAAATCAAGTGCTGCTTTTTCTGCGATTACCTTTTTTTCTTCAGCCAAATAAGACTTTTGCTCCTTTAAATTTACAACATCAGGAAACATAAGATCGCCCTTAACAAAAGTCACATCTTCTTGAGACATATCTCCTTTGCTAAATTTTAAGCTTACTTTTTCTATATCATCTAAAATTTTAGTGCGTTCTACGACTTTTACATTAACACCATCGATATTTTGATTTTTAAAAACTTCTGAGTAAAAATCTTCTATTTGCTTATTGCTAGCTGCCATTAGGCTAGTTGCCACTAATATTGAGGCCAAAACCACTTTTTTCATTTTTTTCCTTTTAAAAAATTTGGCGGATTATATTTGCTTTTTGTAAATGAATACTAACCACGAAAAACTCTATCATTTCCTTGCTTTATTATGTCACTCTCAAGATCGAGCTGATCAAGATAAGCGATTACATATTTTCTACTTAAATTTAGTGCATCCTTGGCGTTTGTGACATTTACAAAGCCTTGATTTTTGATGATCTCTCTTAGTTTATCAAGTGCCATTTTTAGCGAATTTCTAGTAATAAAAAGATTATGCTCCAGCCTTACAACTCTGCCCATTGCAGTTAGCTTTTTAAGGGCATTATCACCACTTAACCTATCTATTTCCAGCTCATCATATATATTATAAGGTGCTGTTGGAGCTAGCTTTCCGCTTTCTAAAATTTCATAAATTTTCTCTTCAAGCCTTACTTTTAGTTTGCTTATATCAACGCCTTTTTTTGTATAGACGCCATCATTTTTAGAGATTAAGTTTATACTTTCAAGCTCATCAAGTGCTTTTTGAGCCAAATTTTGACTAGCCCAAGCAAGCTTTAGGCTTATACTTTGAGCTGAGAAAACGGCAAATTCATTTTTCTCTATCATAAATTTAACCACAGATTTTATCCGCTCAATCGCGCTTAGATCGTAGATATTTAAAGCTTTTTCATCGACAAAGACGTTTGAGACTTTTTTAGCCACATCTACGGCCTCTTCGTGACTCAAACCAAATCTTTGATAAGAAGAGATGATGCCAAAGCCATTTTTGTGAGCCTCTTTTAAGATAGAAAATGCCCCAACGAAATCATACTTTAAAAGTGCAGCCAAAAAGAGAATTTTGCCAGCTTTTTTTAGTGGCTCAAGCACAGGATTTAGCACTCTGCCACCGCCTATCACGCGTGCATCTGAGATAAGCACAAATGCCTCGTCAAATTTCAAAAACATATCGCTTTGAAATTTAAAGGTAACAAAGTAACTATCATCTTTTTGGCTAAGGATTAGCACCTTTGCAGGCACATTTTTAGCTCCTACGCAAAAGGTTACGCTTTGCGAGTGAATGAGATTTTTAGCAGTTACGACCGCATCAACCTCTCTAAATCCCCTAAAATAGCCCTTTTTACTAAGTAACTGCCCTTTTTTTAGCTCATTAAGCTCGATACCAGTTAGATTAAGCGCCACGCGGCTGCTAACCCCTGCATTATCTACAAATTTATCATGGCTTTGCACACTTCTTACTAGCACCTCTTTACCAGCGTCATAGTTAAAAAGCTTCTCGTTTTTACTAACGCTTCCCTCTATAACGGTGCCAGTCACGACATTTCCGATACCTTTTAGGCTAAAAACCCTATCGATGTAGTATCTAAAAACGCCCTCCTCATCGCGCTTTTTAGCTCTTAGTGTAAAGAGATAGTTTCTAAGCTCATCGATGCTTGCCCTATCCTTTATACTAACGGCAAAAATTTCTAAAATTTGCAGGTTTTTAAATTTAGAAATTTCATCTCTTATCTCTTTTTTTCTTAAATTTATAGTCGCTTCATCTACGAGGTCACACTTTGTAAGCGCCACGATCAAAGACTTCACACCAAGGAGATTTAAAATTTCAAGGTGCTCCAAGCTTTGAGGCATAAGGCCGTCATTTGCTGCCACTACAAATAAGCACGCGTCAAAGCCATACGCGCCACTTATCATCGTTTTTATGAGATTCTCATGCCCAGGCACATCGATAAATGCGATGTTCTCATCATTTTTACTTAAATTTGAAAAGCTTAGATCGATCGTTATACCACGCTTTTTCTCCTCTTCAAGGTTATCCCCCTCAAAGCCGTTTAGCTCCCTTATAAGTGCGGTTTTTCCGTGGTCAATATGCCCTGCTGTTCCTATTATTAGACTCATTTTTCTTCCGTTTCATTTATTATTTTTATTAGCGTTTCTACATCATCATCCAAAAGCGATCTTAGATCGAGCATAAATTTATCATTTTCTATGCGGCCGATCACCTTTTTTTGCCTAAATTTTTGCTCATTTAAAACTGCATCTCCACTAACCGCCAAAGCCATACTTGGAATTTTTTTATTTGGCATCGCACCGCCTCCTACAAAGGTTTGCGTGCGAATGATTTCTAGTGGCACTTTTAAATTTTTATTTATAAAATTTGCTAAGCTTTCAAGCTCTTTTACGCTTTTGTGAAGCAGTTTTTGTGTTGTGATTAGCTCAAATTCTTTGTTTAGATAAGCTTTCATGCTCTCAACCAAAAGCGAGATGATCACCTTATCAACACGAAGCATTCTTAAAAGCTGGTTTTTTCTAAGTTTTGCAATGAGCTCTTTTTTGCCAACAATGATGCCACACTGCACCGTGCCAAGGAGCTTGTCGCCGCTAAAGCTAACCAGGGAAACGTCTCTTAAGTGCTTTAAATCTGGCTCATTTTTGTCAAGATTAAACGGCAAATTTCCGTAAAATCCACTTCCAAGATCAAAATAGTCTATCAAATTTTGCTCACGTGCTAGCTTGCTTAGTTCATTTGCCGTGGCTTCTTCACTAAAGCCAACGATGTCAAAATTTGAGCGATGCACTTTTACAAGCATTGCAGTATCTTCACAAATCGCCGACTCGTAGTCTTTTAGTCTAGTTTTATTTGTTGTGCCGACCTCTTTCAAAAAGCAGCCCGCATTTGCCATAACTTCTGGCACTCTAAAACTACCGCCGATCTCGACTAGTTCGCCTCTGCTAACGACGACCTCCCTACCCTTTGCAAAGGTGTTTAGCACCAAAAATACAGCGCTTGCGTTGTTATTTACAACGATAGCATCCTCAAAACCAAATGCTCTTGCGATCATCTCACCGATATAGTCGTATCTGTTGCCGCGACTGCCTGTTTTTAGGTTGTATTCAAGGTTAGAATATCCTGTGATTACCGGAGTTGCACGGCTTAGAATTTCTTTATCGATGACGCTTCTAGCAAGGTTTGTGTGAATGGTTACACCAGTTAAATTTAGCACTCTTTGAAGGCTTGATTCATTAAATTTATGATATTCGTTTAGGATTAAATCTATTATTTCTTGCAATGCAAAATTTGCATTTTCATTTAAAATTTTAGCTCTAACTTCATTTAAAACTTGCCTTGCAAGCAATGTGACTAAATTTATATCAAATCCTGAAAATGCTTCGTTTTTTATAATCTTATCAACTTGTGGAATATCTCTTAAATCGCTCAATTCGTGCTCCTAGTAAGTTAGTTTTACCAAGCCGTGATTTTAACATAAAAAATATTATAAATTAAACCTTAGAGCAAAAAGGAACATATAAAATTCAGAGTCCATTAATCCCATTAATATTAAAATAAGCCTGTTTTTGATAATAGGAGAAATTATGAAAGAATTTGGCTTTTATAACGATTTTGACGATACTTTAATGCTAAATGAACAAATAGAAATAAATAACGAAAAGGAAGAATATTTAGTTTCTAACTCGCCAAAGCTTAAAGCAAACATTACCGCACCTGAGATAAATTTTTATCTAAAAAGTACAACCGCAAGCGTCTTAGAAAAAGCTAAAAATACACTTTTGCTTTATGAAGCAAGAGCAACTGCATTTGACATGGCAAAGGATGTTGATTACGAAAAAGAAGTCGGAAAAAACGTCGTAATAGTAAGCAACTCAGGCCGTGAGGAGCTAGCAAATTTATTAAAAGAAAATGGCTATAAAGTCATTGAATTAACGCATTTTGAAGTGAAATTTATTTATGGCGCAGCTGGCGAACTTAGTGTTTTGATACTTAGAGCAAACGACGAATTTGAGGTCGATTGCGACTTTTTCTTGGTTGAAAACGCAAGGGATTATATGCTAAAGCAAAGCGGCTGTTACGAGATAGCTGGGCTAGAAGATGAAGCTGTGCTTAAAATGTTAAATGAAAAAACTCCAAAATTTAAGTACAAAAGCCTAACTCAATATGACTCTTCGATCTGCCAATATCATGAGCGAAGAAATGAAATTTGCGGACGCTGTGTCGATGTTTGTCCAACTGTGGCCATTTTAAAAGAAGACGAGACAAAGCATCTTGTTTTCTCACAAATTGATTGTGTAAATTGTGGCAACTGCATTAGTGTCTGCCCTAGCGGATCTCTTGACTCTACACTTATGCCACAAAATTCCTTTGCTACTATTGCCAAACTTTATAAAGGCAAAATTCCACTAATAATCTCTAATGAAACAAATTTAGACGAGCTAAATATAAGCCTACCTGAAAATGTCTTGCCTTTTTTCATATCAGCACCACATATGTTAAATCAAGCGCATCTTCTTACATTGCTTCAAGAAAGTGGTGCGAGTGTGATTTTATTTAGCAAAACTCTTGGCAAAGGCGAAAAAGACGCCATTAGCATCTTAAATCAAATTTATGAGCTTAAATTTAAAGAGACGGCGATCTATCACGCTAAAGATAAAAATGAGCTTGAAGATGCGCTCAAAAAGTCAAAATTTATAGCTGACTCACAACACACGATAAACGAATATGCCTTGCCAAAAAGAGAAATTTTTGCAAAAAGGCTCGAGTTTTTAGTAGGTAGCGAAGATCTTGGCGTAGTAAAAAGCGGCGAGATGATAAGGTATGGCGATGTCAAGATAAACACTGATAGCTGTACACTTTGTCTAAGTTGCGTTGGTGCTTGTAACGTAAGTGCGCTAGTAGCTGATAAAAAGACAAATTCGATTTTATTTAATCCAAGCGTCTGTACAGCTTGCGGATACTGCGAACTAAGCTGTGCTGAAAAAGATACCATAAGCCTTGAAGTTGGAAAAATTTCTCTTAAGCCTGAGTTTTTTACATATAATGAGCTGGCACGAGATGAGCTTTTTGCCTGTGTTGAGTGTGGAAAAGAGTTTGCGACTAAAAAAGCTGTCGAAAAGATCGCAACTATAATGCAACCAAGATTTGGCAACGATAGGGTCAAGATAAAAGCGCTTTACTGCTGTGCTGACTGCAAGGCCAAACTAATGGTTCAAGCCCAAATAAACGCAATGAAAGAGGATTTATTAAATGGATAAAAACATCATAAAAGCAAGATCATATTTTTACGAATTTCTAGCATATCCTATGTTTTTTTACACAAATGATGAGAAATTTTCAAGGTGGAAAGAGCAGTTAAGATACTTAAGCGCAAATCCTTTAAACGAGGATAGTGATGCTGCGTTTAAAAATTTAGGTAAATTTAGCTTTAAAGAATTTTCAAAAGAACAAAATGACGTTCTTTTTGGCTTTACAAATATCCCCTTAAGCGCTTCATTTTATGAAGAGGGCAGAGATAACGGAGCAGCTAGGCTTAGGGTTATTGAATGTTTAAAACTAAGCCCATATAGACGTGATAGCGAGCTTTGCAAAGATAGCGAGGACTACGTTGGATTTATATTTTTAGCGATGGCTACATTTTTAAAAGATGAGTTTGATGATGCAAAAAATATTAGCAATAAGCTCTTTGGCGAGACTTTAAATTTATTTGTAGATGAGTTTTCTCAGCTACTTTCAGCTCACAAAGAGGCAAATTTCTTTAAATCATACACAGTCATTTTAAAAGACTTCATCGAGCTTGAGCGCTCCATACTAAACGTAGAAGCACCAGCTAAACCAAAAGGTGATAGTGTCGCTATGGCAGCTCTTAAGAAAGAACCATTTCAAAGTAAGATGCCAACATTTAAAACCAAACTTCATTGGGAAGAATTTTCTCCGGTCATCTCACACGAGTTTAAAGACTAGCTTAATTTTACTCTTAGCCTAGCTGGGAGTAAATTTAACATCCCCTTAAATTTGTTATCTTGATATTTTATAATTATTAGCGATTTGGTATTAAACTTCTTTAAATTTTTTACAAAGGACTTACAATGGTAATGACACACTACATGGAGCTTTTATCGCTCAATCAACCTTACAATCTAATCCTCTTCATGGTGATACCTGTGGGGCTTACGGAGCTTTTAGTGGCGATGGAGTTTCTCACTATGTATCACATGGATAGCGGCAAAAATGCTGGCTTTAAGGCTGTTGGCAAATTTGCTGGCATAGTGCTTGGGGTCTATTTTACAGCTCTTGTGATCTATTTTATGGCAAAAATTTATCCAAGTATAAAATGGCGTGGATATGCCGATGTCATCGCTGTCTACTCATATCTCATCAGCGTCATACCACTTCTTGGCATCGCGCTTTTAGAGCTAAATTTGATCTACAAAAACGCAAGCGAAAAGGCAAAGCTAAAGCTTCACTTTTGCCTACTCATATTTGCCTTGATCGTCGCACACGTCGCGATGATATTTGGCATGGTTGATCCTACCATAACTGGCTACAAGGCTAATGATGGTGCGATGGATATGCATATGAATATGCCGATGAACATGCCAGCAGATATGCCAATGCACGATCACCACAAGATGATGCAAAATATGGGTGAGATGCATATGAATATGATGATGCAAAATATGAGTGATGACAACTCAAGTAATATGCATATGCACCACTAAATTTTATAGCTTCTTGGCAGCTGCTAAGAAGCTATAAAAATTTAATTCTTTTTTGCTGCCTTTAATAGTCTGTTTTCTTTAAAAAATTTGCGGAGTGATTTTTGCTCTTTTGGGCCTATTTTGTAGCTTATAAATTTTAAATACCACTTGATATCTTGCTCGCTTATGTCGCGACTTTTAGCGTACTTGGCTAATATATAGTTTGGGATCTTTACATTTTTTTGTAAAAATTTTGCGACCAGTCTTTTGTAAAACGAGCCATTTTTTACATATGAAAATCTACCAAAAACAAATGGCAAATTTGTCTTTTCGTGCCAAATTTTACCAAGGTCATAAAAGCACTCTTTGCCCTCGCTTAAGTATGCCTTTAGCGCCCTATCACCTATGATCACCTCACCATTTAGCTTAAGCACTTTGGCTAGGGCGTTTGAGCTAGCTGAGGCAGGATCTGGTTTTGGGGCTGAGTTTTTGCGCACAAGCACACTTTTTACTTCTTTTTTGGCGACTATTCCAAAATTTAGTTTCTTTAAATTTGCCTTTTTGCTAGCTATGCTTGAGATCACCGCAGCATCGATCTTTCTAGCATTTAGCGCCCTATTTAGCTTACTTGGCACGCCCTTTTTAAACTCGATCGCCTTTTTTATCTGAGAGCTTAGTGGGGCTGATTTTAAAAAAACGTGAAATGGGAGTAAATTTAGATAATCAATCTTTCCAAATATCATTTTTCATCTTTTACAAGATCAAATTTAACTAGCTCATTTTCGTTGCAAACGTCGCGAAATAGCTGAGCTAGGCTCTCTTTTGTGGCACTATCTAAAGCATTTTCATTTTTTAGCTTTATAAGCGTTGGCTCATTTATCTCGCAAAGAGAGTCAAAGAGCGCGTCTAAATTTTTACCGTAGTACTCTGGCAGGTCAAATTTCTTTACAAAATACTCATGCATATTCTCTTTTTCGAGCATCTTTTTAGCATCTAAGATCACGATTTTCATTGCATCCTCTTCTCATAAAGCAGGTAAAAATGCTCGTAGTGATCGGGCGTGTAGTAGATAAGTCCGTCGTTTGAGTATAAAATTCTCTCAGCGCCGCGCCTGCCACCATTATAATTTACATCGCACTCAAACCACTTTCTGCCATCAGCTTCAGGTAGCTTCTTTTCTCTGTTTGAAAATCTATCTCCGCCGATACTTTTGCCGCCGCTTATCTGCCATAAATTTCCGCTTTTTGCGTCCCAGCCAAGTTCAAGTGCCTCTTTTTTGGTTATGAAATTATTTGGCAGCTTGTTAAATTTATAGATATAAAGAGCGACCTCATCTTTTGAGGTATATGAGCCATTTTCTGCAAGACTTTGGCTTTTTTGCCCCTCTTTGTTTAGCTGCTCAAGCAAAATTTGAGCGTTTTTGTTCGCCTCGCCGCCCTCTTTTGAAAAAGAGAAGGTGCCAACGATGATAGCAATGACAAAGGCAACTAGGGCTGGCAAAAGTCTTTTATTCAAATTTAGCCCTTAAAGTGTGTTAAAAACTCTATCGCCAGCGTCACCAAGACCAGGAACGATGTAGTTTTTCTCGTTTAATTTCTCATCGATCGAAGCTGTATAGACCTCAACGTCTGGGTAAATTTCGCTAAATCTTTTTAGCCCCTCAGGTGCAGCGATGATAGAGATAAATTTGATCTCTTTAACGCCCTTTTCACGCAAGAATTTGACCGCATCTATCGCCGTGCCACCAGTTGCAAACATAGGGTCGATGATGATCGCCATGCGTTCTTTTGCGTCTTTTGGAAGCTTCGCGTAGAAAAACTCAGCTTGTGCTGTCTCTTCGTTTCGCTGAAAGCCCAAAAAGCCCACACTTGCATCTGGGATGATGGTAAAAACGCTATCAAGCATACCAAGCGCAGCCCTTAAAATAGGGCATATCATCACTTTTGTAGTAAGTCTCTTTGCATCTGCCACCGCAACTGGGGTTTGAACTTTGACATCTTTTACCTTTAAATTTCTAGTCGCCTCAAAAATCATAAGATAACTAATCTCATCAACTAGCATACGAAACTGAAAAGGCTGGGTATTTTTATCACGTAGAATGGTTAATTTATGCTCAATCAGTGGGTGCGAGATGAGCTTCACGTTTTGCATTTTTTATCCTTAAATTTACTGTTTTTACAGGGTTTATCTTTACAAAATGCCAAAAGAGTTTAGCCCAAAATTTGGGCTAAATTTTAAAATCCTTTTGCAAGTTTGGCTCTATAAGCCTCAACATCAAAATCTTTTACTCTAGCTACGCCATCTTCAACCGCAGCTTTTGCAACTGCTGGAGCAACCGCTGTTAGCACACGTTTGTCAAATGGTTTTGGGATAATATACTCTTTGCCAAATTTTAGCTCACTAACGCCACTTGCTTTTAAAACTTCAGCTGGCACTGGCTCTTTTGCAAGCTCTGCGAGCGCTTTAGCTGCAGCCATTTTCATATTTTCAGTGATCTTTTTAGCTCTAACGTCAAGCGCACCTCTAAAGATAAAAGGGAAACCTAAAACGTTATTTACTTGGTTAGGATAGTCGCTTCTGCCTGTACCCATCATTACGTCACTTCTTACAGCCTCAACGTCCTCTGGATAAATTTCAGGCACTGGGTTTGCCAAAGCAAAGATGATAGGCTCTTTATTCATTGACGCAACCATCTCTTTTGTAAGCACACCAGGCTTAGAAAGACCTAAAAACATATCAGCACCCCTCATCGCGTCTGCTAGTGTTCTATCCTCAGTTTCAAGTGCAAACTCTACCTTTTCAGGTGTAAGATCTGTTCTTTTTGAGTGAATTACGCCTTTACTATCTATCATCACGATGTGTTTTGCGCCAAGCGCTTTATACATCTTCGCGCATGCAATGCCAGCCGCACCTGCGCCGCTAACTACGATTTTTATCTTAGATATATCTTTGCCAGAAATTTCCATCGCGTTTATCATGCCAGCACTTGTTATCATCGCCGTACCGTGCTGATCGTCGTGCATTACAGGGATATCAACTGCTTCTTGAAGCTTGCGCTCAATCTCAAAGCACTTTGGAGCACGGATATCTTCTAAATTTATACCGCCAAATGTCGGAGCAAGAGCCTTGCAAATCTCAACGATCTTATCTGGATCATGCTCGTCTAGCTCGATGTCAAAGGCATCAACGTTTGCAAATTTTTTAAATAAGACTGACTTTCCTTCCATAACTGGCTTACCAGCGATGGCGCCAATATCGCCAAGTCCAAGAACAGCTGTGCCATCAGTGATGACGGCTACCAGATTTGCTTTATTTGTATATTTATAAGCTAGTTCATTGTCAGCTTCTATCTCTTTGCAAGGCTCTGCAACACCCGGTGTATAGGCCATTGAAAGGTCTCTTGACGTCTCGCAAGGCGTCTTTACCTTTATCTCGATCTTACCACCTATGTGGTAGTTTAGTGCTTCTTCTTTAGTTACATGTGTCATTTTTCTTCCTTTAATAAATTTTGTATTCTATTTTTTGTCTCGCTACTGCCCACTACTTCAAGCACTTCAAAGATGCTTGGGCTCACGCTTGAACCAGTTAGCGCTATTCTTAGAGCCTGAGCTAGGTCTTTTAGCTTTAAGCCATTTTGCTCTAAAAATTTATTTGTTAGCTCCTCGTAGCCCTTTGCGTCAAGGTCACGATCTAAAATTTGAGCAAATTTAGCCAAAATTTCTTTACTATTTTCATTTATAAATTTAGCCCAAGCTTTCTCATCGTAGCTTTTTGGAGCGTTGATGATCGCATTTGCGCTATTTGCCATTTCGATTAATGTTTTTGATCTCTCACGGAGCGAATTTAGAAGTAGCTCACCCTTTACCAAAGCCTTAAAATCCACACCAAACTCAAGCATATCATGCGCTAGCCTCTCATAAGGTAAAGTCTTAATGTAGTGAGAATTTAGCCAGTCAAGCTTTTGAGCGTTGTAAGTGCTTGAGCTTTTGTTGATGTCGTTTGGATTAAAGTATTTAAGCATATCCTCAATAGTAAAAATCTCATCATCGCCGTGGCTCCAGCCAAGACGAACGAGAAAATTTAAGAGCGCTTCAGGCAAGTAGCCCATCTTTTTATACTCCATAACATCAGTCGCACCATGCCTTTTGCTAAGCTTTTTGCCATCCTCGCCGTTTATCATAGCGACGTGATAAAATTTTGGCACCTTAAAGCCAAGTGCCTCGTAAAGAACGATCTGTTTTGGGGTATTTGAGAGGTGATCATCGCCGCGGATGACGTCTGTTACGCCCATTAATGCGTCATCTATCACAACTGTGAAGTTATAGGTCGGTGTGCCGTCGCTTCTTGCGATGATGAAGTCGTCCAATATGTCTTCAACCTTAAATTTAACCTCGCCTTTTATGCCATCATGTATGACAATCTCGCCGCTAAGTGGGGCTTTTATACGGATGACTGGCTCGATGCCAGCTGGAGTATTGCCTGTAAAATCTCTATATCTATTATCATATTTTGGACGCTCTTTTCTTGCCTCTTGGCTAGCTCTAAGCTCTTCAAGCTCGTCCTTGCTCATGTAGCATTTATAGGCTTTGCCCTCATCAAGAAGCTTTTTAACATACTCTTTGTAAAGATCAAACCTCTTTGACTGATAGGTCACTTCGCCGTCGTGATCTAGCTTGCACCAAGCAAATGCCTCTTTTATGGCTTGCGTGGCTTCTTCAGAGTTTCGTTTTAAGTCAGTATCTTCGATGCGAAGTAAAAATTTTCCATTATTAGCTCTTGCATATAAATAATTATAAAGGGCTGTCCTAAGTCCGCCTATATGTAGGTATCCAGTAGGCGACGGAGCAAATCTAGTAACTATCATTTTGTGCCTTATTTTTATGTTATAATTGCCCAAAATTATATTTACTAAATACTTAAATAAAGGTTTTATTATGAAAAAATTGCTCTTTTTGGCTGCTGGCATGCTAAGTGCTTTAAATTTATATTCGGCTCAGATGATAAACGGTATCGCAGCTATTGTAGAGAACGAACCAATCACGCTTTATGAAGTTTATAGCTTGAAAGAACAGCTAAGAGCTAGCGAACAAGATGCTTTAAATTTACTCATAAGAGATAGACTCGAAGATGCTCAGATAAAAAATTTAAACATTAGCGTAACACCATTTGAGCTAAACGATAGAATCGAATCGATCGCAAAGCAAAATGGCATGACAAATTCGCAGTTTAGAAGCTCTATCCAAGCTCAAGGCATGGACTTTTTGGAGTTTAAAAACAACATAGAAAAAAAGATGCTTCAAGAAAAGCTTTATAAAAGCATCTTGGCTGAAGCTGGCAAAAATGTAAATGAGCAAAAAGCAAAGATGTATTTTGACGCTAATCCTGATAAATTTAAGGTCTTTAGCGCCGCTAAAGTGGTCCTTTATAGGGCAAAAAATCCTGAAGAACTAGAAGCTCAAAAAACAAGCCCATCACTACTTAATAGTGTGCAAACGCAAGAGCTAAGTTTAGACTATCAAAGCATAGATCCAAGACTAGCTGCCATCATAGCCGGTACAAATAATGGCGAATTTACCCAAATACTACAAGGCGCTGATAGTTTTGATATGTTTTATGTAAAAGAGAAAATTGGCTCATACACTCCAAGCTTTGCAGATGTTAAGGATAATGTTATAAACGAGCTTTATCAAGGTGAGCAAGAAAAACTTATGGCTGATTATTTTGATAAACTCCGCGCAAAAGCAAAGATTCAAATTTTAAGATAACTTCAAATTTAGCCATCCTTGGTGGCTAAATTTCTCCAAATTTCACATGACAAAAGATTACACCGCCAAAGAGAAGGCAGTGTAAATTTTAGTTAAAAAGTGTAGTGCATATTTAGCATAAACGATCTCTCATCGCCAGGTCTTGAATCAGAACGCCAGTATTTTTTATTTAAGATATTATTTATTGCCAGTGTTATTTGAGCGTGTTCATTAAAGTTATATCCAGCACTTGCATCAAGCCTTGCAAAGCCGGGCAAGTGTTGATCGGTTACGCTTGTTTTATTTACTTGATAACTATATCTTTTAGAGTACCCAGTTACGCCACTTTCGACATACCATTTGTCATTTTTAGCATATCTTAAAAAAACATTGCCCTGCCAGTTGGTTGTATTATTTAGACTAAGTCTTTCGTTTAATGGATTTGATTTATCACTTGCGATAATGGCTCTCATATATCCAAGAGAACTTCTTAGATATAAATTTTCATAAATTTTACCCAAGATATTTAGCTCTATACCACGACTTCGCTCTTTGCCACGCTGTGCCCAAGTATATGGATCATTTATAGGATCTGGTCTATATCTTATATTGTTATGCTCGATCTGAAATATCGCTAGGTTTGAGCTAAATCTATTATCAGCCCATGTGCTTTTTAAGCCGATTTCATATTGCTCGTTATTCTGTGGTTTTAGATCAAGCATTGACGTATTGTCTGTACTTATACCTATATTTCCACGACCACCATAAGGTGCAAAGCTCTTTGAGTATGAGGCGTATGCGGTATGTTCTGGCAAAAAGTCCCACAACAAGCCAATTCTTGGACTAAAAGAATCCCCCTTATAGTTATTTGTCTTACCTTTTATATCTCTTGTTGTAAACTTATAAAAGTCAAACCTGCCACCAAGAAGTAGCCTATATTTATCATCTAGGCTTATTAGATCTTCTAAAAATACTCCATTATTTATAGCTTTGTGTTTGTTGTCGGTCGTAAGCGGCATGTAACCCACACTACCCCAACTTGATCTTGACGCGTATGGATTTATGGTTACACTTTTGGCTTTATCATACCAAAGCCTTGGATGGCGAGTTTCTACGCTGTTGTCATATCCAAAAGTAAGATTATGCTTAAATCTTGTAAATTCAAGCTCTTTTGTAAGTGTTATAGCATTTGAGAGTGTGTCATTATCAGTTTGTTGTTTAGCATAGTTTTGCTTTAGTCTATTTCCAGGCATGATGGTACCACTAAAATAATGGTCAAAATTTTGACTAGCTTTTCTATAACCAAAAACCCATTTTAAATTCATGTCCTTTACTAACTCTGCATTTAGCTCGGTACGAAAGAAATGAAGCTTATCTTCAACAAAGTCTCCATCATGAGAAAATCCCTTTGCATAGTCGATACCAAGCTTGTCATAGACACTTTTTGTTGGCATTCTATCAGGTACACGCCAAGCATTATCATATGTGTATTGCGCCTCAAAGCTCACCGTTCCACCATCATTTGTCACAATAATACTTGGACTTATCATAAAATTTTTATATTTTATACCATCTCTCCATGATTTTCCACGTTCCATATCTGTCGTTAATCTTGCAGCTAATTGATTATTTACTACGTGATTTATATCAACACCACCGCCATATCTACTCCAGCTACCAACTCTTCCTGAAAGCTTATAAACAGGCATAAAATTTGCCTTTTTACTAACTAAATTTACAACTGCCCCGCCATCACTTCTTCCATATAAGATCGAAGCTGGCCCTTTTAAAATTTCAACTCTCTCAACATTTGCTGTACTACGTCTTATCTGACCAGAGTCTCTAACACCATCTCTATATATATCACCGCCATCAACACTAAAGCCTCTTATCTTGATGCTCTCACCTCTCATATCATAGCCTGCATCAATACCAGCATTTCCTTCTAGGATACTTGAGAGATCATTTGTACCGTAGTTTCTGTTCTTTTGTATATCTATATTTTCGATAGTTTGTGGCGTCTCTTTGTTACTGAGTCCATTTCTATTGATATCCGCGCTATCATACGCGATATAACCTTTTAGGGTATTTTGCTCCGAGATACCTTCCACCTCGATAGTTGGTAAAACAACTGAATAATCACTGTTATTTGTATCTAAAGCCCACAGCGAGCTAAAGATTAGTGATGAAGCAAGTATACTAAACTTCATAGAATTCCTTTAGATAAAATTAAAATCGATATTCTATATCAAAATATCTTAAAATATTGATGTTATATTGATACTTATTAGATTTTGTCCATTTATTATTAAAAATTTAGTTCAACTTAAAATAAAAACTAAATTTTTGTAATTCTTTTATTAAATGTTTATGTGGGTTTTAAAATTTCACTAAATCATAGTATTTACTAAAATAATAGTAAATACTAGATACAAATTATCCAGAGCATTTATAGGATGCTAAAATTTTAAAGATCGTTCCTAGCATCGCAATGATCACACATCAACGTGAGCTTTTTAAACTTTTTGATGAAATAATAAATATAAAAAGTGAGTAAATTTGACTGCAAAGGCAGCCAAATTTATATTATGCTTTTTTAGTAAAAACTCCAACATAAATAGCGTAGATAAAGCCGATCGCTACGGCATATGGGGCATAAGGAGTGATGCCAGCTGGTGAGCTTGCAAGTATGAAGTTGTGGCTTATCGCAGCACCTGCGCCCATGCCTAGAACAAATACAGCCGAGCTTAAATTTCCAGCCCCCATTTGCACTAAATGTTTGCCTGGGCAGCCATAACTTAGGCTAAAGCAAAGACCAGCGAGTGTCATACTAAGAAAATTCCAAAGAATGTCATTGTGAGCGATAGGCTGACCTTCAAAGCCAAATTTGTATTGATTTAACACTAAATTTGTAATGCTTGCAAAAACAATAACCGAGACGATGCCATAAAACATCGAAAAATCACGCTCAAAAACTTTGCTGATCGCACCAACCGAACAAAATTTGCTTCTTTGCATAAAAATACCAATAACAATGGCGCAAATAAGTGAGATAAAGATATTTGCATGCTGTGAGCCTGGACCTTTTTCTGAGCTAAATAATGCACCATTATCGCCAAGCTTTAAACCAAAAACAAGGGCTGCTAAAAGTAAAACAGCAATGATTAATGGCAAAAACGCAACTGGTTTTGTAGTGGCATCATTTTCAGGTATAACGTAACCATTTTTCTTGAAAAATCGTCCAACAAAAACACCAGCAAATAGACCGACAAGACCAGCAATAGCGGTCATATCTCCGCCGCCAAGACGTAAAAATGCTCTCCATGGACAACCCAAAAAGATAAGGCAACCAATCATAGCAAACACGCCTAAGAAAAATCTAGAAAATGCTGCACTGCCAGATACTGGAGTGAAATTTCTACTCCAAAGCATGCTTGCTAAAAAGCCTCCGATGATAAGCCCTAAAATTTCAGGCCTTAGATACTGCACGACCTTGGCTTGGTGAAAGCCAAGAGCACCTACGCTATCCCTTAAAAAGCAAGCCGCACAAACGCCCATGTTTGCTGGGTTACCAAAATAAACAAGCACTGGGCCAAGAATGCCTAAGCTTGCACCTGCAATGATGTAAAGCACTGTTTTATTCATGAATATTCCTATGTATAGGGTAAAATCAAACTGATTTCTTAAACTACATTTTAATAATCATTAAATAAAACAAAGATTAATTTTTTAAGAGCGAAATGGATAGAATATGCAAAAATTTCATAAAAAGGATAAAAATGAAAGATTTTATGAGCTACGCAGATAGCCTAAAAATTTTAAAAGATACTATAAACGAGTGGGATAAGATCGAAAAAGTGGCCATCACAGACGCACTTGATAGAAATATCGCCTACGACGTGACAGCTGCTGAAAACTACCCAGCAAAGCCAGTTTCAGCGATGGATGGATACGCTTTTGCCTTTAAAGATGGTCTAAGTGAGCTTGAGCTCATCACAGACCTGCCTGCTGGAAGCGACAAAGGACTAGTCATAGAGGGTAGTAAATGTGTAAAAACTTTCACTGGCTCACTAATGAGCGAAGGCACTGATACACTTGTACCGGTAGAAAATGTCGAAGTTAGCGGCTCAAAAATAATCATCAAAAAGAGCGTGCCAAAGGGTTTTGCCGTGCGCGAAGTAGGAGAAAGCTACAAAAAAGGTGAAATTTTGATCAAAAAAGGCACACGTCTAACCTACGCCGAGATAGCACTTCTTGCTGAGCTTGGTGTCTTTCACGTAAGCGTTTTTATACGCCCAAGAGTTGCGATACTAGCGACTGGCAGCGAGATAAAAGACCTTGGCGAGCCATTAGAAAATCCAGCACAAATTCACAGCTCAAACCACGTAGGGATCGCTATGCAGATACGCAAAATGGGTGCGGAGCCGATCCTTTGCGAGATCGTAAGAGATAAAGCCGAGCTTGTCGAAAAAGCGATCATAAACGCACTAAAATCAGCTGATATATTAGTGACGACTGGTGGCATAAGCATGGGTGATTACGACTTTGTAAAAGGCGCTTTAAATGAAAATTTTAGTCTTATCATCGAAGGTGCTGCCATAAAACCGGGCCGTCATATCAGAGTGGCAAAATCAGGCGACAAATATATCTTTGCACTGCCAGGATTTCCGTACTCGGCAATGGTTATGTGCGTGCTTTATGTTAGAGTCTTGATAAATTTATGGCTAGGCAATGATGAGCCAAAGATCACGGCCATAATGGACGAAGACTATAAAAAACGCTCACCATTTTTAGAATTTACGGCTGTAAATTTAGAAAATCGTGAAGGAAAAAATTTTGTAAATCTAAATGGTAAAAAGCTTGGCAGTTCAGCGATCGTAAATAATTTAACAAACAAAGCTGCACTTTTAATGATCCCAATGGATAAAGAAATTCTTAAAAAAGGCGAGATAGTAGAAGTCTTGATGATGCCTTGTTAAAAATTTTAAGGATAAAAGTTGAACGCATTAGAAATTCAAACAATTATAGTTTTTCTGCTAATGGCATCACTTGCCCTTGGAATAGATCTTTTTGCTCATAAACATGATGAGAAAATTTCACTAAAACAAGCTGGCATTTGGTCTATCTTTTGGATAGGAGTTTCGGTACTTTTTGGCATATATCTATATTTTGAGCGAGGCAGTGAAATAGCAAGTCTTTATTTTGCAGGATATGCGTTAGAAAAGTCGCTCTCAGTAGATAATCTTTTTGTGATGATGGCGATTTTTTCATGGTTTAAGATACCTGAAATTTACCGACACAGAGTGCTTTATTTTGGCGTTATAGGAGCTATGATATTTAGGCTCATCTTTGTAGCCGTAGGTACAATGCTTTTTGCCATCTCGCCTTGGATGGAGCTAATATTTGCGACAATAGTCGCATATAGTGCCGTAATGATGATAAAAAAAGATAAGTGCGATGAGGATATAAAAGATTATTCAAACCATATAGCCTATAGGGCAGTTTATCGCTTCTTTCCGGTTTTACCACAGCTTTTTGGACATAGTTTTTTTGTTAAATTTAGCGAAATTTCTAAACAAATTTCAGATAGTCAAAAAACTACTCTTAACGATCAAATTTTAAGGCTAAAAGCCACTTGGATAGCAACACCTTTATTCTTGTGTCTTTGCGTGATTGAGCTAAGCGATGTAATATTTGCTTTTGATAGCGTTCCAGCCGTCATTGCTGTGAGCAAAGATCCTGTGATTGTTTATTCAGCGATGATATTTGCGATACTTGGGCTAAGAACGCTTTATTTTGTGCTTGAAGCACTCAAAAATTTTTTAAAGTATTTAGAAATTTCTGTGATCGTGCTTTTATTTTTTATAGCAGCAAAGCTGGCTTTAAATGCGACTGCTCATATCTTTCATCATGGTTTTGAAATTTCTGCACAAATTAGCCTTTTTATCATTCTAGCCATTCTTGGAGTTGGGGTCGTAGCAAGTTTGGTTAAAAAATAGCTACCACAAAAGTATACAAGCTAAAGTTAGGCAAGCTTAAAATTAAGAATTTATAAGCATAGTGCTTTATGTTTGGTGTCTAAATTCTTTAAAATTTTACTTGTTTGTGTAAAA
Source organism: Campylobacter concisus (assembly GCF_002165785.1). Taxonomy (GTDB): domain Bacteria; phylum Campylobacterota; class Campylobacteria; order Campylobacterales; family Campylobacteraceae; genus Campylobacter_A; species Campylobacter_A concisus_W. Next base: position 56,219 of record NZ_NDYO01000012.1, read on the forward strand.
GATTGATTACTGTATATTTATGCTACCAGCTGGAGTTGGCATATCGCCTTTTTCATCAGCAAATGGTGGTCCTTTTTGAAGCAAAGTGGTGATCTCGGATGCTACTTTTGGATCCATTTTTGCCATTATAGTTGATATCTTTTTGGCATCAAGAGCATAAAGTATGGTGGCTGCGTTTGATCTAGGCATTTTAGAGAGCACCTCAGCCGCCGCGCCATCTTTCATCTTAGAATACGACTCATTAACTTTATCACTAGTCATTGTGCGAAGTTCTTTTAAAATTTTTTCATTTTTGGCGACCACTTCATCGATCTCTTTGCGTTTTTGCTCGATCACTTTCATTGTCGTATTTAGATCAGCTTCTTTTTTGGCAAGCTTTTTATTATTTTCTTCATAGGCTGCTGCTGAGCTTGCGCGAAATACCTCTAAAGCTTGGCGCTGCTCATCTATGATCTCAAGTTCCTTTGAAATTTCTTCTTTTCTAGCTTCAAAAATTTGCGTACAATCAACTGGTACTTCAAAACAAAATGCAAAATTTAAAATAGTTAAGAATAATAAAACCGCTCTCATTACAACTCACTCTTAGTTGTAAATTTCATCACCGCAAACTCATCAAGTGCAAGTGCTTCGGCCTTTTGTATGCGTTTTATCTCTTTTTTAAACTCTTCTTTTTCTAGATATTTCATCTTTTCGTACTCTAAATTTGCATTTTTATATTTATGTTCGTAATGCGAAACCTCTTTTTTAGCTATCTCAAGGCTCTCTTTGCAGGCATTTAACTCTTGCCTAGCTATCTTTATAAACTCTAAATTTTCCTTTAACTCGCCTATATTGCCACTTTTTGGCAAGCAAAACTCCTCAAGCCTTGCTCTTAAATGCACTAAATTTTCTTCAAAATTCCTTACATTAAGCCTAGCAATGGCAAGCTTTGCCTCTACCTTATCCATCTCTTGTTTTTTTACACGGACGATAGAGGCAAATTTGCTTTTCATCTAATGATCGTATCACTTCTTTCAGGGCTTGTTGAGATGTAGCCGATCTTTACGCCAGTTAGCTCTTCTATTCGCTCAATATAAGCTCTTGCATTTGCTGGCAGATCTTCATATTTGCTTATGCCTTTTACGCTATCCCAGCCTGCAAGTTCTTCATAGATAGGAGTTGCATTTTCAAGATCTGTCGGCATATAATCGATAGTTTCACCATTATATTGATAAGCTTTGCAAATTTTTACCACCTCAAATCCATCAAGTACATCAAGCTTCATAAGCGCATAAGTATCGACACCGTCAAGCCTTGAGGCATATTTTACACTCACAGCATCAAACCAGCCACAACGTCTGCGGCGGCCTGTTGTTGTGCCAAATTCCTTACCGATATCGCACATCTTATCGCCACTTGTGCCTTTGTCTTCTGTTGGGAAAGGACCAAAGCCAACACGAGTCGTATAGGCCTTTATGACGCCTATTACTTCACCGATTTCTTTTGGATTTAGTCCAAGACCTGTGCAAGCACCTGCACTTATGGTATTTGAGCTAGTTACGTATGGATATGTGCCATGGTCTATATCTAAAAGCGTACCCTGAGCGCCTTCAAGTAATACCTTTTTATTTTCATCAAGCGCCTTCCACACTAGGTTTGTAGTATTTGCGATAAATGGAGCCAAAACCTCTTTATATCTTTTTAGCTCTTCAAGCAATTCGCTCTCATTAGGAATTTTTACACCAAGTGCGTCAAATACGCATTTATTCGTCTCAAAATCATGCATCAAAGCATCGCACAAACGCTCCGGCTCAAGTAGCTCACCTACTCTGTGACCACTTCTGCTTATTTTATCAGCATAAGTTGGCCCGATGCCTTTTCCAGTCGTACCGATTGCTTTTTCGCCTTTTAGTCTCTCTTTTGCTTGATCGATTTGACTATGGTAGCTTAGATTTAAATGTGCTTTATCGCTAATATAAAGCCTTCCTTCCAAATTTTCAAACTGTGCCATTTCAGTGATTAATACTTCTGGGCAAACAACAACACCATTGCCAATGATGTTTATGATATTTTTATGTAAAATTCCGCTTGGAACAAGGTGAAGCGCGTATCTAACGCCATCAACCCAGATCGTATGACCGGCATTATGACCACCCTGTGAGCGACAGATCATGTCATAGTTTAGTCCTAGCATATCAACTATCTTGCCCTTGCCCTCATCACCCCATTGAACTCCAACTACTAAATCAGCCTTTCTCATTCTTACTTCCTTAAATTAATTTTTTCTTCTATCAATGCATCTGTATAAACAGCAAAACCACTATTTATTTTTCCGTCTATTTCGTAGCTGCCGCCACTTGCTATTATGCTGTTATTTCTTAAAAATCTAAAAAATAAACTATCGTAATATCTCATTTTCGAGTAATATAGCGGAACTATTCTTAAATTTTTATATTCTAAAGCGCTGGCTAAATTTCTCAAATTTTCAAGCGGTTCTTTTAATTTGCTTGGAGAAATTTTAATCACTTCATCCAACTCATCAACTGACTTTAAAAGAGCAAGAGCGCTTAGCCATGGAACATTTTGAGATAAAATTTTCTCCATTTGTCCATTTTCAAAAATTTCAATAGGCACACTTAAAATTTCACAAATCACTCTTGGAATTTGTATATTGCTCACTTGCAAAAATGTATCCATTTTTAGCTCATCAATAAGCTTTGCTACGATATTTATGCTTTTTAAAACATCATTTTCACCGATTAGCTCGGCTCCGATTTGATAAATTTCTTGGCTTGGATAGCGAAAGACTGGCTGGATATAAAACCATCTTTTTGATTCGTTTGCTTTTAGCCTTCTAAGCACGATCCTTACAGTATCTACCGTGCTATCAGCTCTTAGACTTATTTCGTGATTTAGACTATCGCTAAAACGCAAAAGATTTGTAGCATCTACACTTAAATGCTGGTGATATGAGAAAAATGGCGTTACGATCTCGCTAAAGCCTTCATTTTCTAAAATTTCACTAGCTTTTTGCTCGATCTGCCTCTTTAGCTTTGCGCTACTGGCAAAGTATAGCTTGCTTCCATTTGGGATTTCGTGCTCATAAACATTTAAAGCGTTTTCATTCATTATTTATTCGCTCCACTTAAATTTAGATCATTGTCGCATAACAAAATTGCCTCATTAGCTAAATTTATTACGTTCTCTTTGTCTATTTTTACAAGGATCGTATCTAAAATTTCAGCTAATTTTTCATTTATTGTTCTGATATCATCTACTTGATTTGCTATTTCGTCTTTTAATTTTTCGCTTACTTTTTCATCGCATTTAAGCAAATTTATCAAACAAGTCATAAGCTCTTTTGCACCTACTATTTTGCAAAGCATATTGTAGTTCTCATCATCTTGAAAATTTCTTACATTTAGCGCAGATAATAGAGCGAATTTAAATTTGAGCACATCATCCAGGCTAAGCTCTGGCGCAAAAAGCCGTCCTTGAAATCTACTAAAGCCAAATCCAACAAAAATTTCAAGCATGCTTTTATCTTCTAAATTTTTTATCATGACATCAAAATCAAATGTATCTGATACATACTTTATCATGCGTATGGTCTTTAGCGCTTCTACTGAGTCAAAAATTTGTTTGCAAAATCTTTTATCTATATTAAATCTATTTGTTTTTAACATACCTAAAGCTTCTACTGAGCCCGAATAAGACGCAAAATCATCAAGCGAAAAGCTAACGCCTAGCTCCTTATAAGCATCGATATATCTAACAACATCATCTAAATTTACGCCACTTGCGGAGTCAACGATATCTATGATTAGCCCATTAGCGTCTAGCTGCTCATCTTCTAAAAGCTTTTTAAATTTCTCAAAAAACTCAGAGGTCATTAGCTTTTTAATGCATAAATTTACTCTAACTTTTGCATTTATTCCCTCTTTTAGCCATACAGCCCTAGCTTTTAAAGCGTCTTTTAGTGTAAATAATGCGATAGCAACAACTGCTTTTGAGCCTTTTGCAAGTGGCAAGAAATCTGATGGCCTTAATATCTTATCGCCATTTTTCCATCTAATAAATGCCTCAAAGCTGCTAACTTCCCCGCTTTTTATATCAATCTCAGGCTGATATAGTAAGAACATCTCGCCAGCATCGATAGCTTCAATGATCTTTGAATCATCCCTATATTCATTTTTAAAGTACATATCTTTTTTCGAATTAAATACATAATATTTATTTTTTCCATTAAGCTTTGCTTGATACATAGCCCAATCAGCTCTTTCAATTAGATCATCAACGCTAAGTGCATCGCTACTTAAACTAATACCAATACTTACGCTAAGTTTTTTTTCATCATCATCAATAGAAATTTTACTCTGACCCACTCTTAAGATGTTCTCAGCAGTCTCGTAAATTTCTCCCAAATTTTCATAAGGCATAGCACCTATAAACTCGTCCCCGCCTATTCTTGCAAATATTCCTTGTTTTGGAAAAATTTCATCTATTTTTTTTGAAATTTCTATTAGGATTTTATCGCCTACTTGATGTCCGTATCCGTCATTTATCGATTTAAAATTATCAAAATCGACATAAAAAGCTGCTATTTTTAAGCTTTTTTTCGCTTGTTTTAGCAGATTTTCTAGCTTATTAAAAAGTAAAAATCTATTTGGTAGTCCAGTCAGCGTATCGTGATACGCGATAAATTCGAGATACTCTTTATTGTAGCAATCATCATTTGCGCTTGAAGCTAACAATATATATCCTTCTTGATCGCCAAACGCGTTTAAAAGCTTGCTTATACTTATGACTTCGAGTCTATTTTTGCTTCGAACATCATGAATAAGACCTTGCCAAAAGCCAGTTATTTTAAGTGAATTTAAAATTTCATCTTTAATATCTTTTAGTCCGTTTTTAAAATTTATTATATCTTTTGAGTAAATTTTCTCTATAAAATTTTTATCTCTAGAAATGTTAAGCGTATCGAAAAAAGCGTCATTAGCATCTATGATCCTAAACTCATCATCAAGCATAATAATTTGCTCTTTTGCGTATGAGAAAATTTTTGCTAAAAGGTCTTGATAAGAAAAAAAGCTATTTTGCACACTAAGATCTTGCATTGTGCCCTTTATAACGCTTGCTTCGCCATCATAAAAAGCCATTGCTTTTGCTCTAACCCTTACATAAATAATCTCTTTATCAGCCCTATAAAAACGCACTTCGCCATCATATACTTCACCTTTTTTTATAAGGTCAAAAAAGTCCTTAAAGCTTACAAATTCATCTACAAATATAGTTTTTGCGCGTTCAAAATTTATACTCATATCCCCATTTAATGCATATCCGAGCGACTTGGCGATAGCATTTGGGATATAAAGGGTGTCGCTTTTTTTATCCCATGAAAAGACAAGCGCTTGGCTTGCCCAAAGTATGCTTTGAAAATATTTTAATTCAGCATCGTATTTTTCTTGCAACTTTGCTATATCACTTAAGTCATTAAAAAAGTAGATGATCTTTCGCTCTTTATCAGCACCATTATCAATAAATTTTACTTTTATCTTAAATGGCGTTTTGTTGTTTTCATTTGTTTGCATATTGGCTACGAGATTTATCTCGCTATTTTTGCTACCTTTTTCAAAGAATTTTTTAGATTCATTAGAAACATTTACAGCAAACTCATCTAAACTTTCAGGGCTTATTAGATTTTTTAAATTTATAAGCTTCTTATCTTGTGAGACTTTAAAGACAATATCGATATTTTGCGTACTTCTTACGATAGAAAATGGATCGCTACTTAATGCTTCTGCTATTACATTTGGCGATAAAAACGAATAATCATTTATTGCTTCGTTATCCTTTTTCGTAAATTTTCCATCGTCAAGCTCATGTATAAGCATAAAATTTAGCCTAGAATCCCTTAGTTCGATCTGTGACTCTTGTAAAAATCCCTCTTTAGTGCCGCCATCTTTTGTTTTTAGCTTGATTTTAAAACTCATATCGCTATTTTGAGCGTCTTGTTTCATTTGCATAAACAATACAAAATCGCCATCTATTAAATCATTTAAATTTAGCTCTATAATCTCATCTTTTGTGTAACCAATGGAAGACAAAAATGCATTACTAGCATCAATAATATCGCCGCTATAAGCATCATAAACTACTATTTTCAAAAAGCTTTGCTCAAAAATATAGCCAAATCTACTTTTGTATTCTTCTAGCCCATCAGTTGCTTTTCTGGTTTCTATCTTTAGCTTGTTTATTCCATTTTTTATATCTTCAAATTCTGTTACATTAAAGCTTCGTCTTATCTCGTATTCATCACCATCTAAAGTATCTCTTACCTCTTTTAAAGCTGGCATTATTCTATTTTTTATAAATTTTACATCTCTAACCCATAAAATTAAAGAAGATATAAAACAAAAGATCGATAGCCAAAATAACACAAACTGCATAAAGATATGAAAATGCTTCGTTGAAGCAGTAATAACAAAAATTTTATACTCTGGCATATAGCTTATGAGATAAAAGCTCATATGGCTTAAAGAAAATATTATTTTATCCTCTTTAAACTCGTCGCCAAGACTCACGTAAGGCAAAAACATCGATTCATCGAATTTCTTATAAAACTCATCTCTTGATAAATTTCCATATTTATCTACCAAATAAGCATAAGTTTTACTTTTATCATCGTAATCTACATTGGTGTAGCTTTGCAAAAATTTTATATTAATTTGAACTAAAATACTGCCTCCATTTTTTAGTCCATAAGATGCATAAATGCCTCTAAAACGACTATTTTTATAAACTCGATCCGATACTGTAAATTTCCCAGCATCTGTCTCGTTTAAACTAAGCCAAGATAAATCCTTTTCGGCTATGTCATCAGCACCTAAAAATCTCTTTGAATAGAGTAAATTTCTATTTTTATCAAAAACATAAAAAGCTATATAAAGATCGTTTTTTGTTGAATTTTTATCAAATAGCATATCGCTAAGACCTGCTTCAACCATTTTTGATTTTAAAAATAGATCGTTTTTTATTATAAAAAAGCTATTTGAGATTGATGATTTTATATTTGAATTAGTTGAGCTAAGATCATACTTTATATCGTTCGTGCCGGCACAAACTACAAATAATGCTAAAAATATAAATGAGAGTAAAAGTAAAATAGCCTTTGTATAAAACATTTTTACTATTTGAAGGCTGGTTTTTTGTTTCTCAAGCACGATAGACACCTCGTTAGTTTAGGTTTTGGCTCTGATTTTATCCCATTTTTACTTGATTTGGGTTTATAAAGGTAAGTATTTATTTAGAATTTATTGATTTATTTAAAATTGAGCCAAAAATTTATTTAAAATTTGGCTCAAATATCTTAATAGATCCAAGTAACGATATCAGAAATTTCTCTGCGAAGTTTTTTTGGTTGTGGATTTAGGCGGTAGCCAAATGGCACCATGATGGCCACTCTTTGAAAACTCTCATCAAGCCCCAAAAGTTCATTTAAAGCATGTCTATCAAAGCCTTCTATCGGGCAACTATCAATGCCCAAACTCGCGGCTGCATTCATCATATTTGTGGCGATTATCATACATTGTTCATGCGACCACTGAAATGTTAGTTCATCATCATTTTTAAAATTTGCAAGCAAAAAGTCGTGATAAAATTTTTGCCTTACAGCAATGGCTTCAGGATCTTTATTGGTATTTCTAGCGATCATTTTATTAACGTATGTGCTTCCAAATTTTACCTCTTTGATCTTAGCTAAAACGACAACTAAATGTGAGCAAGATGTGATTTGCGCTTGATTCCATGAAAGAGCTTTTATTTTTTCTCTAAGCTCTTTATTTTGAACAACTAAGATATCCCACTGCTCAAGGCCAGTTGAACTAGGGCTTAGTCTACCAGCCTCTAGTATAAAATCAAACTCTCCAGCGTCGATTTTTTTGCTTTCGTCAAAAACCTTGCAAGCATGACGAAATTTTAAAATTTCAAGATAATTCATCATCTCTCCTTTGTAGTTTTTGAAATTATAGAATGGCTAAGTAAATTAAAAGATTTCACTAACGCAATGGATAGCATGCTATTTTTAAAAATTTATCTTAAAAATATACCAAACTCGCTCTTTGACACCGCAGAGCCAACGATAGCTGAACTTTCATAGCCTACTTCTTTTAAGCGCTTTACTGCAAGCATCGCGTCCTTTTCAGCAACTGCAAGCAAAAGTCCGCCTGAAGTTTGTGCATCAAATAGCAAAATGTCAGCTTCTTTATCTACAAAATGCTTTGCAAATTCGCGGTTTTTATAGCTTCCTTCTGGAATGATGCCCATATCTGCAAATTCCTTTGCGCTTGCAATGATTGGCACGTTTTTTTCATAAATTTCAAAACTGATCTTTTCATTTAGCATTTCGCTTAAATGCCCCAAAAAGCCAAATCCAGTCACATCAGTGGCGCCGTAAACGTTGATACCATCAAGTGCTTTTAATGCATAAAAATTTAGCTGCGCCATGATAGTTGCAGCCTCTTTTATCTGCTCCATGCTTAGCAAATCAGCCTTTATCGCTGTACTTAAAATACCACTTCCAAGTGGTTTTGTAAGGATAAGAACATTGCCATTTATAGCTGTATTATTAGCCCAAAATTTATCGGGATGGACTCTTCCAGTGACACTAAGTCCATAATACATCTGCTGCGTCTCTATCGTATGTCCGCCAACGATGATACCGCCACACTCTTTTACTTTATCGGCTCCACCTCGCAAAATTTCGCCTAAAATTTCAGATGCAAGATTGCAACTATCAAAGCCTACGATATTTAGTGCATTCATCACCTCACCACCCATAGCAAAAACGTCGCTTAGGCTATTTGCAGCGGCAATCTGTCCATATATAAATGGATCATTTACCACAGGCGTTATAAAATCAAGCGTTTGAACCAATGCAAGTTCACTTGAAATTTTAAAAACACTTGCATCCTCGTTTGAGTTAGTGCTTGAGAGCAGATTTGGATGAGATAAATTTAAACTACTAATCGTTTTGTTTAGACCCGACGGGTCAAGCTTAGCAGCTCAACCAGCGGCTCTAACGAACTGCGTAAGCTTTTTGTCGCGATAGATCATAATTTAATTTGCTCGTGAGTTGAGAGTATGTCGATAATCTCATAGGCATTTGAAATTTCGCCAATCGCAAGATCGCTTACTAGCTTATAAGCCTCCAAGCAGCTTCCACAGCTTAAAATTTTAATACCAGCAGCTTCAAGATCTTTAAGCGGCTTAAAGCTTGGGTGTGAGCGGTTTGTAGTCATCTTTACAGCGTTATTTACGCAGATTATTATTTTTGGTTTTTTCTCAACTTGAAGAAATGCTCCTAGGAATTTTGATAGTAAATTTATTCCTACTTCGCCACTTCCCGCGCGCTCTTCGTTTAGATAGAGCACTTTTTCATTTTTTGGTGTTATATCGCAGACAAACTCATCAAAATTTGTAAGCTCAAGCGCATTTTTGCCTTTTGTAGCTAAAATTTTAGTTTCGTTGCCATTGCTTTCGAGGCTAAAGTTTATATTTTGATTTTTTAAAAATCTTGAAATATTTTCTTTTGGGGCTAGTGCATTTACCAAAATTTCTAAACTTTCGCCTTCACTTAAACTATCAAGTGCATTTTTTGTCATTATGACTGGTTTTGGACACTCTAAATTTCTACAATCAATTGTTGTCATGATTTTTCCTTTTGCAATTAGTATTTCAAACCTTGAAACTAGTTTGGATTATAGCCAAAAAAATATTAATTATTTTAAAAATTTTAATGTATAAATTTGAGATAAAAGAGAGCTTTGACCTCGCTTACTAGCAAGGTCAGAGTAAAGTTAATTATTTTAAATTTGTATAAGACTTTTCATAATCAGATACTGGAATTTTATTCTCTCTAACGAGCTCTTGATACCAGTAGTGATGAAGAACATAAACTTCTTCTTCCTCTTTATATCCAGTGATCATCGACCAAATAGCACCATGAATAGCAATAGCTGCCATATAAATATGAACTAAGAAAAATACTGCACATGCGATGCCAAGACAATTATGGATAATTACGCTGTATCTTAAAAGATCAATTTGTGTAAGACCAAACCAAGAAGCAACCGCTGGCTCTTTAAAGTCCGTAAAATACATAATCGCGCCAGTAATTATCATAACGATACCACCAGGGATAGCGATCCAGTACCATGCTTTTTGACCAGCATTAAATTTACCAGCTGGAACAGGTCTCTTTTTCTTTGATAAATAGCCGCCAACTATCATCATCCATCTTACATCATAAATTGCCGGAAGCATTCTCTTTGTCCAGGTAAATAACATAGGAAGCACAGAAACAGCAAAGATCACAGTTGCTGTATCGTGCAAGTATCTACAGAAACGCACAAATGTTCCACCACCAAGCTCTGCACCCCACATAATGATGATACCAGTTGGCACTAAAATGATCCATGAGATCGCTGCCAAACCATGAGCTATACGTATGATCAATGAAAAAGCAAACACCTTTTTACCATCATGACTAAAATGTTTTGGTCCAATGATTAAAAAGTGTAATGCAAATGCTCCAATAACAGCCAAAATGATGGAAAGTGCTGCTATTGCAAAATAATCATTACCTTGGATAAAAGTAAATATCGGACCCCAACCATGTTCGTAAGGCTTGATATTTTCTATCCTCTGTGCTGCCCAAATGGTGCTGTCAAATTGATTGACGCCAGTTGGTCCCTCAATGGCCATTGCCGCAACAGACAATGTAAAAAGTAGAGTAAGAATTCTCGTCATTTTATTCCTTTATTTGCATAAAACTTAATGATTTGAGCTTTTAGTTAAATATGCTAAAATCACATATTTATGCCGTTTTGATCGCTATTATATCAGAGCTAATCACAAGTAAACCTTAGTAAAAAAAATTACTAATAATTTAATAAAATATATTTAAGTTTTGTTAATTTTTTGCTAGAATATACTTAAAAATTTATTATCTAAATTTTAAAAACAATTTTCAGTTATCTCAATTTTTTAGATAAAAATTCTTTAAAAATTTATATTTTTCCCTTTATTTCTTAAAAATTTAAACTAAAATATCAAAGTATTTTTGAAATTTCTATCCAAAAGGCAGAGTAATGAATCTATTTTGTCTTCTTTTTGATGATTACGAGACACTTGATCTCATGGGTCCTGTAGAGTTTTTAGCAAGAGCACCTGGAATAAATCTAAATTTTGTATCGTTTAATGGTAAGGCAATAAAAAGCAAGCAAGGCTTTGAAATAAAAACAAAAAAGCTGGTCACTTTACCAAAAAATAGTATTTTGCTGGTACCTGGTGGTCAGGGCACAAGAATTTTAGTAAAAGACAACGAGTTTATATCACATCTTAAAGAGTGTGTTTTGGCTTCAAATTTTTGCCTTAGTGTCTGCACTGGATCAGCTTTGCTAGCTCGCACTGGAGTACTCGATGGGCTAAAAGCCACATCAAATAAAAAGTCGTTTGAATGGGTAAAACAGTGCCGTGATGCCGTAAAATGGCAATCACACGCCAGGTGGGTAAAAGATGGTAAATTCTACACCGCCTCAGGTGTAGCCGCTGGCATGGATATGGCTCTTGGCTTCATAAGTGATCATTTCGGTAAAGAATTAGCTCAAAATATCGCAAATGAAACCGAATACAACTGGCAAAAGAGTGCAAAGATAGACAAATTTGCCAAAATTTATGGATACTAATCTGTAAAAATTTTATAGATATAAATACAAATGAGCTTTTAGTATTTAGCAGCCAAAAGCTAACCGCAAGGCCAGCGATTAGTTTCTACGCCTATACTCTTCATAGTCAAGCTCTCTAATCATCTTTATATCGCCATCTTCTTTTAAAAGTAGTAGATCAGGCAGTTTTATGCCGTTAAATGTCGTATTTTTCACGATAGTGTAGTGAATTTGATCTTCAAAGATGACTTGATCGCCGATTTTTAGCTCGCTATCAAATTTATACTCCGCATCGCCTGCTTCAAGCCCCACTATATCGCCAGCCAGGCAGGTATTACCGCCAAATCTATAAGCAAATTTGCCATTTTCACTCTCACCTCTAACGGCTGGACGATACGGCATGAGCACAGTATCAGGCATATGCGCCTCGGCCGAGGTATCAAGGATGGCGATGTCTTTTTCGTTATGCACGATGTCAAGCACGCTACTTATCAAAAAGCCAGTCTGCCAGCCAACGGCCTCGCCAGGCTCCAGATAGACCTCAACGCCATATTTCTCGCGAAAGCGCTTTACTATCTTTATAAGCAGCTCCACGTCGTAATCAGCCCTCGTGATGTGGTGGCCGCCGCCCATATTTATCCACTTCATCTTTGGGATAAACTCACCAAATTTCTCTTCAAATGCTTCCAGTACGATCTGCAAGCTACTTGCACTCTCCTCGCAAAGTGCGTGAAAATGAAGCCCACTAATGCCCTCAATAAGCTCGGGTTTAAAATTTGCCCTCGTGATGCCAAGCCTGCTAAATTTACCGCATGGATTATAGCTGTCAGTTGGGGCTAGCGAGACCTCTGGATTAACTCTTAGGCCGCAGATGATACCATTTTGCAGGGCAATACCCTTAAATTTTTGCCACTGCGCAAAAGAGTTAAATGTAATGTGCTTTGAAATTTTTAAAATTTCATCGAAATCCTCGTCTTTAAAGGCTGGACTATATGTGTGAATCTCGCCTTTTACGTATTCGCTAGCAAATTTAGCCTCATGAAGCCCGCTGCAAGTCGCTCCGTCAAGATATGAGCCCACCATATCCATCACTCCGCTAAATGCAAAACCTTTGAGTGCGACTAAAATTTTGGCTCCGCTTTGCTCTTTTACGTATCTTAAAAGCTCTAGATTTTTACGTACTTTTGCCTCTTCGCAGACGTAGGCTGGGGTTTTTATGCTCTTTAAAATTTCATTCATTTTTGCTCGCTTTTTAAATTTTTAAATAAGTATATCTAAATTTATTTTTAAGTAAAATCAGCAAAAATTTCAAAGGATAAAATGTGGTAGAGATCGAATTTCTTGGGCCTATCGGGGTAGAGAATTTAAAGGTAGAGGCTAAAAATTTAGGCGAGGTAAAAGCGGCTTTAAGCGATAAAGAGGAGCTTAAAAAATGGCTAAATATCTGTGCTGTGGCTGTAAATGACGAGATCGTAAGTGATATAAATTTCGCTCTTAAATCAGGTGATAAAATTTCTATTTTGCCGCCAGTTTGTGGGGGTTAAGATGCAAATTTATAACGGAAGCTTGGATGTCCAAAGCATCACAAACGAGTGGTATGAACGCTTTAAAGATAAAAACTGCGGTGCACTCATCACTTTTATTGGGATCGTAAGAGAGGAAGGTGGCATTTCGGCGCTTAGCTTTGATATCTATGAGCCGATCCTTAAAAAATGGCTAGATGCTTGGCAGGAGCGAGCCAAAAAAGAAAACGCCTACGTACTCTTTGCTCACTCAAAAGGTGATGTGGCCGTGCATACGAGCTCTTATATTGCAGGCGTTGTGAGCCCTCAAAGAAAGGTTGCGCTAAGGCTTATAAACGAGTTTGTCGAGGACTTTAAGGCAAATGCGCCGATCTGGAAATATGACGTGATAAATGGCGAGAGAATTTATGCAAAAGAGCGCAGCCAAGCGATAAATGGTGCTGGAATTTTAGCTTAAAAGGAAAAATGATGATAACAAAAGAGAGTAAAAAAGATGTATTTTGGGCGCTAGCCTTTGGGCTTGGACTTTTTATATTTAGCATCATTGGCTACTTTTATCTAGCTCTTGGCACAGTGTCTCTCTTTGGTGTCATCATTGGCGCTCTCTCAGTGTTCTTTTGTGTTAGAAAAATTTTACAGAATAACTTTTTACGTATTGAAGATGATGGATTTATCATCACAAAAGGCTCAAAAAGTATAAAATTTTACTTTAAAGATATCGACGAAATCGCCATTAAGAGTTTTGGCGATAAGAAAAAAGTCGAAACTTTAAGCGTAAAATTTAAGAAAAACCGTCTTGATAGAGATGCTTGCTTTGGGTTAGTGCAACCACTAGGTGATGATTTGATCATCATTTTTGATAAATACGAACTCTCAAAATTTACCATTTCAAAAGAGCTAAGAGATAGGCTTAATAATTTTAGAGCATAATTAAATCAACCTATGATCTAAAAATTTTTATATAACAATTATCAAAATTTTATACATTTTTCACATTAAATTTACACCATTTAGCTACTCTTGCAAAAATAAAATTAAGCATTTTATCTACAATAAGCTCGTAATTATGGATTAAAAATTTAAAAGATGACTTACATCAACTTTTATAAAGGGTTTTGCTACTACAATTCTGATAAAAGAAATCATAATTATATCTTTAAAAAGGAGTTTACATGAGGCCCATTTTAAGCCTAGCAGTTCTTTCATCACTGCTTTTAGCAAATGAAGCGAATTTAGACACTATAAAACCTATTAAAGAATTTGCTCCGCCACCAATTATCACACCAAATGTTGTACAAAGCGCCTTTGTAGAAAATCAGTTTGACCGCACTCAAAGAAACGAATATCCATTTGTTACAAATTTGCTTGATAACTCAGCTGATATGTTTCATATCTCAGCTGGAATGTATGGCAAAAGCTTTTACAATTCATCGCTTTTTAAATATCGTGGCTCAAATTTTTATACCATTTTAAATGCAAATTTCACCAAAGCAAATAATTATAAAGATGGAAGTGGCAAAAGATGGGACTATGGCTACAATAGGCAAGGCCAAAGCGCTATCTTAGGCTTCGTGCCAAATGATCTTAGTGAGCTTAGACTTACGTTTTTAAGGGACAATATCGACAAAGACAAGCAGCCAGAACATGCGATGGATGCTTTTAAAACGACAAGAAAAGTTGGCAAACTAAATATTCGCTTAGGCGAAGAAGATCTTTCAAATACGCTAAATTTTGAACTTATCCTAAAAAAGGTTGAGCGAAAAGCTGATAATTTTCATCTAAGAGATGACACTCCAAATATAAAAGTGGATTTAAAGAGGAATATATTTGAGGCAAATTTAAAGTATGACGCTGACTTTGCAAGCTTTCACAATCAAATAGGCGCTGGCTTTGAAAAAGATAAACATGACGGCAAAAGATACATGAAGCAAGGCAACAACTGGGTCTTTAACGGATATAGATTTGCTGATGTTAGAAATGATAAATTTATGCTCTTTGATACACTTGCTTATAAATTTAATGAAGCAAATGAAGCCTCACTTGCCTTAAAATACGAAGAGCAAAGAAGTAAGCTTAACGGACTTGATACTAAATTTTTTGCACCAAATCCAGCTATTAGTACGACTCGCGGACTACTTCGTCAAATTTATGGTGAGGATGTAAGCGATAAGATCAAAAAAGACGCTTTTAGTGCAAGCCTAAAATATAAATTTACACCAAACGACAAGGATAGCTACTTTGCAAAACTTGAGAGTTTGTCTCGTTTGCCAAGCAACATGGAGCGTTTTAACGCACTTTATGGCGCAGGCGATAATGGCTGGATAGCAAATCCAAATTTAGAGCCAGAAAGACACAATAGAGCAGTTCTTGGCTTTAAATTTGGCAGTCAGTTTTACAAAGAATACCTAAACTCTCTACAAAACAAAGATGCATTTGGTTTTAGCGGACATTTCATCGCTGATAGCGTAAAAAATTTAATCATTTTTGATAGACGCCACTCAAAAGCTGCCATGCCATTAAATAAAAATGCTGTCATCTCAAGAAACGTTGATGCAACGCTTTATAGTGTAAATTTCAATACAGAATATAGCTTTGCAAGGCACTTTGGCTTAAAAAGCTCACTTTACTACAACTACGGACAAAACAAAACCGATGGAAGGCCGCTTTATCAAATAAGGCCTTTTGAGGCAAATTTTGCATTTGACTACAAAGACTATGCAAGCTTTGGCAGCTACAACCTAGGCACTGCACTAAGACTAGTTTCAAAGCAAACTAGGGGCGATTTTAGCAAGCAAAATGGTCTAGGTATCGACAAAAAAGAGGCCGCAAAAGGATTTGGTTTGCTTGATCTTTATGGCGGTGTAGAGTTTAAAAATAAAGTAGGCATAAGATTTGGCGTAGCAAATTTATTTGATAAAGATTATGCAGAATTTATCAGTGGTGATCACGTAGCAGCACTTGATCCGGTAGTCGTTCATGCCCCTGGCAGAACATTTTTCATTAGCTTTCACAGCAGTTTTTAAAGGAGAAAAAGATGTTAGATAGAAGAAAATTTTTAGGACTTAGCACAGCTTTAGGCGTTAGCGCATTTGCGCCAAATTTATTTGCAAAAGAGAGCTTTACTATGTGGGGCGCACCAGCGATCCCAAGTGTCATCATGGCAGTTGCTGCACTGCAAGGGGAGTTAAATAAAACTTATGATGTAAGCCTCAATATCTGGAAAACACCAGATCAGCTTCGTGCAGGTGTAGCTAGTGGGGATATAAAAGTCACGATGTCACCATCAAATGTCGCTGCAAATTTAAGAAACCAAGGGCTTGATTTTGCGATGTTAAATTTGCTGACTCTTGGCGTGATGAACGCTATGGTCAAGGATGAAAAGATCAAAAATTTAGAAGATTTTGTAGGTAAAAAGCTAGTCATGCCATTTCGAGGCGACATGCCTGATCTTGTTTTAAGAGCGCTTTGCAAGAAGCGAGGCATAGACGTTAGCAAAATAGACATCACCTACACAGCAACGCCGCCTGAGGCTCTGCTTTTATTTTTACAAAAAGATTTTGACATTTTAATAGTTCCACAACCTCTTGGCGAAGCGACTATTTTGCGCGGTAAAAAAGCAGGCGTTAGCGTGCATTATTCGGTTGATTTTCCAAAAATTTGGGGCGATAGCTTTGGTACAAAACCAATAATCCCAATGGCTGGCATTATCGTAGAAAGAGGCTTTTACGAGAAAAACTTAAATCTATTTGATACGCTTCATAGCGATCTTAAAAATGCACTTTCATGGATACTTGAGAACAAACAAAGTGCAGCAAAGATAGGCTCAAGCTACTTGCCAGCTCCAGAAGTAGCACTTGCAAATGCTTTTGATAAGGCAAATCTAACAGTGACAAAAGCAAATGAACTACAAAATGAAATCATGGCATTTTTTGAAGAGATCTATCAGTTTAATCCAAAATTTCTAGGTGGCAAGATGCCAGATAAAGGTCTATTTTTATGATACTAATTGATGGTATTAAAAAAGATCGCTCAAGCTTTTTAAAAATAATTGACTATTTTTGGGGAGGATTTAGCGGATTTGCCGTAGTTTTTTTGATCTTAGCCATTTGGCAAGTGGGAAGCGAGTTTAGCTCCCCACTCCTACTTCCGCCACCAAAAGATGTATTTTTAAAAGCCTGTGAAATTTTAAAAGATTATAAAAACAGCGAGATAAATATAACGCTTTGCAGATCACTGATTGGAGTTTGCTCGGCAACATTTTTTGGTATATTTTTAGGGCTAATAGCAGGTAGTTTTAAAAGTTTTGCAGCCTTTTTAAAGCCTGTTATCACCTTGCTTTTGTCAATGCCACCAATTATTTGGATAGTACTTGCTATTTTTTGGTTTGGATTTGGAAATTTTAGCACCGTTTTTACTATCTTTATAACCGTTTTACCGCTTACTTTTGCAAGCTCAGCAGTTGCTATGAGTAGCGTAGATGAGGAGCTAAAAGAGATGTTTGACGCTTATAATCTAGGAATTTTAAAAAAAATAAGACACCTTTATATCCCGCATCTTACGAGCTACATAATAAGCTCTATTAGCGTAGCTGTCGCAATGGGCGTAAAGATAGTCATAATGGCTGAGCTACTGGGCGCAAATAACGGCATGGGAGCAAAGATAGCAAATGCAAGGGCGATGCTTGAAACAACCGAGGTAATGGCGTATGTTCTTTTAAGCATCACTCTTATCATGCTTTTTGAATACCTTATCATCGAGCCCTTAAAAATAGCTTTGATGCCTTGGAGAAGATGATGCTTGAGCTTAAAAATGTAGAGTATGAAATTTTAAGAGATAAGGTCGTAAGGAATTTTAGTCTAAATGTAAAAGGTGGCGAGGTGGTGACGCTTTTTGGACCATCTGGATGTGGCAAGACAACGATACTTCGGCTTATTAGCGGACTAAATGAGCCTAGAAAAGGAAAAATTTTTAATAACTTTAAAAAGACTACATATTTTTTCCAAGAAAATCGCCTACTAACATGGAAAAATGCTCTTGAAAATGTGCTTTTAGTTATGGATAAACCAGACATTAACGCTGTTTTAGAGCTTTTTAAAAAGGTTGGATTAAGCCAAAAGGATACTTTAAAATACCCAAGTGAGCTAAGCGGCGGTATGAGGCAAAGGGTAGCTTTTGTAAGAGCGGTCGTGACAAAGCCTGATCTACTTTTGATGGATGAGCCTTTTTCTGGGCTTGATTATGATATGAAAGAAATTTTGATTGAGATTACCAGCCAAAGAGTAAGCGAAGGTATGAGCGTAGTTCTCGTTACGCACGATAGAATGGAAGCTATCAAGATGTCAAATAGAATTTATTTCCTATCAAGTAAAGGTGCGGTCATACAAAGAGAACTTGAAATAGACAAAGATTTCAAAGAGCGTGATTTTACGTTTATTAGCAAGATGATAGATGAAAATTTCAAAGGTCAAATTTATTATGATTAATAACTTTTTTACTCATCCTATGAGGATATTTTTCTTAATGAGTGCCGCCTGTGCGGTGCTTGGTGCTAGTGTGTTTTTTACTCCAACTGATTTTGTGAGTTTGCATAAATTTATATTTTTGCAACTTTTCTTAGCGCTTGCTTATGCTGGATTTTTGCTAACTGGACTAACTGATTGGACAAATTTTCAAGCATCTTTAAAAATACACGCCTATATATTATTTTCACTCTTTTTTACAAGCTTTATCTTGGCATTTTTTAGCCTATTTTTAGCACACTGCTTTATCGCTCTTTTTTGGCTTTATTTGGTTTTGCTTTGTCTTTATATGATCTGGCAGGATAAAAACGATGATCAATTTGGCGTTCTTGGCTTTTTATTTGGCATTTTAGGCTTTGAAATTTATTATCTAATAAGTGGCAATGAAAAATTTCTAAATTTACAAGTTTTCATCCACGTAATCGCTATCTTACTCATCTCGTACCGCGTTAGTGTCGTGCTTGGAAAAGAAGCGTTAAAAAGAGAAGAAGGCATGGATGAAGCTGTTTTTGTGCCAAATTTTATCTATAAAAATATCGCTATCTGCTGCGTTTGCGCCTTTTTGCTTTTTAATATATTTTTTGAAGCAAGTATGGGTGTCTATTATGCCGCGATAGCTTGTGGAAGTGCGGTACTTGCAAAGCTTAAAGAATGGCACTATAAAGAGCTTTTTAAGCATAGCTTTGTACTTTTATACTATTTTATGCAACTATTTTTAGCGCTTGGATTTTTGGGAATCGGCTTTAGCGGTATTTTTGGACTCCATCTTGAAACAAATTTTATGCATCTAATAGCGATAAATGCGGTAATTTTTAGCGTGATGCTTATATTTAATGTCGCAGGACTTCGTCATAGTGGACAAGAACTTGAGTTTTTACGCCTTAGTAAGATTGCTTTTATTTTAGTTCTTTTAGCTGGCATTAGCAGAGGAATTTTGGCTTATTTTTGGAGTGGCTTTTACATTCATTTACCAGCAACACTCATAGCAATCGCTTTTGTTTTTTGGCTCATAAATTTTTATGTGATCTTTAGGGATAACGATTTTAGCGATGATCCAGAGTAAAAAGATATTAAAAATTTATTCACTAATTAAAAAGAGTTTTTAAGTCTTTTTTGAAGTAAGTGGATATATAATTTGCGATATTTATTATCAATATTATAAAAAGGATACTTTATGAACAAACTTACTTCTGTTGCTTTAGCAGCTTCATTTTTTGCAGTTTCAGCTCTTGCATTTAGTGTAGAAGGTGAACCAAAGGTAACATTTACTGGTTACAAGCTAGCAAATAAAACAGCCGTACCAGGTACTTTTAAGACGATAAATTTTAAAAGTCAAGAAAATGCAAATTTTGCTGATTTTTTAAAGAGCTTTGAATTTAAGCTAGAGCCAAAAGATATCGATACAAAGCTGCCTGACCGCGATAAAAGGATTGGCATTATTTTCGATGGCAAGGCAGTAGATGGTAAGATCGTAGCAGTAAATGGCGATGATAAAGCCGGAGAAATGGATGTTGAGCTTAGCATAAATGGCAATTCAAAAATTTTTAAAACAAAATATGAAGTGCAAAATGGCAAGCTAATGGCAAAATTTTCGGTTGATCTTGTAAATGATTTGAAGCTAAATGAGAGCTTTGATAAATTTGCCGCTGCTGCCAAACCATTTCACGGTGGAAAGAGCTATCCAGATGTAGATGTTGGCTTTGAGGCAACTATAAAATAACTTTCAAATTCGGCGCCAGTAAGTTAGCTTGCGCCGAAGTTACCTCTTTATCCTCATTTCTTATTCTGTGATACCAAAAAATCGAAGATGACGGATTTTTCATACAAAAACGCGGCAAGAATGCGAAATTTTATTTTAAAGATATCAACGAAATTGGCATCCCCGAGATAGACGCCAAGCGCAAAATTAGTGTTTCAAACATAAAATTTAAAAAAAGACGAGCTGGCATATGGCCTCATGCAGCCTAGCGGCGATGATGATGCCGTGATATACGACAAATACGAACTCCCAAAGCACGAGATTTTTAAAATTTTAAAGCAGAAATTTGAGGCGCTAAACGCCAAAAAGCACCCGAGTTAAACCGCCTAGCGCATTTTATAACCCGCAGTTTTTCCAGCCGCCGTCCATGTCTTGCTGCTTATCTACTAGCCAGCGTCCATCCTTGCGTATGAGCAAAAAACGCCGTGCAAAACTGTAGCCGTCTTTGGCATAGACGTAAAATTTATTTTTCGTTTCGCTCTCAACGTCCGTTAGCTCGTATCCGCCGTAGGTGCCGCCGTCTGCTTGCGAAAACCATACGAACTCGCGGCGATAACCGCTACGCTTGGCAGGCGTGCAGTATCGAGTAAAGAGCTCATCAAGCCTGCGCCTCGCCTCGTCTTTATTTTCATCGCAAGCCTTGCGGGCGGCAAATTTCTCCCATTCGCTCATAGCCGCAAAAAACTCCAAAAGCGCGCTTTGCGCCGCAGCGGCATCCTGCGGATCCGGCCTACTTTTGCTACTTTGGAATTCTCTTTGCGCCTGCTCAAATTTAGTGATCTGCTCCTTGCTGAAGCGTTCGCCGCCGATATGAAATAGGATTTTCGCGTCCGCTACGGCTAACAACCCGGCAAAACTAACGCGCGTATCTACGATGCGTAAAGATTTTAGGCTAGGGATTTGCGCGATCGCCTTTAATCCCTCGTCGGTAATGCCGACTTTTGGATATCGATGTGCTTTAGCTTAGCGTGCCGCGCAAAGTATCTAAAGCCCTCGCCGCTTATTTTTTCGCTATTTTCTAAAGATAAATACGAAAGCTTAGGCAACCGAGCTAAATACTCAAGCGACGCGTCCATGATAGCCGTAGCCGCAAAGCTCATATTTACGAGGCCTTTTACCTCGCAGATGCGGCGCACCATCTCATCGCTTAGCGCGACGTTTTCGTAGCGATAACCCTTGCAGCATCGCGCGCTTACCGCATCTAGGGCTTCTTGCATCGTGATTTGCTTCATATTTTCTCCTAAATTTTGCTTGGATTTTAACATACGTGCTTAAATTTGAGGATAAATTTACGGCAGATAAAAAAGCAAAATTTGACCTAGCCGGCGGCGTTAAATTTGATTTTTGACTTTGGCGACCCAAAATTTGCGAGTTTAATTAAAATTTGAGTCAAACCCGCAAGGCTAAATTTATTTATTAAAATACACAGCAAGTGCGCTTAGCACGACTAAAAAGATAACGAAGTTTTGGAGTTTAAATTTTTCCTTTTGTTGTTATTTGGGTAGGTGCGGAGTTTGTGCGACTGGAGATTGGAAGCTTTAAATTTACTCAAAGTTTCATTGATAAAATTTGCGCGATTGTAGCTAAATTTAAACGCTTTTCGGAGCGGAAGTTTAAATTAAATTTGATGTAAAATTTGAATGCAAGCGGGGTAAAATTTAAACTAGAAATTTCAATGCGGCAGAGCAAGGCGCGGTATTTTTTACTTAGGCAAGGTGAAATTTCTACTTCGCTTCGCTTGTAGCTGCAAGCAGAAGATTTTTAAGCATAATCTAGACATTAAATTTGAATGCAATTAAAGATAAGGTGTGGCATTTTTTCGCTAGACGCGGCAAATTTTACCTTGCGAATGAGGCGGGCTGTATGTCCCGTCGCAGTGAAGCAAGGTAAAATTTAACAAAGTATAGCAGAAAAAGACAAGCCTAAATTTAGACTTCATACCTCTCGCCAGGCTCCATCTCTATCATCTCCCACGGCAAGCCCTGTTTATTTAGCTCGTCCATGAAAGGCTTGGCGTCGAAATTTTCCATATTAAAGACGCCCTTGCCGCTCCAAATGCCCTTCGCGACCATCATCGAGCCGATCATCGCTGGCACGCCTGTGGTGTAGCTAACAGCCTGCGCGCCCGTCTCGGCGTAGCAAGCCTCATGATCGCAGACGTTGTAGATATAAACCTGGCGCTCTTTGCCGTCTTTTAGACCGCGGATTACGCAGCCGATATTGGTTTTGCCCTTCGTGCGAGGGCCTAGCGACGCAGGATCAGGCAAAAGCGTCTTTAAAAACTGGATCGGCACGATCTTTACGCCGTTGTGCTCGACCTCATCGATGCGTAGCATGCCGACGTTTTCTAAGCATTTCATATGCGTGAGGTAGCTCTGTCCAAATGTCATAAAAAAGCGGATTCGCTTTAGTCCTTTGATGTTTTTCACAAGGCTTTCTAGCTCCTCGTGATAGAGCAGGTAGCTGTCTTTGACGCCGACTTTTGGGTAGTCCCATTTAAGCATTATCTGCATCGGCTCGGTCTCTTTCCACTCGCCGCGCTCCCAGTAGCGGCCCTTTGCACTTACTTCGCGCAGGTTGATTTCAGGGTTGAAATTCGTCGCGAACGGATAGCCGTGATCGCCCGCGTTGCAGTCTAGGATGTCGATCTCGTGGATTTCGTCAAAGAGATTTTGCTGTGCGTAGGCGCAAAATACGTTCGTCACGCCCGGATCAAAGCCGCTTCCCAGCAACGCCATCGTATTTGCGGCTTTAAACTCATCGTCCTTCGCCCACTGCAGCTTGTATTCAAATTTGGCGGTGTCTGGGTGCTCGTAGTTTGCGGTGTCGATGTAGGGGATGACGGCGCGAGAGCACGCGTCCATGAGCGTTAGGTCCTGGTACGGCAGCGCGACGTTTAGCAGTAGCTCGGCACCCGTTTTTTTGATTAAATTTACGACCGCATCTGTATCGTCCGCGTCGATCTGGGCGGTGTCGATTTGCACGCCTAGGCGGTCTTTGATAAACTTAGCGATCGCGTCGCACTTGCTTTTGGTGCGGCTAGCAAGGGTGATTTTTGTGAAAACGTCCGCATTCATCGCGCATTTTACGGTCGCGACTTGGCTCACGCCACCTGCTCCGATGATTAAGATATTTGACATTTTTGGCTCCTTAAAATTTTAGTGATTTTAGCAAAGTTAATATAAATTTCTCGCTTTAAAAGGTAAAATAAGGCAAAATTTAAAGGTAAAAACATGAAGAAAATTCTACCATTTTTAGCACCGATTTGCCTCTTTGCAAATAGCTGCGACGAGCTGGTGCAAGAGAGCGTGAGGGAGTTTTATAAAAGCGATAGAAATTTAGCTCGCGCCATAAATTTAGCCGAGCAGGCGACTGATGTCTGCTTAAAAGAGGGCAACACCGAGCAGGCGATCACTTCGCTCATAAATGGCGCTAGCATGTGCATGGTAAATAAAGAGCCACAAAAGACGCTAGAGCTCTCGCAAAAAGCCCTAGAGCTCGCGGCAAACGTTAGTGACAAACTACTGCTAGCTCGCTCTTATCACAGCCTAGGTGCGGCACAAAAGGCGCTAGGCAGATACGACGAAGCACTTGCTAATTTTCAAGAAGCTCTAAAAATTTATGACAACGCGCCAAATGCCCCAATGAACGACGAACTCATCTGTATAAAAGGCATCGCTAGCGCCTACTACCTAAAAAACGACTTTGACAAAGCCCACGAAAACCACCTTTTAGCGCTAAATTTACTTGATATCACGCCGAAGTTAAGTGGCAACGAGCTTATGCGATCAGAGCTTTTAGTAGAGCTTGCTAACGACCTAGCAAAGCTTAATCAAAAGGACGAAGCTACCCAAAACTACAAAAAAGTGCTTGAAATTTTAAATGGAAAAGAGCAAAATCCTCGCGCACGGGATCTTTTAGAGCGAGCCAACAAAGGACTAAAAGAGCTTAACTAAAGTTTTTCTTTAGACTTTTTAGCACGAAATTTGCAAGCTCAAGTCCCTTTGAACGGTGAGAAATTTTAAGCTTCGTCTCATTATCTAGCTCGCCAAGCGTTTTGGTAAAGCCATCTGGGATAAAGAGCGCGTCGTAGCCAAAGCCATTTGTACCACACTCCTCATCTATCGCTTTGCCATACATAAAGCCATGAGTTGTGTAGTCGCCAAATTTTGAGCTAATAGCGATACAGGCGGTGTAGTGAGCCGATGAGCTCTCCAAATTTAGCGCCTTTAGCTTGCTAATTAACTTTACTCTGTTGTTTGCGTCATTTGCGTTTTTACCACACACCTTGCCATTTTTATCAAGGTCAAAATAGCGAGCTGAGTAGATCCCCGGCTCACCGCCAAGTGCATCCACGCTAATGCCACTATCATCGCTAAGAGCGATAAACTCATTATCAAGCCCCTGCTCTTTAAGCTTTGCAAAGACAGCTCTTGACTTTATGAGCGCATTTTGCTGAAAAGTGCTGCCATCTTCAACGATCTCAAATGACTTGATAATCTCGCTTAAGGCGTAAATTTCATAGCCTTTTAAAAATTCTTTTATCTCTTTTACTTTGTCTAAATTTGACGTTGCAAGCACGATCTTCATTGCAAGAGCTCCTTTATTTTGGGCGTATTTTACAAAAAAGTAGATTAAATTTTTAAATTTAAATTAGTGTTAAAATGATAAACTTAGTCCTTTTAAAAATAAGGAAAAATTTTATGTTAAAAAGCGTTTTACCACTATCTTTTATCATAGCAAGCAGATTTTTAGGTCTTTTTATAGTTTTGCCAGTGCTTAGCCTTTATGCCTTAAATTTACGCGGAGCAAACGAGTTTTTAGTAGGGCTAATAGTAGGCGTCTATGCGATCTCACAGATGATATTTCAAGTACCTTTTGGAGCGCTCTCGGATAGGATAGGACGCAAAAAAACATTAACGATCGGACTTTTGGTTTTTATCATCGGCTCAATAATTTGTGCACTTACAAGCGATATTTTTACCATGCTATTTGGTAGATTTTTACAAGGCGTAGGTGCTATCGGAGCAGTTGCAACTGCGATGATAAGTGACTATATAACAGAAGAAAAACGCTCAAAAGCTATGGCGATAATGGGTGCTTTTATAGGGCTTAGTTTCACACTTTCTATGGTACTTGGACCGCTACTTGCCAAGGACTACGGGCTTTCAAGCCTCTTTTACCTAAGTGCCGCTCTTAGCTTACTTTGCATTGTACTTCTTTACACCGTTGTGCCAAAAGAGATAAAAGTGAGTGCCAAAAGTGAAAAAGTGCCATTTGGTAAGCTGTTTTTACAAAAAGACTACATGATCATAAATTTCACCTCTTTTATGCAAAAGATGCTAGCAAGTATCGCATTTTTGGTGATCCCTATCGTTTTGGTAAAAGAGTATGGTTACGAAAGTAGCGAGCTTTACAAGGTCTATACACTTGGCGCCGTGCTTGGCTTTTTGGCTATGGGGCTAGCTGGCGCCCTTGGCGATGGCAAGGGACTTAGCAAGGTCATCTTGATAGCTGGTACGCTACTTTTTGCCCTAACCTACACTATTTTTGCCATTAGCTTTACACTTTTTATCTTCGTTTTGGGAGTTGCTATATTTTTTATAGGATTTAACCTTCACGAGCCCATCATGCAATCAACCGCGACAAAATTTGTAAAATCCTCACAAAAAGGCTCAGCCCTTGGTGTATTTAATTCATTTGGTTATCTGGGAAGCTTTATTGGAGGTGCGTTTGGTGGATACATCTTGCATGCCTTTGGCTTTAAAGTACTCGCCATCATCTGCGTAGTACTTTGCGTGATATGGCTTGTTTTGCTCTTTAGCTTAAGCGATCCAAGAATTTTTAAGAACATCTATCTAAGTCCTGAAGTTAGCTTAAATTTAGAGCTGCTAAACAGACAAAAAGGTGTAGTCGATTATTACAAAAACGAGAAAAATCAAGTAATCAAATTTGACTCTCGCCTAACAAGCGAGGCGGTTTTAAAAGAGAGCTTGAAGTTTTGATCTACGACGTCATCATCGTTGGTGCTGGCGCTAGTGGGCTCTTTTTAGGGACAAATTTAAAGGGTAAAAAGATTGCTATCTTAGAAAAAAATAGTAGTGCTGGCAAAAAAATCCTAGCAAGCGGTGGGGGCAGATGCAACATCACAAATCACTTCATAAGCGCTAAAAACTATCTTGGCGAGCAAAAATTTATAGAACAAATTTTAAAAGTACTGACTCCAGATCAAGTTTTAAAATTTTTTAGCGAGCTTAAATTTAGCGAGCAAAAGCAAAATCAATTTTTCTGCGATAGCGGCGCAAAGAGTGTCTTAAGCGTACTTTTAAAAAGGCAAAATGCAGATATTTTTTACAATAAAGAGGTTCTTGGCGCTAAAAAAGTAGATGAAATTTTTGAAATTTTGACAAAAGATGAGAAATTTAGAGCTAGAAATTTAGTCATCGCAAGTGGCGGACTAAGCTACAAAGCCCTTGGCGCAAGTGACATTGGCTATAAAATAGCAAATGATTTTGGCATTGAAACATCAGCTCTTGCACCTGTACTTGTTGGATTTAGCGTGCAAAAAGATGAGTTCTGGTTTAAAGAGCTTAGCGGCGTTAGCCTAAACGCCGAAGTGGAGATAAATAGCAAAAATGAAAGCCATAAATTTAGTGGTAATCTACTTTTTACACATAGGGGCATAAGCGGTCCAGCGATACTAAACGCCTCTCTATTTTGGCAAAAGGGGCGAATTTGCGTAAATTTTTTGCCCAAATTTAGTGAGAAAAATTTAGTAAATAGCAAAAAGCAACTTAGTTCTGTTTTGCCACTACCAAAGAGATTTGTGCTGGAGTTTTTAAAAAATTTTGGCCTAAAAGATAGAGCTTTTTATGAATTTAGCGATAAAGAGAGACAAATCATAAAAAGGCTTTTTGCTTATGAATTTGCCCCAGCTGGGACATTTGGCTTTGAAAGAGCGGAAGTTACAAAAGGTGGCGTAAAGAGTGAATTTTTAGATGAAAATTTACAAGCTTATAACGTTAAGGGACTTTATTTTGTTGGTGAAGTCTTGGACATCACTGGCATGCTTGGCGGATATAACTTACATTTTGCATTTGCAAGCGCTCTAAAGGTGGCTAGGGTCTTAAATCTATGATCTCCTAGAAGTTAGCTAATAGACAAATTTTCATATTTTAAATAAGATAGATTTACTATGAAAGTAGGCTTTTAAAGCAAATTTATTTATAGTAATTTAAATATTTAAAATATTTTAAAAAGATTTTGGAGTAAATCTTACAGCTAAGCAAGCTAAACGTTATGTTGAATTTAATTTAAAATATAAGCAGTTTAGGAATATTAGATTATTAAACCTCTTTTATAAAGCTAACGGCTTCAAATGGGTTTGAGAAAATATGTTTACTAAATTTCTCCAAATCACTCTTTTGACCATATCCACAAGTTAGACCTACGCCTGTAACAAAAGCAGCTTGTGCAGCCATTAGATCCATAATGGTGTCACCTACCATAAATGCATTATTTTTATCTTTATTAAGTCTACCTAAAGCCAAATTTATTGGCTCTGGATTTGGTTTTGGATCAGTAACATCGTCTCTTCCAATAACAGTTTTTATGTATTTCATAACCCCTAAATGCTCAAGCAAGATAATAGAAAATGTTGAAGTTTTCGTAGTAACTATACCAACATCAGCAAAGCTACTTGCCTCCTTCAATGCTTCACTTGCATAATCTAAGAGTACCGTCTCATCAAGATAAATTTTTTCATAGCAAGCTTTATACTCTTTTATATAGCTATCAATTAAATTTTTGCTTGCACCAAGTCTTTCAAACATTATTTCAAGCGGATGACCAACCAAAGACTTTAATGTATTATGGTCTGGCTCTTTTTTACCATGGGATAAGAAAGCTCTATCAAATCCTTTTAAAATAGCAGAAGTTGAATCAATAAGCGTGCCGTCCAAATCAAAAAGTATGGTTTTTTTCATCATTTTCTCCGTAGAAATAAAAAAGGGCCTAGCCGAAGCTAAGCCCCAAAAAGAAGTAACTTTAAATAATAAGATTATTTATTGAAAGTAGCTTCAACGCGTCTATTTTGCGCGCGGCCTTCTTTAGTTTTGTTTGTAGCAATTGGTTTAAGCTCACCGTAGCCAACTGTTGAAATTTTATCCTCACTTACGCCATAGCCAGCAAGAACATCAGCTACAGCTTTTGCTCTTTTTTCAGATAGTTTTTGGTTATAAGCTTCTGCACCTACGCTATCAGTGTGACCAGCAAGTACAACTTTATAATCTGGGTGTTCGCCCATGAAGTCAGCTACTTTTTTGATCTCAGCTGCATATTTTGGTCCAACTTTATAGCTATCAAATGCAAAGTTAACATCTAAATCTCTAAGAACGATAACTTTTTCGCATCCTCTTTCATCAACAACCACGCCAGCTGGAGTGTTAGGGCATTGATCTATATCATTTGGCACGCCATCATTATCATCATCAAGAACTGGAGTTGTTGCTGGAGCTGCTGCTACAACTGGAGCTGCTGCCACAACTGGAGCTGCTTTTGAGTCAAGACCGATACCAAAGCCTAGTGAATAGAATAGGTTATGATCAGCATGTTCAAATTTGATAGCGTCTCTTGCTTCTGCTTTAAGAGCAAATCTATCAGTTACTTGATATCTTAAGCCAAAACCATATTGGCCAAAACCGCCATCTTCATTTTTAACAAAAATAGCTGGAACATCTTCATAACCAGCACCAACTAAGCCATATAGACTAACTGATCCAAAATCAACTATATCTTTTACAAGATTTGCATGATATCTAAGAACTCTTCCTTCTCTTGTTAAGCTACCTGTTTTTTCTTTTGCTTTTTGAGTGTAATCAACACCAAGTTCAACTTGATCAAAGAAGAAATCTTCAAGATTTCTAGCCGCTCTAATACCAACAAAGTTATGGTCTTTTACACGTAGATTTCCTTCTGGATGAACACCACCGATAGTTGGAGTAACTTCATAATTATATGCTGCGTTAGACGCAAAAACCGCTGTTGCGGCAACCATAGCTAAAGCAATCTTTTTCATATTTAGAATTCCTTTCTTAGGATTTATTTTAAAGTGGTTACATTTTAACTGAATAAAATTTAACCGACTCTAAATCATAATTTAA
Organism: Campylobacter concisus; assembly: GCF_002165785.1. Taxonomy (GTDB): domain Bacteria; phylum Campylobacterota; class Campylobacteria; order Campylobacterales; family Campylobacteraceae; genus Campylobacter_A; species Campylobacter_A concisus_W. The sequence goes on from NZ_NDYO01000012.1 coordinate 85,886, forward strand.
TTAACAATGTAAATTTGAAATTTACACAACTTAAATTTTTGCAAATGCAAAAGCACTTGCAAAAATTCATTAACGTTTAGAGAATTGTGGGCTTCTTCTAGCCTTTCTTCTACCAAATTTCTTACGCTCAACAACACGAGAATCTCTAGTTAGCAAGCCTTTTGGTTTAAGCGCTGCTCTAAAATCAGCATCCATGTCAGCTAAAGCACGTGAAATGCCGTGTCTTAAAGCCTCAGCTTGTGCTGAATAACCACCACCTAAGGTTGTAGCTACTACATCTATTAAACTCTCTTGTTTAGTAACTAGAAGTGGCTGAATTACTTTAAGCTTTATAGCTTCATGTCCACCAAGCCAAGTATTAAGATCCATACCATTTACTACGATTTTACCGCTTCCGGCTTTTATCCAAACCTTTGCTACGGCAGTTTTTCTTTTACCAGTTGCATAAACTTTTGCCATAATTATTTTCCTTCTTTTTTAGCTATTTGTGCCGTATGAGGATGCTCACTGCCAGCATAAACTTTTAGTTTTTTTATCATCTCTCTTCCAAGTTTAGTTTTTGGAAGCATTCCACGAACAGCTAATTTAAATAGTTTTTCTGGCTTATTTGCTATCAAATCACCGAATTTCTCGCTCTTTACGCTACCAAAATATCCTGAGTGTCTGTGATAAAGTTTATCTTCAGCTTTGTTATTACCAGTAAATTCTACTTTTGAAGCATTTATGATGATAACATAGTCGCCACAATCTACGTTTGGCGTGAAGCATGGTTTGTTTTTGCCACGAAGTATAGTTGCTACCTCAGTTAGCAATCTACCAAAACGTTTACCAGCTGCATCAACAACGATCCAGTCTCGCTTAACTTCGTTTGGCTTTGTTATTTTTGTCATTTTCTTACCTTTGCCAAGTTAATTTTTGAGTTGTGATTGTATTTAAACAATGCTTTTATAAAGCTTAAATTAAGTAGCATTTAAACTTCAATATATGAAATTTTTCCATCAAGAGCGTAGAAGATGACGGCGATTATACTATGCTTTGGATAAAATTTACTTAATGCCTCTTTGTATTCTCCAACTTGTTTTTTATTTTCCTCGATATTTTTATCGGTCGTTTTATAGTCAATCACGCAAATTTCGCTCTCTCCAATACAAAATAAGTCCATCTGTTTTAGTTCATTTTTTACTTTAAATGGCTGCTCTTTGTAAATTTCTTTATATGTTATGCACTCTATAAATTTTGGCTCATTTATTAGCATTTTTGCCCGTTTAAAGGCATCTTCAAGCCTATCAGGTGAGAGAAATTTGTAAAATTTATTTAGCATTAAACTCTTGGCTTTTAAAAGCGAATTTTCATCAAATTTCTCACTCATCTCAAGCAAATAGTGAAACGCTAAGCCAAAATAGATTGCCTCTAAATTTTTACCGCTCGTTTTTTGCTCTCTTGCCTCTATCTCTTGCCTTTCTATCTTTAAAATTTCAGGCATTTTTTCATCTTTTTTTGCCTCTTTTTGCTCGCTCTTGCTAGGTAAAATTTTGCCAAAACTAAACTCTTTTAGATCAAGATAGTCGTTTACTTCGCTTTTATCACTTCTAGTATAAAAAGAAAAAAAGCTAGGACTATTTCCACTTGGAGCAGCTTGTTTAATGATAATAAGCGACTTTGTGGCTCTAGTGAAAGCAACGTAAATTTTATTGATATTTTCTTGCTTCTCAAGCTCTCTCATTTGCTCTAACACACCAGCATACTCAGGGTCAAAATTTTCTCTACCAGAAATTCTACTTTTTACTATCCACTCGCCTTTTTCGCTATATTCGGTTATAAAGTTTGAGTCATCGCCTCTGCCCTTACTCATCATATCACAAACTATCACGTGAGCAAACTCCAGCCCTTTTGACTTATGAACAGTCATTATTTTTACGCCATCAGCATTTTTAGGGCTGATTTTAGAACTAAAATTTTCAAGATTAAAGATAAAATCACTTAAATTTTTGTAGCCATTGCTTAGCTCAAAAAGCCTTAAAATATCAACATCAGCCATATTTATGTATAAATTTTTAGCTAGATAAAATAGGCTTTTTGTCGCACTATTTTCGGCTTTTATTTTTAGCCTTTTAGGGTTTGTATTTACGAGTGCTTTTACATTTTTTTCATAAATTTCTTCACCAAAAAGACAAAATTTCGCATACTCGATGATCGCTGCAACAAACGGCGTTCGCTTTAGCTCCAAGGTGCCTTCATTTACGCTTTTTATCCACTCACTGCTAAGCACCTCTGAGATGAGGCTGATGTCACTATTTTTCCAGCAAAGCACAGTTATCTCACTTGCATTTACGCCAGCAGCAAGTAGCTCTTTTACTTGCGAAACTGCTGCACCCGCGATATCTTCATCGCTTAGCACACGCAAGTAGCCGTAGTCGTCTTCCTCGGCTTCAAAATAAGGACACTCGTCACTTACTTTGTAGCTTAGCTCCTTATCTTTTTTAGCTGGCTCTTGTGGCTCAAAACTAAGCCCATATCTATGATAAATTTCTTCAAAAACAGCGTTATTAAATTTCACCAAAGCCTCTAAACTGCGGTAGTTGCTAGGCAAATTTTCCACCAAAATTTGCTCAAATTTCTCTCCCAGCTTATCAAAAAGCTCTTTTTTACCGCCCCTAAATTTATAGATACTCTGCTTCGTATCTCCAACATAAAAGAAGCTTCCAAGCCCGTTTTGCCCGTATCCTGAAACGATTTCACTGATAATTGGCAAGATGATCTCATATTGGATCACATTTGTATCTTGAAACTCATCTATCAAAAGGTGATTTATGCGGCCATCAAGCCTGAAATAAAGCACATCTTTATCAAAATTTTCAACCAAAAGCTTAAAGACCAGCTTATTTATATCAGCAAAACTTAAAGCGTTTATCTCTTTATTTAGCTCTAAATTTGAGTATTTATAAACGTTTAAGAGCTTGCTAAAGCCGCTAAGTCTGTATCTTTCAACCTCCAAAATATACTCTTTTGCCACCTCTTTTAGCTTTACAAAAAGCTCATCAAGCTCACTTGTATAAATTTTGCTAAAAGTGCGGTAATTTAGGCTCTCTCTTTCAAAGACCTTATTTTTAAAAAGCTCAAATAAATTTTGCTCACTAAATGTCTTTTTGGCCGTATCGCTAGCACCATTTTGCAAGGCTATATGCTCATTTATCTCCTTTTGCGCTACTCTTACCTTGCCATCATCTGGATAGCTTGCGCCACTATCTTTTAGCTCACCGCCAAAGCTCTCATAAAATTTAGCCAAAGTCTGCGAAAAACTTGCCTCTTTTTGGCTTGAGATTATCATCATGAGTGCAAGCTCACTAAGAAGCTTTTGATCTTTACTTGCCTCTTTTACAAATTTTTTCCACGCCAGGTCTTGCAGACTATCTTGCACGCTGTAATCAGGACTAAGCCCTAAATTTTGACTAAATTTCTTTAGAATTCCAGAGAAAAATGCATCAAATGTATAAATTTTTAACTCACTTTGCAAAAACCTATCAAGCTTCTCATCGCGTCTTTTTATGACCTCATCTTGGCTCAAACTAAGCTCTTTGCAAAGCTTATCAAGCTCGTCTTTTTTGTTTTGCAAGTCCAAAAAAGTTGTGATTATGCGCTCTTTCATCTCATTGGCCGCTTTTTTGGTAAAGGTTAGAGCGATGATCTCGTTTATATTTTCGCCTCTAAGCACCAAAGCGATATAACGAACGCTTAAAGCGAATGTTTTCCCGCTTCCAGCACTTGCTTTTAGGGCTAAAAAATCTTTCATAACTCTCTCCTACAAAGTATGGCATACTCGCAAAATTTACAAGCTCCACTCTTTCTTTCAAAATTTATCTTAGTATTATTTATGCTCTTTAGATTTTCTATCTCGGCCTTTAGATCATCCACGCTTTTTTTCGAGCTAATAAGCACTGGTTCATTCTTTAGAGCAAAATAAGCACTTTTTACCTCGCTACCATAAAGTGCTTCATAAAATGCAAGCTGAAGTGAGTTCGCATTTGCATCACCAGTTTTATAATCAAGTATAAAAGGCTCACCATCAGGGCTAGCATCGATTCTATCGATAATGCCTTTTATCTTTACATCACAAAAATCACTCTCTATGTCTTTTTCACACTCAAGCACTCTAAAGCCAGCGCTTAAACGTTCATTTTCAAACTCTGCGTATTCTTTAAATTTCTGCGACCAAATCTCAAGCTCAAGCGAAGAAAAATCTTGCTTTGCAAGCATTTCTTTAAAAATAGCCAAATCAAATATATTTTTTTGTCTATAAAAATCACTCGTGTAGTATTCATAAAGCGCCTTATGCACGCTATTTCCTTGCTTAGATCCTGGCTCAGTTGCTATGGCTTTTGCTCCTTTTATACCAGCTATCTTTGCGTAATAATACTTTCTTGGGCAGGTTAAAAATAAATTTAGCGTCGAAAATGATAGCGGTTTAGTGAAAAAATCATGCTCCAAAATGATCTCATCATCGCTTAAATTTAGGCTTGTACTTCCTTTTAAAAATAATTTTAAATACGCCTCGTCACTAAATTTCTCATCTTTTATTGTTTTGAAATTTTTTAAAAATCTTGAAGGAATACTCTCTTCGTTTAAAACACAGCTTATGGCGACCTTTTTGGCATTATTTATAAGACTTTCATAGTAAAATCTCTGCAAATTTTCACGCTCAAGGTAGCTTATAAGTCCTGCTTTTTGCCTCACTTTCGAGTTTAAAAACATCTCATTTGTGCTTCTTGCTGGGATGAAGTTATCATTAAAATCAACTATGATCACGCCATCAAATTTCATTCCACGGCTCTCTAGCATGCCCATGACACTGATCTTTCCACCACCCACATCATCGATACTAAGACGCGAGATATTTAGCAAAAAAATTTCACTTAACTGCTTTAAGCTAAAGCTAAAATACCTACATAAATTCTCAATCCTAAAAAGCTCAAGCGCAAGCTTCTCTTCGCATCTTGGCTCATTTTCAAGCATTAAAAGCTCATCTATTAGCTCTTTAAATTTAGCAAAGTCGCAAAGGTCAAAATAGCTTGATTTAAATTTATTAAAAAGCTCTTCATTTACACCAAGCGTGCTCAAGATAAAGCCAAGCTCCTCGTAGCTCTCACACTTATTTTGATCAAAAATCGGCCTTGCCTCTTCATTGATCGCTCTTGTAATGTAAAAAAGCGCCTCATAAAATTTTGTATTTTTAAAGCTCTCGCCCATAGCATAGTTAAAAATTTTATTGCTATCATGTAACCTTAAAATTTCACTAAAACTCTCATCTGGTAATATAACAGCGATGTTTTCAGGCTTTATTCCATCACGCACAAACTCGCTCGCCTTTGCCATAGCGTAGGTACATTGCAGACTTCTAGTGGCAAATCGCTTTTCTAAGACTGGCTCAAATTTTTTGATATTTTCTAAGCAAATTAGCTCATTTGTCTTTAAATTTAGCTCATATTTTTTGTAACTTTCAATCTCGCTAATAGCTGAAATTTGCTTTATTTTATTGACTAGTTTTGTATTGAAAATACTGGTTTGAAAGATAATTTTTAGCGTAGTTAGCTTTGAGATTTTCTCTAAAATTTCCCACTCAAACTCGCTTAAAATTCCATCTATATGCAGTGAAATTTCACTAAAGCTTCTGATATAGCCTTCATTAATGGAGTAAATTTTTGGCAAGGTTATATCATCATAGAGATTTTCTTGACTAAGCAAGCTCTCATACTCTTTTAAAACCTCTTCAAGTATGTTTAAATGCTCCTCAAAATTAGCGTAAATATCGTTAAATTTGATCTCTGTGATACTCTTTTTACTAATAGCTAGCTCTTTAAAAAATGAAAAAAGATAGTCATTATTTTTCAAAAACTCAAAAAACTCAGTTGGAATTTTAAGAACCGAGTTTGCCTTTTTGACACTGGCACAGGCTCTATTCATAAGTACTAAAGCATAGGTGCTATCAATCTCAAACCTACCATCTACATAAACTATCTTTTTATAAAACTCGGCAATGCTTAGGATTTTTGGGATTAACTCATCATTAAAACTTGCATTAAATTCACGAATCTTACGCGAGTTCGTAAAGACAAAAAGTTGGTTTAGGTTATGCATTTTTCTCTCTTAAATTTTTAAGCAATGATAGCTAAATGCTGATAAAAGAGCGCTTTTTACGCTTAGCTAAAGCTTTAAATTTTTATCTAAATACATTAAAATTTTAAGCCTTAAAGAGCCAAAAGCTACAATCACAAAAAAAGGAGCAAAAATGCATAAAGAGTTAAACAGACAAGGTTTTTACTACGGCTTTCCGGTTTTGCTAGCCACCACAAAAGATAAAAGTGCAAACGATGATATCACGGTGCTTTCATCCTCTTGGACGTTAGGAAATACAGTGGTGCTTGGCATAGGCATTGAAAATCAAGGCTTTAAAAATATCAAAAATGGTTCAGATATCACGCTAAATTTATGTGATGAAAGTCTGCTAGAAGCTGTGCAAAAAATGGAAAAACTAACTGGCGATAGTGAAGTGCCAGAAGAAAAAAAGAATCTTGGCTACACCTACGAGCATGACAAATTTAAGGTGGCAAATCTCAGCAAAGAGCCTGGCATAAATACAAAAACCGTCAGAATAAAAGAGTGCAAGATACAGATAGAAACAGTTGTAGAAAAGATAGAGTTAAAAGAGTGGTTTAGCATCGTTACTTGCAAGATTACAGGCATTTTTGTAGATAAAAATTTGCTAAAAGATGAAAAGATAGATACGCAAAAATGGCATCCACTAATCTATAAATTTAAAGAATATGTCGGCACTTGCGAGCGTTTGGGATTAAATTTTGGATTTAAAGAGATTTGATTTATAGTTTTATTTGATAAAAACTTAGTATTTTGGTTTTAAATTTAGCCAAAAAGATTAGTTTGTTAAAATTTAAATCTGGCTTTGAGATCTTTCTCAGATACCAAAGCTACAATCTTAAGATCATTTTGTGACATTAAGGTCAAATTTATAATACCTTGTATCGTTAGTATCACTTAGTCTTAAAAGTAGCTGCCACCTGCCTTCTTTTAGACTTGTTTCTTCGCTTACTAGATCATTTTCTTGCCATGAAGCTCTTAAAATTTTATTTTCTTTATTTGTCTGTGGGCGAGTAAGTAAAATTTCGTATTTTAAAGTCGAGATTTCTCCTTTTTGGGGGGTTAGATGAAATTTAAACTTAGCATTTAGGGCATTAAAATTTGGCTCAAATTTTAGATCAAATTTCTCATCAAAGCGTTTTTCACTCTCTTTGATAAAGGTTATGTTTTCATCGACATTTTGGTAGCTTTGCATATAGGAGCTATCCATCTCGACTGGATGTTTCAGCGCTATGATAATCGTTACTGCGCAAGCGATAATGATAGCAATGAAGCTAAGCACAATAGCATAAGGCCAAAAGGTTTTTTTATCCATTTTTTACCTTTTTATAAAAGATAACAATTATAAAAAATGCAACCAAGCCATAGATGAAAAATCTTAAAAAATTTAACGTAGTTTTGTTTGAATTTCCAACACTACTTTCAAGCTGAAAATTTAAGCTAGATGCGATTTGTTCGGCAATATCAGCGTAGCCATTTAATATAGCAGCATTATAGACGTCTTTGCCATTTTTAGAAACCAAAATAGGAATTATCGTCCCTGATTCTGGATTTACACTTAAAATTTGTTTTTTATTAAAAAGCTTTGAAGTATTAGAATCGGCAAAAATTTCTACTTTCTTTTTATCCTTTATAAGCAGTAAAAAAGCATAAGGTGAGCTAAGGTTTTGCTCTTTAAAAAGAGCTTCTAGCTCACCATCTTTATATATGCCAACTGCTAAATTTATACCGCTTTTTGCGTAAAGCTCACTGCCGATCTCATTTAGCTTTATACTTACTTTTTGGCTTAGAATTTCATCATTGTTTATCACAAAATTTGCTCCCAAAGCCAAACTTTGTGGGAGCAAAAATATAAAAATGAGTATAAATTTTCTCACACCTAGCCTACAAAAAGGTGGTTTGATGTAAGCACTGACCACGCACAAATAGCTCCTGCAACAACTATTAGCAAGATTATGGCTTTTTCTATTATGCCTAGCATCACTACTCCTTTATAATGACGTGTTTAGCGTTATCAACGCTCTTCATCTCAATGCTACTTGCATTTTTTAATGAGTAAGGCTTGGTTGCTACATCTTTTTGCAAGCCAATACCAATATAAGTAAGTACGCCAAGGATAGATAGCAAAAGCAAAACCGCCACCAAATAACCGCTAATGCCATTTAAAGCAAAGATGTTTCTATTTTTATTTTCCATTATTCGCCCTTTGATAGCGATATGACATATTCGCCAACTGCTTTTTGTTGTATCTCATTTAATCTGCCATCATTAAATTTAGGCATAACACCGATGTTGCCGTTTTTACCACGATTTAGTACATCTACTATGAACTCACTTGAGCCATATTTACTAAGGTCAGCCGACATACCATCCATGCCTTTGCCATCATCTCCGTGACAAGCTGCACAAGCTGCGTAAAGCTCTTTTCCCATAGCTACTAAATTTTCATTTTTTGTACTTTTTATAGCGCTTATCTCTTTTGCAACATAAGCTGCGATAGCCTTTGCTCCATCAGCATCGGCTAGCCCAGCTGGCATCTCACCCATAGGATAATCAAGCCCTTTTGAGCCATTTAGTATCGTATCGACTATTCCTTGTTCGCTACCCCAAATTTGTAAATTTGCAGCTTTGCCACCAATGCCATCGCCTGTGATGCCATGACATGCTGAGCATTGCACCAAAAATACGCTCTCTCCCATAGCATGAAGCGTTTCTTTGCTTGGGTTTGCATAATCTTTTTCAAATTTAGCGTTTGCTTCTTTTACCTCTTTATTATATTCACCGATTTGTGAGTAAGAATTTAGTGGATAACCAAGTAAATAATACCAGATTGCCCAAACAAGCGTTAGTAAAAAAACTACCGCCCAACCGAATGGAACTGGATTTTTATACTCGCCTATTCCGTCCCAGTTGTGCTCGCTAAGCTCTACGCTTTCATCCTTTTTAACTTTCATTTGACCAACATACTTGCCAGCTACAACGACAGTTAGTACGATAATTAAGATGGCACCTATTAACGCAAGTAAATTTATATTATCTTCTAAATTTAGCCATTGCATACGCTCTCCTTTGTAGCCTTTTGCTCTAAAATTTTACTTCCGATCTCATCATCTAGGGCTAATCTTGAATACTTCTCATAATTTCTTCTACCTTGCTTTTCGCTTTTGTAAAGATGAAAAAAATAAGCGTACAAAGTGATAGCTAAAAATGCTGTCAAAATAAAATAGCCATAAGCTTGAAGTTCTCTAATATCCATTATTAACTCCTATTTTAGGCTATTTAGATAGGCGATAAGTGCCACGATCTGGCGAATTTCCCCTTTTGCAAAAGCACTTTTTACTTGCTCATCTTTCATACTTTCAACGATACTTGCAGCCTGCTCTTTCACGTTGGCATTTGCTTGCTCAAAAGTACCAAGAGCTGGCATATCTTTCTCATCATAAGGCGTGTTAAAGACCTTTTTAACAGTTAGTGCTTCAGCGTAAGCGGTCTCTATATCAGCATTTTTCTTAAATAAAAATGGATATGCTGGCATGATCGAACCTGGCACAACAGAGGCTGGGTTTAACATATGATTTTCATGCCAATCTGTCGTTCTATAATTACCCACACGCATAAGATCTGGACCCGTTCTTTTTGAACCCCAAAGATGAGGACGATCATAAGCAAATTCGCCGCTTAACGAGTACATGCCGTATCTATCAGTCTCTGCTTTAAACGGACGTATCATCTGTGAGTGGCAGGTGTTGCAACCATTTTGTATATATATATTTTTTCCAGCAAGCTCTAAAACTGTATAAGGTTTTGTACCCTCGAGTGGTCTAGCTCTATTTGCGAAATCAGGTAAAATTTCTACCACGCCAGCATAAGCTATGACGATAAAGACGCAAACTGCAAAAAAGAATGGATTTTTTTCTAACCAAGCAAACATCACATCACCTCCGCATTGGCTTTAGCACTGCCCATAGGCGTTGCACTTTTTGGCTCTGCCAAAATAGCTTTAGCAGAAGTTGATTTGTAGATATTATAAGCAAACATCAAAAAGCCAATCAAATACAAAAGTCCACCAATAGCTCTAATGTAATAATAAGGTATAAGTACTACAACAGTATCAATAAATGAGTAGAGTAAATTTCCATAGCTATCAGTCGCTCTCCACATCATACCTTGCGTAATACCAGCAATCCACATCGAAGCAAAGTATAAAACGATACCTGTTGTTTGTATCCAAAATTGAGCTTCCATTAAAGATTTTGAATAAATTTCGCGCTTAAAGACACGTGGCGTCATATGATAAAGTGCCGCCATAGTCATAAAACCAACCCAGCCAAGTGCGCCATCATGTACGTGTCCTGGTACCCAGTCAGTATAGTGAGCTAGTGCATTTACAGATTTGATAGCTAGGATAGGACCTTCAAGAGTTGAAAACATATAAAAAGTTGAAGCTAGAATCATAAATTTAATAAGTGGGCTCTCGCGAAGTTGTGTCCATTCGCCTTTCATTGTAAGAAGCATATTAATAGCTGAACCCCAAGAAGGTAAAATCAAAACAATAGAAAAAACCGAACCCATAGTCTGCATCCAATCGGGCACAGCAGTATATATTAGATGGTGACCGCCAGCCCAAAGATAGATAAACATAAGACCCCAGAATGAAAATAGCGAAAGCTTATAAGAAAATATCGGCTGTCCGCTCTCTTTTGGTAAGAAGTAATAAATTTGGGCGATGATCGCTACTGTAAATACAAACGCAACTGCGTTGTGACCGTACCACCACTGAACCAAGGCATCATTTGAGCCAGCATACATCGAAACTGAGTGTAGCCATGAGCCATATCCACTAACTAGTCTTGTTGGAATTTCCATGTTATTAAATAGATAAAGCATAGCAACGCCAAGGAATGTAGCAATGTAATACCAAACTGAGATGTAAAGTGTCTTCTCGCGGCGTATACCAATAAGCCCAAATATACTTACACCCCAAAGCACCCAGACTATTACTACTGCAATATCTAGTGGCCACTCAAGCTCGGCATACTCCTTAGACGTACTCTCGCCCATAAAAAGTGTCACAACAGCTAGAATCATAACAAGTATATAAAGCCAAAAATGAAGCTTACCAATGAACATCAAAAACGGAGATTCACTCATTGATACTTTTAGGACACGCTGTCCTATGTAATACCAAGTGGCAAATATACCAGAGAGCATAAAACCAAAAATGATACCATTAGTATGAAGAGGACGCAATCTACCAAATGCCGAATACTCACCAGCTATATAGTTTAGATCAGGACAGGCAAGCTGAAAAGCCACCAAAACACCAATAGCCATGCCAACAATACCAAAAAATATCGTGGAGAACATAAAGAGTTTTGCCACACTATAATCATAATGTAGCAACTGGGATGGTCGCATAAATTTTCCTCCTAGTTAAATTTATATTAATTTTTAGTTATTTTAGAGTAGAAAAACTATAAAAAGACTTAATTAATATAAATTATCTTTTACTAGGAGAGTCTTCTATCTATTTTGTAACCAAGTCCAGGAACATTTTTTATAAAATTACTACCGACTTTATCTCTAACACGTTTAACAAAGGTCCTAATAGCAGCTTCTGTCACGTTCTCACCAACCCAAACAACATTTTTTATTTCATCGTGAAGTACAAGCGTACCAAGTCTTTTTATGAGTAAAGATATAAAAGCAAGTTCTTTTTTTGTAAGAGAAATTTCAACACCATCTCTGATAAGCACACGTTTTATTTTATTAAAACTATATCCATTTGTAACCTGAATAATATTTGCTGTTTCTATCTTATTTTTAGCGACATTTTCTAACGTAACTAAAAAATCATCAAGATCAATCGGCTTTAAAACGTATTTATCAATACCAACATCTATCGCTTTTAGAAGTGTTTCTTTTTCACTATTTGTGCTAAAAACTATAATAGGTGTATCTTTTGAAATTTCTTTAATGCATTTAGCCATGTCAAGGCCATTCATTATAGGCATAAAAACGTCTGTTATAACCATATTTGGATTATATTTTTTAAATTTCTTAAGTCCTTCATCGCCATTTTGAGCAGTGATAACTTTTTCGAATTTATCTCGCATAACTTCTTGTACTATTTTTTTACCATCTCCCTCATTTTCAACGATAAGAACAGTTAGATTATTAAGAATCTTGCTCATTTATTCTTCCTTTTTGGTTATATTTATCAAACTTCATAAATTTTGACGCAATTAACAATTATCTCTCTTACTTTAACTATCTTAGGCATTTGCTCTATATCCTAAAAATGATAGATAAATTCCATTTATTATCATTATGCTAGCCGAAATCTTAAACATTATGTCTTTAAATTTCTCATTTAAAATTCCAAATACAAAGCTAGCTAAAAGCATAGCTGGCAATGTACAAAGACCAAATACAAGCATTATAAAAGACGAATCAATAAAATTTGCACTTAAAATCCCAAGTGCTAGAAAGTAATAAACCACACCACAAGGCAAAAAGCCATTTAAAAAACCAAGTAATAAAAAATTTGTTAAATTTTTCTTTTGAATCCTTGTTTTTGCAATTCTTACTACAAAATTAAGCGCCTTTTGATTCTCTACAAATTTTAAAAGCTCACCCCTAAAAAGCAAGGCAATACCGATAAACGCGATCACTAAGCCAACTATGAAAAATATAAGACCTCTTACTTGCATGCTAAAGCTAATAACAGCTCCAAAGGCGCCAAACAAAGCTCCTAAAACTACATAAGCAAAAATTCTAGCTAGACTATAAAGTGTGCTTAGCATTAAAATTTCTATTTTATTCTTACCTTTAAAAAATAGAGTCTGTAAACTCAAAAATCCGCTGCACATACCTACACAATGACTAAAGCTACTTAAAAATGCAACTGAGATAATCATGTAAAGGTTTATGTTTTGCATCTTATAAAATTTCTAAAAACTGCTTAAATATATATTTACTCTCACTTGGACCACCACTTGCTTCTGGGTGGTGCTGGACCGAAAAGATCGGATAGTCTTTGTATCTCACGCCTTCGATTGTGTTGTCAAATAAATTTCTATGAGTCACAACAGCTACTTCTGCGATACTCTCAGGTACGTTGTAGTTGTGATTTTGTGTTGTTATCTCGATCGCGTTAGTTTCTAAATTTAAAACCGGATGATTTGCTCCATGCTGACCAAATTTAAGCTTATATGTCTCGTATCCAAAGGCGTTTGATAGTAGCTGATGTCCAAGACAAATGCCAAATATAGGTATCCTAGCCTCAATCATCTTTTTGATCTCGCCTATTTGGGCCTTTAAATTTTTTGGCTCACCAGGACCATTTGATAAGAATACCCCATTTATCTCGCCATTTTTAAATTTTTCTATCAAAATTTCAGCCTTAGTGTCGTGTGGCACGACAATGACTTCAAGACCAGTTTCACATAGCTCATTTAAGATATTTCTCTTTACACCAAAGTCAAAAACAGCTATCTTTTTACCAATACTTTTTAACGGCTTATATGACTTTAAATTTCTATCCCATGCACCTCTTTTGTGCTCATATTCATCCATCGCACTAACTGTTTTTACGTAGTTTATATTTTCGATGCGCCCACTACTTTCAAGCCTGCGTTTTAGCTCATCTTTATCACTTATTTGCGTTGAAATATAGGCCATAAGCGCACCCTCGTCACGTAGCATCTTTGTAAGGTATCTAGTATCAATGTCATAAACGCCAAATTTACCTTGCTCTTCGAAAAATTTTCCCAAAGATTTTTGCGAGCGGTAGTTTGATGGAATTTCATTGTAGCTTCTCATTATAACGCCACTTGCATGAATTCTAAGGCTCTCCATATCATCTTCATTTATACCTACTATGCCTATTTCTGGCATCGTAAAGACGATAAACTGACCAGCATAGCTTGGATCGCTCATGATCTCTTCATAGCCAGTCATCGAGGTATTAAAAACGAGCTCACCTGCACACTCACCATGAGCACCAAAAGCTTTTGCTTCTAAAAAAACACCATTTTCAATGTAGATATAAGCTTTCATTAAAGCATGCCTCTTTTTTTAAGCTCATCTTGATACAAACGCTCAAAGACAAGATCATATTCATCAGTTCCTGGTATTAGCTTATGTTTATAATTTTGTATCATTTCATAGACATCATCTTCTATCTTCTCATAGCTTTTTAAGTACTCGTCTATTGAGTTATAAATCACATTTTTTACACGATTTTCAGATACATTATAATCAACAAGACCACTCTTCCAAATAGTTTCAAGCACTTTGTGAGCGATATTACTAAATCTATCTTCGTGGGTTAAGATTACATCAAATTCGCCTGCAAGCTTCTTTTTAACGAGCCAAAACATATTTTTGCGGTCGATTTGCATAGTTTGCATCTCGTCTTCATTTTTCTCCAAAAGCTCATTTACTCGCTCATCTAAAGCTCTTTCTTTTTGAATATCTACTGTTAAAATTTCACTTGTTTTTGCTACGATTGGCTCAATGCCTTTATTTAGTCTTACGAAACCACAATTTAGAAGATCTATTGCTATTTTATGTGAAATATACGGAACGTGTGGGAGTTTTAAACGCATTTTAAACCTTTAAATTTTTATGCCATTTTAACTAAATAAAGGTAAAACTTTACTTTGAAATTTTAACGACTTTATTATTATCGCTTCTTAAAAAATAAATTTCTCTTCGTCCTTCATAAAGTATCTTTCCATCAGTCTTTTGCTCATTTTCTAAATTTGATGAGATATCTAAAGATAGCGATTTGCTCATAAAATAATTCTCTCCTAAAGTGCGTCCAAAGTCAGGATACCAACTAAAAGCACAAACTATCAGCAAAACTAAATAAAAGGCTCTAAAAATTTTTCTAAAAGGCGCATAAAAAAAGCAATACCCAAATATAAAAAATACGGGCAAAAGCCATAAGAAAGGCACGTTATCAACAAAAATAACATTAAAATACTCGCTTATGCCATAGTAAGAAAAGTAGTTGTTGTAAATTCCAACAAATAACGTAAAAATAGAAGCAAGGACAAATATAATACCCGTAAAAAAAGCATTTAAAATTTTCATAATCTCTCCTTTGGGTGAGATTATATTAAACATAAGCTTTAATATTACTAGATTGATGAAAGCTAGACTAAAATTCAAAGCAAAACGCCATATATGGACATCTGTTGCTTCTAATAATACTTTAAAAACAGTTTAGCTATAAGCTAAACTGCCTTAAATTTATTATTTTTTAGATAAATACTCTTGCAAGCTTTTTACTTCAAGCGCTTTGCCAGTTTGAACTGCACTTAGCGACTTAGCAGCAGCAAGTGCTGCACGGATCGTTGTAAAGTAAGGTATCTTGAATCTAACCAAATTTTAAGCTCTCAAGCATTTTTATATCACTAAATTTATCTCTAAAATTTATGAAATTTGCTTCTAGCTCAGCCTTTCGCTTAAGTGCAATATCTATAAATTCTGGTTCTTTTTCAATACCAACAAAATCTCTACCTAGTAAATTTGCAGCTATGCCAGTTGTTGCAGAGCCTGCAAATGGATCACAAATGACACTATTTTCATTACTTGCCATCAAAATAAGCCTTATCAAAAGCGAAAGTGGTTTTTGTGTAGGGTGCTTGCCGCATGCTTTCTCCCAAGGAGCAATCGCAGCAAAACTCCACACATCTTTCATCTGCTTATCACCATTTATCCACTTCATAAGCTCGTAGTTAAAGATGTGCTTATATTTCTCATCTTTTCTAGCCCAAATAACCTGCTCAGTACTATGTGTTAGATACCTGCAGCTAAAATTTGGTGGAGGATTGGTCTTTTGCCACGTAATTATGTTTAAAATTTTATAATCAAGCTTTTGAAGTGCCCTACCTATAGAAAAGATGTTGTGATATGTCCCACTTATCATCACGCTGCCGTTATTACTAAGTGCATTTTTAGCGAGTTTGAGCCATTTTAGGTTAAACTCATCGATCTCATCAATATCTGTGCCCTCATCCCACTTGCCTTTATTTACACTAACTATCTGTCCATTTTGGATGCTAAGTCCGCCATTTGAAAGAAAATAAGGTGGATCCGCAAAGATAAGATCAAACTCGCCTTTAAATTTAGCCAATTCACTGAAGCAGTCACCATTTATGAGTCTGAAATCATTACGCATTTTAAGCTCATTTATAAAAAGGTGCAAATTTGCAAGGTTATAAATCCTTACACTCTTATAGGCCTCTTGCAACTTATTTCTAGCATCGTGCCAACCCCAGCCATCAGTGATCCAGATAAATTTATACTCTGACAAAGGGGAGATCCTTTTGGCTATTTCGATGTAAGCTCTTGCTACTTCGTTTAATTTTGAGCCACCACTACTATAAAAATTTGCTTCGATTAGATAAGTGATATTTTGTCTCTGAATCACAAAGTCAAATCTTTTCACATCACTACCTAAATTTAAGCGGGAATTTGAGCTTGACACTTCAGCTTGAAAGCTGATATTTTCACCCTTTTTAGAGAATATCAAAGCTGCTTTGAGGTGCTAAATTTACTAATTGCCGTTCGAGAAAGTAGTAGAAAAGTTGTGAGTTCAAGTGGTAATTTACTTGAGCTAAAGAGTTATTTTGATGAGCCAGAGAAAATTTACAGCTTTCTTTTAGATACTGGGCTTGATGAAGTTTTCAAGGATAGAAAAATTAAAAATTTATGTGATTATGTGTTTGGCGTGGAGGTTGGACTTGACACAAACGCCAGAAAAAACCGTAGCGGAACAAATTTTGCGAATTTGATCTCAGAAAGGTTTCGCTCTGAAAATATCAGTTTTCAAATCTTTTGAGTCAAGTAAGAAATTTAAAGTATTAAGTTTGATAGCAACCTCTGCAAGATTTTTAGAACACTTTTTAAAATCACAAAAGTAGCCAAGCGTAGCGTTTGTTTCTTTTAAACTTGCCATAAATTCATTAAAAGGAGTTATATTATTCATTTTTTACCTTGATTGTTTGGCTTACTTATGGGCAAGATATTAAATTTCACCTCTGTAAAATCATCGGCTCCAAGTACGATCTCACTCTTTTCATAAGCCTTTTTGGCGATCTTACATGCCTCATGCTGATCTTTTGCTTTAAACTTTATCTTTTTACTTAAAATTTCAGTTATCTCAACTTCAAATTCTTTCATTAAATTCCCATTTTAATAAATGCTTGCTCACTCTCTCTTTCAAGCTGTTTTGATATATCTTCATAACTAGCAAATTTCACCTTTTGGGCTATCTGCTCGTAGATGCTAGCTCTTAAAACGCTTTCATACTCTCTTTACCTCTTTTTGTCTGCGACTATAAACATCCTAGCATTAAAGTCTTGGAGTTCGTAAAATTTATTTAGTGAGTTTTTAAAGTCCGTGCTATGCTCGACTTCGTAAAATGAGTTTGGTAAATTTCTTTCATTAAACCATATTGCATCTATTGTTTTTGCTCTTTTAACGATATCTTCATAACTAAATTTATATATCTCACTCAAGCTAGCAAGCTCACAAAGTTTCTTATCTAATTTATAAATTTTATTCTTATCTTGAGCTGGGATGAATGTTTAAAAATGCCTTAAATTTCCTATCTCAACAATAACACCTTGAAAATAAGAATGTGTAAATTTCTCATTTTCCTCACTCTTGCTATCACCTGTTTTGGCTAAATTTTTATCCCTAAGCGCACAAAGTCCCCAAAGCCCAGCTCTGATCTTATAAAATTCTTTATTAGTCTGCACTATCCGTCTTATACTAGCAAATGGAGTTTTGCTACCCCAAGTGCTAACATCAGTTTTATGGTAAAGATCAAAAAGCGTTGCCATGCCACCAAGGCTAGCTAACGCTTCTATTACGCACTCTTTTTGGTTCATTTCTCACTTAGATACTCTTGTAGGCTTTTTACCTCAAGTGCTTTACCAGTTTGAACTGCACTTAGCGACTTAACAGCTGCGAGTGCTGCACGGATCGTTGTAAAATATGGGATTTTAAATCTAAGCACATTTTGGCGGATCTTTTTTCCATCATCTACACTTGATTTTGTATCGCTTGTGTTTATAACAAGTGCGATGTCGCCGTTTTTAAGCCTATCTTCGACGTTTGGTCTGCCCTCGCTTATCTTATAGACAAACTCAGCCTCCACGCCAGCTTCGCTTAAAATTTTATGCGTTCCGCCAGTTGCGATGACACTAAAGCCAAGCGCTATTAGCTCTCTTGCAAGGTCTGGCGCATAAGATTTGTCGCCGTCAGCTAGCGTCAAAAATACCCTGCCCTTGCTTGGCAAAGTATTGCTCGCAGCGATCTGACTCTTTGCAAATGAGCTTGCAAAATCGTGACTGATACCCATAACCTCGCCCGTACTCTTCATCTCAGGACCAAGGATGAGATCGGCACCACTTAGCTTGTTAAATGGCAATACACACTCTTTTACACAAATATGCGAACTTACGCGAGGTTTTAGGATGTCGCCGTCCTCATAAACAACTCTGTAATCATCATAAAATTTAAGCGCCTCACGTAAATTTCCCTGCCACATAACTCTTGTTGCTACCTTTGCCATAGGCACGCCGGTAGCTTTACTCACAAACGGCACGGTCCTACTTGCACGAGGATTTACCTCGATCATATAAAGCTCGTTTTCATAGATGGCAAACTGGATATTCATAAGGCCGACAACGCCCAAATTTAGCGCGATATCTCTGGTTTGCTTCTCCACTTTTTTTATCATTTCATCACTTAAACTCATCGGTGGCAATATGCAAGCTGAGTCGCCAGAGTGAATTCCAGCCTCCTCGATGTGCTCCATTATCGCGCCGATATAGACCTCTTTGCCGTCGCATATCGCATCTACGTCGAGCTCTTTTGCGTCTTGTAAAAATTTATCAAGTAACACTGGCGAGTGGTTGCTAACCTTTACCGCCTCGCTCATATACTCTTTTAGCTCGCTCTCGTTATGCACCCTTCTCATTGCTCTACCGCCTAAAACGTAACTTGGGCGAACGAGCACTGGGTAGCCGATAGTAGCGGCCTTTTGCAAGGCTTCTTCTAGGCTAATGGCAGTATCATTTTTAGGCTGAAGGACGCCTATTTTATTTATAAATTCGCTAAATTTCTTTCTATCCTCGGCCACGTCGATCACTCTTGCAGTTGTTCCGATGATCTTGGCACCGATCACGCTTAGGCGTTTTGCAAATTTAAGTGGAGTTTGTCCGCCAAAATGCACGATCACGCCGTCTGGCTTTTCGCGCTCGATGACAGCTCTCACGTGCTCAAAATCGATCGGCTCAAAGTACAAAATATCGCTCGTATCGTAGTCAGTCGAAACGGTTTCTGGGTTGCAGTTGTACATTATCGTTTTTACGCCAAGGTCTCTTAGGGCGTAGCTTGCATGTACGCAGCAGTAGTCAAACTCTATACCCTGACCGATCCTGTTTGGACCGCCGCCTATTATCATCACCTTTTTAGCGTCTTTTACTAGCTCTTTTTTAGGAAATTTAGTGATATTTGTGGTTGAGTAAAGATATGGGGTTAGCGCCTTAAACTCGCCCGCACAAGTATCGACCTCGTTATATTCAAGCTCGATGCCAAGCTTCTCTCTCGCAAAATAGATATCATTTTGGCTAAGCTCAAGATCGTCTTTTTCATTTATAAGCACAGCTATCATTTTGTCTGAAAAGCCCATGCTTTTGGCCTCTCGTAGCAGCTCTTCGTTGTTTAATATATCCATGTCGATCTTCTCTTCAAATTTAACTATCTCATAAATTTGCTCTAAAAACCATGGATCAATCTTACTAAACTCATGCACCTCAGCCACACTAAAGCCGTCCCTAAAGGCTTGTGCGAGATATAAAATTCTCTGTTCATTTGCATTTCTGATGCCATAAACCAAGGCATTTTTCTCTAGACTAAGGCTGTTAAATCCGCAAAGGTCACGCTCTAGGCTGCAAAGCGCCTTTTGGATACTCTCTTTAAATGTCCTACCTATCGCCATGACCTCGCCAACTGACTTCATCGCAGTGCCTAGATATGGGTTTGATCCCGGGAATTTCTCAAATGTAAAGCGAGGAATTTTTGTCACGATGTAGTCAATAACCGGCTCAAAGCTAGCAGGTGTGCCTGTGATGTCGTTTTTGATCTCATCTAGGCTAAAACCAACTGCAAGAAGTGTCGCGACCTTTGCGATAGGATAGCCAGTGGCTTTACTAGCTAGCGCTGAGCTTCGGCTGACGCGTGGATTCATTTCGATAACGATCATGCGACCACTTTTTGGGTCTATGGCAAACTGCACGTTACTGCCACCAGTATCAACGCCAATCTCACGAAGTATGGCAAAGCTTGCATCACGCATAGCCTGATACTCTTTATCTGTGAGTGTTAGTGCTGGTGCAACCGTGATGCTATCGCCTGTATGAACGCCCATTGGGTCAAAATTTTCGATCGAGCAGACGATGATGCAGTTGTCATTTCTATCTCTAATGACCTCCATCTCGTACTCTTTCCAGCCAAGCAAGCTCTCTTCTATCAAAATTTCATGTATCGGGCTTGCGTCAAGGCCAGTGTTGGCTAGCTCTTTAAACTCATCCATATTATAAGCCACGCCACTTCCCGCACCACCAAGCGTGTAGCTAGCTCTTATGATGAGTGGAAAGCCTATCTCATTTGCTGCATTTAGTGCGTCATCCATGTTATAAGCATATCTACTCTCAGGCAGGTCCATGCCGATCTTTTGCATGGTCGCTTTAAAAATTTGTCTATCTTCGCCCTTTTTTATCGCTTCTGGGTTTGCACCAAGAAATTTGACATCCTTTAAAAGGCCACTCTCAAAGACCTCCATAGCGGCGTTTAGCGCCACTTGACCGCCCATCGTTGGCAAGATGGCGTCAATATTTTCTTTTTCGATGATCTTTAAAATGCTATCTTTTGTGATCGGCTCAATATACGTTGCATCAGCAAAATTTGGGTCAGTCATGATGGTGGCTGGGTTTGAGTTGATAAGCACTACGCGGTATCCAAGCTCTTTGAGCGTCTTGGCTGCTTGTGTGCCTGAGTAGTCAAATTCGCAGGCTTGACCGATGACGATAGGGCCTGAGCCGATTAGCAAAATGGTATTTATATCTGTTCTTTTTGGCATCATTTTTCCTTTGTTACAACGTATAGATAGTTTGGTATGTTTAGTTTTGCATAGGGCTCAACTATCACGCTTTGATAGGAGCTCTCTTTTAAAATTTTACTCACGCGCCCTACTGGCACTCCACTAAAAAATATCCCGTCAAGCCCACTCGTAAAGACCTCGTCGCCCTCTTTTGGACTGAGCCATTGTGGGATAAATTTCACCATTATTTGGCCTTGATTTCCATGTGCGACGCCTGGAATTTTGTCATTTCCTATATAAACTGCAAATATACTTTTTGGGTCATTTTGCAAATAAGCTAGTGGCTTGCCATCTTTTGCGATGACGATGCCAGCGCTATTTCCTTGATAGATGAGCCCGTAAATTTTATTTGGGTCATATCCTTCAAACTCACTTATCCAAATTTTATTATAATCCCCGATATGCACGTAGCTAAGCCCTTTTACTAGCTTTACAGCTGGGGCGTAGGTAGTTGAGTTTTTATCTTTTAAAATTTGATTTAGCTCGTTCGCAAAAGTAGAAAGAAGCGTGGCTGAGCGCTCTAGCTCTTCATTTTGCGCTCTTAGCTTTTCTATCTCGCTAGCCTGCCTAAAATATTCGTTTATATAGTCTTTCACGCTTTTAGCAAAATTGTCGTATGAATTTGTAGCATAGTTACTAAACCAAATAGAAAGATTACTTAAAATTTCTCCCTTGAAAACTGAGGCCGTAGCAAGCAATGCTATAAAAACAAAAAGAACAATCTTACTCTTCATTTGTCAGCTGTTGTAAAAGCCCAATCTCTTCAAGTGCCTTGCCTGTTCCTCTAGCAACCGCGAGAAGTGGCTCATCTGCTACAAAAACTGGAAGTTTAACGATATCAGATAAAAATTTATCAAGTCCTCTAATAAGCGCTCCACCGCCAGTTAGTACGATACCAGTCTCCACAATATCGCCCGCAAGATCAGGTGGCATCATCTCAAGCACGGTTTTAAGCGCATCTGCGATCTCTTTTAGCGGTTCTCTCATCGCCTCTCTCACATCTTCGCTTGTTAGTTCGACTCTACTTAAAAGGCCACTTACCTGGTCGCGACCTTTTACCACTACGCTTAGCTCTTTTTCAAGCTGCACGGCAGAACCTACGGCGATCTTTATCTCCTCGCCAGTTCGCTCACCTATTAGTAAGTTATATTTCTCTTTTATGTAATTAACAATGCTAATATCGATCTTATCGCCAGCTGTGCGGATTGATTTTGAAATAACTAGACCACCAAGCGAGACGACACCAATCTCAGTCGTACCACCACCGATATCAACCACTAGGTTACCTTGTGGCTCACGAACTGGTAAATTTGCGCCAATCGCTGCTGCCATAGGCTCTTCGATCAAAAATACCTCTCTTGCTCCAGCACTTAAGGCGCTTTCTCTAACAGCTTTTCTTTCGACCTGAGTAAGTCCATAAGGAACTGAGATGATGATCCTTGGGCGTAAAAAGCTTTTTCTTTTGTGAGTCTTTTCTATAAAATAGCGTATCATGCGCTCAGTCATATCAAAATCCGCAATAACACCATCTCTCATCGGTCTTATAGCCTCAATATCACCTGGAGTTTTTCCGACCATCTCTTTTGCAGCATGTCCGACCGCTAAAATTTTTTGCTTGCCATATTTTTCACGCCTTACTGCAACAACAGAAGGTTCATTTATTATTATGCCTTTATCCTTTACCAAAACAAGTGTATTTGCCGTACCGAGATCTATGCCCATATCACTTGAGAAAAAACCTATAACCTGATCTAAAAACATCTATTTCCTTTACGCTATTTTCTTATCGTGTTTTATTAAAATTGGCTTTGCCTTATCTTTTACAGTCTCTTTTGAGATAACAATATCATACTCTTTTAACTCTGGCAGCTCATACATTATGTCTGTCATAAGCTCTTCCATTATACTTCTAAGCCCTCTAGCTCCGGTTTTTCGCTCGATAGCTAAACTTGCTATCTCTTCAAGTGCCTCATCATCAAATTTAAGCGTAGCACCGTCAATCGCACAAAGCTTTTGGTATTGTTTTAATATCGCATTTTTTGGCTCAGTTAAAATTTTTACCATATCTTCTTTTGTTATCTCGTTCAAAGTAGCCACGACGTGAAGTCTGCCAATAAGCTCTGGGATGAGGCCATATCTTACAAGATCGTCTGGCTCAAGCAGGCTTAGTAAATTTTCTTTTTCGTTTTTACCACGTTTTTCTTGATTAAATCCAAGAACATTTTTTCCAACTCTTCTCTCAATAATATCAAGAAGTCCGTCAAATGCACCACCACAAACAAATAATATATTTGTGGTATCTATCTGGATGAAGTCTTGGTTTGGATGTTTTCTGCCACCTTTTGGTGGGATGTTCACGACGCTTCCTTCGATGATCTTTAATAATGCTTGCTGCACGCCTTCGCCTGAAACGTCTCTTGTGATACTTCTGTTTTCACTCATTCTAGCGATCTTATCGATCTCATCTACAAAAACAATGCCCTGCTCCGCCTTTTTCACGTCACCATTTGCAGCCTGTAAAAGCCTTGTTAGGATATTTTCAACATCCTCGCCGACATATCCAGCCTCAGTTAGGCTTGTCGCGTCGCAAATTGCGATAGGCACGTCAAGAAATCTCGCCAAAGTCTGAGCCATCAATGTCTTGCCGCTTCCAGTTGGGCCAACAAGCAAGATGTTTGATTTTGAAATTTCAGTATCGTCTTTAATGTCGCTTTGTTTAAAAATTCTCTTATAGTGGTTATATACGCCGACGCTAAAGACCTTTTTAGCTCTATCTTGACCGATCACATAGTTATCAAGTACCGCTTTTAGCTCCTTTGGTGTGAGCTTTTGATACTCTATCGTTTCGTCATTTTTACTCTCTTCTACGCTAGTATCTCCATGTATCATATCGTATGCGGCTGCTATGCAGTACTCGCATATATAGGCATTTCCTTCGATATCAGCGAGTAATCTTCTCTCGGCAGACTCTGCCTCTCCACAAAAATTACACTTTCTAGCCATTAATCTCTTCCTTTTGCAAGCGGAATTCCTCTTGTCGTTTCTAATATAAATTTACACATTTTTTTAACGTTTTCGTCGCTAGTTTTTGAGATCAACTCGTTTGCTTGATCTTTTAGGCTAATGCCTTGATTAAACAAAAATTTATAAGCGCGAACTAGCTCCTCAACTTGCTCTTTGTCAAATCTGCGTCTAATGCCAACCAAATTTAAGCTTCTTATATATGCTCTATTACCCTCAGCTAGGCAAAATGGCACTACGTCTTGGCTGAGCGCGCTTGCACCTGCGATCATGCAGCTCTCGCCCACTCTAACAAACTGATGAATTGGCGTAAGACCGCCCACAACAGCATAGTCGCCAAGCTCGACGTGACCTGCCAGGGTTGCGTTATTTGCCAAAATGACGTTGTTGCCTATTATGCAGTCGTGTGCAATGTGAGAATACGCCATGATAAAAGCATTATCGCCGATCCTTGTTATGCCATCACCCTTGTGCGTACCAGAATTTATCGTGCAAAACTCACGTATAGTTGCGTGTTCTCCGATGATGACACCAGTATCAATTTCATCTTTATAACTGATATCTTGTGGGATGTCGCCCACGATCGCATAGCTAAACACACGAGAGTTATCGCCGATTTTAGTCTTGCCAAGCACCCTTGCGCCTTGCTTTATCGTGACGTTGTTGCCAAGGACCGCATCTTTACTTACAAACGCATAAGCCTCGATATTTGCGTCATCTCCAATGATCGCTCCATCTTCTATTACAGCTGTTTGGTGGATATTTTTCATTGTATCTCTTTTTCTTAAAGCCTATTTATCGACTATCATCGCTTTTAGTTCAGCCTCAGCGCAAAGTGCGTCATCTACGTATGCCTTGCCATCAAGCACCCAGATATTTCCTTTGTGTTTTAGCACATTTAGTCTATACTCTAGTCTATCTCCAGGACGGACCGGATGGCGAAATTTTGCTCCGTCTATGCTCATAAAATAGACTACTTTATTCTCGATACCAGCTTGATGCTCATCACTCATGCTCTTAAACGCTAGCACACCGCCAGCTTGCGCCATACCTTCGATTATCATCACGCCAGGATAGATCGGGTGACCTGGGAAATGCCCCTGAAATATCGGCTCGCCAATGGTTACATTTTTGTAAGCTACGATATTCTTAGCTGGCTCTAGCTCGACAACTCTATCTATAAGTAAAAATGGGAATCTATGTGGAAGAATTTTTTGAATTTCTACGACGTCTATCACGTTTTAGCCTTAGTAATGTAAATTTGTGGCGATTGTAACAAATTTATACTAAGAAAAAAATTATTAGCCTCTTTTAAAAATCTCTAAATTTCGCCTTATGTGGCAAAAATTTAATTCACTGCTTTAAGATAAATTTTATAAACTTACCTTTTAGTCTAAAACCAAAATTTCTTCGCTATCGTTGTAAAAAACAGCCTTTGCGTAAATTTCGTAGCTACCCTTTTTGACCTCGTCTAAGATGATGATAGGATTTTGCGAAAACTCCCCGCTTATCTCACGGCGAAATTTTAGCTCATCATCAAGCTCAAGCGGCCTTTTGCAAAGCTCATCAACGCTTTTAAATTTGCTGTTTGTAAATTTATTAAAGCGCTCTATGCTCATAAATATCGCGCCCTCTTTTAGCTCATCGTCCATTTCGCAGGAATTTTCTACATTTAGCTTCAAATTTTCTCTTTTAAAGCCAGAGTAGAGCACAAAGTAGCTTGGTATCACAGCGTTTTGAAATTTCACACTAGCGCGTAAAAGCCTGTAGTTTAAAAATCGCCTTCTAAAAAGGTGAAATTTCTCACCTCTCGCCTCGCACTCGCGCACCTTTTTATAAAGCTCAAGCCTAGCTTCTATGCTGCCATAAAGCGCCCTTGCGTGTAGCTCGCTCGTTAGCTCACTTTGGGGCAAATTTTGCGAGTCGCGCTGTTTTTTTAGTGCAAAGACGCAGCCGCAGTAATTTTGGTGATAGAGCTTATCTTTTTTAGCTAGGATGAACTGCTCGCTTGTGCCGCCATTTTTTCTATAATCAACCGCAACGGCTTCTAAATTTGAGCCAGCCACCGCCTCATCAAGCGCCCTTTTAAGCTGAGAAAAGTCCTTTTTTGGGCTCATCAAAAGCGTCGTCGTGATCTTACTAAGTCCTAGCTCTATCGCCTTTTTAGCAGAGTCTTTCATACGAAAGTCAAAGCAGTATTCGCACCTTTTACCCTTTTCTGGCTCATCTTCAAGCCCTTTTGTGCCACCAAGCCACGCTTCGTAGTCATATTCGCCACATATTAGCTTGATGCCTAGCTTCTCGCAGCTTCGCTTCACGTCCTCAAAACGTAGTAAAAATTCGCTATATGGATGTATATTTGGATCGTAAAAATAGCCTACTATTCGCTCATTTGGATAGTCTTTTCGTAGGCGCTGTAAAAAGTAGTGGCTATCGACCGAGCAGCAGATATGAACTAACAAATTTGACCTTTTTTGCTTGCATTATATCAAAGTTTGTCATCATAAAATTTAGCTGCATCGAGGTATTTTTTAAGGACATTTTGGCTTGCAAGATCATCAAATTTACCAAAAGCCACTTGCTTGCCGGATTCGATGATTAGCACCTTTTGCGCTATCTTCATCGCACTTAAAATATCGTGCGTGATAAAAATAATGCTGATCTTTTCATCTAAGCTTAAAAGCAAATTTATGATCTTTTGCTTTGTTTCATTATCAAGCCCGCTTGTTATCTCATCGCAGATTAAGACTTTTGGTTTTGAGAGTAGTGCCAGCAATATCCCGACCCTTGTAGCCTCACCGCCACTTAGCTGAGATGGATATTTATCTAAAATTTCATCTTTTAAATTTAAATTTGCTAGAAGCTCTTTGAGCTCATTCTCGCTAAAGCTAAGCTTAAGGTATGATCTCACGTGAGCGATGGCTGTTTTTACTTTTGGCGCTGGATTTAGGGCTTGCTTTTGATTTTGCAAGATATACCTGATATCTTTTTTGAGCTCATTTTTATCCGTGATCTCCTCATCGTTTATGTAAATTTTGCCCCCACTTTTTGGCTCACTAAATGATATGAGCTTTGCAAGCGTGCTTTTGCCACTACCGCTTTGCCCCAAAATGGCTAAATTTTCGCCATCATCAAGCTCGCAACTTATCCCCTCTAAAAGGTGCAGCACTTCAGCTCTAGCGTTAAAATGCTCCTTAAAACTTAAACTTTTTGAGACGTTTTCAAGCCTTATTTTCACGCATTTTCCTTTAAATTTAGCCGCCCATCTCTCATCTGCCAAATTTCATCACTAAGATAGCTTGTCAGCGCCTCATCGTGCGAGATAAAGATGACGCTCATCTTACCTTTTAGGCTCTCTAAGATGCCCGCCACGTGGCTACCGCTAATGCTATCAAGTCCGCTTGTTATCTCGTCGCAGATTAAAATTTTTGGCCTCAGGCAAAGTGCAAGAGCTATCTGCACGCGACTCGCCTCACCACCACTTAGCTCGTATGAGTATTTGTGCCAGATGAGATTTGCATTACCCAGCCCAAACTCCCTAAAATAAGCAAATGCGAGCTCTTTATTTGATTTATTATCGCCGCCAAGATAGGCATTAAAGTGATCGCCCACGTTTAAGAGCGGATGAAGGCTAGCAACGGAGTTTTGAAAAACGAGCGCGGCAACCTTTTTTCGGTGCTCTTTTAGCTCATTTTGGCTAAGTTTTAAGATATCTTTTTTATAAATGCTAAATTTATCCGCCCTCACTCTAAATTCGTCATCAAAAAGCCTTATTAAGCTCTTTGCAAAGAGCGATTTGCCACTGCCGCTAGCGCCTGTAATACCTATAAATTTACCCTCGCTCATGCGAAAATCAAGCTCACGCAAAAGCTGCCTATCCTTATAAAAAACGTTTAAATTTTTAATCTCTATCATATTTTTATATTGCCATTTTTTGAATTTGAGGTGATGATCGAAGTTGCAAGGATGAGCAAAAAGAGCGTCACCCCGGGAAAAAGCACCATCCACCAAGAGCCAAGAAAAAGCGCCTCTTTGCTCTCATTTAGCATGATGCCAAGGCTTATTTTATTAGCGTCGCTACCCACGCCAAAAAAGCCAAGCGTGGCCTCCATGACGACTGCGTTTATCGCGTTTATGCCAAAGATACTAACTACAAGATGCTTTAAATTTGGCAAAATTTCAAAGCAGATAAGGCTAAATTTACCAGCCCCATTAATGACCGCTTGCTCGGCGTAGTCACACTTTTTATTAAGCCTTAAATTTTGCATAAAGACCTTTGCACCCTGCATAAAGGAGCAAATGGCGATGATAAAAGATGTTATAAAAAGATCATCGCTACTAAATGAGCTAAAAAGCATGATAAAAACGATGTTTGGTATGCTTAAAAAGGCATCAAGCCCCTTATCAAAAACACTCTCACAAACTCTGCTCTTGCTCGTGCCAAAATATGCGTAGATGAGCGAAAACAAGGTCGTTAAAAAGCCAGCTAGCAGCAGGACAAGAAGCGAGTTTTTAAGTGCGTAGGCTACCCTTATGAGATTGTCCCTGCCTAGGATGTCAGTGCCAAAGATGTGTTCGCCGTTTGGGGCTAAATTTACCGCCATGAAGTCAGTGAAATTTGGCTCAAATTTAGAAAAAAACGGCGTCACAAAGGCAAATGTGACAAGTGCCAAAAAGACAAAACAGGCTAGAAAAAATATGACTTTTCTCATAAATTTCTCTTATCTGCTAATATGGCGAAAATTTTTGCTAGCAAATTTGCAAAAACGACAAAAACGGCCGTTAGTAAAATGGTCGCAAGCGCGACTGGATAGTCTTTGGCGATCACCGCATCAAGGCTAAGCTTGCCTATGCCCGGAAATGAAAAAATGCTCTCGATGACGTATGAGCCAGCAAAGACGCCAGCTACAAGGGTGGCGAAATAATAGACTATATCGGTGCTTGCGTGCTTTATAGCAAAGAGATAAATTTTGCCGCGCCCCAAACCTCTAGCGTGAGCTGTTTGGATAAAGTCAGCGTTTAGGCTTTGATTTAGTCTGTCTCTTACAAATTTCACATTTGCGCCAAGGTGTGGCAAGATAATGGCAAGCGTTGGCAAGATGATAAATTTTGCTCCTACTCCGCTAGATCCTAGCTCGTTTGCCCCAGAGCTTGGCAGCAAATTTAGATAGACGCTAAAGATCGCTATTAGTACGAGCGCAATGTAAAAATGCGGCAATGAAGCCAGCAAAAAGGAGCTAAAATTTATAAAGATATCGGCAAATTTATTTTTATAAATGGCGCTTAAAAATCCTAAGAAGAAGGATAAAAAAACTATCAAAAAAAATGAGGCGAAAAATAAGATAAGCGAGTTTAAAAGCCGCTCTTTAATTAGTAGAGATACGCTCGCTCCGCTTACAAAGCTCGTGCCAAAGTCTCCTGTGACAAAGTGAGTAAGCCATCTAAAATACTGCACAAAAAAGCCATCTTTTAGCCCCAAATTTTCTAAAATTTGCTCTTTTATAGCCACGCTTAGCGCTTCACTCCGCAAAAACATCGCGTCAGTAACGTTTCCTGGCAAAAAGTATATGAGCAAAAATAGAAAAAATGAGATGAAAAACAGCAACCCAAGGCTTGAGATCGCTATTTTTAAAATGGCTCTAAACAAAGTTTTTATCCATTATTTTACTTGCCACTCTCTTATGTTCCATAAAAATCCAGCCCCATGATGTCCCAAAATTTGCGTCTTTATGCCTGAAATTTTGTTATTAAACACAAGTGGATAGTCAAGATAAGCTATAAAAATGTAAGGTGGGTTTTCATGAAGTGCTTTTAGAAATTCTTTATAGTGCT
This sequence comes from Campylobacter concisus, assembly GCF_002165785.1. Classification (GTDB taxonomy): domain Bacteria; phylum Campylobacterota; class Campylobacteria; order Campylobacterales; family Campylobacteraceae; genus Campylobacter_A; species Campylobacter_A concisus_W. The sequence goes on from NZ_NDYO01000012.1 coordinate 116,076, forward strand.
TTTTCCTTAGCTCCACATCCTTTGTATATCTCGCGTTTTTTAAGGCAAGATCGACGTTTGCGTCCTTGTAGTGGCTAAAGTTCCAGCCATTTTCATTTACACTCACATCGGCAAATCCACCAAAAATTCTATATGTGTGAAAATCTGGATCAAACGGGCTTCCCCAGCCGATCACAAAGCTATCGACCTTACTTAGATCAAAAGCTATTTTTGGCTTTGCGTAGGCTTTGGCTCTTACGCCAAATTTCTCAAACTCGCTGCTTAAAATTTTAGCTAGATTGACCCTTAAGATGTCGTTATTAAAAGCGTAGATGTCAAAGCCAAGCTCCTTGCCGTCCTTTTCAAAAAAGCCAGCCTTGTTTTTCTTAAAGCCGCTTTTTTCAAGTAGCTCCCTAGCCTTTTGCGGATCGTAGCTAAATTTAAACTCGCTGTCATTTGCAAAGCTTTTTTCTATCGGATTATTTGCCACGCTTGCATATCCGTGAAATAAATTTTTAACTATCTCATCTTTATTTACCGCGTAGTTTAGGGCAAGTCTTACATTTTTATCTTGAAAAAGAGGATATTCAAAGTTAAACATCAGCGCTCTATAGTCCGCACTTTTAAACTTAAGCAAGCTTAATTTTTTATCATTTTTTATAAAATTTACGCCAGTTGGAGAGATGAGAGCGACGTCGATCTCACCGCTTTTTAGCCCTACAAGTCTTAAATTTTCATCGCCGACAATTTTAAAAAATACCTTCTTTATCTTTGGCTCGCCCTTGTAAAATTTCTCATTTGCCACAAACTCCAAACTCTCATCTTTTTTCCATTTTACAAGCTTGTATGCGCCAGTTCCTACTGGAGCCTCGTTAAATTTATCAGTCGAGATATCTTTGCCCTTTAGGATATGCTCAGGCAAAACGCCAAAACTAAGCGCATCAAGAAACGGCGGAAATGGCTCTTTTAGCGTGATTTTTACTTTATAATCCCCTAAAATTTCAATACTTTTTACCACCTCGTAGTTTGAGATAGCAGGTGCGTTTAGCTTCTTATCTTGAGCCGCTTCGATGGTAAATTTAACATCCTTTGCGCTAAATTTCACCCCGTCATGCCAAAAAGCATCATCTCTTAGCTCAAAAACATACTCCAGCCCGTCATCACTCACCTGCCAAGACTTGGCAAGCTCAGGCACGACATGGCTATTTTCATCGTGGCTCGTAAGTCCCGAAAAAACCAGCGAAAGTGTAGGATCGTGATCCTCGTCATAAAGTGGGTTTATACGAGGTGTTTGCTCCTCGATAGCTATTACGACTTTACTCTCATTTGCATAAAGGTAAACGCCAAATAACAAGAAAAATGCAAGTAAAATTCTCTTCACATTATCCCCTTTTTTTGAAATATTTATAAAATGGTAATACGAATTTTATAAAAGTATTATTAACTAAAATGTAAATATAAACGTCTAAAAATTTGGAAATTTCTAACTAGAATTTAACCTTATTTAAAGTAAAATCAAAGTTTATTTTAGATCACTTCAAGGTAAAAATTTAAATGAATAAAAATAAAAAAATAGCCCTAATTTCAGGCATAAGTTTAGTTTCACTTTTACTTATTTACACACTTATTGGCTTTTTTGGTGTTCCTTATGCTATCAAAAATGTTGCTCCAAAGTATCTAAAAGACTACAATGCAACACTTTTTGTGAAAGAGGCTAAATTTAATCCATTTACCTTTGAGCTAAACGCTACAAGTGCCGAGCTAAACACAACTTCACCACTTTTTAGCACAAAGCAAGTCGATGTCAAGCTAAAGCCATTTTCTATCTTCAAAAAGCTCATAGAGATTGATATTTTTAGACTAGACGAACCAAGTGTTAATATAACAAGAGCAAAAAACGCTAGCTTTAACTTTAGCAACTTCATAGGTGAAGATAATGCAAGCAATGAGGACAACAGTACAAGCTCGATAAATTTCGCCCTAAATAGTGCCAAGATCATCAAAGGCTCATTTTCGTATAGCGACCAAAATCTCACAAAGCCATTTAATGTAAGTTTTTATGATATAAACTACGAGTTAAACTCGCTAAATACAAAAAAGAATAGTGCTGGCAATCATATCTTTGACTCAAACTCAAGCCTTGCACACAAGATCGACTTAAAAGGTGATATCAGGCTAAATCCGCTAAACATAAATGGTAGTGTCGTCATTAAGGACTTTAGCATCAAGCCAGTTGCGATAAGCTTCATCGATAACGATACACTAAACCTTAAAAATGCGGTCATAAATTTAGGAATAAATTACGCTTTAATTGCCGACGAGAACGCTACAAATATAAATTTAAAGGGTAGCTTTTTAAATATAAAATCACTAAACATAGATGAGGGCAAAAACGAACTAAGCCTTGGTGAGCTAGAGCTTCCAAAATTTGATCTATCAAGTAAGATAGCAGACAAGATAGATGCTAAATTAGAGCTAAATGCCATAAATTTAAGCGATGTGTCATTTAAAAATGCAATAACAGCAAGCTTAAAATCACTAAATTTAAACGATATTTCGCTTTTAGCAAATTTAAATGAAAAAGGTGAGCTAAATGCGACAGCTGCACTAAATAGCATAAATGCAAATACCCTAAAAATAGACGAAACCAGTAAAAATTTAGTAAATCTAAAAGATATAAATGCCTCAAATTTAAATGCAAATTTAGCAAATAACAAAACCACTCTAACGCTTGAAAAAATAGCGTTTGAAGGTATCAATGCCCCGCTTAGTAAAAATGCGAATGCAAATGTGGTAGGGGCTAATTTCTCAAACATTAGCTTCGCTCAAGATACTAATAAAAGCCTTGCAACTCTTGATGAGCTTAGTATAAATGGCATAAATTTAAAGGCAAAAAATAAAGAAATTTTAGATATCGCTGATGTGCTTACAAAAACGATCAAATTTGACATTTTAAATATGGCTTTGAGTGCCGAGAATATCGATGTAAATAGACCAAAATTTAACTCAGAGTTAAATGATAGCGGCTTAAGCGCGATAAACCAGCTTGGGCTTGGTGATAAAGAGCCGGTAAAAACAGCCAATCATCGCACTAAAACCAAAAAAGAGAATACATCAGTTTCAAAAAGTAAAGAAAATGAGTTTAAATTTGATATAAGAAATATCAATGTAAATAACGCCAATATCGCTTTGACGCACATTTTTGAGGGCGAGAAGATTGCTCATAAATTTGATAATTTATTTGTAAAAATAGCAAATTTAAGTAGCGATTTTAGTAAGCCATTTGACGCAAAAGTGGCGATGAAAAGCTCGCAAAAGCTAAATTTGGATGTTGAGTCCAAGATAAAGATCGAGCCACTTGATGTGAGTGCGAAGATCAAGCTAAATGATACAAATTTACCAAAGTATTTTGCCTATGCAAAGCCCTTTTTAGAGGCAGACCTTTCAAGTGGAGAGATGAGCGCAAATGCCGAACTTCACTATGCAAAAGATATAAAAGCAGATGCAAAGCTTAGCGTAAAAGATATTAGATTAGATGATAAAAATAAAGAAAAGCTAATCGCATTTAAAAGTTTAGATGTAGATAAAATTTCACTTTTTAAAAATAATCTTGAAATTACTGGAGTTGCCTTAAATTCGCCATTTATCAAGGCTCATCTAAGTAAAGAGCGCGAATTTAATCTAAGCAAAATCGTAAAAGAAGATAAAAACAAAGCCCAAAGTGAGCAAAAAGCTGAGAGCAAAAAGATAGCTAGTAAAAAAGATGACGAGCTAAATTTTAGTATCAAAAATTTCTCACTTAACAACGGCGAGGTTGATTTTTCAGATGCGTCACTATTTATGCCATTTGCTACAAAAATTTCAAATCTAAATGGCAAGCTAACTGACATCGATAAAAAACGTCCAAGTTCGGGCGAGTTTAAAGGCACAGTTGGTAAGAACGGTTTTTCTCAGATTACAGCAAAATTATTTCCTTTTGAATTAAAGCAAAATACCGACATTAAGCTTGATTTTAAAGACATTGATCTAATCGACATAACGCCATATAGTGGGCAATTTTTGGGCTATAAAATAAAAAAAGGTAAGTTAAATTTAAATCTAAATTATAGCGTTGTTGATTCAAAACTAAATGGCACAAATCTTATAAATTTTGACACACTCACACTTGGAGAAAAGGTTGATTCAAAAGATGCTGTAAATTTGCCACTTTCGCTTGCTATATCGATATTAAGCGATCAAAATAATCAAATAAATATCGACCTGCCAGTTGAGGGAAATTTAGACGATCCTGACTTTAAATATGGCGGTGTCATTTGGGCTGCTGTTAAAAAACTCTTTGCAGACATTACGTTAGCTCCGTTTAGATTTTTAGGTAATGCTCTAGGACTTGGCAGCAAGGATCTTAGCTCTATTGATTTTCTTGCTGGAAGTAGCGAGTTAATAAGCTCAGAAGCACCAAAAATAGCTGATTTTATAAAGCTAACTAGTGCAAAGCCTATGATGAAACTTAGCATCACACCTACTTACTCTGAAATAGATGTGCTCTACTTTAAAGAAAAAAAGCTTGATCAAAAGATAAATCAAATAATCGCCTCAAATGGCAAAGATTATATCACTGTGTTAAATTCCCTTGTTCCAAACGCTAAAGACAAAAGCGATAAGGCCTTAAGAGAAGAGGCAATAGAAGCTATCGAAGTGGATAAGGAAAAGCTAGTTGAGCTAGCAAATGAGCGTGCAAATGCAGTAAAAGAAGCACTCATAAAAGCTGGGCTTGAGGCTGGTCGCATAAATGTAAATGATGCAACAAACTCAGAGCCTAAACAAAACACCTACACAAGTGTGCTTATGGGAGTGGCGAACTAAATTTCATTTATCTCGCTGCTTCTTGCGTTGTAAACAAACCAACTAAGAAGCATGAGCATCATAAATGCGCCAAAAACTAGGCTTGCGTAAAAATATAAGCTAAAGCCTTCGCCTAGTAAATTTGCATTGTGAAGAGCGATCATAACGCCAGCAAGTGAAATTAAATATCCAATTAGCTTGATGATAAAAATTTTTGGATTTACAAGGATGAGTAAAAGCCCGCAAAGCATGACGCCAATGGCTATTTGTAAATTTAAAATGTTAGCTTGAGCACTTGAGCCAAATGTCAAAAAACCAAGCAAAAATATGACTAAAACCATCAAAACAGCATAAACCGCTCTGTTTCGTCCAAAGCTATACATAAAGCAAACAAAGCCTTTGTTATGTTTGTTGTAGTTCATTTTTCGCTCCTAGTAACAAGTTTTTGTATTTTAATGCCAAATTCTTAAATAAAGGCTTTAATCTGAAATTTCACTCATTTTGGCTAATATTTTGCATCTTAAAAAGGAGCAAAAATGCCTTATGTAAATATAAAAATAGCAGGCCCAGAGCCTACAAAAGAGCAAAAAGATCAAGTTTTTAAAGAAGTAACCGAGACACTTGTAAGAGTGCTTGGCAAGAAAAAAGAGGCGGTTATGATTTTCATAGAAACTCACGATGCTAGCAATATCGGCGTAGGCGGCGAAAGCGTAGAAGATAAGAGAAAGGGGATAAAATGAGCGAATTTAGCAAAGCAGACATGGAAAGAAAGATAACACTTGAGGTTGGCGACAAGGCGCCAGAGTTTGAAGCGCTAAATCAAGACGGCGTAAAGGTCGCACTAAAGGACTTTATAGGCAAAAACGTGGTTCTTTACTTCTACCCAAAGGACAACACTCCAGGCTGCACGACTGAAGCTTGCGAATTTAGCGCAAACTACGATCAGTTCATCAAAAACGATACAGTTATCATTGGTGTTAGCCCAGATAGCGTGAAGTCACATGTGGGCTTTATCGCAAAGCAAAATTTAAAGCACATTCTATTAAGCGACGAAGATAAAGAAATTTCAAAACTTTATGGCGTTTGGCAAGTTAAGAAAAACTACGGCAAAGAGTATCTTGGCATCACTAGAAGTACATTTGTGATCGGCAAAGACGGCAAAATAGTAAAAATTTACAAAAGCGTAAAAGCTAAAGACCATGCCGCAAAAGTGCTAGCTGATCTGGTGAAGTAAGGTAAAAAATGACTAAATTTTTTAACACACTTATAAAAAGTCCATTTATAAATATATTTGTGATTACGACGCTTGTAATGTTTATCGCAAATATCTATAAAATTTACTTTTTTGAAGGAACTGACCGCATAGCTCTTATGCATATGGCTAGAAGCCTTACTACTATATTTTTATTAAATTTAGTTATCACACACGTTCTTTATTTGCTAAGTCGTAGGCTTTTTAAAGGAGTTTATTTATTTTATGCACTTATTATTTTGGTGCTATGTTTTATAAACTTTTTTACACTAACTAGTTTAAAAACAGATATAAATATAGCAATAATAGATAGTGTACTACACACAAATCCGGATGAAGCCGGTGAGTTTTTCCAGACATTTTTTGAAGCTAAATATCTAGTAGTTGCTATACTTTTGTGCATCATCTTTTATGCTATGACAAGATATAAAAGATCTAGCACAAAAGAATTTAGCCAAAAAACTATCATTGTCCTTTCGGTAATTTATATAGCCTTTGCAGCTGTATTCTTTACAAAATCAGCAATGAGAATATCGTCTAATAAAGCTGATAGAGCTATAAGTAAGCTCTCAGAACATATCCTGATAAACTACGCTTTTGTTTTAAAAAAATATCTTTTAGATGATAATTTTTTGGTTAGCAATAAACAAATTTTAAAAGATTATGATGTATCTAAAGCAGCAAACCAAAACATAAAAGCTGAGCAAAAAGTAGCAAATGTAGTCTTTGTGATCGGTGAAAGTTTGCAAAGAAACGAGATGAGCGTTTATGGATTTGGCTTGCCGACTACACCAAATTTAATGGCATTAAAGCAAAGCGATAATGCCATAATCTATACAGATACTACCGCCCCTGACACATATACAAATGGTTCTCTTTCAAAAGTTTTAAATTTCTCAAACTATGAAAGCAAAGAGCCTTGGAGCAAGAGTTTAAACATCGTTGATATGTTTAGCCTAGTAGGATACAAAACAGCATGGATAAGTAATCAAAGCAATATCGGCGGATACTCTACAACACAAAAAAGTGTTGCAGATAGAAGTGATATCACATTTTTTACACAAAAATTTGCATCAGCTACAAATTATGCCGGTAGAGAAACAGATGGTATACTTTTGCCTGAAATTTCAAAGATAAAACAAAATCTTGGAGAGTCAAATTTTTATATCATTCACCTAATGGGAAATCACTTTAAATACGACCTAAGGTATCCAAAAGATTTTGCAAAATTTACAGCCAATGATCTACAAAACAAAATGAATCCTGGGCAAAAAGAGAGCTTTGCCTGGTATCTAAATAGCGTACTTTATAATGATCATATGATAAATGAAATTTATAAAATTTTCAAAGACGATGAGGCTTTGATAGTCTATCTCTCAGACCATGGTGAGGCTCTTTTTGAGATAGATAGCATAAGAGGCCATGGCATGACAAACCGCTTTGTTTTAGAAATTCCGCTCATTTTTATAGGTACTGATAAATTTAAAGCAAAATATCCACAAATTTGGCAAAAACTAGAAAGCGCAAAAGATTATAAATTTATGAGTGATGATATCATTCACACTTTTGCTGATATCATAGGTACAAAACCACTTGAATATAATGCCTCGAGAAGCTTAATAAGTGGTGAATTTAATGCGAGTAGAAAGCGCCTAGTAAATGGTACCGACTACGAAAATATCAAAAATGTAAAGCCGCAATGGTAAATAACAAAATAATAAGGAGCAAAGATGAAGCTTATAAAAATGCTAATTTTAAGTGCATTTTTTGCGCTAAATTTATCAGCACTGACTGAGGGCGTAGAGTATCAAACTCTAGCAAAACCGCTTAACGTACCTAAAAACTCGGTCGTTAAGGTCTTTAGCTACGACTGCCCACACTGCTATAAATTTGACCGAACGATCACAAGAAAGCTGATGTCAAAGCTTGACGGGGTTAAATTTATCCCATATCACCTAAGCACAAAAGGCAAGCTTGGCGAGACTGCGAGTAAAATTTTTGCTGCTCTTATATCGATAGACGAGGCAAATGGGATTGATCTACTAAGCGATGAGTCAAAATTTAAGCAAGCAAAATTTGCGATCTATAAAGCAAGACATGATGAGAAAGATGATTTTAATGATGGCAAAGACAAAGAAAAATTTATAAATTTAGCCCTTAAAGCAGCTCACGTGAGCAAGGACGACTACGAAAAAGCACTAAATAGCGAAAGAGCAAAAGAGCTTTTAGACGCATGGTTCGCCTCTTATGATGTGGCAAGTATCAGCGGTGTGCCAGCTTTTGTAGTAAGTGGCAAATACTTAATAAATTTAAGCGCAGCTTCATCAATCGATGAGATGGCAAAGATCATACAAGAGCTTTTAGATAAGTAGTTTTTAGCGGGCAATATCTGCAAATTTTGGTCTTAGAAATGTAAATTTAAAGCAATTTTAGATAAACTCAGACCAAAATTTCTAAGAAAAAAGAAAGGTTTAACAATGAATGCTTCAGAATTTATCTGGATGGATGGAAAATTAGTTAAATGGGACGATGCAAAAGTACACGTTCTAACTCACTCTTTACACTACGCTAATGCCGTATTTGAGGGCACAAGAGCTTATAAAACAAAAAAAGGTCTAGCTATTTTTAGACTCCAAGATCACACAAAAAGGCTTTTAAGATCAGCAAAAATGACTGTTTTAAATGTACCTTACACTGAGGAAGAGCTTGAAAAAGCGCAAATAGAGCTTCTTCGCGCAAACAAATATGACGGCAATGTTTATATCCGCCCACTTATATTTTTAGGATACGGCGTAATGGGCGTAGCTCACACAAAAGCACCAGTGCAAACTGCTATCGCTTCATGGGAATGGGGTGCTTATCTTGGCGATGAAGGCCTAGAAAAAGGCATCAGAGTTAAAATTTCAAGCTTTGCCAAACTCGCACCTGCTGCTCAAATGAACAGAGCAAAAGCTAGCTCAAACTATTTAAGCTCACAAATGGCAAACTACGAGGCAAAAGAGGCTGGATACGACGAGGCACTACTTCTTGATAGTGAGGGCTTTGTGGCTGAAGGTCCAGGCGAGTGCTTCTTTATTGTTGAAAATGGCGTTTTAATCACTCCGCCAAACGACAACAGCCTACTTAGCATCACTCAAGATACAGTCATAAGACTTGCTCACGATCTTGACATCGAAGTAAGAAGAGAGCGCATCACAAGAGATCAGGCATACACAGCTGACGAGGCGTTTTTCACAGGCACAGCAGCTGAAGTAACACCGATAAATAGCATAGATAACCGCATTATCGGCAACGGAGCTAGAGGCGAAGTGACAAAGAGACTACAAAAAGCTTATTTTGACGTAGTTTATGGTCTAAACAAAAAATATGAATCATTTTTAACATATATTTAAAAATTTAAAGGAATGAAATGCCCGCTGATTTAAACGATTATTTCAATAAAAAAAAGCCAGGTAATGACAACAGAGGCTCTAGTCAAAATAGTGACAAAGAGCCGCCTTTCAAAAAGGACTTTAAAATGCCAAATTTACCAAGTGGTTTTGGTAAATTTGGAGCACTTGCCTACATTATAATTGCAATTATTGCTATTTTTGCTATCACTCAGCCATTTAAAGTGATTCACTCAGGTGAAGTTGGCATCAAGTCTACAGCAGGTAAATATGAGCCAAATCCTTTACAACCAGGCTTTCACTTCTTTTTACCTTTTATCCAAGACATCATCATCGTGGACACCAGAGTTAGGATCATAAACTATACTTCTGGCGAGGATATGGGCGAATCAATGCAAAAATCATATCAAGGCGTTGGCGCTGGAATTTTACGTAAAAATTCTATTTCAGTACTTGATGCTAGAAATTTACCAGTTAGCATTGATATTACCGTACAATACCGTTTAAATCCGGAAAACGCTCCTCAAACTATTGCCTCTTGGGGTCTTAGCTGGGAGAGCAAGATAGTTGATCCTGTCGTTCGTGACGTGGTTCGCAGTATCGCTGGTAAATATACAGCAGAAGAGCTTCCAACAAAGAGAAACGATCTAGCAAGACAAATCGATGATGGCATAAGAAAAGATATCGACTCTCAGCCAAATAAGCCAGTTGAGCTTTTAACAGTCCAGCTTCGTGAGATCATCTTGCCTTCAAAGGTAAAAGAGCAGATCGAGCGCGTCCAAATCGCTAAACAAGAGGCCGAGAGAACAAAATACGAAGTAGAAAGAGCAAATCAAGAAGCCTTAAAACAAGCCGCACTTGCTGAAGGTACCGCTAAAGCTGCTATTATTGAAGCAAAAGGTAAGGCTGATGCCATTAAAATCGAGGCTGATGCAACTGCATATGCAAACAAAGAGGTTGCAAAAAGCGTAGATCAAAATCTACTAAATTTAAAGCAAATCGAGACGCAAAACAAATTTAACGAAGCCCTAAAAGAAAACAAAGATGCTAAAATTTTCTTAACACCTGGCGGAGCTGTGCCAAACATCTGGTTAGATACAAAAGATAAAACCAAAGCTAGCTCAGTAAGCGAGAAATAAAAATGAACAGCGTAGCAAAAAGCATAGACTGGCAAAAAGTTGGCGGATTGCTTCCAGTAGTGGTTTGTGATTATGCCACAAATGAAGTTTTAATGCTTGCTTACATGAACGAAGAAGCACTAAATTTAAGTCTATCTAGCCGTTACGCTCACTATTTTTCACGCACTAAAAATAGAATTTGGAAAAAAGGCGAAGAAAGTGGCAACACTCAGGAGATAAAGGCTGCTTTTTTAGACTGCGATAACGATACTTTACTTTTAAAAGTGATTCAAAACGGAGGCGCTGCTTGTCACACTGGAGCAAGGTCGTGCTTTTTTAATGAAATAAATTTGCATGACGGCAAAATTTTAGATACAAAAGTTGAAGTCAAAAAAATAAATTATGGTGTACTTGACGAGCTTTACCATGCAATAGAAGATAGAAAGCTAAATGCCAATCCTGAAACTTCATATGTGGCAAGTCTTTTTAAAAAAGGTGAAAATCAAATTTTAAAGAAAGTTGGCGAAGAGGCTGGCGAATTTATAATGGCCGCAAAGGATCTTAGTTTCGCAGAAAACTCAAAGCAAAATGAGCAAAAAGCAAAAGATGATCTGATCTATGAAGCAGCCGACCTTTGCTTTCATGCACTTGTAGCACTTTCAGCCCATAATATCCATCCAGATGCTGTAAAAAACGAACTTGCAAGGCGTTTTGGTATGAGCGGTATTGAAGAGAAAAGATCGCGAGATGTTAAATAGCATTAAGCACAACTTGCTTTTTGTATTGCAAAATGCAAAGCTCATTGATTTTCTAACCTATGGCTGGATATTTTTAGCATTTATACTAATTGTGCTTTTAGGGATTTTTATAGCGATAAAGTCGTGGTGGCAGATAGGATTTTTATTTATTCTAGCTGGTTTTTTCGGACTTTTTGTAGGTAATTACTACGCGAACAAATATATAAATGAAAATTTAAGACCAGTTAGCATAAGCAAAATAACCACCAAACAGCTTCAATATGTCGATGCGCTAATGGTTGATTTTAATATTACAAATAATTCAAATAATGCACTTAGTATCTGCAAAATCGAGCTTGACTTCTATCTAAGCTCAAAGCAAAATACGAAAGACTTTTTTAACTCACTTAATCCATTTGCTAGAAAAAGAATAATCTTAAACGAGGAATTTTTGCCAAAGCAAAGCATTGAAGTTAAAGAATTTGTCAATGATTTCGCATTTATAGACTACAATATCTCTAAAAAAGTGGAGTGTTTTTGATGAGCTCAGCATATTTTACGATCGTTCATATTATCGTTCTTTTTGCGATTGCTCTGCTTTCTATTTTATTTCTTGTTCTCTCGCTTAGAGCTGATCGAAAGTTATTTTTATCACTATTTTTTACAAACATTCTAGTCTCAACCACACTTGCTGTTTTTTTGATGCTAGTGCTTGATAAATATACAAAAAAAGGTATGCTCGAAAATGTAAAAAGTGAGCGAATTTTGCGAAATGAGAGTATCGTTTTTAAGGGGCAAGTGAGAAATATCGGTAAATTTACAATTAGCAACTGCACGCTGACAGTCAAACTAATCAATCAACCGCTAAATAAAAATGACCTTGGCGGTGAAGCATTTTTCAAGCCAAGTGGGCTTTCATTTTTCTCATGGGTTCTTGGCACAGATAAGGACGAGAGGCCAAATACAGTTGAATATAAATTTGATGTAGCCAAAAATTTACCAAAGCAAAAAAGCACACCATTTACCGTATATATGCCATATCCGCCTTACTTTAAAAATGGCATGAATATCACAAAGCTAAATTGCTACTAAGTTAAATTTAAAGCAAATTTTCACAAATTTCATAGGATAAAACGCTAAGTCTTGGTTTGATTTTAGATTAAATTTTATCTTTTTAGCATCTGCAATAAACACGATTTTTTAAGATAAAGATTTAAAAAGTACAAAGTATATCAAGTAGCCTACCCAATTTTTGTAGATCATTTAAGAAAAGTTGCTTTGTCTTTTGCGTAAATTCTTTTGCTTCTTCTAGGATTTTAGTCTCGGCTATATTATAAACAAACTCTTTTTTTAGGATCTTTGCACCTTTTTTATAAAAAAAATTTGCCTCTATTAAGCTTGCAAAAAAGCTATCATCTCTTAAATAGTAGTTTGTTGCTACGTTTACATGCACTGGTTTTTGTAACAAAAAATCACCACAAACACTATTTTGTGAGCTAAATTTAACACTCTCAAGCACATCAGGTCTTGTCTCATAAAATTTTATCTCATTAGCTTTTTTTAAAGCCAGAATATCATTTGATTTATTTAAATTTATAGAGCTATTATTTACCTCAAGTACATTTATAGTACCCTTTGCAAGCGAATAAGCATTTAAAATTTTATCTTCTGCTAAAAAATTTACTACACCAAAAAATGGCACATTAGCATTTTGTTCTGCGAAATTTTGAACGGTTTTTATTTGTAGCTGCTGTTTTGTGCCATTTATCTCATAGTAGCTTACGTAAATAGAAATTTCGTCTTTTTTACTTGGATTCTTTTGTGAGCAACCACTAAAAAATAGTGCAACAAGCAAAAAAATGGCTAAATTTTTCACTTTATGAAATAGTCGCCATCAAAGCTTACAAGCGAATATTTTCGCTCATTGCCGATACTTTCTTTAAGTTCGTATATACTTAAAAATTCTAAGCTATCTGCACCGATATATTCTCTTACTTCTTCTGCATTTTTTTTGGAGCTTATTAACTCTTCAAAGCTTGGCGTATCGATACCATATCGCTCAGGGTATTTAAGCTCAGGGCATGCGACTCTAAAATGAATCTCTTTAGCGCCTGCATGTCTTAAAAGATCAACCACCTTTTTTGAAGTAGTACCGCGAACGATACTATCGTCGATAACAACGATACTTTTACCCTTTAGAACCGATGACATCGGGTTAAGTTTTAGCTTGACTTTTAAATTTCTCATCTCCTGACTTGGCTCGATGAAGGTTCTGCCTACATAGTGGTTTCTAGTGATAGCTAGCTCAAACGGAATTTTGCTCTCATTTGCGTATCCAAGTGCTGCTGGCACACCACTATCTGGCACAGGTACGACAAAATCTGCTTTAATTTTGCTCTTCTTAGCTAGTACTTCACCCATTTTTTTTCTAACTTCATATACGCTTTTACCTTCTATCACGCTATCTGGACGTGCAAAATAGATATATTCAAATGCACAAATTCTAGGATCTGGCTCATAAATTTGAATACTTTGCAACTCACTTTTTCCATGTTCAAAAACTATCATCTCACCAGGCCTGATATCTCTTATAAAGCTAGCTCCCACAAGGTCAAAAGCACAAGTCTCGCTAGCTACGATATATCCACCATCTTTTAGCCTGCCAAGACTTAGTGGCCTAACACCCCATCGATCTCTTATGGCAAAGGTTTTATGGCGTGACTGGATAAGCAGACAATAAGCACCTTTTATCTTGTCAAGTGCCGCAATAATACGGTCCTGCAAGTATTCACTATGGTTTCTTGCGATTAGATGGATGATATTTTCAGTATCCATATTTGTCTGAAATATCGCACCATCTTTAATAAGCTCATCTCTAACCTCATCTTTATTTACCAAATTTCCATTATGGACGATCGAAATTTGTCCCAAAGAGTAGTTAGCGGCTATTGGCTGGGCGTCACGACCTGAGTTTTTACCAGCAGTTGCATAGCGGTTGTGACCAATAGCCATATCACCTTCTAGTGATCTTAAAATTTCTTCGTTAAAGACATCGGTCACCAGACCGCTACCCTTGTGAGTAGAAATTTCTCCATCATCGCAAACGCTAATACCGCTTGCCTCTTGACCGCGATGCTGCATAGAAAATAACGCATAATAGGCAGTCTTTGCTGCATCTTTAGAATTTATAATGCCAACTATTGCACACATTTTTTTCCTTTAGTTTTCATCATCTTTGTAAATTTCAAGAACATTTTTGTAGTTAAACTTGATCTCATCGCCAACTTTTAAAAATCCTTTTGTAAATGGTTCATTGTCTAAAATGCCGGTAAATTCGCCGTTATTTGTCTCGCTAACGACCACTCACATGCGCTCAACCTGAGCAAACTCATCATCTTCAAATCTAAATATAAGCTTTACTATATCGCCAGTTCTTAAATTTTGACGCTTTTCACGCTCCGGCAGATAGAATTTATCACCAAATTCTAGCTTATAACTCTCTATATCATCAAGCTCAAATTTTAATCATCAAGCCCTAAACTATCGTCTATCGAGTAAAGGCCACTATTTTGATCTTTTAGCCAAATGGCAGCCCTGATCGCACCTTTTGAAAAGGTTGCCCTACTTGTTGCGGTATGATTTAACTCGATAAATTCGCCGTCATTATAAAAGCCAACCGTGTGGCGACCGACCACATCTCCACCACGAAGCGCCATGACTGCGATCTCGTCTTTGCTCCTAGCCCCTACCATACCGGCTCTACCAGTTACTAAAACATCTTTTAAATTTAAATCTCTTGCCTCAGCTACACTTCCTGCAAGTGTCATCGCTGTGCCACTTGGAGCGTCTTTTTTATGTCTGTGATGCTGTTCGACGATCTCTATGTCAAATTCCCTTAATGTTTTTGAGGCAATCCTTGCAAGGCGGTTTAATACAGCTACACCTAAACTCATATTTGTTGCGTAAAGAATAGGCATAGCCCCTGATGCTAGGTGGAGCAAATTTTTCTCGTCACCATCTAGCCCGGTCGTACCGATAACTAGTGGTTTTGGATTAGTTCTAGCGTAGTTTAGCAGTGCTACTGTAGCCTCTTTTTGACTAAAGTCGATTATCACATCGCATGCTTCAAAAAATTTAGCAAAGTCATTTGTCAAAAGTTCGTTACTTAAATTTTCAACCTGATTTTTTTGGCTAAAAGCGATGCTTAAAGTGGCATCTTTCTCATCTTTTAAAAAAGAAATGATACTTTGAGCCATCTTTCCACTAGCACCATAGAGGCCTATTTTTACCAAAATTTATCCTTTGATTTTTGGTTGAAATTTAACATAAAATTTATTATAGATAGATTACAAATAGGCTTTAAAAATTCGTATAAAATCAAAAATTTGATAGAAAAAAAGAAGAAAAATTTAGCCAAAAATTTGGCTAAATTTAAGTATTAATGCAAGCTTTCTATATAACTCATAGCGCTAAGTGCAGCCACTGCGCCATCACCTGCAGCTACTATAACTTGCTTTGGAGCGTCCTCTCTGATGTCGCCTGCCACAAAGAGACCTTTTAGACTAGTTTGCATCTTAAGATCGGTCTTGACCTGTCCACCATCGACCATATCACAGATAAATTTGCCATTTTCATCTTTTAAAATTTCGTTATTTACATTTAGTCCCACAAAGGTAAAAATTCCTGGCACATCAAGCACGCGCTCGCCATTTTTAGTATCAAGCACGATCTTTGTTAGACCCATTTTATCGCCAAGTGCCTCTTTTATCGTCGCACTTGTTACAAACTCGATCTTTTCATTTTTTCTAGCTTTTTCAACCGTAGTTGGCGCCGCTCTAAACTCTTCACGTCTATGGATTAGATAGACTTTTGAGCAGATATTCGCTAGATAAAGTGCCTCTTCAACGGCTGTGTCGCCACCGCCAAGAACAGCTACCTCTTTATTTTTGTAAAAAAATCCATCGCATGTTGCGCATGTGCTAACACCTTTGCCAAAGAACTCATCCTCGCCCTTAAAGCCAGCACGCCTTGGAGTTGAGCCAGTTGCTACGATGACAGCCTTTGCCTGCTCGCTCTTGCCACCTTCAAGTAAAATTTCAAAGCTACCGTCACTATTTTTTCTAATGCCAATGACATTTGCCCACTTGTGAACTAGCCCAAATGCGCTGCACTGCTTCCACCAAGTGCTCATAAAGTCAAAGCCACTCTCACCAGGTGCTTTTTGGCCTGGGTAGTTTTCTATCTCTGAGCTAGAGGTGATCTGACCGCCAGGCTCGCCTTTTTCAAACATTACAACATTTTTTAATCCGCCTCTAGTGGCGTAAAGTCCGGCGCTTAGTCCTGCTGGACCGCCCCCGATGATCGCTAAATCAAGCATAAATTTCCTTTATTCTAAAACATTTATGGGCGAATTTTGTTTATAAATTTCGCCCCTTTGATGAACTATCTCAACACTGCTTGGCAACTTTGTGATACTCAAATTTTGCATCAGCTCCAAGACTGTATTTATATCTGAGCTTATATATTTTAGTGTTGAGTTTGACTCATATCTTTTTTGAAAGATATCGATTGCAACAACTGTTTCATTTTTGGTTGGTAAAATTTCGTCTAATTTTGATTGATTTGAACTGAAGATTAAAAGCGTGTATTTTGGCTCTTTTGGAGTGAAAATTTCGCTTTTTTCGTAGAAAACTAGCTTCGCAAAATCAACAAATTTATATTGTGAAAAACGATAGTTGCTATACGCAAATGCAGCCGCTATCATAGCTGCACCAAAAAATGAACCAAATATATATGTAAGAGGAAGTAGGCTTCCTCTTCTTTTTTCGCTCATTAAAGAAGCGAATTTAGTTTATCAGTTAAGGCTTGTTTTGACTGCGCACCGACCATTTGTTCAACTAGCTCGCCATTTTTGAAAAATAGCAATGTTGGGATCGATCTGATGCCAAACTCAACTGCAAGATCTTGTACTTCGTCAGTATTTACCTTGCAAATTTTTGCTTTGCCGTCAAAGTCTTCAGCAAGCTCTTCGATCACTGGAGCTAGCATACGGCAAGGTCCGCACCATGGAGCCCAAAAATCTACTAAAGCAACGCCTTCTTTTGTAACATCAAAATTTTCTTTTGTAAGTTCGATGTATTTTCCCATTTTTTCTCCTTGTTTTTAAAATGTGACAATTATACAAATTAAATTTAAATTTTATCTAAATAATAAATTTTATTATAAACTAATATTTTCTATCAGTTCTAAATTTTCATTTTTTATAACGAGTAAATCGACTTGAAAATCTCTATTTGGCTCATTTTTCATCATATAAAAATTTATAGTTTTTAAAATTTTTATATATTTTGCCTTATTTAGTCTATACTCTGCTTCATATTCTCCGCTAGTTGCTTTTACCTCTATGAAGTGTAAAATTTTATCACTGCTTAGTGCGATAATGTCGATCTCGCCAAATTTAGAGTGAAAATTTCTCTCTAAAATGACAAAACCAAGCTTTTGTAAAAAATCACACGCCCTATTTTCTGAGCTTTTGCCAAAGAGATACTCTTTTAGTCCCAAGCTACTCCTCGATCCTCATCATAAATGGCTCTTCTTTTATATACTCTTGCTCTTTTAAAATTTCAATTGTCCTTCTTACATCAGCCTCAAGACTCGTATGTGTCGTAAAAAACAATACAGCAAATTCACTCTCATCTTTTGGTTTTTGAAGTATACTATCAATCGATAAGTTGTTTTCGCTCATTAAATTTGTAATCTTTGCTAGCACACCCATTTTATCCTCGACCTTTAATCTAAAGTAGTACTTCGTCTTTATCCTATCGCGGTCAAGTAGCTCAAGCGTATTTAATTCAAACGGTGCTTTATATCCTAGCATCGGCGATTTGCTATCTCTTGCGATGTCGATAAGATCACTGATCACCGCACTTGCCGTTGCGTCACCGCCAGCCCCAGGTCCATAGTACATCGTCTCGCCAACGACCTCGCCAACGACACTAATCGCATTTGTCACACCACTTGCCTTTGCTATCATTTTATTTTGTGGTACAAGCGCTGGATGTACGCGTAGCTCGATTTTACCCTCACTTTTTTTGGCAATTGCTAGAAGTTTTATTGAGTATTCGAAATCTTTTGCGAAAAATATATCTTCAGGTGTGATACCTTGTATTCCTTCGATCAAAATATCCTCTGGATCGCCGTGTACACCGTATGCGATGCTTGCCAGTATAAGAAGCTTATGAGCCGTATCAAAGCCACCCACATCAAAAGTAGGATCAGCCTCAGCGTATCCGAGCTCTTGCGCCTTTTTAAGTACGTCTTTAAAATTTAAGCCCTCGTCCATCATCGAGGTTAGGATAAAGTTACTAGTTCCGTTTAGTATGCCATTTATACTAACGATGTGGTTTGCGCTTAAGCCTTCTCTTAAGGCTCTAATGATCGGTATGCCTCCAGCCACACTTGCTTCAAAGCCAAATGGTATATTTTTGGCTAAATTTTGCAAGGCGTATCTATGATAGGCAAGGAGTGCTTTGTTTGCAGTGACTACTGCTTTTTTTCGCTTTAAAATTTCACTCACAACCCTAAAAGGCTCTTCAACACCACCCATAAGTTCGACAAAAACGTTAATATCATCGCGGTTTATAACGCTATTTATATCGTCAGTCAAAGGGATGCCAGCATTTCTTTTTTTATTTAAATTTCTGACCACTCCAACGACTGGTACGATCTCCTCACCGCTTCTTGCTGCGATTAGCTTTTTGTTTTTTAGTAAAATTTTAGCAACTGACTCGCCAACGGTTCCAACGCCCAATATCGCTACATTCATTCAAATTCTTTCAAATATTTTTTTATATTTCTTGCTGCTTGTCTTATTCTATTTTCATTTTCGATAAGAGCTAGACGCACATAGTCGTTTCCGCCCTCGCCAAAACCAATACCAGGACTAACTGCGACTGAAGCTTTTGTAAGAAGCTGCTTTGAAAACTCAAGGCTGCCCAGATGACTAACTTTTGGCGGTAGCTTCGCCCAGATAAACATACTAGAGCTTGGTTTTTTAAGCTCCCAACCAGCCTGAGCAAAGGCCTCTATCATCACATCTCTTCTTTTTTCATAAATTTGGCGTATCTCTTCAACGCAGCTTTGATCGCCGTCAAGTGCGACTGTGGCAGCCACCTGTATCGGCGTAAACATGCCGTAATCAACCCATGATTTTATCTTTTTAAGTGCTGCGCAAAGTCTTTTATTTCCACACATAAAGCCAACTCTCCAGCCAGCCATGTTGTAGCTTTTTGAAAGTGTATAGCACTCGACTGCAACGTCTTTTGCACCATCGACCTCAAAGATACTTGGCGTTTTGTAGCCATCAAATGTAAGATCAGCGTAGGCGATGTCAGAGATGACGTAAAATCTCTCTTGTTTTGCGATACTTACAAGACGCTCGTAAAAGCTCTTTTGCACGGTTACGGTCGTTGGATTGTGAGGAAAATTTACGACTACGTATTTTGGCTTTGGCGAGCTTGCATGTATAGTTTGGATCAAATTTTCAAAAAATTTATTCTCATCTAGCTCAAATTTATCATTATAGTGAAGTGGCATCTTTGCGACACTTCCGCCAGCAAATAAAAACGCTTGCGTGTGTATCGGATAAGCAGGGTCAGGCACGATAGCCACATCGCCTGGGTTTATCACGGCTTGAGCTAAGTGAACAAAACCCTCTTTGCTACCCATCGTGGCGACTGCTTCGGTATCCGGGTCTAAATTTACACCGTATTTTCTTTTATACCAGTTGCAAATGGCAAGACGAAGCTTGTAAATTCCAGCACTGGCTGAGTAGCCGTGAGTCTTGTCCTTTTGCGCGCTTTCGCATAGTTTATCGACAATATGCTGTGGTGTTCTGCCCTCTGGATTGCCCATAGAAAAGTCGATGATATCCTCGCCAGCTCTTCGTGCTGCCATTTTTATTGCATTTACTTCAGCAAAAACGTAGTTTGGCAAACGCTCAATTGTATTAAATCTTATCTCATCAAACACTGCTTGCTCCTATTTTATAAGCTTGATAATTATCTCATTTTTTATATTATTTATATCAACATTGTCGCTAATTAATGCGTATTTTGCGCCTATTGCTAAATTTATAGAAACGGCGGTTTTTGCTTGCTCCTCTTTTATAGAGTCAATCTGATTTAAATTTTTATCATAAATTCTAACAAGTGGCATCCATCTATTTGACTCTTTTGATGCGATGTCCAGACTACTTGCACCCTCAATATCAACAAAATAAGTACCACCGCTTTTTAAAAGTGGTGTCTCCTCGTCAAAATTTACCTTTGTAGCCTTAAGGATCGTATTCTGAGCATCTAAAAATATCTCCAAATTCCCATCAACTCTATCAAATCCTAAAATTTTAAAACCGCTTTGACTAAGTGTTATGCTTAATAAACTTGGATCTATTCCGCCATTTTTTATGGCTGAAATTCCATAAGAAATTTGATCTCCATTTTTTAAAGAATTTATCCTTGAAATACTTATGTTGGCATCGTCTAGAGTTGAATTTATTGATTTTACAAATAATGTAGAAGGAACTTTTTGCTCGCTTATAAATTTTAAATTCAAACTATTTGAACCAAATGAAATGCTATCGTAACTTGAGTTTTGTTTTAATCTTGATACTAGCTCATTGACATTGAGTGAGCCATTTTGGTCTAAATTTTCTAAAGAAATTTGCACATTTTCAACATTGCTTAAAGCACTTGCACTAGTTTGTAAGCTAAAAGCATATGCAAATACACTAAAAGCGGTGAAAATTGCTATTTTTCTTACCAAGATTTACCCTTGTTAAGTTCTACAAACTCATCATAGCTCACAAATTTCATCTCTCCATTTTCTACTAAAAATCTAGCTGGACGGCTTGGATTATATTTTGTAACCTTATCGCCGATCTTTAGCTCAATGTTGCCATTTCCACAAACTACGAGCTGTCTTTGGTCTAAATTTATATTTATGCTTTTGCTTGTGTCGTTTGATACTTTTTGACCATTTTCAAGATTAATTATCCCTATCCAAACACGTTGTTTTGGTGTAATGATCGCCTCATTTAGTGGCTTTGTAATGTTTTGCTCTATCTTAGGAGCTGGCTGAGCTGCCATGCTTGGCTTCACAGCATTTTGCTCCATGTTTGCAGGACTTGTTGTCACATTTTGCTCAACTGGAGCTGAAATTTTTACGCTTGATATGTTTGCTTCTATTTTAGGGCTATTTTGAGAGATGGTGATATTTGTATCGATAATATTTTTCTTCACCTCATTTACTATACTTGACTGCGAATAGCTCACGCTTTTATTCTCGTCATTTAAAAACGATAAAAAATTCTCGATATATTTGTAAGCATCAAAATGATATGCCCCACCAGCGATAATAGCTAAAATGATGAGCCAAAATAAAAATCCAGCACCGCCAGTACCGCTTTGTTTTTGTATGGTAATATCTTTTGGAGTGTAAGAGGAAATTTTTGGAGTAACTTTAGTTTTGTGACTCTCATCTGGAGTGTTTTCTTGCATAAAGGCATCGTATTCAGCTAGCAACTCGCTCAAATCAACATCATATTCACGTTGTAAAATTTTGGCATAGCCTCTAATATTTAAACGTGATAATTTTTCAAAATTTTTATCAAAAATATATTGTAAAAATGTAGGCTCAATATGCGTTTTACGTGAAATTTCCTTTAAACCTATCTCTTTTAAATTCTCTAATTCATTCATCTATCATCCTGTCACAAATTATTGCAAAAGCTGCACTTACATTTAAGGAGTCCCAGCCCTCTTTTAACTTTATACCAATACACTCATCACACTTTGCTAGAGCTTTTTGCGGTATGCCTTCGCCCTCTGAGCCCATCACCAAAGCTCTTTTACCAGCAAACCTCATCTCTTTTACGTTTTTGCCATTACTTGCTGTTGCATAAATTTTAAAACCAAATTGCTTTAGTTCATTTAGCAAACTAAGTCCGTCTTCAAAAATCGCTATTGGTATCTCATAGGCAGCGCCACTACTTGATCTTAAAACGCCTTGCATATTTATACTTTTTGCCACTATCACAAGACCTTCGCAGCCTAGAGCATAGGCACTTCTAGCGATAGCACCGATATTGCCAACGTCACTTATGCCGTAAAGAATGGCGATAAAATTTAGCTTTTTAAGCTCAGCAATGTCTGAAAATTCAAATTCACTAACATTCGCTAAAAAACCTTGATGATTTCCACCGCGAGCTAAAGACTGTGCTTTTTGATTATCCACGCGAATAATTTTTTTGCCTGTGCCACAAATTTTAGAGAAGAGTTTTTTGTCACACTCTTTTGAGAGATATATCTCTTCTAATATCTGTGGTCGCTTGTTCAAAATATGTAAAAATAGTTGTTTTCCGTATATTATCATGGTAACCTATGGTAGCTAAAGTCAATTAAAATTTAACTTATTTTTGTATGCAACTAGAGTAAATTTTACACTTTCGTTTTAGTGTCACTTAGTAGTTTTGTAGCCTATAATTTAAGCTTTTATAAGCTCATCATATATCTTTTTTACATCTTCTCCAGTTATTTTGTTAAGCAATTTTGCTTTTACTTTTGGGGCAAGATCAAGCGAAAGTATCTCATCTTTTGTAATATTTTGAGTGGATGTTTTGTCACTTTTTGAGATGACAACTGCCCACTCTCCACTTAAATTTGCTTTTTCTAAAATTTGGACTAAATTTTTAGCACTATCTTTAAACTTACTCTCAAATTTTTTAGTGGCCTCTTTTATGGCAAAAATTTCTCTTTCAGGCTCTAGATTTGCGATGCTTTGTACTAAGCCTAGTATGCGTTTTGGACTTTCGTAAATAACGGCTGGATAGGCTAAATTTAGAGCATTTTGGATAGCGAGGGCTCTATCTCTACCAGTGTTTGGCAAAAAGCCCAAAAAGATAAATTCCTTATCACAAAGTCCACTTGCAACCACACTTAAAAGTGCGGCATTTGCTCCACTTAAAATTTCATATTCAATGTTATTTTTTTGAGCGTATCTTACTAGACTTACTCCAGGATCGCTGATACCTGGCATACCAGCATCACTCATGTAGGCTATATTTTTACTAAAAAAATCATCACTTAAATTTACAAAAAAATCATTTTCGTTGTGAGTGTGAAGTGAAATAAATTTTGAAATATTTATACTTGCGTTAAAGCGTTCATTTAGCAAGTTTATAAGACTTTTGCAGACTCTTGTATCTTCGCAGATAGCTATCTCGCATTCACGCAAAATTCTAATCGCACGAAGCGAGATATCTTCTAAATTTCCTATTGGAGTAGGAATAAAGTAGAGCAAGGCTTATTTTTGAGCGTATTTTTTCTTAAATTTCTCAACACGGCCAGCGCTATCAACTATCTTTTCGCTGCCTGTGAAAAATGGGTGGCACTTATCGCAAATGTCAATTCTGATCTCGCTTTTGTTTGACTTTGTTTTAAAAGTGTTTCCGCAAGCACAAGTTACAGTGCAATCTACGTATTCTGGATGGATATCTTTTTTCATCATTTTTCCTTTATTATTTTTGGGCTAATTATCTACATTAAAAGTTGCTGATTATATAAAAAGAAATCTAAAAATCAAATAAATTAAGCCAGGAATTTTGCCGCTACTGAGATAACCGCGGTCTGTGATCTTAAAATGTTTTTAGTATTTAGGCAGTAGCTATTTTTAAATTTAGCCGTCTCATCCTCGCTAAATCCACCCTCTGGACCAATTATTAAAAGCTCATCATCTTTTTTCTCATTTAAGCTTTTACCACCAAAATTTATAGTTGAGACATTTTTATAAACACTCATTAGCTCGTCCAAATTTTTATAAATTTCAAACTCCATTAATGAAGTTCGTCCGCACTGCTCGCAAGAGAGAGCATTTATGTAGTTTAGCCTTTCAATATCTATCTTAAAATTTGCTTGAGAAAATTTAGTATAGACAAAAGCTATTTTACCAACGCCAAGTTCGTTTAAAAATGATAATGTCTTTTCTATCGTCTTTGGATCAACGATAGCCCAAGCGATCGTAAAGTCGAATTTTTGCTCGCCATTTGAGCTGGCAAAAATAAGGCTTAAGCTCGCACTTCGCCTATCAATCTCATCAATTTCATAGATATACTCTTTAAAATCTCGTAAATTTCTAACACTTATTCGCTCACCAGTTTGCATTCTTCTAGCTTTTAGGTGCAAAAAAGCCTCATTTACTATCTTTAAGTTTTCATTACCTGCATTTTTATCATATAAAAATTTCATCTAAATCCCTGCAACTACAACTAAAACAAGATCACAAAATCCCTTAATAAGGGCGAATTTTTTAAATTTTTCTAAGTCGCCATTAGCTGCATAAATTTTTAGCCTTTTAAACCCTATAGCACTAAGTGCGATTAAAATTATTAAGATAATTAACATTTTTATGGCATTAAATTTAAACTCATATCCGTAATACGCCCATAAAATAAGTCCAGTTAGCACAAGAAAACTAAGCAACATATGATAAATCGGTAAAAAATATCTTATACGAAGCACATAGTTTTTGCTATTGCTGCCAAACTGAGTAAGTATTAAATAAAGTATATTACAGGCAACTAGCGCATAAAAAAATATCACATGAAAAGGTAAGGTGTATGCAAAAAGTGAGGAGAGATGCTCGTTCATTTCTTCTCTTTGGAAGACTCGTTCTCTTCGACGACTGGCTCAGGCGGGAGTTGTTCATCGATTGTGACATTTGCGTCTGGTTGGGCTATGGTCACGTCACTCGGCACTGGCTCGCTAATATCATTTTTAGCCTCATCTTTATCTCCACAACCCACAAATAGACCAGCTATAAATAAAAAAGAAGTTATAATTTTTTTCATCAAACGTCCTTTGGAATTTCTATTTTTAACCTATTTTTCATCTTCTCGAATAAATTTTTATCTTCCCACTCTTCTATGATAGCGTCTGAAAATTTGATGTCATCTAGCTTTATTTCACCCATTTGCGCATTTACGGCGTCCTCTTTAAAGCACTGTGCATAGCCAGTATCAGTCTCATGCACGATAATGCTATGAAGCTTCACTTCACGCTCGCCGTTATTCATCACACTAAGCTTAAGTAGTCTTTCTATGAGCACAAAAAATATACGGCAAAACTGCTCTGCACTTGGATTTAGCGGGATCTCAATCCATCTTGCCGAGTGCTTTTTTAGATCATTTTTATATTCATCATTATCGCCTGAAAATATTGTTGTAGCGTGATCAAAACTATCAATTATCGTTTTTATATTTTGCTTCATTAAGCCAAAATCATAGACCATGCCGGCATTATCAAGAAAATTTGAGCTAAGTAAAATTTCAGCCACATAGCTGTGCCCGTGGATGCTAGTCCTACAACGCTTTGAGCTGCAAAATCTCACAATATGTGCATTTTCAAATCTAAAAAGCTTTCTAATAATCATCAAACACCTTCTTTATCGCTCCAAAGCCTGATGTGGATACGCTCTGAGTAGTTAAATCCATACTTTATGGCAAATTCTGCTGTTTTTAAAGCATTTTCGTTTAGCTCAGCCCTATTCGCCCCTATTGCCATACACCAAACTGGCAAATCAGCTTGATTTTTTATATTTATAATCTCGTCAAACTCGCTTTTGTCAAAGCGCGAGAGGACAAATTTTAAAAAGCTACTTCTTGCATTATTTTTAATAGCTAAAATAGCGTCTAAATTTATGCGTTTTTGCTCGCTAACTCCGCTATTTGTGAGCTTTACTCCAAGTGCAAAATGGCATTTTTTATAAATTTCATATTTAGCAAAATCAATTAAGATAGTACCGTTCGTCTCAAAATGCACTTCATAATCTTCAAGCAATTTCTTTACCAAATTTATAAAATTTCCATTTTCATGCCAGATGAGAGGCTCGCCACCAGTTAAAACAATGATCGGTTTTTGCATTAAGCCTTTGCATAGGTTATCAACTATGCCTAAAATTTCATCTACACTATAAATTTTATAATTAAAATGCCCTTTAAAAACAGCCCTTATGCTATCACATCCTAGTAAGCTTTCGCCAGTTTTTAAAGACTTTGTTTGCACGCCAAAGCCAGAGCAGTTTAAGTTGCAGCCTAAAAAGCGTAAAAATATAGCGAGTCTACCTTGGTAAGCTCCTTCGCCTTGGATGCTTAAAAACGCCTCAACTAGCTCTAGCTCTTTGCTCATCAACCACCAGTTTGATAAAAGGCACGCGAAGAGGTTTCATTGCTAGCACCTATCGCCCATTTGTTCTCTTTTGGTTTATTTGCTAGCACTTGCCTTAAAATTTCACTTGCGGCTACAATATCACCTTTTTCAACTGCTTTTTTGATACTAAGAGCCTCTTCAAAGTATAGGCAAGGTATCAAAAGTCCCTCAGCACTTAGCCTGATACGGTTGCAACTCTCGCAAAAATCGTGCTTGTGTGGATCTATGATGCCAAATTTATAACCATCATCAAGTCTATAAATAGACGCAGGCGCATTTGGTAGTTTTCCATCTTTCGTAACATTATATTTTTGTGAGATGATTTTTAAAATTTCATCGCTACTTAGCCCTTTTAGATCATCTTTTGCGTGTGAATTTTCCATATACTCAATAAATCTGATCTGAGAATCTCTAAATTTAGCAAACTCGAGCAAATTTATAAGCTCATCATCATTTACACCTTTTAGTGCGACAGTGTTGATTTTTACCTTTAATCCAGCATCATGAGCTGCTTCAAAGCCAGCTAAAACTTCGTGCAAGACGCTTTTTTGTGCGATAAATTTAGCCTTTTGCTCATTTAGCGTATCAAGCGACATATTTATGCGCTTTAGTCCAGCGTCTTTTAGCCTTTTGGCAAAGTGCGAAAGCATATAGCCATTTGTAGTAAGTGCTAGATCGATGTCTGGATTATAATCACTTATCATCTTTATAAAAACGTCTAAATCCTTACGTACAAGCGGTTCACCACCAGTGATTCTTATCTTTTTTATACCTTCATCGATAGCCACTTTTACAAATAAAAATAGCTCCTCAAAGGTTAATAAATTCTCTCTTGGCGTCCAGCTAAATGGCGTTGTAGGCATACAATACCTGCATCTAAAGTTGCAACGCTGAGTTACAGAAATTCTTAAATAATCAACAACCCGACCATATTTATCGATTAGCATAAAGCACCTTCTTAAGCTTGGCTAGAGCTTTTTATAATTTTTTCAATTATATGTTAAAAGATTTAAATCAAAATAAAAATTTAAGGCAATTTTTGTAGTTTAAGAGTGGATTAGTCTTTTTAAAATTAGCCTGTAAATTTAGGCTAATTTATGAAATTTAAGCACAAACTCGACTCGCCCCATTCCAACATGAAGGTCCTTTGCGATCATCGCTGCACTTTTTCCATCTTTAAACATTTTTAAAATTTGCTCTTCTTCATTGATGACGCTTGGTGCGATTTTATTAATATCTCTTGTTCTCTCTTCAAGACTAACTATCCTATCTTTTTGCTCTGTTGCAAAATCATCAATTACTCGCTCGATGCTCTTAATCGCACGAATTATTGGTACAATTTTCTCATTTATTTGCAAATCAATATTTTCTTTTATCTGTTTTTTAAGTGGCTCATATTGTTCACTATTTTTAAACGCCTCGCCCTCAAGCATTGAAATTTGCTTTTTTAGATTGAAATTTTCTTGCATAACGCTTTCTATCGCTCGCTCAAATCTCGCAAATTTTTTATTTGTCTCACTATCTTTTATCAACATTAAAACTACTATTATCGCCAAAACGATACCAAAGCCTAAAAAAATATAAATTTCCATATTTTTCCTTTATGAATTCGCTCTCATTTCTCTTATCATTACACGCTCTCTAGCTGTTACGTAAGCGTTCCAGTCGGCTTCATCCTCTTCGTGCATATTTTCTATCTTTGCTAAATTTTCGCTAACAGCCCTTAAATAAAGGCTCAAATTTCTCTTTGGGAAGATAGGCATAGCAATCCTTGCGTAGTAAATTTCATCTTTTATAAATTTTTCTTCGCTTATTTTGATATGTGTAAAGCCTATTTCTTCGATACTCGCTCTCTCTTTTAGTGGCAAATATTGCTTATATTCATTTTTAATATAATCACTCAGCGCATCAACTTTTCTATGAAGCTCGATCAGTAAAGTTAATAAAACTTGATCGCTCTCTTTGGTTTCGCCACGTGATTTAGCTCGTTTTAGCCAAGCCCCAAGCGCGTCCTCTTCGCCCGGCAAGATGGAGTCAAACTCTCTTTTAAATCTCTCGCTCCCATCTTTATCAGACTCAAATTCCATATCAAGAGGCGCTTTAAACAGCTTAATCTCACTCATAATACGCTAATCCAAACAAAGATAAAAAATAAAATTCCCAAATAGCCATTTAACGTAAAAAATGCTCTATCTATCTTGCTAAAGTCGCGTCTTACGATCCTATGCTCAAAAAATAAAATAACGCCACTTACTAAAATTCCAAAAAATGCCATCGCTCCAAGCCCAGCTGCCCAAGCAAAAAGTAGCCAAAATATAAAAGCTAAAGCATGAAAAATAGCCGATAAAAAAAGCGTAGCCTTGTCGCCGTAAATAGCTGGTATGCTAAAGAGCTTGTTTTCTTTATCAAATTTCATATCTTGAAGCGAGTAAAGCAGGTCAAATCCAGCTACCCAAAATGTCACTCCAAGGCAAAGTAGTACGCTCCAAAGCGGTATAGCAGCGCTCACTGCGACCACGCCAGCGATTGGAGCAAGACCTAGGCTAAGGCCAAGCACCAGGTGCGCTAGCTCACTAAAGCGTTTAAATAGCGAATACCCACCAAGAACAGCTAAAATAGGAAAACTTAGCCAAAATGCGAGCGAATTTATAAAATAAGCACATACGATAAAAACAAACGCATTTGCCACGATAAAAAGCTGCATATTGCTCCTACCGATACGACCATCAACGCTTGGACGGCTCGCAGTTCGCGGATTTAGCTTATCGATATCTTCATCTTTGTATCTATTAAAAGCCATAGCAAAATTTCTAGCACTAACAGCGCAAAAAGTACCTAGAATAAGCAGTTTAAAGCCAAACCAAGCCGAGCCACTTTCTATCTTGCTAGCAACTATCATCGCAACAAAAATAAAAGGCAAAGCAAAAACAGAATGCTTAAAAACGATAAGTTCAGCGATAATTTTTAATTTTTCTATCATTTGATAAATTTCCATTTTCTTTAAAAATGGTTGATTTTACACCATTTTGCTTTAAATTTGAATTTATATTATCATTACAAGAATAATTTAAAACAAAGGGTTATTATGGGCAAAATAGCGATTATTGGAGATAGTTTTAGTGCGTTATTTACGGCTTACGAATTAGCTAAAAAAGGTGAAGAAATTTTAATTATTAGCAACCAAAAAGATGATTTTACGAATGGAATTTTAACGCCTTTTGGCACACACGCTCTTGCAAAAGATGGAGCGATATCTAGCTCATTTATGGGGCTAGTTAGCAAAAAAAGCGAGCTTGATATAAGTATTTGCTTAAATGAAAATTTTAGAGCTTGGATGACAAATTTTACACTTAAATCAACTAAAGCTCACGACAAAAAGATGCAAATTTTGTTTTCAAAATTTGGTAAGAAAAGCTTTGAAATTTTAAGAGAGCTAAACAACAAATATCCGCAGATAAATTTCGATGAGAGCGGTATTTATCTACTTTTTAGCAATGACGAAAGCTTTAAAAAAAGGCTTGATGAGACAAAGGTTGCCCATAGCGAGCAAGAAATTTTAAGCGTAGATAAAGAGCTTGCAAATTTTGGACTAATAAATAAAAACATAAAAGGCGCTATAAATTTAGCCAAAAACGCAAGTATTGATACAAATGAGCTCAAAAAAGCTTTGATAAATGAGTTAAATTCTCTCGGGGCAAAATTTATAAATGATGAAATTTATGAGCTAAAAACGCAGGGGCAAATAGTGCAAAAAGCTACCGGCAATAACGGCGAATATGAGGCCAATAGCTTTGTGATCGCTTCAAAAAATTTAGAGCTTTCAAATAAGCTAGGCACGAGCTTAAATGCGATTTTGGCTAAATTTTATACTATTGATCTTAGCCTAAATGAAGGGCAAATTCCTAAAAAACCAATCATTTTAAATGATTTATTTGCCAAAATTTATCCAACTAAAAATGGCGTTACGATTATTACAAATTTACAAGTCGGCGCTATCGATACGCTTGTTAAAACTGAAAAGATTAATGCATTTTTAAATGAGCTAAAGATACATCTTGGCATAAGCGAGCTAAAAGAGCCTAGCTTTAGAGCAAACTACGTGCTTCTTAGCTCAAACGATAAGCCGGCTCTTGGACGCGATAGCGTATATAGCAACTTGGTCTATAACCAAGCTTATGGACTAAATGAGCTTAGCTTTGCTCCGTATTTTGCTGGTATTTTGGCTAGTCTTATAAAAGATAGCAAAAATAACGATGAAAATGATGAAATTTTACTCTTTAGCTCGTTTTACGAGGGCTAGACTTGTTTAAAGAATTTGCAATAATTGGCACCACAGCAAGCGGCAAAAGCGATCTTGCATTTGAGCTTGCAAAGAAGCTTAACGGCATCATCTTAAGTCTTGATTCGCTTGCACTTTATAAAGAGATAGATATCGCCAGCGCAAAGCCAAATAAAGAGCAGCTTGAAGCCATAAAGCACTTTGGTGTAGATGAAATTTATCCTGATGAAGAATTTAGCGTTGGGGCATTTTTTGAAATTTATAAAAATGCAAAGAATTTTGCGCGCTCACAAGACTGCCCACTCATCATTACAGGAGGTAGCGGCTTTTATCTAAAATCAATGCTTAGCGGACTTGCACCAGATGTGCCAAAATGTGAGCTAAATTTAAGCAATGAAGAAATTTATGAGCTAGCTGTAAAAATTGATTCTGAGTTTGCAAGTAAATTTAGTCAAAATGACTCTTATCGCCTCGAAAAATGGTATCAAATTTATAAATTTAGTAGCCAAATTCCAAGCATTTGGCTAAGAGAAAATACTAAAGAGAGTATCGTAAAAGAGCTGGCGATATTTGAAATTTTATGGGATAAAGATGAGCTTAGAGAACGTATCAAAATGAGAACAAAAGGTATGCTTGAAGCTGGGCTCATAGATGAGGCAAAATTTTTATTTGATAAATACAAAAGTGAGCCAAAACCCCTAAAATCAATAGGTTTAAAAGAGTGCAAGCAAGTTTTAGATAAAGAAATTTCTCAAAACGAGCTTGAAGAACTCATAGCTACGCACACGGCTCAGTTAGCAAAACGTCAGAGAACCTTTAATCGCTCACAGTTTGAAAAAAAATTTGTAGGTGATTTGAACCAAATTAGAAGTGAAATTTTAAAATTTTTAAGAGAATAAAAACTAGCCCACAAGGGCTAGTTAATAAAATCAAATAGGCATAACCCTAATTTTTGGGCTTAAGCTCTCTTGCAAGACATTTTCAATCGCATAAAGAGTGCCAGTTGAGCCACTTGCACAGCCCGAGCAAGCACCAAGATAGCGGATATAAATATCAGTATTTTCGCCGTTATCATTTCTAATATCTAAAATTTCTAAATTTCCACCATCCATCTCGAGCATTGGGCGAATTTCTTTATCTATGACAGACTCTACTGCCTTTAGCTGCCCTACCATCGTCATATTTTCAAAGCTAATGTCACCTAAAGTGTGATTTGCTTGGGCATTTGCCTGAGCTTCGATCTTCTCACGCTCCATCTCAGCCCTAGTATCACGCAAAATATCTACCAAATAATATTCTCTTTTTTCATGGCCACCAGGCTTTACGCAAGACTTGCAAAATGCACCAGCTTTGGTGTATTGCGTAATCTCCTCAACTGTGTGAAGGTCATTTAGTCTTATCACTTCTTTAATCGTACCAAGGCTTACCCTAGCGCACTCGCAAACGATGATCTCATCTTCAAAATGCTCTGGGTCTATGCCTTTATAGCTTGCAGCTGCTGCTTTTATAACGTCATACGCCATAACTGAGCAGTGCATCTTTTGAGGTGGAACTGCTGGCGTTTCTGGATTGTCGCGCATAGCCTTTTCGACATCAAGGTTTGTGATCTTGACTGCTTCATCAACTGTTTTGCCGATACAAAGCTCAGCCATCGTATCAGAGCTAGCTATCGCTGTGCCACAGCCAAAGCTTTTAAATTTAGCATCTATTATTTTGTCTGTCTTTTCATCAACAAGCCAGTATAGCCTAACCGCATCACCGCAACTTTCTGCACCAAAGTCAGCCACAATAAGCTTTGCATTTGCTTTTTTAGCATCTTCTTCGGTTATCTCTCCCATAAATTTAGGATTATTCATCCTGTCTTGCACTACCTTAGAATACTCATCCCAGATAGAGCCTCCGATCAAATTATTCTTTGCCATGTTATTTTCCTTTAAATTTTATAATCCGCTCTTATGCCATTCTGGGGCGTAGGCAAATGTACTAGAGATACCTCTTAGTCTATTTACCGCTTTTGTTATATGCTCGATCGCATAATCAATCTCTTCTTCTGTATTAAATCTAGAAAGAGATAGTCTAAGTGCGGTGTGAGCCAGCTCTTTATCTGCCCCTATGGCCTCCATTATTGGGTTACTCTCTAATGTTTCACTTGCACATGCTGAGCCAGTTGAAGCTGCGATGCCAGCTTTGTTTAGATCCCAAAGCATAGCTTCACCTTCAACGCCTTTTATAGAAGCTAAAATGGTATTTGGCACACGTTGTTCTTTTTTCCCTACAACACTAACGTCAGGAATTTTTAAAATTGCATCTTCAAGCTTATCACGCAAACGGCGAACATGAGAGTGCTCATAATCCATAAATTTATTTGCCAGTTCGAGTGCTTTACCCATACCGATGATGCCAGGTACATCGAGCGTGCCACTTCTGCGTCCACCCATATGCTCGCCACCGTGAAGCAAGCTACTTAGTGGCATACTATTTTTTATAAATAGTGCTCCAACACCCTTTGGTCCGTGAAATTTATGCGCAGAAAAGCTTAAAAAATCAACGTCAAGGTCTTGAACATTTATCTTGATCTTACCAACTGCTTGAACCGCATCCGTGTGGAATAAAGCTCCATATTCATGAGCGATACTAGCAAGCTCTTTTACAGGAAAGATCATGCCAGTTTCGTTATTTGCGCTCATTATAGAAACAAGTGCTACATTCTCATCCATTACAGCTCTTAGCTGTTCTGGTGTGACTATACCATCGTTATTTACATCTAAAACAGTAAGCTCTACGCCATATTTTTCTAAAAATTTACAAGTCGCCAAAATAGCTGGATGTTCAACTGCGGTTGTTACGATACGCTTCCTCTCGCCAGTTGCTATTTTGTCAAAGTAGATGCCTTTTACTACCCAGTTGTTGCTCTCAGTTGCACATGAGGTAACGACGATATCATCACTATCTTTTGCGTTTAACCCAGTGTAGAGCTGATCTAGTGCTGTTCTTAAAGCTGGATGTGTTTCAGAGCCAAATTTATGAAGTGAATTTGGATTGCCGTATTTTTCACAAAAATATGGTTTCATAAGCTCAAAAGCTTCAGGATCAACCATTGTTGTAGCGTTATTGTCTAAATATACTCTCAAATTTAAAACCTTAATTAGGATAAAAAATATCCTTTTTATTTTTGATGGGATATTATAACAAAAAGGTTAAAAGCAAGTTTAAAAATATGCTTTAATTTTTTCAAAATTTAGCTCATTTTGATATTAAAATATATTGAAATTCTTTATCAAGATTTGTATAGATCGCTATTTGCGATTTTTCTTATAAAAAAGGTCTAATTATCTCCTAAAATTAATTCATTTTTTTAAGTTTATAGTGTGATAAACATATTGCCTGCGTGCATTACCTTTTTATAGTTTTCTTCTAGTTTTTCATATGAGGTTTTATAAAGTTCTATTAGGTCGGTTACCATATAGATGCCTATGTCTTTGATTGTAGTGGCTTAATATATTTATATTTGGTTTCAAGTGGAGTCAAAGATATTAAATTTATTATTTATTCCTTTATATTATGCTCTTTGGCATAGCTTAGTATCTTAGCTCTAAGATCTTCAGGAAAACTTTCTCTATACATTACTGGCGTTAGTGGATTTAGCTTTTTATCTAATTTACCAGCCTCATATAGTCTTGTTAGCTCTTCTGGAGTGTTATAGTATGGTGCATTTGGGTAGCCCTCTGGTGGGGTTAGGGACATTATTTTAGCTTCTAGGAGGGTGGAGTCGATGTAAAGAGATAGTCTTCTTTCATCCCACTCCGCAGGAAACCCACCTTTAAAATCCTCTTTATTGTCATCTAGAACTTTCTTTATAAAGTTATCAAATTCATTTCTTGTAGTCTCATTTGCATCGATGTCTCTAGGATCTAATAGTTCACCTTTTTCCTCTACTATCTCCCTTAGTCCAGCATGAAAACCACCACTTGGTATAACTACCAAATTGTCCCTATTAAAATCCATCACGAAATAGCTTCCTACTATCTCATCAAGATAGGGCA
>NZ_NDYO01000013.1:0-101816 GCF_002165785.1 Campylobacter concisus
GACTTTTGCTTCATCGCCTTTTGTAAAGCCAGATAGTGGATATATGTGTCTATCATAAGCCGCAGCTTGAGCCTTTCTATCAAGCCTTGCATACTTAGGAAATGTCATACCATGACCCATATCGTTACTAAGTATCTCGTTTATATCGTTAAATTTAAATCCCATCTCTCTTGCTATGTTTTCTCTTGAGAGATAGTTAGTAATTGGGAGGTTATTAGAAATTTGCATTTTACTATCCTTAGTTTCTTTAGCTCCATTAAATCTTAATCTAAGATATCGTCTTTTCTTTAAAAAATTTTATAAAAATACATTTTTTAAATTTATTAGAAGTAGTTAAAAGATATTAAAAAGCTTTGTAAAAATGTATAAATTTTAGACAATCATCACTGCAGCTACAGCAAAACCGCCGTCGTGAGTTATGCTAAGGCTTGCTTCTTTGATATTAAAATTTGTATAAATTTTTGGGCTAAATTTTATCTTTGGTGCATTTTTTGCGTCTTTGCTAAGCTCAATGTCCAAAAAGCCACACTCTTTGCTGATACCCACACCAAGAGCTTTGCTAGCTGCTTCTTTGGCCGCCCAAAACCCAGCCAAAGTCGCATCATTTTTTACCAGCGTGATCTCGTCATCACTAAGAAATTTTTTTAAAAAAAGCTCGCCATAACGAGCTTTAAGTCTAGAAATTCTATCTATTTTAACGATATCGATGCCTATCATTGCACCACAAAATCAGTAAAAAATATGTTTTTGATGTAGCCATCATTTAGCACTTCATTTAGCTTGCCGACGATCTCGTCTTTTAGCCTATCTTTACCTTTTGCGGTGCTTACTTCTTCGTAAGTTTTTGATGAAAGTGTTCTGATGATAATATCTCTTAAAAGTGCTTTTTTCTTATCAAGCTCAGGAGTTAGCAACTCATCGCTTTGCTCCATATCGATCTTTGTTTTAAGAAATCTTGAGCCATTTTCGCTAAGCAAATTTACAATAAACTGATCAAGCGGATATATCGGCCCCATATTTGAATAGTCGTTGCTACCATGCTTTGCCTTATTTTGAGCTGGCATGGACTGCGTTTGAGTCTGAGCTGGTGCTTGCATCATATTTGCCTCTTTTGGCTCGTCAGAACTAAGCATCAAAAACGCGACTAGCCCTCCAATAACTAGCAGCAAAACAAATATCGCAATGATAATTATCATTAATGCACCATTGCCACCTTTTTTTGCTTTTTTCTCTTCAACTTCTTCAGCCATCTTTCCTCCTTTAAGTTTTGGCTATAATTATACAAAAAATTCGCAAAAATGAGAAAAAATGATACATAAAACAAATGCTGCTAGAGCTTTAGACAAGCTAAAAATTAATTATGAAATTTTAGAGTATGAGGTCGATTTAAACGATCTTTCAGCCATTCACGTAGCAGCTAGCACCAAGCAAGATATAAAGCAAATTTATAAAACTATCGTTTGTGAGTGTGAGCCTAAAAATTTCGTTGTTGCTTGCTTGCAGGGCGATTTGGAGCTTGATCTAAAAGCACTTGCTCACGCGTGTGGCGCCAAACGCTGCGAACTTATAAATTTAAAAGACTTAGAAAAGATCACTGGCTACATCAGGGGCGGCTGTTCGCCGCTTGCTATGAAAAAACACTTTGCGACCTTCATCGACGAGCGAGCAAAAGAGCAAGAATACGTGTTAGTAAGTGCTGGAGTAAGAGGCAAACAAATAAAAATAGCACCAAATGATCTTTTAAAGGCTTGCGAGGCAAGTTTTGCCAATATCGCTAGGCTAGCTCTTTAAAAACTCTATAAATTTAAACTTCTCGCCTAAAAACTCGGGCGAGAGTAGAAATTTCGCCTGTTTGGCTGCATTTTCATAGGCTTGCTTGCTACCCTTTTCAAGCACCAAAGATAAAATTTCATCCACACCAAGATCGCAAACTAAAGCCTCGTTTTGTTTTTTAAATTTAAGCATCTTAAAGCCAGCCTCAAAAAAAGCCTCTTTTACTTGCTTAAAGCAAAGACTATATGTTAGATCCGAGCTTTTAAAATATGGCTCAAGATCTGAAATTTCAAATAAAGAAAATACTTGATGGTCTTTAAAAATCCTTAGGCTAAACTCATTTTTTGGCTCAAATTCGCCGTAGTCAAAGCTTAAAAATCTCACCTTTTTTGCTGCACTTGCAAGTTGGAGCGCAAATTTAGCGTAGCTAGTTGATATCTCGCCCTTTTTTATGCCAAATTTCTTTGCAAGGGCTAGCAAGTTTTGATCTGCTTTTTGCCAGTGAAATTTTAGATCATCATCCACAAAAAGCATATTTTGCCCATCTATCACCTCGCAACTAAATGCGTCAAATAGCTCATTTGAGATGACAAAAATTTCTTCAAATGAACACTCGTTTAAATTTTCATAATGCCTTATTTTGACATCATTGCCAAAGCGCTTTGTAAAAGTTTCAAGCTGCTTTTTTCTTAAATTTTCATGAGGCTCAATGATAATAAACTCTAAATTTTTTAAGATCTCTGGCTCGAGTGTAAAAATTACTTGAACAAAATCAGCTAGCATTTCACCTGAGTTTGCGCCGATCTCCACAACCTTACAAGAGCTAGAAATTTCGCCTTTTCTAAGCAGCTTTAAAAAGTAGTTTGCAAGGCAAGCACCAAAGAGATAGCCAACGCTTACATTTGTATAAAAATCGCCCTTTTTGCCGATATCTACGCCAAATTTATAGTAGTTTTCATTGACCCAGATATCAAAAAACTCGCTAAATTTCATAGATCAGGCAGCTTCCAGCCTCTATAAAATGCAAACATCCTAACTGTAATGCCAGCAGCTAGCAAGAGCATGGTAAAAAATATGTTGGTAAGGCCTAGATGATATAGGATAAAGTAAGCAAGCCCCACGCCAAGACTTATCGTGCCGTAAAGTCCTGTGCGTAAAAACCATGGAATTTCGTTTAGCAAAATATCTCTTAAGATACCGCCACCAACGCCGTTAAAAAAGGCGATCATCATCACACCAAAGATATTGTAGTTATACTCAATAGCAACCATCGCGCCAACGATCGAAAAACAAATAACATCGATCGCATCGGCAAAGATGAATACAAATTTTCGCTCCAAACCTTCTCTTTTTATGTGTAAATTTGCCACTCTTGAAACAATCAACATAAAAATAACAACGCTTACTGGCATGTAGTGTGTAAATGAATAAACTGCCCTACCAACAAGCATATCACGCATGATACCGCCACCAAGTGCGGTCAAAAATGCAGACAAAAAGACTCCAAGCCAGTCGCACTCCTTTTTTACTGCAAATAAAAACCCACTAAGTGCAGCTGATGCGATACCGACGTATTCGACAAAAAGTATCAAACTCATATTTTTCCCTTAAAAGGTCGCATTTTATAATGAACTCTCATAAAAAATCATTAATAATATTTTTACCATTAGTTTATTTTAGGCTATAATAACGAAAAATTTAAGGAAGGAATTTTAATGAAAAGACTATTAATCATATTTCTTGCTGGTTTATTTTTCACGCCATGCTTAAATGCTGATGTGATCCAAAATCAAAAGCTAAAAAATGCAATAAATATTTTAAACGCTTTTGGTACAAGAAATTTAAAGCCAAACACTAAATTTGAAGGCATAAAAGCGATCGCCATAATCCCTGATGTGACAAAAGCAGGCGCTATCGTTACTGGCTCAACAGGTAAAGGCGTATTTATCGCTAAAAACGATGATGGTGAATGGTCAAGTCCATTTTTTGTAAATTACACATCTGGCAGCATAGGCTTACAACTTGGTTACAGCTCAGCTGATATGATCATCTTATTTAAAAATTCAGAAGCTTATGCAAATTTATTTAATGCAAAAGATACGATCAGCCTAAAAGCAGAAGCAACTGGCGGCGTTGGTAATGAAGTAGCGATCACAAGTGATTTGCCTGAAATTTCAGCATTTGCTGAGGAGCGTGGCAAGACAAGTGGTGCTTTTGTAGGTGTTAGCTTAGATGTGGCAAGGCTAAAAATAAATAGACAAGACACAAATGATTACTATGAGCGAATGTATGATTTTGAGAATATCTACAACAATAGCCCAAAAGCTAGTAAATACACACTAAAATTTAAAGAAATAATCTCAAAATACTTCTTATAGCTCAAATTTCTTGGCTCATTAATTGGGTCAAGAGCTCTTTTTATTTTTACTTTTATGATTAATTTTATAGAAGTTATGGCTTAGCTTTTTGCTAAACCATAAATAGTGAAACAAAGCGTTTTTTAGGGATTGGAGAAAATTGAGTCATATACTCAAACGCTTCTTCGTAATCGCCATCTGTATATTGTGCAACTTGTTCGATAAGCTCGTAAAGCTCCTCATCGTCCATAGAATCAAAACTGCCTCTATTTTCTAAAACCTCTAACAAAACGGCGTCTAATTCAAGCTCGTCGTAAGTCATTTTATTCCTTAATTTTGATTTAAAAAATGCGACACTATACCAAAACAATCTTATAAAATACTTTACTTGAAATTCGTAAGAAATTTTATGCTTTTTTTATAAGTAAAGTTGTAAAATCCTTATATTCATTATCATTTTAGTTAGGTTTTTGTGGATAATTTTGAACTATTTTATAAGCATTTTAAAGAGTTTTTAGAAGCCTTTGGGCAGAAAAGCTCAGAGTTAAAAGAACAAATTTTGCATGTACTTTTCATTAGCAACTCTCATCTAAGTGCTCAAGAAATTTCTTCAGAAATTTACAAAATCCATAAGAATGAAATTTCAATGACATCAATTTACTCGTTTTTAAATTTTCTCGAAATGCATCATCTTGCAAACTGTTTTGAAGAAAATGGTGTAAAGAAATTTGAGTTAAATTTAAAATCCTCGCACGATCATTTGATATGTGAAATTTGTGAAAAGATAGTTGATTTTGAAGATGAGACGATAGAGCAAAGGCAAGAGCAAATTTGCAAAGAAAAAAATTTTAGCGAGCAGTCGCATACGATGATACTTTATGGCATTTGCAGTGATTGCCAAGAGAAAAATGGAAATTAAATTTTATCATTTCATTTTACTTTTTGATAATGAAAGACAAAAAAATTTCAGATTTATTTAAGCTGTGAAATAGATAATACGCAATTAAAAAAAGGATGAAAATGGATATAAAAACACAAACTTTAGCACAAGTTGCAAGCTATTTTTCAATGATAGCTCACACAAACGGCAGACTAAGAGTAAGAGTTAGCCCAAAGATAAAAGAGCTAAGTAGTAGCGTAAATTTAGCTAGCCTAGATGATGTGATAGCTCAGATAAATGGTATAAAAAATGTAAAATTTAACAAGCTAATCGGCTCTGTAACGATCGAATATGATCATGAAATTTTTCCAAAAAACCTTTGGGAAGATCTCTTAAAAGGGCAAAATTTAGAAGAGATTTCAACTAGAGTAAATGAAGTTGCAAAAGAAGTGAAATATGCTTAATGAACTTTTAAATGCATCATACACCAGCGAAAAGAACGCACTTAGTTTATATGAAAATTTAGCTTCATTTGGTGATGTTTTTAACGAGATCGCAAATATCAGAAAAAATGCAATCATCTTGATAGAAAAATTTGCGAGTGCTCATGGTTATGAGCTTGCCTGCGAAAATGAAGCTATATTTTTGCCGGCAAAAAATAAAGAAGATGCGCTGATACAAGCTTTAAACTATGAGTTAGAGCTAAATAAAATGTATGAAAAATTTTGTGAAAGCTTAGATGATGAAGAGCTAAAAGATCTATTTTTTAGACTTTGGGCTACTTCAAATAACGAATATGTCACCTCTTTAAAACAACGCTTAAAAGAAATTTATAGTGGCTGTGAAATAAAAAATGAGCTAAATTTAAACGAAATTTCACAAAATTTTGAGCAAAATGGCATAACAAATATTTTAGAAAACTATCAAAATGACTTTAATGAGATAACTAAAAGCTTGCAAAATATCGCAAGTGGCAAGGCTGATAAAAGCGAGTTAGCAAAGATAACTAATAATCCAAATTTCTCGTTTTTTAGCGGACTTGCACTTGGGGCATTAGGCATTTCAGTAGTTAGCAAAAATTTTAATAAGGATGAAGAAAATGAATAATTTACAAAATCAAACAAAGAAAGGATTTAAAATGGCATTACCATTTTTAGCAGGTTTAGCAGTAGGCGGTTTAGCAATAGCTGCTTGGAATAAAAGAGATAAGATCAAAGAGTACGCCCAAGATGGCTTTGATAAAGGCAAAGAGGCTGCAAAAGATCTTTACAAAAAAGGTAAAAGCGTTGCAAAAGATGCAAAAGACTTTATAGTAAAAGAAGAGAAAAAAGCAAAACGTGGTGCTAAAAAAATAGAAAAAGAGGCTGAAAAAGTGGTAAAGAAAACAAGAAAACCACGCGCTAAAAAGCCAGCTGCTCCAAAAGCTATCACACCAAACGATATAGCATAAGGATAGAGAATGCAAGGAAATAGTCTTTTTACGCTTTCAAGCACAAGGCTTCCATTTGATCACTTCATCAGCGGTGCTTTAGTCGCTGGCATGGGTGCAGCTGCACTTGGCTTTAGCGACTATCTAAATAATAGAGCGACTAAAAAAGATGTTGCTAAAAAGATAGCGAAATACGCTGTAACAGGTGGTTTTGTAGGTGCTGTTGGCATTCATGCTTCAAATTTAATAGCACAAAAAAAATATCTAAATGCGGCAGCTTTTACAGCAGCTGGTATCGGCGGTCTTTTGATAGCAGAAAAACTAATAAAATTGGAGAGTAAATAATGAATAACCCTTACATCAACGAAGAAAATGTAGCAAGTGAAACTGTAGCTAACAATGCAGCAGCTACTCAGCCAAGCGCAATCGATAATGCAATAAACAATGCAGCTCAAAATTTACCATTTGTACCTGAAAATTTTAATGCTGCTGGCTTTGTAAAAGGTCTAGTTTTAGGTGGTATCGCAGCTTATGTACTAACTAATCCAAAAGCACAAGAGTGCGTATTTAAAGCGATTATCAAAGGTGGCGAGCTTATAAATGCTGGCATAGAAGAACTAAAAGAGCGTTTTGAAGATGTCAAAGCAGAACTTGACTCACAAAAATAAGATCACTCTAGCTCACAAGAGTAAAAATAGAGCGAGGTTTATTTGCGAGAGCCTAAACGCTAGAAGCGACGTCAGTGCTATCGAGGCTGCGATCTCAGAGCGAACTGATGCACTAAGTGTTCGTGTAAATAAATACGCAAAAAGCATTATCGTTGAATACAATAAAAACTACGATAAAATTTTAAACTTTATAAAGAGCTATGAATTTCCAACAAAGGCAAAAGATCCAAATTTACCAAGCAAGGCAAATATCTATAAGGCTGCTGCTGCACTTGGTATAACGCCATTTATGAGTAACAAAACTCTAAAATCAGCCGTGACTCTTTATGCCACAGCGCCAAATTTAATAGAAGGTGCAAAAGAGCTAAGACATGAGGGCGTCACTTCAAAAGTGCTTGAGGCAACTGCCATTGGTACTAGCCTAGCAATGGGCGATCATTTAGCAGCAAATAGCACAAATTTGATGATAAATATCGGTGAATATATGGAAGAAAGTGCTAGCCACAGAAGTGATGATCTCATCAAAGAGCTAGCAAAACCAAATATCGAAGAAGTCTGGGTCGAGAGAAATTTAAATGGTGAAAAGACGCTTGAAAAAGTAAAAACTGAAAATTTAAAAAAAGGCGACATCGTAGTGGTCGGAGCTGGTGAGACGATAGGTGTTGATGGTTATATCGTTGAAGGTAACGCCGATGTAAATCAAGTCTCAATGACCGGAGAGGCTGAACCTATACCAAAAGCTAGAGGTGACCGTGTTATAAGTGGCACCGTGGTTGATGAAGGTAGGATAAAAATTTGGGCTGAAAATGTAGGTAGCGACACAGCGACAGCTAGGATCAAAGAGTACATACAAACTTCACTCAATGAAAAATCAGCTATTGGCGTAAAAGCATTAAAACTAGCTGATAAACTTGTGCCTGTTACTCTCTCGCTTGCTGGACTTTCATACATTATAAATAAAAATATGAATAGCGTTGCTAGCGTACTTCAAGCGGACTACTCTTGCGCATTAAAGCTTGCTACACCAGTTGCTTTTAAATCAAGCATCTCAAAAGCAGGCAGAAACGGCATTCTTGTAAAAGGCGCAAAGGCGATCGAGGCTTTAAGCTCAGTTGATACTTTTGTATTTGATAAGACCGGCACTCTGACACATGGACGCCTAAGTGTAGTTGAAATTTACTCATTTAAAGAGGGCTTTTCTCAAAATGATATATTAAATTTAACTGCAAGTGCCGAGGAGCACTACTTTCATCCAGTAGCTGAAGCAATAGTTGAAGCTGCAAATAAGCGTGGTTTCCACCATATTCATCACGATGAAGTTGAATTTATCGTAGCTCACGGCGTAAAAACTGCGATGCACGGCAAAGAGGTGGTTATAGGTAGTAGACACTTTTTAGAAGATGATGAGATGATAAGCTTTAAAGCTCATGAAGCTTTAATAAGTAAAGCATTAAATAGCGGTTTAACCTTACTCTACGTAGGATATGATAAAGAGCTAGTCGGCGTCATCGCTATGAAAGATGATATGAGAGAAAACGCAAAAGATATGGTTAAAAAGCTAAGAAGACTTGGCGTAAAAGAGGTCGTCATGCTAAGCGGCGACATCAAAAGCAAGGCTGAAGAGGTGGCACGCGAGCTAGGGCTTGATAGGGTCTATGCAGAGTGCTTACCAACAGATAAAGCAGCTATCATCGAAGAGCTAAAGAGCGAGGGCAAAAAAGTAGCCTTTGTGGGAGATGGTATAAATGATGCTCCAAGCCTAACTAAGGCAAATGTGGGTATAAGTATGCACAAGGGTGCTGATATAGCTAAAGCGACGGCTGATATAAGTCTTTTAAAAGACGACATCATGAGCGTAGCTCTTGTAAAAGAGCTAGCAAATAAAACAATGGATTTAATTAGCTCAAATTTCCGCTCAACCGTTGGCGTAAACACAGCTATACTAAGTGCAGCAACACTTGGTATGTTAAATCCAATAGCAACTGCCATGCTTCATAATGGCACAACGATTTGGCTTTTATTAAATTCAATGAAGGGCGTAAAATTCAAATCAAAATAAATTTGAAAGGGTAGATGGTGCTTGATAGTTTCTTAAATTTTTTAAACGGTAAAATGGACATAGCCAACGACTTTTTATATGGATATTTTTTAGTCATTATTCTTGTGGCTACGGG
Source organism: Campylobacter concisus (assembly GCF_002165785.1). Classification (GTDB taxonomy): domain Bacteria; phylum Campylobacterota; class Campylobacteria; order Campylobacterales; family Campylobacteraceae; genus Campylobacter_A; species Campylobacter_A concisus_W. Next base: position 9,282 of record NZ_NDYO01000013.1, read on the forward strand.
AATTTATTTTAGTTATTTGACTCGTTTTGTGCAGTTTAGGATGTTTTTTGAAGCTTGCAGAGTCTTAGTAGAAAAAAAGGACAAGTATAATAAGCACCATTTAACGCCATTTCAAGCACTTATGATCTCGACTGCTTCGCGCGTTGGTATAGGCAATATCGCTGGAATTTCAGCAGCTATCGTCGCGGGCGGTCCGGGAGCTCTTTTTTGGATGTGTCTGATGGCTTTTTTGGGATCAGCTTCAGCTTTTATAGAGAGTACGTTAGCGCAAATTTATAAGACAAAAGACGTTTTTGGATTTAAAGGCGGTCCAGCTTATTACATCAAAAATGGCCTTGGCATAAAGTGGCTAGCTTCACTTTTTGCGGTGATTCTCATCATCACCTACGCATACGGCTTTAACGGACTTCAAAGCTATACCATGACATCAGCCTTTGAAATTTACTACGACAAAGCTGGTAGCAATGTGACTTTTTCGCAAAGCGGCCTACCTGTTGGCATTGGTCTTATTCTTACGGCATTTGCAGCAGTAATGTTTTTTAGCAAAAGCCACATCATAGGTAAAGTAAGCTCATATATCGTGCCTTTCATGGCACTTGCCTACATATCACTAGCCTTTGTTGCTATTATCTTAAATTTCAAAGAAATTCCTGATGTTATCAAGATGATCTTGGAAAATGCTTTTGATTTTAAAGCGATATTTGGTGGATTTGCTGGTAGCGTGATCGTCATAGGTATCAAAAGAGGCCTTTTCTCAAACGAAGCTGGTATGGGTTCAGCTCCAAACGCAGCAGCCGCAGCACATACTAGCCACCCAGTAAAACAAGGCCTAGTTCAAGCAATGGCAGTCTTTATAGACATGACTATATGTATCGCTTCTGGTATGATCGTGCTATTTTCACAGGCCTATCTTACGAAGCAGACTGGCTCAAGTGGTGAGGTGCTAACAGCACTTCCTCTCGTTCAAGCCGCAATGAAAGAGTATTTTGGTGAATTTGGAGTTCATTTTACCACTCTTGCAGTCGTACTTTTTGCCATCACTTCGCTTATTGGCAACTACTACTACGCTCAGGCAAATATGAAATTTTTAACCAAAAACCACAAGCTTACGTTGCTATTTAAGATAACAGCTGTCGTTATGATATTTATTGGTGCTCAGATGAATTTAAAGCTCGCTTGGAATATCGCTGATATCACAATGGCTGCGATGGCAATTATTAACATCATCGCTATTTTCCTACTTTCAAAAGTAGTGATAATAGCGATCAAAGACTACGAAGCTCAAAGAGGTGCTGGACAAAATCCAGAATTTGACCCAGAAAGTCTTGGTATAAAAAATACAAGTTGCTGGAATAAAAACTAAATGGAGAAGAATTTGAAAAACGAAACAAAAATAAGTGGCAAACTACTTGATATAAACACTCATAGACAAGTATCAAAAGTCGGTATGGGCATCACTTTAGCCTCAGTTTGCTTAAGTGCCCTTTTTATGAAAAGAAATAAAAGCATTAAGAAATTTCACGTTGCTTCAGGCATTGCATTTACTTGTTTTGCTCTTTATCATGCTGGACTTTATGACAATGGAATCTTTAAAAAAATGATAATAAAAGCAAAAAATGAGGTAAAAAAGGCATAAAATGATACTCAGCGACGCAGAAATTCTAAGCTATATAAATGAAGATGTACCTTACTTTGATCTTACTACGTCGCTTCAAAATATCGATAAAAATGCCTCACTTGAAATTTATTCACGTGATGAAATTTGTGTTAGCTGCGTTGATGTGGCCGCAAGTGTTGCAAGGCTACTTGGGTGTGAGAGTGAAATTTTTGTGCAAAATTCTCAAATTTGCAAAGCTGGCGATGTAATCATAAAAATTTATGGCAGCTACGAAGATGTGCATAAAGCTTGGAAACTAGCTCAAGTCGCACTAGAATATGCTAGCGCCATCGCAACTTATACAAATAAAATGGTAAATGCCACAAAGTGCGTCAATGAAAAATGTGAAATTTTAGCAACTAGAAAGAGCTTTCCATTTGCTAAGAAATTTTGCGTAAAAGCAGTACTTGAAGGTGGCGGTAAAATGCATAGGCTTGGGCTTAGTGATAGCATTTTATTTTTTAAAAATCATATAAAAGCTTATGCAAATTTTGATGAATTTGTATCTCTTTTGCCAGAATTTAAAACCAAAATGGTTGAGAAAAAAATCTGCGTTGAAGCTGAAAATTTAGACGAAGCAAGCAAACTTATAAAAGCAAATTGCGACGTTGTGCAGTGTGATAAATTTAGCCCAGAGCTTATCAAAAACGTACTCTCTTTAAGAGATGAAATTTCTTCAAATACTATGATCATAGCAGCCGGTGGTATAAATTTAGCAAATGTAAAAGAATACGCAAAAGCCGATGCGATAGTAACGTCAGCGATGTATTCAAAAGGCGTTGCTGATATCAGCACCAGACTTGAGATTTTGTAAATTTTTACGACGACCGATACAGCAAAATATCTATCAAAGTTAAAAATTTACAGAAAATGCATTTTTGCTCTGGAATTTGGACGATACACAACAAAAAATTAGCATTTTTTTATTTCAAATTTATCTCATAACTACAAGCAAAAACATAAACCAAGAAAGTTAATTTTTCTAATTTGTTTTCTCTAAAAAATAATAACACTTATATTTCGCTTTACACCATGTGCATATAAAACTCAATTAAAATTTTAAAATTTATAAACAAGCACATCACACTTTTAAATTCAGTAACAAACGATAACGAGTGAGTAAGATTTATAATTTACCTAGAAATTTTCAAATTCCAGGCAAATTTAAGTCAAGCCTACCTTCTAACGACATGCAAGAACTGCATATGTTTGCGGTATTGCTCGATTACGTCGTTTATCAGCGTGGCCTCACTCCAACCAAGCACGTCGTAGTCTTGACCGCCCTCTTTTAGATATACCTCGGCTCTGTAGTAAAGATCGTCGCCCTCAAGCTCTCTAGTATAGTCCGGGCTCTGGCTTTTGGTGAGATATACGCCGTATCTAAAGTCCATCTCGTCGCCAAGCCCGACGTTTAAATTTACGAAATTTTCAGCCTTTGTTACATTTGCCTCAAGGCCGTTTTTGGCAAATTCCTCTTTTAGCTCGTTAAAGGCTTTTAGCACGACTTCGTTTAGAAATTTACTGCCGTCTTTTTTGCTAGGTAGAGTGATGATAGCGCTTAGTCGCTCTTGCCAAGGCTTAGAAAGATCGCTAAGAGGCATGTTGTTAAAGTTATTTGTCTCTTTTTTGGTCGCATCGACGCGCAAGGCTTTAAATAGCCCGTAAATGGCGCCAAGTAGCACGATAGCAAACGGCAATGCCGTAGTTATCGTAAGTGCTTGAAGCGAGCCAAGGCCGCCGGCTAGCATCAAAAATGCCGCCACGACGCCCACCGTAACGCCCCAAAAGACCTTTTGCCAAACCGGCGTATCATCCTTGCCGTTTGAGCAAAGCATGTTCATCACGATCGCCGCTGAGTCGGCCGAAGTGACGAAAAATATGACGATCATAAAGACCGCGATCGTGCTTAGCACGCCTGAAAAGCTAAATTTCTCCAAAAACATAAAAAGCGCCGAAGCCGAGTCGGAATTTACGGTCGTCGCAAGCTCGCTAAAGCCACTTTGCACAAGCGCGATCGCCGAGTTACCAAAAAAGCTCATCCAAGCAAAGGTAAAGCCGGTTGGCACGAAAAGCACGCCGATCACAAATTCTCTTATCGTCCTGCCCTTTGAAATTTTGGCGATAAATAGCCCCACAAACGGCGACCAAGATAGCCACCAAGCCCAGTATAGCAGTGTCCAACCGCCAAGCCAGCTCTCGTTTTGTCTCTCGTAGGCGTAGAGGTTAAATGTATTTGAGATGAGCGTCGAGACGTAGTCGCCGCTGTTTTGTACAAATGACTTTAAAAGCTGCGTCGTATCGCCCAAAAATAGTATCAAAAACATAAAACATATAGCTAGCGCAATATTTGCGTTTGACAAAATTTTTATCCCTTTATCTACGCCGCTTGCCGCTGAGATGGTCGCTGCAAAACAAAGCACTATTAAAAGCGTGATATGCATAGTCGGCAGGCCAAAAACGTGCGTAAGGCCCGCATTTACCTGAAGTACACCGTATCCTAGCGATGTCGCCACGCCAAATAGCGTCGCTACGACGGCAAATGTGTCGATGGCGTTGCCTATCTTGCAATAAATTTTATCTCCGATGATCGGATAAAACGCCGATCTAAGCGTGAGTGGCAAGCCGTGTCTATACGAGAAAAAGGCTAGAATTAGCGCCACGATAGCATAAACTGACCATGCGCTCATGCCCCAGTGAAAAAATGTGATATTCATCGCAAGCTTTTGCGCTGCGATAGTTTGAGCGTCGCCAACTGGTGGGTTTAGATAGTGCATGAGCGGCTCAGCCACACCAAAAAATACTAGACCTATGCCCATACCAGCGGCAAAAAGCATAGAAAACCACGAGATATTTTTGTGCTCTGGCTTTACGTGATCGGCTCCTAGTTTGATCTCGCCAAGCTTACTAAAGCCAAGGATGATGACGCTTAGCAATATGACGGCTACGGCTAGGATGTAAAACCAGCCAAATTTGGCCGCGATGTAGTTTTGCATACCTTTAAAAAACTCATTTGAGAAATTTGGAAATATCGCTGCAAATGCCGTTATTAAAAATATGACAACAAGCGATGGGATAAATACTGAATTATTAAATTTTGACCTTTGAAATTTAAACATTTTTCTCCTTTTTGTAATGTCAGCTTGCTTTCAAACTAACAAAAAAGAGTAAATAGGTCAAATTTTCTCTTTAAATTTTTTATGAAATTTTAAGCTTTAGCCACCAAAAATAGCTACTTTGAAATTTATCTCAAGTCGCTTTTATCTCTCTTTGGTTTTGCAAGAGTTATTAGCACTATGACGACAAAAGCGATGCCAAATGTGATATACAAAATGATCTTTGGCGAGTCATACTCTATCCTCGATCTTGCGACCTCTTCGCCGATTACCTCCACTAGCTCGCCGCGTTTTATCATCTCGCTGATATCTTTTGCGCTAAGCTCTTTAGACGCTCTTGTTAAAATTTCTATGACGCCAAGGTCCGCCACCTCATAAACGCTATGCTTTATGCCGTAAAATGGCTTTATCTTGCTAAAAAAATAGAGCTTATCGCCGTTTGCATAAACTGCGCCTTATTCGCCATCTTTTACCTGCCCTACTTCGCGCCAAGATGAGCTTGTGGCAAATTTATATAAAGAGACTGTTTGCGCCTCTAAGTGCCTGCCGTGCTTTGAACGCCGCCACTCTTCGCCTTGCTGCAAGAGATACGCTGAGCTCTCATCTACAAAAACGTCAGCATAGAGCCTTTTTAGCTCGCCTTTTAGCTGGTAGTCTGAAATTTTAGTTTGTTCGTTTTTACTGCCATCCCAAAAGTAAATTCCATCTTTGCTGGCAAAAAGAGGCCAAAACGAGTGCACGTTATCCACGCTATAAATGGCGCTATAAGGCATATTTTGAGCGCTAAATTTGAGCTCATTTGTAAACGCTGCCCCACTTTTTGGCTCAAAAAGATATTCTATATCATGCTTTGGGTCATAGCATATCCGGCACGTCTCATCTGAGTAGCTTGCATCAAGCCTATAAAAGCCTAAAAACAAGCTTTTGCCGTCTGTATAATATCCGCTAGCAGCGCCGCTTTCTGTCGTGATGTATCTTAACTCGTTAGGATCTGCGTCAAGCTTTTCGCCCTTGTAGTAAAGCGTGCCGCCATCTCTTGCAAAGCCAGCGTCAAATATAGGCTCTAAATTTATGCTTTCAACCCTTTTTGTCCTGTAAAAATAAGGGCTATCATCGTAGCTTTTTATAAAAACGTGAACAAGGTTTTTCATAATGGCGCTAAATTCGCTAAATCCCGCCTCTTTCTCGCTTCTAGTGGCGCAATAATAGCTTATCTTGCCATCACTTATATAGCCATTACCAAGCACTTTGGCACTTTTTGGATCAAGTCCTGGCAAAATTTCTCTAGTGCAATAGACATGATTTTTATCAGCCGCCACATTTGAGTAGTCGTATGCGTGTTTTAGCTTTAAGACCCTAAAACTAGCCTCATCAACGCCTTTTAGCTCATACTTGCCACTACCTGAAATTTGAACGTAAATTTTACCCTCAGGCGAGCGGTAAAACTCGCTATTATCAATGTTTGCAAAGCTTCTTTGATACTCGCCATCATGCCATAGATAAAGCATCGCCAAAACAAAAAATAGCGTCAAGATGACTAAAAAATAAACAAACCTAATAGTAATTTTTCTCATTATCTATAATCATCCACCCTTTTTTTAAGCTCGCTTTTTTGCTTTTTGTTTTTAAAAATAGCGCCAACTACCGAGACTATAAATGCGATGGCTAAAAATATCCAGTAAGCATATTTTTGCGAGTAATCATCAAAGTCGCTTATCGCATCGATCACCACCTCGCCCTCAGCTGGCACCATAGCGCCTTGATCTACCATTTTTACTATCTCATCTAGTTTTAAATTCTTAACATTTGGACCATAAGGACGAGTGAGGATTTCAACCACGCCAAGGTCGTTTATATCATAAACGCTGCTGTTAAAATGCCAGCCGTAGCCGACGTTATCAAAATAATATGTCTTATCGCCGTTTGCATAGACCGCTCCGTAGCCATCATTTCTTACAAGGCCTATCTTTCGCCACTGCTCTTTTGTATCGAGCCTTACGATACAAGTGTGGCGTGAGCTTAGACTGTGGTTATTTTTTGTGTTGTGCCAAATTTCATAGGTTTTTAAAAAATATGTCTTGCCATCACTTATCACCACGTCGCCATATAGCGGCGTTATCTCGCCTTTAAACGGATCATCGACGTCTCTTACAAACTCACCCTCATCTATGCTGTTATACCACTGCCACTTTCGCTCCCAGTGATAGATCCCGCCTTTACCACGAAAGAGCGCATGATAGGAGTGCTTATCTTCTAGGTTAAAAAGTGGCTCGTATGGGGCAAATTTGGGGTCAAATTCATGATCATTTGCATAGACCATGCCAGAATTTGGCTCATAAAGATAGTGAATGCGCCATATCTCGCCGATATCACGCATTTGCGGGCTAAATTTGATCCCTAGCTTTGTGCTGTCATAATAGACATTTTCTCCATCAGTCGTAAAATGCACGCTCTTTCTGCCAGATACCTGCTCGATGTAGCGCATCTTGCTGGCATTTGCGCCCTCTAGCTCTTTGCCCTCATGATCGTCACTTGCGTAGCCAAAGCCCAAGATCGCTGCTAAAATTGTGTTATCAACCTGCCTAAATTTATAGATATGAGTTTGCGCTTTTGGGGTTTTAAACATTTTATGTGAGAGGATGTCCCAAAACTCTTTAAGTGCGGATATTTCGAGGTTTGTCTCGCTTACGCTATCGCAAAAGTATGTTACATTGCCATCGCCAAAGTAGCCATTACCAAGCGCTCTAACGCCATTTGGATCAAGCCCACTCATCACGAGATTACCGCAATATACCGCCTTATCGCTAGCGCCAACGTTTCTGTTGTCGTATTTGCCAGTGTCAATGTATCTAAATTTACTGGCCCTCACGCCTATTAGCTCAAATTTACCGCCACTTGGCACCATGGCATAGACCTTGTCATCTTTGACGTAAAAAAAGCTATTATTTAGCTCTTTACTATCGCCAATGTCGTCATCTAAAATAGTAGCTAGCCCAAAGATAAAAAAGTAGGTAGCAAAAAATATCACAACAATAGCGATCACTACAGAGATTAGCGGATGTTTTTTTAGCATTTTAGCCCCATTTCAAACAAATTTAGCGACCTCATCAAGCCGCAAACCTTTCATACATTTAAATTTCAAAGTTCTATCCAAATATAAAATATCTAAATATCAAAAGCCTAAGATATGCAGATTTACCCATCCAAATCAAAAAGCAAATAGCCGCTAACAAAATGATAAGCCTATAAATGCTAAATTCCAACGTAATCCCATAATAAATAACCCACAAAGAAATAAAACAAAGATACAAAGCAACAAGCAAAAAGAATAAATTTTCTATCCTTGCAAAAAGTCCTGACTCTTCGCTGCTTTTTGCGATTAGCCTAATAGTCTCTATCTTATTTAAAAATCCAACCTTTTTATATTTTATCTCGACCAGATCGCCCACTTCATATTTATATATTTTAGGTGAAAATGTCTCACTAAACCTCATTTTATCAACGATAATGCTAAAGCTTACAACAGAATTTTGCCTAACAACTCTCGTATTTAGCGCGCTTATCCTACCGATCTTTTTCAAGCTACTCTAGCTTCTCAGCGATCTCTAAAACTTCAAAATACTCATTTTCTAGGCTTTCAAGCTCGGCTTTTGCACTTTCTAGCTCTTCATAAAGCTTAGTAAGCCCCACTTCTTGATAAATTTTTGGATCACTAAGTCCCTCATTTAGCTCAGCCACTCTTGTTTCAAGGGCTGAAATTTTATCTGGATATGTGTTTAAAATTTGCGTTTGTTTGTAGCTTAGCTTTGCGCCAGTTTTGCTCTTTTGTTTGGCTTCATTTTGGCTATTTGAGAGCTCTTTTTCAAATTTATCAAGCTCTTTCATCTCATCTTCAAGCTCCAAATAGACGCTATACTCTTCATGCAAGACATTTATCTTTGTCCCCTCAAACGCCCAAAGCTTATTTGCCATCTTATCTACAAAATACCTATCGTGGCTTACTAGCAAGATAGCCCCTTCAAAGCTTTGCAAGTAGTCTTCTAAGATATTTATGGTTGCGATATCAAGGTCATTTGTCGGCTCGTCAAGCACCAGCACATCGTAAGTTTTAGTAAAAAGCATCGCAAGTGCGACGCGGTTTTTCTCGCCGCCACTTAAAACGCCTATCTTTTTATCTAAAAATTCCTTTGGAAAGAGGAAATTTTTAAGATAGCCATAAACGTGCATATTTCGCCCACGAACCAGCACGTGATCGCCACCATTTGGACAAAATGTCTCTATAAGGCTCTTGTCATCATCAAGGACATTTCTAGCTTGATCAAAGTAGCCGATACTCACCTCGCCTCTTTTTATCTCGCCGCTACTTGGCTTTTCAAGTCCTAGCAAAATTTTAAGTAGCGTGCTCTTGCCGCTGCCATTTCGTCCGACTATGGCGATCCTCTCGCCCTGCAAGACCCTTGCGTCAAATTTTTCAAAAAGCACCTTGCCGTCTATACTTTTGCTTAAATTTTTAAACTCAAAAAGCATTTTTTTGCGGTTTTGGCTCTGCACTTGGTTGAAATTTTTACTAGCACGCTCCAGCTCAAGCCTCACGCGCCTTATCACGCCTGGATTTTTCTTAGCCTCCTCGCGCATAGCAAGCACCCGCTCTTTTCTGCCCTCATTTCGCTTTAGCCTAGCTTTTACGCCGCGCCTTAGCCACTCCTCTTCGGCCTTTAACTGTTTTAGCAGCGTCTCATGCGACTTTGCAAGGCTTGCTAAAATTTCCTCTTTTTTGGCTAGATAGTTTGCATATCCACCCTCAAAACTCCTAAGCCCAGCCTCCTCGACCTCAACGCACCTAGTTGCGAGCGAGTCTATAAAGTATCTATCGTGGCTTATGAAAACTATGCTTTGATTTGAGCTTTTAAGCATATCTTCAAGAAATTTGACCATATAGACATCAAGGTGGTTTGTCGGCTCATCAAGCAAAAGCACATCTGGCTTTTTAAGGATAAGAGCGCCCAGTGCCACGCGCCTGATCTCGCCACCGCTTAGCGAGCAAATGGGTCTGTTTTCATACTCTTTTAGATTAAATTCTTGCAAAATTCGCTCGATCTTATGCTCGATATTCCAGCCATCCTTTGCCTCTATAAACTTTAATAGTCTCTCTTGCTCTTTTAAAATTTCTTTGTTCTCTGGGTCGTTTGCTAGTAAAACGCCACTTTTTTCATACTCACTTATCGCATCAAATATCTCTTTTAGCTCGTTATTTAGCGCCTGCTTTACGGTAAAAGTGGCGTTAAAATTTGGAGTTTGAGCTAGCATCTCTACGCTTATTAAGTTTTGCACTATGCGTCTGCCACTATCTACTGCCACCTCACCAGAGATGATCTTCATAAGCGTGCTTTTACCGCTGCCATTTTTGCCGATGATAGCTATTTTCTCATTTTCATTTACACTAAAATTTACAGCGTTTAAAATCTCGTTTGCGCCAAATTTTTTACTTACGTCTATCAGGTCGATTAATGCCATTTTTCTCTCATTTTTTAAATTTCTCGCGATTATATCAAAAGGGAGCTAAAACCTAATTTGGCTATAATTGCCACATAAATTTAGACTTTCAAGCGAGCATTTAATGAATCTTTCTATGAAAAAATTAGTAATTCCCATATTTTTAGATATGTTTTTGCACTTCATCACGCTCATCATCAACACCTACATGGTTACAAAAGTGAGCGTACATCTTGTGGGCGCCATGGGTGCAGGTAATCAGGTGATGGATCTTTTTATGACTATTTTTAACTTTCTAAGCATCGGCTGCTCAGTCGTCGTCGCACAAGCTTTGGGGGCTAAAAATAACGATCTTGCTTCAAACGTCATACACGCCAGCATCACTTCAAACACCATATTTGGCATATTTTCAGCCATCATCATCTATATCTTTGGCTACAACATCTTAAATTTACTAAACGTGCCAAAAGAGCTCATCAACGAGAGCTTTTCATATCTACATATCCTTGGTTTTGCCTTGCTATTTGACGGCATAGGTATGGTGCTAGCTGCGGTACTTCGCGTTTACAACTTCGCAACTGGCGTAATGCTTACCTCAGTTTTAATGAACGTAATCACTATCTTTGGCAACGCCATTGCCCTTTTTGGCTGGTTTGACCTGCCAAATTTAGGCCTACAAGGGGTCGCTATCTCGACACTTGTTGGTAGACTAGTAGGCATTTTCGTGCTAGCTTATATGCTAAGTCAAAAGGCAAAAGTTAAAATTTACTTTAAAAAGCTACTTGTCGTACCATTTGAAATTTTAAAGAAAATCCTCTCAATCGGCCTTCCAAGCGCAGGCGAAAATTTACTCTGGATGGCGCAATACATGATCGCTTTTGGCTTTGTGGCAAGTATGGGTGAGGCTAGCCTTAGCGTGCAGACCATTTACTTTCAGATCACGCTTCTTATCTTGCTTTGTGGAGCGAGCATTAGCGTGGCAAACGAGGTCATTGTAGGACATTTAGTTGGAGCAAGCGAGTTTAACGAGGCCTATACAAGGACATTTAGGGCGCTAAGACTTGGAGTTTTTATAACACTAGTAGTCGTGCTTATAGCTTATGCGCTAAAGTATCAGATCATGGACGCACTAAATTTAAACGAAAATTTACGTGCGATCATGCTACCACTTTTTACACTTTCGATATTTCTTGAAGCGGGCAGAACCTTTAACATAGTCATCGTAAATGCCCTTCGTGCAAGCGGTGATGCAAAATTTCCTCTTGCGACTGGCCTTATCTTTATGTGGGGGCTTTCACTACCGCTTGGATATTTTTTAGGAATCTATCTTGGCTGGGGAATTATCGGCGTTTGGATAGGGTTTTGTGCTGATGAATGGCTAAGAGGCCTTGCAAATACGTGGCGTTGGAGAAGCAAAAAATGGCAAGAAAAACGCCTAGTTTAAAGCAAAAGAGCATAAATTTAGACTTTTATGGGCTAAGCGTCTTAGTAAATTTTAAAACAAATATAAAATCCATGCGTTTAAGAGTTGGTAAGGACGCTAAGATCACGCTTTCTATGCCATTTTACAGCACGCAAAAGATGGCTCTTAGCTTTCTTGAGATGCATAAAATTTGGCTTGAAAATACTTACAAAAAAGCTCTTGTAAATTTGCCAAAAGATGATGAGATGAAATTTCTTGGTCAAGTTTATAAGATAAAATTTGATGAAAATTTTAAAGAGCCATTTTTTGATGGCGAGTTTGTCTTTACGCCAAATTTAAAAAGCCTTGAGCGTTTTAAAAAAGTAAGGGCAAAAGAGCTATTTTTAGAGCTTGTAAGCCATTTTCAGCCTTTTATAAATAAGCCAATCAAGCGCATCGTCATACGAAATAGCAAAACTCGCTGGGGCAGCTGCAATCATAAAAAAGGCTATATAAACCTAAGCCTAAGACTCATAGAAAAGCCACTCTCAGCCGTGCACTACGTCGTTCTTCACGAACTAACACACATGCTCTATCCACATCATCAAAAAAGTTTTTACGATTTTATAGAAAAAATCATGCCTGATTATAAAAAACAAGAGCAAATTTTAAAAGCGTAATTATTTTTCATCAAGTAAGTGTAAAAATTAATATGCTAAAATTGCATGTTAATTCACAAAAAAGGGAATTTCAATGAAAAAAATGATTTTTATCTCAATATTAGCTGCTTGTGCTTTTGCAGGTAACTTTGAAGATGGACTAAAGGCATATGGGAGCTCGAATTTCAAAGAAGCTTTAGCTAAATTTGAAGCAGGATGTGCAGAAAATGATGCAAAATCATGTGTAAAAACTGGCGCCATTTATCAGCTAGGCAAAACAGCAACACCGGATCTAGACAAGGCTTTGGAGTATTATAATAAAGCTTGCCAAAGCGGTGAAAAAGAGGGTTGTTCGGCAGCTGGTGGGCTTTATCTAAATACTGAGCCGCAAAAAGCAAGAGAACTTTTTAATAAAGCTTGTGATAAGAATGATGGATATTCTTGCGAGATGGTAGGTTCTATCTTGATAGAGGCTAAAGAATTTAAAAAAGCTTATGAATTTTTAGTAAAAGGCTGCGAATTAGGCGATAAGATGTCTTGCGAATTTGCAGGCGATCTAAGACGCTCAAAACAACTATAATTTTTAGGCTTACGAGCCTAAAAATTTCTTAAAACAAAAAAATCCAAAAAAAACTTATTTTAAATAGAAATTACTCAAAGTATAAAGAAAGCTTAAAAATTTATATTAGAAATTTAGGCAAGAATGCTCTTGCCTAAGATTAGATTATTTTTATTTGATCAAGTGGTTTGTCTTTAATACCCCATTGAGTCATAAAAACAAATCCATAAAGTACAGCAGCTACGATATAAGCAGTGTATTCGTTTGGTATAAGATTAAATTTCGCACATATATTTGGTACAAGAGCTAGTGGCACAACAGGGATCAAAAGAATACGCTCCCAAATTCTAAGCTTTGTAACATAGTAGCCTTGAAGTAAGCTTGAAAATGCAAACATTCCCACGATCGCCATACCAAAGACAAGTAAAATTTCAAGTGGATTGCTCATCCAGACTATTCCTTTTGAATCAAGCGGATCGCCCTCGTTTACGCTTTCTATCAGCATAAGTTTGTTGTTAAAGAAAAAGGCAAATGGCAAGATCGCCGTTCTTAGATCATAAAAGAATCCTTGAACGCCAACGGTTATAGGATTTGCTTTGGCTATACCAGCAGCTGCGTAAGCTGCGATGCCAACTGGTGGCGTGTCATCGGCCAAAATTCCAAAGTAAAATACAAAAAGATGCACAGCAATGGCTGGGATCAAAAAGCCATTTTTGTGCGCTAAAAATAAAATAACAGGTGCTACAAGACTTGAAACTACGATGTAGTTTGCTGTTGTTGGAAGGCCCATTCCTAGTATAAGTGACATCATCGCAGTAAGAAGCAATATCATAACTATATTATCACCAGCAAGTAGCTCAACTAGATCTGAAAGTACTTGACCAAGACCAGTTAGAGAGATAGAACCCACGATGATACCTGCAAGTGCGGTTGCTATAGCGATCGTTGTCATACTTTTTGCGGCTGCAACCATCGCCCAAAATATATCTTCAAAGCCTATTAACACATCATTTATTCCAACTTTTTCACCACTTGCTAGTTTTTTAACTGGATCTTGAAAGATCATTATTAAAAATAAAAATCCAATCGCATTAAATGCCGCAGCGATGGCCGATTCTTTTGCGATTAATAGCGTATAAAGCAAAATCAAAATCGGAGTTATATAGTGAAGTCCGCTTACAAAAATTTTAAATCTTGAGTGAAATTCGCTTTGATTTATACCTTTTAAGCCAAGCTTCACACTCTCTAAATGAACGATAAAAAATAGTGACAAATAGCAAGCAAAAGCCGGAATTACCGCTGCCATCATGACATTTGTATATGTCATGCCTAAAAACTCAGCGATAATAAAAGCAGCTGCGCCCATGATCGGAGGCATAAGCTGTCCGTTTACGCCAGCTGCAACCTCGATAGCGCCAGCTTTTGTGCGTGAAAGACCAGCCTTTTTCATAAGCGGTATAGTAAATGTACCAACGGTTACTACGTTTGCTGTTGAGCTACCTGAAACCATGCCTGTTAGGCCACTTGCGATGACTGAAGCCTTAGCTGGGCCGCCTCTATATTTTCCAAGAAGTGAGAAAGCTAAATTTATGAAATATTGCCCAGCACCTGCCCTCTCAAGCAATGAGCCAAAAAGTACAAAAAGATAGATAAAACTAACGCTAACTCCGATAGGCACACCAAAGATGCCCTCTGTCGTTAAAAACATATGACCTGCGATCTTTTCAAAGCTGGCGCCTTGATGAGCGATGATGTCTGGCATATAAGGACCAAAGTGATCATATATCAAAAATAATATACAAATAATTGGAAGTGCTGGCCCCATGACACGCCTGCCAGCCTCAAGCAAGACAATGATCGCTAAAAACGATATGACGATATCCTGTGTGATGTAGTCCCCTGTCCTATCAGCTAGCTCATAAAAATAAACCGCTGGATAAAGCACAGTAACAACGCCTGCCACACAAAAAACTAGGTCGTAAAATGGCAAACTAGAATGTGCCTTTTTATGAAAAGTGACTGGATAAAGCAAAAATACAAGACCAACCGCAAAGGCTAAGTGTATCGAGCGCGAAATGTTAGTATTTAGCGGAAAATAAGCTATATAAAGCTGAAAAACTGACCAAGAAAAGCATACGATCGCAATGAAATAGTTGTAAAAATTGCTATTTATCTCCCTTGTTTTTACTTCGACAAATTGTTCTTCGTTATCTTTGACTTCGTTCATCTCTCTCCTTTAAAATTTAAATATATAAATTAAAGAATTTGTATATTTAAATTTTATCCAGAGGCAAAAGCCTCTGGAGATGGATTATTTTAAAATACCAGCCTCTTTAAATGCAGCCTCTGCAGCTGGGTGAAGCGGAGCTGAAAGACCTTGAACAAGATCTTCTTTGTTTACTGATTTTAGCGCTGGATGAAGAGTTTTGTACTCATCAAAGTTGTCTAAAATAGCTTTTATCACAGCTTTTACAGCCTCATCTTTTGTATCTTTATTAGTTACCAAAACAGCTTTTACACCTATAGTATTTACATCGTGATCAACGCCGTCATATGAGCCTTTTGGGATCACACCTTTTGCAAAGTATGGCTTCTCTTTAAGAAGATTATCAATCTCGCTACCTTCGATATTTAGGATATCGATCGGCAAAGATGTCGCAGCATCAGTGATGTTTGCAGTTGGGTGGCCGACGACAAAGCTATATCCGTCTATCTTTTTATCTTTTAGTGCATGTGGGCATTCGCCAACTGTTAAAACACCGCGGTATCCTAGTTTTGAAACGTCAAAGCCTTTTGCTTTAAAGACTTCAAGCGTGCTCACTTCGTTGCCGCTACCTGGGTTTCCAACGTTATATTTTTTACCTGCAAATGAGGCAAGATCACTTGTTAGACCGCTATCTTTTGCCACGACAAACGCAAGAAGCTCTGGATAGATGGCAACTACTGAGCGTAAATTTTCATCTTTTGCTCCGTCAAATTTGCCAGTGCCATTAAATTTATCATAGACAACATCGCTTTGAACAAAGCCAAATGTAAGCTCTTTTTTGAGGACGTTATTCACGTTATAGACTGAGCCGCCAGTTGATTGGACTGAGCATTTTACATTAGTATTTTTGTTTGCTAAACGGCAAATCGCTCCACCTATCGGATAATAAGTGCCTGTCATGCCGCCAGTACCGATACTGATAAATTCTTTTGCTGAAAGAGTTGTTGCTAAAAGCAAGCCAGCAAGTGCCAAAGAAGTAGTTTTCATCTAAGATCCTTTCAAGAAATTTAAGGCTATTTTATTCTATAAATTTAGCTTTTTACCTTATTTGATATGATATTTTCATGCCGTTTTAGTAAAGTTGCAACCATTCTACACAATCAAGACTTAAAAAAATATTTTCTTAAGATTAAATTTATATTTCTTTATCAGTCAAAATAAATTTGATAAACCAGCTATTTAAATATCATTTTTTATTGTATAATCCACCGCAGTTCTAAGTTTTAGAAAAACTGTTGCAAATTTACAACTAATCAATAGCTTTTATAAATGTTAATAACAATCAAATTTTGGAGGTTTTTATGAAAAAATCACTTATGTTGGCCGCTTCTATGCTACTTTTATCTTTAAATTTCGCTTCTGGTGCGGATGAAAAAACGCAAGTTAGCTTTAGTGGCTCATCTACTCTAGCTCCGGTCATCGCTAAAATTTCAACCGACTTTATCGAAAAGTACGAGACTTGGGATAAAGTAGATAGTGCTTTACCAAACAAAAACATCACTATTTTCGTCTCAGCTGGTGGCTCTGGCGCTGGCGTAAAAGCTGTGCTTGATCATGTCGCTGACTTTGGCATGCTAGCTCGCGACGTAAAAGATAGCGAAAAAGCAAAGATCAAGGATATGAAAGCCTATACGCTTGGCATAGATGCACTTTGCGTAGCTGTAAATCCAGAAAATGAGGTGATAAAGCTAAAGGGCGGAAATTTAAACAAAGATGAGATCGTAAAAATTTTCTCAGGCGAGTACAAAAAGTGGAGCGACCTTGACAAATCCCTACCAAATGATGAAATAGTCGTAGTTACAAGAGATCTTGGCGGCGGTGCTCACGAGGTATTTCAAAAAAAGATAATGAAAGATGTCAAAGTTAGCAAAAACGTCATCCAATCACCTTCAATGGGCGCGCTTGTCTCAAAAATAATCGAAAATAAAAACGCTATTGGATATGCATCTTTTGGTATCACAAACCAAAACAAAGGCAAGCTAATACCGCTAAACGTTGACGGTGTGGAGCCAACTGTTAAAAATATAGTTGATGGCAAATACTACATCTCTCGTCCGCTCATCATCGTAAAAAGTGGCAAGTTAAGCAAAACTGAGCAAATTTTTGTTGATGTGCTAAATTCAGCCGAAGGTCAAAAGACTATCGAAAAAATGGGATTTATACCAGTAAAATAGTCTAATGACAGGGCAAATTTTTAAAGGCGGGGTATATCTTTTTACACTTTTATCCGCCATGCTTTTGCTTTTACTCGTGGGATTTTTACTGCTAAATTCCACGAGTTTCTTTGCAGAAGTAAGCCTTTTTGACTTCTTACTAAATGGCGACTGGGACGTTAGTACAGAGCCTTTTAGCTTTGGGCTGTTTAATATCCTAATCGCAAATTTCGCAGTTGCGTTTTTAGCTTGCATATTTTCATTTTTTATCTCGCTTGGCGTTACTATCTTTATCTGCTTTTTTGCGAGCGCCTGGCTTAGGCACGTGCTAGACTGGATGATACGAATACTAGCTGGCATACCCTCTATCATATATGGATTTTTCGCGCTTTATACGGTTGTAAAAATTTTAGAGTCAGGGCTAAAAATGTCCGCTGGCGAGTCAGTCTTGGCAGCTAGCCTCATCCTTAGCGTCATGATACTGCCCTTTTTTACCTCGCACTTGCTCCAAAGTGTTGATCTGCTAAAGCAAAATTTCAAAACAAACTCAGACACACTTGGCGTAAGCACGGGATACTTTATACGTAAGATCATTTTAAGAAAGTCGATAAAAGCTAGCATTTCAGGCTTTATACTCGCATTTTCCAGAGCAGCTGGCGAGACGATGGCCGTGATGATGGTCATAGGCAACACCCCTCTTTTTCCGCACCTGCTCTCAAAAGCTCAAACCATACCATCTCTAATAGCCCTTGAAATGGGTATGAGTGAAGCTGGCAGCCTACACTATCACGCTCTTATTGCAAGCGGATTTGTCCTGCTTGTTTTTATCTTTATGCTAAATATTTTTATCTTTAAATTTGAGAAGAACAATGAACGTTTTTAAGGATTTCTTAGTCAAATTTTACGCCTATCTTTACGTATTTATAGTGGTTGCGGTGATATTTTGGATATTTTATTTCATCTTTGCAAATGGCATCTCTCAGATAAATTTAGACTTTCTAACCAAAAACCCGCAAGGTTTAAATTTAGGTGAGAGCGGTGGCATAAGAAACGCCATCATAGGGTCATTTTTGCTGATGATACTCTCGATGATATTTTCAGCGCTTCTCGGCGTTAGCTGCGCCATTTACAGGCAAATTTACTGCACCTCTCGCACGATCAAGCTTGGGCTTAAATTTATCATCCAAACTATGGCATCGATACCTTCTATCTTGCTTGGGATGTTTGTTTATGGGCTTTTTATCGTCAGCCTTGATATTCCTAAAAGTCTGCTAACAGCTAGCATTACGCTTGCTTTGATGGTCTTTCCATTTGTTGAAGTAAGCGTTGAAAAGGTGATCTCGCAGATCGATGAAAAGATGTTAAGAGATAGCTTCGCGCTTGGTGTTGATAAAAATTTCATGGCTAGAAAGCTTGTTTTGCCAACTATTAGAAAAAATATCATATCCATCTTGATACTTGCTGGCAGCTACGCCATAGGAGCCACCGCGCCACTACTTTTAACAGGGGTCGTCTTCATGGCAAAGGCAGAAGGCCTGCTCTCGCCGGTAATGGCACTGCCTTTTCACCTACACATGCTCCTAAGCCAGTCAGTCGCAACGCAAAATGCCTACGCTACGGCGCTTGTGCTTATCTTTATACTTATCATTTTGCACTTGCTTTCAGCTGTAGTTTTATTTGATATAGGAGAGAAAATTGCCAGATATTTTAAACATAAAAGATCTTAGTATTTTTTATCAAGATAATGAAATTTTAAAAGATCTAAATTTAAGCGTCGCCGAAAACGAGATCATCTGCCTAATGGGTAGCTCAGGATGTGGCAAATCGACATTTCTTTCAGCGCTAAATGGCTTTTTGGAGCAAAAAGGCGGCAGATATAGCGGAGAGATACTATTTAAAGGTGAAAACATCAAAGATAAGGGCGAAATTTGGCTAAGAAGAAAGCTAGCTATACTCTTTCAAGACGCCACTCTCTTTCCTTTTAGTGTCAAGAGAAATTTGACCTATGCGATGGAATTTTATGAGGGCAGCATAAAAGATAAGCAAAAAAGAGTAGAGGAGCTATTAAAAAGCGTAAATTTACTGGGCGAAATAAACGACCTAGATATGCCAGCTAACAAGCTCTCTGGCGGTCAAAAGCAAAGACTTTGCATCGCAAGGATGCTAACTACAAAGCCTGAAGTACTCATGCTTGATGAGCCTTGCTCATCGCTTGATATGAAAAATGTCTTAATTATAGAGGAGCTTTTAAAAAGCTTGTCGCAAAGATACACTATCATCATCACCACGCACAACGAAGAGCAGGCAAAAAGGCTTGGCGGCAGAATAGTTCGCATCGTAGATAAGAAATTTACATTTTAAAAGAGCTAGAAATTCTAGCTCTAAATTTAGTCGATAAACCTCTTTGTGATATTTGCGTAGGCATCGATCCTGCGGTCTCTTAAAAATGGCCAAATTCTTCGCACTTCTTCGCTTCTTTTCATATCTATCTCAACGATCTTGCAAAGCTCATCTGTGCTATTTGCGCGGAAAAGCTGCTCGCCTTGTGGTCCGAAAACAAAGCTATTTCCCCAAAATTTGATCCCATCCATCACGCCGCTATCATCTTTTTCAAAGCCCACGCGATTTACAGCAACAACTGGCAGACCATTTGCCACGCTGTGACCTCTTTGCACCGCCACCCACGCTTCAAGCTGTCTTGACTTTTCATCATCACTATCGCTCTCAAACCAGCCAATAGCCGTTGGATAGATGAGAATTTTCGCCCCTTTTAGTGCCATTAGCCTTGCTGCCTCTGGATACCACTGATCCCAGCAAACCAAAACACCAAGCTTGCCAAGGCTAGTTTCAACTGGCTCAAAGCCAGTGTCGCCAGGCGTGAAGTAAAATTTCTCGTAAAATCCAGGGTCATCAGGGATGTGCATTTTTCTGTATTTGCCAGCCACACTGCCGTCACGCTCGAAGACAAAAGCGGTGTTGTGATAAAGTCCGTCAGCCCTCTTTTCAAAGAGCGAAGTGACCAAAACTACGCCATTTTCTTTTGCCACCCTGCCCCAAAAAGCGACATCTTCTTGCCACTCATTTGCATGATCAAAGAAATTTGTATCCTCGCTTTGGCAAAAGTATTGCGTCTGGTGCAGCTCTTGGCAGACAACTAGATCAGCGCCACCTTTTTTTGCCTCAGCGATTAGCTCAAGTGTCTTTGCGATGGTCGCCTCTTTTGTCCCTTTAAATTCTTGTTGAAGTAGTGCTACTTTCATCTCATCTCCCTTCTTTGTCGTTGTATGGGTCTAAATGCGTGGTTATCTGCCACGAAAATTCCTTAAATTTCTCTCTTATCTCAGCTTCAAGCGATTCGGCCACCTCGTGCGCATCGTAAAGCGAGATATCTTTGTCAAAAACTAAATGCAGCGTTAAAAATATGGTATTTGCGCTCTGTCTTGTGTTTAGGTAGTGAAAGTCTGAAATTCTCTGCTTTGCCTTTATCATTTTGATGATCTCATCTGTGACTTCAGGGCTTGCTGCGTGATCTAGCAAGACACCAAGGGCGTCTTTACCTAAATTTATAGCGCTTTGAGCGATGTAGCCACTTATCACGATACCAAAGATCGCATCTATCATCACAAATCCGCTAAATTTAATGATAAGCAGCGAGATGATGACTGCAAGGTTGCTAAAAAGGTCGATCTTATAGTGCAGAGCGTCTGCTTTTATGATAAGGTTTCCGCTTTTTTTAGAAATTTGGTTTAAAAATAGCACCAAACATAGCGTCACAACTACCGAAAATACCATCACGCCAAGGCTTAAGCCAAGGTCTATCTCTAAATTTGGTTCACTAAATTTTTTAATACTCTCATAAAAAATATATCCAGCCGCTGCCACGATGATGATGCACTCAAATAGCGCTGCCAAGGCCTCTAGCTTTGTGTAGCCAAAGTTAAATCTCTCATCGGCTTGCTTTCTTGACTTTCTAAGCGCAAATAAATTTAAAAGAGAGACGATAAAATCAAGCATCGAGTCAATCGCCGAGCCAAGCACAGCGACCGAGCCGCTAAAAAGCCCAGCTGTAAATTTCACAAGTGCGAGCAAAAAGGCGCAAGCTCCGGCTGCGATAACTGCCTTATTTTCGCCCTGCGTGCACTCCTGCTTATTTATGCGGTTAAACTCATAATCAAACGGACTTCCCAATTTTAAGCCCTCTTGTATCTATTTTGGCTTGAGCAGTGAAGCGAGCCATTTTGACGGACAAAAACTAGCGAATTTACACCGATGATCTTTCTATCTGGAAGTGCACTAGCTAGTAAATTTAGCACCTTTTCATCGTTATCGTCGTTATATGTTGGTACGATCAGTGCGCCATTTATAAAGATGAAGTTTGCATAGGTGCAGCCAAGCCTTTTGCCATCATAAAATTTAGGCTTAGGAAGCGGCAGAGCAAGCAGCTTAAAGCCTGTCTTTTTAAGCTCATCTTCCATCCTTTTTAGCTCGCTAAAGTGCTCATCACTCTCATCTTCGCAGCTCGCATAAGCGATAGTATCAGGCGTGATAAAGCGAGCTAAAGTGTCGATGTGACTATCTGTGTCATCGCCTCTTATAAAGCCATTTTCAAGCCAGATAATACGCTTTAGACCAAATAAATTTTTAAGCTTCTCCTCGATCTGCTCTTTGCTAAGAGAGGAATTTCTATTTTCATTTAGTAGGCATTTTGAAGTGGTTAAAAGCATACCATCGCCGTTAAACTCGACGCTGCCA
Organism: Campylobacter concisus; assembly: GCF_002165785.1. GTDB lineage: Bacteria > Campylobacterota > Campylobacteria > Campylobacterales > Campylobacteraceae > Campylobacter_A > Campylobacter_A concisus_W. The sequence goes on from NZ_NDYO01000013.1 coordinate 31,336, forward strand.
CCCTCTAGTATCATATCGACTGGCTCAAGCTTAGTTTTGTAAATTTTAGCTAGCTCTAAATTTATCGCGTCATCTTTTGAGCTCTTAAATTTACCGCCCCAAGCATTAAATTTAAAGTCATAGCTCTTTACGCCGTCTTCAGTGTAAACGTCGATCATACCGTAGTCTCTAATCCAAGTATCATCAGTCTCAAGCTTTACAAACTCAACATTTTTAAATTTCTTAAATCTATCAAAATTTGCCTCATCAGGGCAGATGAGCACCACCTTCTCATAAGGCGTAATAGCAGCCACTAGCTCCTCATAGCTCGCCAAAATCTCCTCTAAATAGGGCTCCCAGTCGCTCTTACTATGTGGCAGTGATAAAAACAAAAGCTCCTGCTCTTCCCACTCTGCGTAAGCTCTCACGCTCTCTCCTTATAAATTTTATAAATTCCATAAATTGTAATGATTATCCAAAAGACCTCTATCAAAAATGAACCGAGGTTAAAGTGCACAAAAAGCGAGATGATGAGCAGCACCGCACCTACTAAATTTATTATCTGATAGGCTAGATCGTGGCTATTTAGACGGCCGATCTGAAGTAAAAAGTAGCCCATCACGATGCAAATCATCCCTAAAAAGCCGATGATCTGAAAAAGATCGATCAAAATTTTATCCTTTTTGCAAGCTTAAAATTAAGTTGCGATAATACCTAATTAGTTTTAAATTTATGATTATTGGGATAAAATACATCCATTTTTCAGATTGGATTAAAGTTTATGGATTTTGAGTTTATTGAGAAATTTTACCCGCTTTTTGTAAAAGCTGGGGTGCTCACCTGTCAGATCGCCTTTTTAGGGATCGTCTTTTCTATTTTGATAGGCATTTTTTGCATGGCTGTGAAATTTTACAAGCTAAAATTTCTCTCAAAAGTGGTTGATTGTTATGTTGAGCTTTCAAGAAACACGCCACTTCTTATACAGCTTTTCTTTTTATATTATGGCTTGCCAAAGCTTGGAGTGTCGATGAGCGGCTTTGCCTGTGCGGTCGCTGGTCTTAGCTTTCTTGGTGGTAGCTATATGAGTGAGAGCTTTAGGCTTGGTTTTGAGGCGGTTAGAAAGTCGCAGATCGAAGCGGGACTAAGCATCGCACTTAGCAAAAATCAGCTCCTAAGATATGTTATCTTGCCTCAAGCATTTAGCGTAGCAGTGCCAAGCATCAGTGCAAATATTATCTTTTTACTAAAAGAGACAAGCATCGTTAGTATCGTAGCCCTTGCCGATCTAGTTTACGTCGCAAAGGATCTCATTGGGCTTTATTACAAGACAGACGAGGCACTTTTTATGCTAGTAATTAGCTATCTCATCATCATTTTGCCAGTCTCGCTGGTGCTTAGCTATGTCGAAAAAAGGGTGAGAAATGCAAGGAGTTAGTATTTTATTTGACACGCAAAATTTACTAAGACTCTTTGAAGGTCTAGTCGTTAGCACAGAAATTTCATTTATCTCTATTTTTATCTCTATAATCGGTGGCTTAGTGCTTGGCGTGCTTATGAGCATGAAAAACAAATTTATCTATTTTGTTTTAAAAATTTGCCTAGAAATCGTTCGCATAATGCCTCAGATCGTTTGGCTATTTTTATTTTATTTTGGTGTCAGTAAGGCGTTTGATATTCACATTTCAGCATTTACAGCCTCACTCATCGTCTTTAGCTTGTGGGGAATTTTTGAAATGATGGACATCGTGCGTGGCGCAATAACATCAATACCAAAACATCAATTTGAATCAGCCGCATCGCTTGGACTTAGTAAATTTCAAATTTACTCTCACGTCATTATCCCACTTGCCACAAGAAGGCTAGTGCCTGGAGCTGTAAATTTACTAAGCCGTATGATAAAAACAACCTCTATCGTCGTACTAATCGGCGTTGTAGAGGTGGTCAAAGTCGGTCAGCAGATCATCGAGCGAAATGTATTTACAAATCCTATGGCGCCATTTTGGATATACACGCTCATATTCTTTTTATATTTTGTGATCTGCTATCCAGTCTCAAAACTATCAAAAAAACTAGAAAAAAAATGGAGCTAAAATGAGCGAAAACATATTAGAACTTAAAAAAATAAACAAATTTTATGGAGAGCTTCACGCCTTAAAGGATATAAATTTAGAGGTAAAAAGCGGTGAAGTGGTCGTGCTTCTTGGACCATCGGGCTGTGGCAAGAGCACAACTCTTAGATGTATAAACGGCCTTGAGAGCATAGCAAGCGGTGAGATCATAATCGATGGTGAAGTGATAGACGCTAAATTTAATGATTGGCAAAGGATCCGCCAAAAAGTCGGCATGGTCTTTCAAAGCTACGAGCTGTTTGATCACATGAACGTCATAGATAATGTCCTTCTTGGGCCTTTAAAGGTGCAAAAAAGAGATAGGGCCGAGGCTGAAAAAACCGCTGATATGTGGCTAAGCAAGGTTGGACTGCTTGATAAGAAATTTGCCTATCCAAAGGAGCTAAGTGGCGGCCAAAAGCAGCGCATAGCAATAGTAAGAAGCCTTTGTTTAAACCCTGAAATTATGCTATTTGACGAGGTTACGGCTGCGCTTGATCCAGAGATCGTTAGAGAAGTGCTTGATGTTATACTAAATTTAGCCAAAGATGGCATGACGATGCTAATAGTCACTCACGAGATGAGCTTTGCAAGGGCGGTTGCAAACAAGATCGTATTTATGGACGCTGGGGCGATCGTGGAGATCAGCGAACCAGAGGAATTTTTTACCAACCCAAAGAGCGATCGCGCGAAGAAATTTCTAAATTTATTCTCGTTTTAGAAAAAATAAGAGATAATTTGCCGTTTTTTCAAAATGCGTTTAGAGCGAAATTTTAACGCTCTTATTTATTTAACTTTTTTACAAGGAGAAAGAGTGAGAAAATTTAAATTTTTCTTATTAGCATTAATCGCTACCGTCTTTCTAACGGGTTGTGGTAATGACAAAGGTGCCGACACGGCAAAAGCTGCTTCAAACGAAGCTGATGCGATCGCAAAGATCAAAGAGCGCGGATATGTAAGAATTGGCGTTTTCAGCGACAAACCACCATTTGGCTATGTCGATAAAGACGGCAAAAACCAAGGATATGATATTTACTTTGCAAAACGTATCGCAAAAGACCTACTAGGCGATGAGAGCAAGGTAAAATTTGAGCTAGTCGAGGCTGCTGGTAGAGTTGAAGTTTTAGTAGCAGATAAAGTAGATATCACGCTTGCAAATTTTACAAAAACACCTGAGCGCGCACAAGTTGTTGATTTTGCGCTTCCATACATGAAGGTTTCACTTGGCATCGTAAGCCCTGAAGGTGCGGTGATAAAGAGCATCGATGAGCTAAAAGACAAAACCCTAATCGTAAATAAGGGCACAACCGCAGACGCGTTTTTTACAAAAAATTATCCTGACATTAAGCTTGCAAAATACGACCAAAATACTGAAACATTTGCAGCTTTGGTTGATAAAAGAGGTGCTGCACTAGCGCATGATAACGCCCTACTTTTTGCCTGGGCGAAAGAGACTCCTGGTTTTGTTGTAGGCGTTGAAGCGCTTGGTGATGTGGACGTGATAGCACCAGCTGTTAAAAAAGGAAACAAAGTTTTACTTGACTGGCTAAACAATGAGATCATTGAGCTTGGAAAAGAAAATTTCTTCCACAAAGACTATGATGCTACACTAAAACCGATCTACGGCGATAGCGTCAATCCAGAATCACTTGTCGTTGAAGGCGGCAAACTATAAAAATTTTGGAGGGTACTTAACCCTCCCGTTTATCTTTATTAATTCTATTTTTTATTGAATCGTAAACCAAAACCCCGAATACGGACAGTATCAAACCCGATAAAAATGCAATTGCAATTATGATTACCTTTTTAGGTTTAACGGGTTTATTTGAGATAACTATATCGGAAACTATCTGCGTATTTTGGTAATTATAGGGCTCTAATGCAAGCTCTATGAGAGATCTTTGATCTAAAAGCTTATTTAATTCCTCGGTTTGCAAATTTACTAATTCTCTTTGTAAGGACGGTAATTTATCATTAACTAAGATATCTTTTTCCGCCTGCATATTTTCTAGCTCTACGCCAACCAACCTATCTAATCTATTCTACGCATCAGGTTTAGATTTTGTTAATAATACTTGCTTTTGCTGCTCAAAAGCTATCATACTTTGCTCTAAATTTGAAATTTGACTATAAATACCTTGTTCCATCATTTGGCGAAGTATAATATTTTTGGATTCGCCTACATTTTTATTGGTGCGAAGTTTTTCTAGCTCTGCTTCATATTTTTTTAATCTTTGCATATTTAACTCTATATTCTTTCGCACCGACGGAATACTTATATCGTCTATTGCCGATATTTCGCGCTGTGCAGCAGGTATAATAGCGTCTTTCATATATGTTATTTTCCTATCTATACGAGGTATCTGCGTTGATTTTATATATTCTATCTGCTGTTGCTTTTCCACTATGACGTTGTTTTTTAAGAAATTTATCTGACGTTCTATATTTGCAAGCTGAACCTTTTTTAATTCGATATATGCGTTTATGGCATTTTGATGTTCGCTCGCCAAATCATCAACCATTTTATTTATCTGCTTTACGGCTATATCATTACTTTTTGCGACGACCTCTACGTCAAAAAACTTTTTATTATTTTTTACCTCCGATATCTTTTCTACTTTATAGTCAAGGTCTTCAACGCCTTTTAGTAAGTCGATATACTTTATCGTTAATTTTTGTACATTATCGGCAGTATTTGCTATTAAGATTTCTTCGCCGTTATCATTCTTGTAGTATCCCGTCTCAACCAAAGCCGTAGCCTTATATAGCGGCGTAGCTACAAAGGCGTATAATCCGGCCGCCAACGAAGCTGCACCGGTAGTTAAAAAGATATATTTTTTATATCTCAATACTTTTTTACCTAGTTCAAATAGATCTATCTCTTCGTCTTGATAAATTATTTGATCATTCCGTTCTGACATTTTTCCCTTTTTAATGAAATTAGCTTGCGCCTTTACGCATTAAAACAACCTTAAAGGTCTTTATGATTATCACGATATCGTTCCAGATGCACCAGTTTTTCATATACCACGCATCCATTCGCGCCCTCGTCTCAAAGTCTACGTCGCTCCTACCACTAACCTGCCAGATGCCGGTAATCCCTGGCAAAACCGCCAAGATTAGCTCGGCGTATCGCCCCATATCCTTGCGTTCATACTGCGCGCACGGGCGAGGGCCTACGATGCTCATCTCACCCTTTAGGACGTTGATTAGCTGAGGTAGCTCGTCAAGAGAACTTTTTCTGAGGAAATTCCCAAGCTTGGTTACGCGCGGATCGTTTTCGTATTTATGATATTTTTCAAAATACTCCACTTCTTGCGGATTTTTTTCAAGATACTCTTTTAAAATTTCGGCTCCGTTTTCTCTCATCGAGCGAAATTTAAGACACCCAAACAGCTTGCCGTTTAGCCCCATCCTTTGATGCGAGAAAAATATCTTGCCTCTTGGTTCGCTTATCTTCATAGCGATAGCGACCGCGCAAAAAATCGGAATCAAAAGCGGCAAAGCCATAACTATCAAAAATATATCAAGCCCTCTTTTTAGCGCAATGTTAAATTTACTCTGCAAAGAGTTATGTATCGCAAAAAGGCTCGTGCGGGAGTTAAATAGGTTGTAAATATGAGCTTGCGTAAAATCGTAACCTCTAAGCACGGGCGTGAATAAAATCTCTTTATTTTCCTTGATATTTTGCTCTATTAGCTCATTTAGCTTCTGCACGCTCATGCCGCTACCGCCTATAAAAAGCGACTCATACTCGGTCTGCGTGCGAATATAGCCTAGGTATTTATCATCAAAAATCGCCAGCTCAAACTCCTTGTTCTCGCCTAAAATTTTAGCTTTTTTTTTCCAAAAGCCTAGTTTAAAGAGCAAAATTTTAGCTATAAATTTAAAAGCCGGGATAATAAAAATCATAAAGCCAAAGCCCAAAATCAAGCTAGCTCTTGAAAAATCATAGTTTATCTTTAGCAAGGCAAGTGCAGCTAAAGTAAGCAAAAGCCCAAAAAAACAGCTCTTTACCGCTATGGCGCACTCGTGCCAAAAATCATACCTCCTAGCATAAATCCCTTGATAAAAAAACAAGGCTATCATCAAGGCATAAGCGATTCCAAAGCCCTGATACTTGGATATATCAAGCAACACGTGGTCGCCGTAAAATAAATTTTTAAGCTCGACTGCTATACCAAAAGACACCCAAATAGCCAAAAGATCGACCAAAAGAAGTATCGCTTTACAAAGATATTTTTTCATTTTTCCATCCAGATACGCGCTGCGCGAATTTCGCGCTTGGCGGCGACTATTTTATTTTTTCTTTAAATTTTTCGTATTTTTTCTCGACGTAGCTTTTGATCTCGGCTTCAAAACGCGCACGCGAAAACCTTAGCGAATTTTCCCTGATTTTTACGGGGTCGAATTTATCATGATTTTGCTCAAATTTAGCTACGGCGGCAAGCATCTCTTTTGTGTTCTGCTCCATAAAATATAACCCGCTCTCGCCGTCAATCACCGTCTCGCGAGCGCCGCCGCGACCAAAGCAGATCACGGGCGTACCGCATGCCTGCGCTTCTACGGGCGTGATACCAAAGTCCTCCTCGGCAGCAAAAACAAACGCCTTAGCCCGCCCCATGAGATCCGCCATCGTCTCATTGTCCGCAAAGCCCAGAAGCTCGACGTTTTTACCAGCTTTCGATTTGATTTTAGCCATATCGGGGCCATCGCCGATGACGAGCAGTTTTTTATCCGTCTGCGAAAACGCCTCCACGATGAGATCAATCTTTTTATACGGCACCATGCGCGACGCGGTGAGATAAAAGTCCTCTTTGGCTTCGCGCAGCGTAAATTTATCCACGTCCACGGGCGGATAGATTACATTGCTAGGCTTGCCGTAGATTTTCTCGATTCGGCGCGCGATATAGCGGCTATTTGCGACGTAGTGATCCACGCGGTTTGCGGCGCTTGCGTCCCAAAGTCGAATTTTATGTAAAAAATACTTCACTAGCGCGCCTTTTAAACCGCGATCTAGCCCGCTTTCGCGCAAGTACTGATGATACAGATCCCATGCGTAGCGGATCGGCGTGTGCACATAGGCGATGTGAAGCTGCCCCTGATGAGTCAAAACTCCCTTTGCGACGGCATGCGAACTGGATAGCACGACGTCGTAGCCGCTTAGATCAAACTGCTCTATCGCAAGCGGAAATAGCGGCAGGTAGTTGCGGTATTTACTCTTCGCAAAGGGCAAATTCTGAATGAAACTCATATGGGCACGCTTGCCTTTTAGAATTTTATTCCGATCCGTATCGCTTAAAAAATCGATGAGACCGTAGATTTCAAAATCATCCCAAATATTGGTAAAACTCTCAACGCATTTCTCCGCACCAGCATAGGTACTGAACCAGTCGTGAATTAGGGCTTTTTTCATTTAAACTCCGCCGTATTTGCAAATCTAAACAATCGTATCAAATTTTTTCTCTTTAACGCAAACAAAAATATAAACATCGCCGCCGCCAAACAAAACGAATAGGCTTCGCCCGCCGCGCGGGATAAAAAAACGAAGCAAACGCTGCAAAAAAAATCCGTCCCGATATTGTAAAAATTTACGCTGTTTATAAATTTAGCTAGCTCGCGACTTAACGCAACGTATTTTAAGAAAAGAGATAAAAATAGACAAAACATTATGATAAATAGATCGTCCGATACGACTACCGCAAGCATTATAAATATCGAAAACAGGGTCAAAATTATTAAATTTACGCGAAGCATCTGCCGCTCTTTTCGCAATGCTTTAAAATATGAATTGGTAAGCAAAAGCGTCTTTCCTTCGCATAAAAATATAGCAAAAATTATCGGCATATAATGCAGCGCGTCCGCGTATTTTGGCAGCCACAGAGCAAGCAATATCTGCATCGGATACGCAAAAAGAAATAAAAATATAAATATGGCGGATAGTCCGTCGTCTAAAATTTTAAAAATTTCATTTTGCTCGTTAGCGCTTTTATTCCGCAAAATCGGAAACAAAATCGCCGAAAATGCGTTGATAAAAAATAGAGCGAAATTTAATAACGACAATACTAGCGAAATTTTTCCGAATACTATAACGCTAAATTTCCATGCGATCATCGATCTTGCGATAAAAATCAAAAATATATTACAAAGCGTAGAGATCGTTAATCTTATACCTATTCGCATATTTTTGAATATATAAAATAAGCTTTTTACGAAGGGGGTCGTTTTTGCCTTAAAAACGTCTCTGCATAAAAAACAAATATAAGCGAAAGATATAAATCTGGCAAAAATAAATGAAAATATCAAAAACCTAGCTTTATCAAAATCTACGAAATAAACGATTGCAATGGACGATAAAACAAAAATTCTCTCTATAAGTAAAACTACGATAGACTTTTTAATCTCATTTATGCTTTGCAAAAGATTATATAAAAACGATCTAGGCACCGTAATAGCGCCCGAAATAGCGATATATAAAAATAGTCTTTTATCGAATGAAAAGGTATAGACGGCAAAAAATATAATTAGGCATTCTAGGGCATATAAAATTTCCATAGCGTAAATTTGAGATTTTAAAGTTCGCTTTAAAATCGATTCAAACCGCCTGCCGCCGTATCTTAGATATATGCCGTCGGATAGCCCGAAATGCAAAAGCTCTACGTAATTTGCGAAAAATATAAACAGCTGATAATATCCGAAACTTTCTAAAGATAATAATTTAGGCAGTACTAAAATCGATACTACGGACGTAAAAGCGAAAAATATCTGCGCTAGCGCCATGTATGAAATTTTAGATAGCAAATTCCGTCCTAAATCGTTTTTTGCATAAATTTAATCATTAAGAGACCTAGCTTTTTCGGGATCCACATCGCGCTGACCGTAAATATCCAAAATAGCGGATATTTCTTATAAATTTCATATAAATTGCGAAAGCAGTTTTCATTTCTAACCGCCGAAAGCCCGTTGCGTATCCGAATAATATTGGCGGGATAATAATATATTAAAAGTCTTTTCCTAAAAATTTCGGTTATAAATTTCGCATCGTAATTTTTCTCGATCAAACTTAACGTATCGTTTAAATTTATACCGAAAACTTTGGAAAAATTATAGTTTCCACTATTAAACTGCCTCGCCGCATAGATTTTATCAAATACGACTGCTTGCTTATCGGATAAAATTGCGCACGCTATATTCCAATATAGCTGTCCTAGATTGTTATTAGCTATCGTATTTAGGTCAATTTTATCAAATAGGCTTTTATTTACGATATTGGACGTTATAAAGGTTAAATTAGTATGCGCTTCTTGGATAAATTCCGCTTTAGCGCCGTCGTAAATTTTGAAATTCTTAAATTCTTGAAATTCCGCAGGGCTAGTCTCATCAGTAAAATTTTGAGCTTTTAAATGAACGATGCCGAATGCGGTTGGGGCATCCAGTATTTGCGCTAAATACAAAATCGTATCGTCAAATACCAAATCATCGTCGCCGAATATCCACACATATTTTCCGCGCGATAGCGAGATCGCTTTTTTAAAATTATTATCCGCGCCTATATTCTCATCGTTTTTTATATATTTTAGAAATTTATGCTTGGCGTATTTTTTTACAACGTCACGAGTCTCATCCGTAGAAGCGTTATCTAAAATCAAAATTTCAACGTCATTTCGCCCGCTTTTACGCACGCTTTTGCATAGGCTATTTAGGCTTATATCTAAAAATTTCGCCCTATTATAAGTAGGTATAGCGATGCTTAAAAGTATCTCATTCGTCAAAATTTATTCTTTCTTTCTCAAAGACCAGCGGACGATTTAGTACCTGAGTATAGATCGCGCCGACGTATTCGCCTATTATACCGATGAAAAATAAAATTCCGGACGAAACGAAGGAAAAAAGTATGATAAGAGGCGCTATGCCCACGCTCATCTCGTCCCAATATATGAGTTTTAGCACGAAATAAACGAGTCCCACCACTATGCTTAAAACGCCCGTTATCATACCTATGAAAGTCGCAAGCCTAAGAGGGACTTTGGAATTGCAGATTATGCCCAAAATCCCCATATCGTAAAGCGTATATAAATTATTTTTGGTAACTCCGCGAATTCTTATAGGCTGATCGTAAGGAATTTTAGCTACCTTATAGCCCGCTTCCGCAAGCATTCCGCGAAAAAACGGATACGGATCGTTCATCCGCCTAAGCGCCGCGATGACCTTTTTATCAAAAAGCCCGAAGCCAGTGAAATTCTTAAAAATTTCGATCTCGGAAAGTTTGGAGAGCAGCTCGTAGTAAAGCTCACGTATCTTAAACATAACGCCTTTCTCCTCGCTATCGCGCTTAATGGCAAGAACTAGATCATTGCCTTCTTGCCACTTTTCTATGAGCCCCGGTATCATCTCGGGCGGGTCTTGCAGATCTGCTACGATAGAGATCACGGCATCCCCCTCCGCCCCCAAAAGCGCATAGGTCGGGGATTTGATATGACCGAAGTTTCTAGAATTTACGATGATCTTTAAATTCTTATCATCTTTTGCAAGAGCTTTTAAAATTTCGACCGTTCTATCGGTAGAAGCGTTGTCTATAAAAATATGCTCGTATGCATACTGCGGGAATTGCGACATCGCTTTTTTAACCCTCGCATAGACCTCCTTCACGTTTTCTTCCTCGTTAAAACACGCGGTAACGACGCTAATTTTTTTCATATCATCTCCTAAAAACAAAAAATTTATTCAATATAAACGAAATTATGGCTAGCGGTACAACCAATACGAAGCCGTTTATATACATATTCTCAAATCCGAGCCGTTTAAAGAGCCATAAGAAAAATATGTTTAAGAGATATGTTATAACATATACCAAAACAAATTTAAAAATCAGCCTATTATCGCTACTACCGAATACTAGATTGCCTATAGTTTTAAAGTTAAATAATACACCCAGTATCGTAGAAAACAACACGGCGAGAGGATAATATAGACCGATATAGATAAAAAGAGCAAACAGCCCGTATCCGAAAGCGGTGTTTAGAATTCCGACGAGGAGGAAGGATATGAGTTGGCGTTTTATAGGCATTTAGACGCCCTTTTTCTTATACGAACCCATCGGTTTTTCTATAAAGATATATGATAGAAACCCAAAGAACAAACAATAACAAAGCCCTATAAGCAAATTAAGACCTATACCTAGATGATACTGCTCTATGATTTGATGCACTTTAAAAAGAACGGGCTCATGCCAAACATAAATTACAAAGGTCATAATTCCAAAATAATGTAATATGTTTTTATTATTTTTAATGTCAAATAATATATCTTTATACTCTATTAGAATAATTAAGAAAAACGTCATTAATGCAGTAAAAGTAGGTAAAAGATAAATAAATTTCTCCGCATAAAATTCTATATAGTTGTTAAAAGTATAATAGCTAAAAAAGAAATTTACGAACAATAAAAGCGCCAGTATTATTCCTATAAAAAAGCCAATATATTTAAATTTATATTTTCTACTTATATCATCTATATATAAATTTGCTAATATACCAAATAGAAATAAGTCTATATTGCAATACAATGGCTTATAGATACATCTATCCCAAAATTCGAAATCAACTGCACCACTATAATTTATTTTATATAAGGCAAATCTTTCTATTACGCCAAACGCAATAACTAAAAATAATACCTTGTTTAATCCGATCTTATCCGATATAAAAATGATAAACTGTACCAAAAAAGGAACTAGAATATAAAATTGAATTTCTGTACTCAAAGACCATAGCGCGCCATCAATATTTATATTTAGTAAACTATCGTTTGTAAACGTAGCTACTCTTATAAGCGATTTGATATTTTCTGGTCGAAAAATTTCAGGATGTACGAAAATAGCAAGGGTAAATATGCAAAAATAATATATAGGAAATATTTGCAAAATTCGGTTTTTATAGAAATATAGAATTCCGCTATCACCATAAGAATATCTTTTTGTAATAAATGCTTTGCCCATAAGAAACCCCGATAAAACAAAAAATATCCATACCCCTCCCCATGCAGATGGGTACTTCAAAAAGGTTAGATCAATATCACCCATAAATATCTTGCTTAAATTTTCATTTACCTTAGAATTATAAAAAATAATGTATCCATGTATTATAAATACCATAGCCCATGCTATAGTCCTTAATAAAAGCAGTTTATTATAAATATTTTTATTATATATGTAGTTCTTTGATAAATTAAATATATTATTTTTGTTTATACTAGATAATATTACTTTAATATTTATTAATATTAATATGACTAGTAGTATTATAAGATAAAAAGAGAAATCATAATTATTTAAATTGGTCAAAATAAAATCATTGCTTAAAATTTTTCCATTTTTAAATTCTCTGCTACCGTCAAATCCTCCTCCAAATTTTATATTACTAAATTTTGGGTATACATTAGAAAAATCATTTATAATATTTTTTCCATTAAGATTTATATATACTTTATGATCAATATAAATTATTTGTAATTTATATATTCGATTTAAGTTTGATTTGGTATCAATATTTATAGGAATACCAAATAGCTTGCCATTAGCATCTGGAAAAAGTAAATAGGCACTATCTTCACTAAATTCTAATCGCAATCCTTCATTATAATCCGCCGTTTGAAATAAGTTTTCATAGCTGTTTATTATTTTATCAATTTTGAATTGTATATTAGTCTTAAAAAAAATATTTTCGCCATTTATTGCATTAGAAGTAGACTGATATAGAGTACTTAAAGCAATATTAAGATTTTGATTAATAATTCTTTGACTTGCGATAACTACTGAAAGAGACATTACTAAAATAAACAGCAATACTATAAAAAATATATTATATTTTCTTATATACATTAATTAATTTACCTTTTTCGATAAGCACATAATTATTTTTAACATCATTAAATAGCCTACTCAGAGTCTTAAGCTTAGGAATTCTCTGTTTTATATTTTCATTATACCAATAGCTACCGTATATATCAAAAAAATTACGTTTTCCAATTTCTAATTCATAATCTCTATCTATATCGCTATCCACATATAATATATCGGCATCTTTATTCAATAATTCAATAACCTCTTTATATTCTATATCTGATACCAAAAAAGATTTTAATTCAAAATATTTTAATCCGGAATATTTCTTTGAAAAAAATTGCAATACATTATCATATTTTGAGATCATATAGATTTTACTATCACTACTAGAATATTTATCTATAAGTTTTAAAGAATCTTCAAATAACTCGAAAGAATATGTTGAAACGATGCCGCCAGCTCTCTCATGATTCCAGACATAAGTTTTATGATTATTAAAAATTAAATTAAAATTATATATATCAGAAAAGTATGAAAAAGGTAGTTTTATATAATAAAAAATTAAACATATAAAAATAATACTATGCAATACTTGTTTATATTTGATTTTTATAGCGGCTAATACAATAAAAAAAGGTAACGAAAATATAAATACATTCATGGATAGATTATCCAATTTCCATATAAAATAAGTGTATAAAAACTCCGTATAAAACAATAAAAAAATATAACTGTCTAAATACTTATATTCTTTTAATTTATTAAAAAACAAAATCAACATTAACCACTGGATTGCAACAATAGCAAGTATAAAGAAGAATAGAGTCATCGGTATATTAAATGAATAGAATCCATCCAAAAAATATTTTATGGATGGATTTTTCATTAGCGGATATTCAATATAAGAAACAAACCCTGATATTGCATAAATTGCGACTAATACTAATCTAATTATTGATAATCTTTTTTCATAAATAGTTAGTAACACATACCTTATAATAAACGTTCCAAGTAGTGATACAAAAATAAATAAGCCAAAATCATTAGACATTAAAATAGATAAAACTGCAAGTAACGATGCCAAAAACAACAAGTATTTACTTGGTTTCGGCGCACGAGATGCATAGTATAATAGCAAAACGATAATCAAGTCAAAAAAATGTCTTGTATCTATAACGCCCGGGGCATAGTGATAGGCATAATATGGTATAAAAAGAAGCCTAATACAAGCCAGAAGTATTAGACAACCCCTAAGTGTAATATCATCGAAAAGTGATACTATGAAATATACAGTGATTAAGAAGTAAACTAAATTAACAATATTTTTTGATTTTTCAAAATTGTTTATATTAAAACCACCTAACATTTCCGATATATAATCAATAGTATATAAACTAAAATAGCCATATTGAGAAAAAATTTCTGAGTTATTTCTATATGATTTTATATCACTTATTGGTAGCAACATAAAAGAGGCTTCATGCCAATAATATCTACTTAAAACTTGCATATTTTGTTCAAATATATTATAAGAAATAAAATCAACTTTATTTTTAAGCTCATCGAGTGAGCCTGCATAAAATAATGGGTACTCCAAAAACATCTTTTGCCCATTATCGTTTAATAAATTTTCTAAAAAACTATTATCCCTATAATCAGCTTCTGCTAGAGTTAAATTTAAATCTCTACTATACTGTACATTAGCTATATGCCCCTTATATATCCCAAATAGGTATGAATATCTTTTTTTATTATATGAATCAAAAACAAAGTATTTTGGATTATTAAAAAAGGTAAAGCCACTTCCTTTTTTATCATCCAACAGTATATTATCAAAAGAATTATATGTATATGAAGTTGGAGTAGGATTAAAAAGTAGGTTATTATTTATATACTTATGGTTGGATACATTAATATCTTTTAAAATAGTCTCCTCATCTATATATTTAAATTCATTGGCTAACTTATAATTTGTAGCTATACCGTAAACATAAAATAATAGTTGAAACAATATAGCAAAAGCAGATATAACAACTACGACTTTTTTTTGATTTATTTTATTTTTCAGCCGGCACAAACACGTTCTCATATTTTATTATCCATATAGCATTTAACCCATAAAACTATTGAAAAAAAGGCTGAAACCATAAATATATAAAAAAGATAAAAATTAAAAATAAAATATTTATCTTTATTAATAAAATAATATGCCCAATAATTATATTGGAAAGTTTGATGATTTGGGTCTGAAAAAATTATGAAAATAGTATACGAAACTTTGTATACTAAAACAATAAAAATAATAAACAATAAAATACAAATAGCTATTTTATTTTTACTCATTTACTAGCCAAAAATCTAATAATTATATCTATAATATACTTTATCTTTTCAGCACTCATGCCAGGATACACCCCTATCCAAAAGCTATCGTTCATTATCTTATCGGTATTCTTAAGCTCGCCTACGACGCGATAATCCTTACCCACTTGCAGATCTGCAAATAGCGGATGTCGCGTCATATTTCCAGCGAATAGATTTCTGGTTTGAATTCCCGCTTTCTCTAAATACTCGCTAAGATCGTTTCTACTAAATTTCGCTCCGTCCGCGACGGTCATCATAAAACCAAACCAACTTGGATCAGAATTTGGTTGAGGTGTTACCAAAATAAGCTCTTTTATATCTTTTAGCCCATCATATAGTCTTTTAAAATTTTCTTTGCGCCTAGCTACAAATGTAGGAAATTTCTCTATCTGAGCGCAGCCCACAGCAGCTTGCATATCAGACACTTTTAAGTTAAAGCCAAAATGAGAATATACATATTTGTGATCATAGCCTATCGGAAGCTCGCCAAATTTTTGTGAAAAACGCTTTTTACAAGTATTATCCACCCCGCTTTCGCACCAGCAGTCGCGCCCCCAATCACGCATACTTAGCATAATTTTTTTAAGCAACGGATTGTTTGTATATGTAGTGCCACCCTCGCCCATCGTCATATGATGAGGCGGGTAAAAGCTGCTTGTACCTATATCTCCCCATGTACCAGTTGGCTTACCATCATACAGAGAACCCAGCGCATCGCAATTATCTTCGATAAGCCACAAGTCATGCTTATCACAAAATTCTTTCACAGCCTTTATATTAAAAGGGTTCCCCAGGGTATGAGCTACCATAACGGCTTTCGTTTTTGGACTAAGCGCAAGCTCGAGCTTTGTATGATCTATGTTAAAATACTCAAGCTCCATATCAACAAAAACAGGAACGGCACCATATTGCACGATAGGCGCAACCGTCGTAGGAAAGCCCGCCGCCACGGTTATGACCTCGTCGCCGCGCTTTATACGACGCTCCTTCAAAAGCGGTGAAGTAAGCGCAAAAAATGCAAGCAAATTTGCGCTACTTCCGCTATTTACCAAAAACGCCCATTTTACGCCAAGCATTTTGGCAAATTCTTTTTCAAATTTTTTAGAATATGTACCGTATGTAAGCCAGAAATCAAGCGAGCTATCTACTAAATTTACCATTTCGTGCTCATCAAAAACTCTGCCTGCGTAATTTACGCGACTTTTGCCAGGCTCAAATTTAGCGTGCTGCACCGGCTCATGAACCAGTCTATAATACTCTTTTGTCTTTTCTAAAATTTCTTGTTTTAATTCTTGAGGGGTCATTTTCTACCTTTCCAAATCTCATTGATTTTTCCCAAATATGGGTCTTTTTTTATGGTATCTAAGTCTAGGCTAGTAAAATTTTGCTTAAAATATTTATGAATTTTACTGATCGCTTCCGAATGCGGCGTAAGCTTAAATTTATCTTTCATTTCAGATTTTAATAGGCTGTTGTCAGAAGTGTATTCGTTATTCAGCCCTTCATTTAGCGCGATTATCTCGGATTTAAAATCGCTCGCCTCATTTACTAGCGCAGCCAGGCTAAGCAAATCTACTTTTGTCCCGCTGCTTGCGTTGTAAATTTTATGCCGTGCATTATTTTCTATATAAAATTCCACTATGTTTAGCAGATCCTCAACATACATATAATCAAAAAATACATTTTGATTGATCGTGATGGGTAGGTGCAGCAGGTTTTTTACTACGGCATTTGTGATAAATTTATAGCGGTAATTCTCCATTTCGCCGTAAATTCCAAATAAACGAAGCTGGATAATGTTATCCGCGCAATCCTCAATGTAATGCGACGTGATAGCTTTGTAAAAACCGTATTCATCAAGCGGAAGCGCCTCTTTATAATAATCCTCGCGAGCATTTATTATCGGCTTGTGTTTTCCGTATTCCGCACCGCTTCCAAACGATATGATCTTTGCAACCTTATTTTTTTGCTTAGCAATATTGAAAAAAATCCGCAAATTGTACTCAGTCACATTTGTCATATCCAGCGTATCACGACCGCCGCCACGATTAGCTAGATGGACAATAGTATCGATTTTATAGGTACTGACAAAATCGTCAACCGCGCTTTCGTCAGTCAAATTTAGCTCGCTGCTTTTTGGAGCGAAAACGTTAAAATTTCCATTTAGCGCAAGACGCTTTTTTAGATGCGAACCGATAAAACCGCTACCGCCCGTGATGAAAAGATTCATTTGTTGCTTAGCCTTTTTTCAAGCATTTCGATTCTCTTCTCATCCTCGGACTTGATTCTGTGATAATACCTACGTTTGCTTTTAAGCCAGGCTAATTCAAATTTCACACCGGCTAAAATTCCAGCCTCCATATTATTTATGGCGTCTTTATGATAGACAATCTTTCGCGTTTCGTATTTATCAAGCAGTCCTTTAGAAATGAGATATTTAATAAAATCGCACGACTTTGCGGATATGGCTCCACCTAAACCGCATTTTAATCCCTTAGCTCTCGCTTTAGTAAAAATATTTTCACAATGTTTTAGCATTTCATCACTATCTGCAAAGCCCCTATCTTTACCCATCGAACTTGTAAAATCAACTCTTCCGATTGTTACGCCAGAAAGAGTATTTATATTAGGCAAGGATAGAATATCATCAAAATTATCATAGCAGGTTATAGTTTCTACATTGATCGCAAATTCTATGTCATTGCGATTATCCTCAGCAACAAAAGTATTTATAGCTCCCAAAAATTTACTAACGGCAAATTTTGTTTCTGCCATAGGTGCTATGATACCATTTACACCTAGAGTAATAGCGTTATATATATCGGTTACCGCTTCGACGCCTCCGATTTTCATAATAATAGGAAGCCCAACTTTAGATGTAATATCTTTTAGTCTACAAAGCTCCTCCTGCCTACTGCCTTCATTCTCGTACTCTGCTTTTATCTCAAAAACACCGTATTCGTCTTTAAGTCTTTTAAGAATATCGATCATCTCGTATTCTAAAACATTCATTTTAGCTCCTTAAAATTTTATTCTTAACATCCAGCAATGTAATGTCATTGCCAACTAGAATTCCTTTACAATTAAAATTCTTTGCCATAGCCATATCACTTTCTATCCTATCACCTACCACAACGATATGCTGTTTATCAAGCCCCCAATCCTTACATAAAATTTCTAGCATAAAAGAATTTGGCTTTCCTACTATATCCAGCTTAATTTCTTCATCAATACTACCAAGTATTGCACTTAGCATAGCATTGGCGCCAGGTCTTAAAAGACCATTTTCTACCGGAAAATTTTTATCTGTATTTGCCACTATTATTCTACGAGATTTTTGTAATGCAATAAGAGCTCTTGATAAAATTTCATAGTTAAAATTTAAATCGAGCCCAATTACCACGGCTTCACAGCTATACTCATCCTCGACATTTATGTCTACATTTGTTAATTCACTTTTAAAACCACGGCTACCAACTAAAAATATATTTCTTAGATTCTTTTTTTGCAAAAATATAGCACTAGCATAAGCTGAGGTATATATTTTATCTACAGTAGTTCTTATACCCATATGAATTAATTTATCTAAAATTTCAGATCTTGTTTTAGTTGAATTGTTAGTAAAAAACAAGACATTGTAACCATTGGATTCAAGCTCATCTATAGTTTGCAGAGCAAAATCGGCAATTTTACTCCCAAAATAAATAGTCCCATCTAAGTCAAAAACTACAGCTTTATTCATCTACTGGCTTAATTATCATATTTTTATAGAATTCTTCTCGCGGTAAAAACGGAAACATATCCTCAAGTGGCTTTGAAATCATTTTACCGTCAGGCCTTATCTCGGAGGATAATTTTGGCTCCATTTTTTCAGTAGACGAAAGCATTATTTCGCAAACTATCGCGCCTGGTTTGGATAGAATTTCCTCCAGCTCCCTTTTTAAATTTAGCTGATTTTCTATCCTACAAGCTTCAAAGCCATATGCCTGTGCTAGCTTAACGGTATCTGGAAAACTCACGCCGCTATCTTTATCCGAGCCCACCTTGTGACCTTTGAAAAAGTTATTTTGAGTATTTCTGATAGAAATATAACCAGCATTATTCAGCACAAAAATCTTGATTGGGAGCTTATTGTGAATTATCGTCTGAAACTCTTGAATATTCATCTGCAAGCTACCTTCACCCGTAACGCAAATAGTATCTTTTTTACCATTTGCAAAACAAGCACCGATTGCAGCAGGTAGGTCATATCCCATAGAAGCGCAACCTGAATTTACTACCACCTTTTGGTTCTCATATAAGCGCAAGCTCTGATACGATGAAACACATGCTGTACCGTTACCAAATACATAAACTAAATCTCGTTTATGATTAGATAGCACATCAAAAAAATTATATGAATCAACCCACTCTTTTACATTTTGCCTAAAAGGCTCAATCGTAGAATAATTCTTTCTGTAATTTTTACAAATTTCAAGCCAAGCTCCAAAATCCAGCTCATCTTTCAGCGCAGATCGCAAATCCGATATAAAAACCTTCGCATCGGATTTTATCTTAATATCTGCAGCAATAGTTTTTTTGTCTAGTTCATTTTGGTCGATATCGACTAAAATTTTTTTGGCTTCTCTGCCGAAGAATTCCCAGTTATAGCTAACTGCACGGATATTTAATCTAGCACCTATGGCAATGATGAGATCAGAATTCTGCACGACAAAATTTGCCGCTCTATTGCCGATAGTGCCATATCTACCAAAAAATAGCTCATGGTCATTTCTAACGATATCGTATCTAGCAAAAGTACTGATAACGGGGATTTTTAAAATTTTGATTAGTTTTAGAAAATCTTCATTCGCACCGGCAAGCGTTACGCCACTACCGGCAATAATTACGGGACGTTCAGCAACTTTTAACGCATCTAAAACCTGCGGGATTTTTGTATCGAATTTAGGCTCTTCTGGGATTTCAAATTCTATCAAATCCGCTTCATCCACCATAGCACCTTGTATGTCTAGCGGCACATCCAGCCATACGGGTCCGGGTCTGCCGTGTTTAGCCTCATAAACAGCTTTTTGCAGATGAAATTTTATGCTATTTTTATCAGTTATCATTACGGTGTATTTTGTGATAGGTCTTACGATGTCAACGATATTAACTTCTTGATCACCAAGCTGACGTAAATTTAACTCTGGTTGTGAAACAATGGTCGTTTGGAATTTTACCTGCCCTGATATGATCATCATAGGGATAGAATCCACCCAAGCACCGTAAATGCCAGTAATCGCGTTCGTCCCGCCAGGACCCGTGGTAACATACGCGATACCGATCTTATTTGAGACACGTGCATAACCTTCTGCAGCTATCGCACAAGCCTGTTCATGATGGTTGCAGACATACTCTAAATTTTTATTTTTACCAAGCGAATCTATTAAGTGCATATTGCCACCACCCGAGACCATGAATACAGTCTTTGCTGTATCTTTATGCTCGGCTATAAATTTTGCTATAAAATCGCTAACTTTTATCATCACACCATCTCTTTTATATAATCTTTTAAATTTTGTTCGGTATCTATTTTATTGTTTTCATAAAAACTTTTATACCATTCTATAGTTTTCTCAAAAGCAACTTTACTGTCCCACGTAGGCTTCCAGCCAAGTTTTATATTTGCTTTTGAGCAATCAAGTCTTAACAAATTTGCTTCATGAGGATTTTGCGAGTTTGCCTCAAACTTAAACTCAACTTTGTCCCAATGTTTTTTAAGCTCCAACAAAACATTGCCTACATTATAATTACCATCCTCGCTAGGACCAAAATTCCAACCATCAGCGAATTCCTTTTTGCCTTCCAATAACCTCTGTCCCAAAAGCAGATAACCGCTTAGGGGCTCAAGCACATGTTGCCATGGACGAGTAGCTTTTGGATTTCTTATTGATACAACTTCACTTTTAGATGCCGCCCTAATAACATCACAAATAAGCCTATCATTCGCCCAGTCTCCACCACCTATGACATTTCCCGCCCTAGCACTCGCAAGTAACGTATCGTGAGTTTTTTTATATTCGTCCAAATTAAAAAACGAATTTCTATACGAACTAGTTAAAATTTCGGCGCAACCCTTTGAGGAGCTGTATGGATCGTATCCACCCATAGGATCGTTCTCTCGGTATCCCCAAACCCACTCTTTATTTTCGTAGCATTTATCGCTAGTGATATTGACTATAGCCTTGACATTATTTTTCCTGCATGCTTCAAAAACTTTTAGCGTGCCAATAACGTTCGTTTCGTAAGTTTCAATAGGATTTTTATATGACAATCTTACAAGTGGTTGAGCCGCTAAGTGAAAGACGATATCTGGCTTCACCTCTTTTATAGCAAGCTTCATCTTTTCAGTATCTCTTATATCGCCAAAAATACTTTTTATGTCTAAATTTAACAACTCAAAATGGCTTGGCTTTGTTGGAATTTCATTTGAGTATCCAACTACATTCGCCCCCATACTTGTAAGCCAATACACTAGCCATGAGCCTTTGAAGCCAGTATGTCCCGTTACTAGAACACTCTTTCCGCGATAAAAATCTTCAAACATAGTTTATTACCACGTTTTCCAAGGCGCTTTGCCGCTATCCCACATTTTTTCCAAAACCTGTTTATCTCTCAAGGCATCCATGGGTTTCCAAAAACCATTGTGTTTAAATGCACAAAGCTGCCTATCTTTGGCTAAATTTGAAAGCGGCTCCTGTTCAAAAATAGTTGCATCTCCATTAGTAATATAATCAAGTACCTTTGCTTCACATACAAAAAAACCCGCATTTATCCAATTCCCATCACCTTTTGGTTTTTCTAAAAATGATGTAATAATATTATCATTATTTATGTCTAATGCTCCAAATCTCCCATCAGGCTGGAATGCAGTCATTGTAGCCAATTTACCATGAGATTTATGAAATTCAACCAAATTTTTTATATTTATATCGCTCACGCCATCTCCGTAAGTTAGCATAAAAGTTTCACCACCTATATATTCCTTAGCTCTTTTTATTCTACCACCAGTCATTGTTTCTAATCCGGTATCAAGAAGCGTTATTTTCCAATTCTCACTAAAGTTATTGTGAATAGTCATATTATTCGTTTTTAGATCAATCGTAACATCACTTCTATGTAAAAAGTAATTAGCAAAATACTCTTTTATGTAGTAACCCTTATAACCAAGCAAGATTACGAATTCATTAAATCCATACTGGCTATAAATTTTCATTATATGCCAAATTATTGGTCTACCGCCTATTTCAACCATAGGTTTTGGTCTAACAGATGTTTCCTCGGCAAGCCTAGTTCCAAAACCACCAGCTAATAATAATACTTTCATTAATTCTCCAAAAATAAATATTTTTTAATATATTACATCCATTAAAATCTTACTAATCTTGTTTTGTATTTTATTTAATACCTCTTCATTCTTAGCCTCAAATCTCGTGACGATAGTCGGCGTAGTATTCGAGGCTCGCACTAGCGCCCAGCTGCCGTCCTCAAATCTCACTCTAACGCCGTCTATGTCGATGATTTCGGCTATCTTACCTAGTCCTGCTAGCAAATTTTGCGCATCGCCCTTCTCGTAAATTTCAACCAAAACCTCTTTTAGCTTTGCAACCAGCTTAAATTTTTGCACGTCGGTCGTTTTTATTTTTATCTCGTCGGTGCTAAAGACCTTTGGCAGTTTATCAAGCTCGCCGTCTAGGTTAAAGCCCTTAGCCACAAGCTCTAGCGCACGAAACATCGCGTACGTCGCATCATCAAAGCCAAAATACCGCTCCTTAAAGAAAATATGCCCGCTCACCTCGGCCGCCATGTCGATATTTAGCTCTTTCATCGCCTTTTTGATGTTACTGTGGCCGGTCTTACCCATGAAGCTTTTACCGCCGTGCGCGTCGATCTCGTCGTACATATTTTGCGAGCATTTGACCTCGCCGAGAACTCGCGGAGTTTTCATCGCGAGGCTATATAGATAGGCTAGCTCGTCGCCTTTTATGTTGCGTTTTTTTGTTAGAACCGCGATACGGTCGCCGTCGCCGTCAAAGCCAAATCCTATGTCAAATTCACCCTTTAGCGCAGCTTTTAGATCGATTAAGTTTTTTTCTTCACTTGGATCTGGGTGATGATTTGGGAAGTTTCCGTCGGGCTGTGGATATAAAATTTTCGCATCCAAATTTAACGCCTCGCAAATTTCGGGCAACATCGCTCCAACCGCTCCGTTTGCGCAGTCAATGACGATTTTAAGCGGTAAGGCTTTTAAATGCGCAAACTGCTCTATAAAAAAATTTTTATAAGGAGTCGCGATATCAAATTTTTCAGCTCTCAAATCATCCGGGATTTGCGTTTTTGCCGCGATGTCGTCTAGCACGGCGACTTTTAACTTTTGCAAATCCTCGCCGAAGTAACTATCCTTAAAAATCGTGATTTTAAAACCGTTGTACTCTTTTGGATTATGAGAGCCGGTTATCATTACGTTTGCGTCAAATTTGTCCGTAAACACGCTAAAATATCCGACCGGCGTCGGTAGCAAACCGATATCGTAAACTTTGATCCCAGCTAAATTTAACCCGCTAACCAGCCAGCCGAAAATCTCATTTGCGCTTAGCCTAGCGTCATATCCTACGCTAACGTTTTTTGCGCCTCGGCGTAGCATTTCTCGGCCCAAATTTAACCCGATCGCCTTGACGCTAGTTTCGTTTAAATCTTGCCCGAAAATCCCGCGTATATCGTATTCTCTAAAAATTTCTTCTATCATAAATTTATCTTTTTATTAAGTAATTTTGGAATTATAGATAAAAAAATTAAATTTTTATTAATTCTAGTCGCTTTATAAATTTGAGACTTTAGAGATTTACCCGACGAAGAGTCGGGTAAATTCGGGTTTACATCATACCACCCATGCCACCCATTCCGCCCATGTCAGGCATTGCAGGCATTGCTTTTTCTTCTTTTATCTCGCTGATAGTTGCTTCAGTGGTTAGTAACAAGCTAGCCACGCTAACAGCGTTTTGAAGCGCAACTCTCTCAACTTTTACTGGGTCGATGATGCCAGCTTCAAACATATTTACATATTCACCAGTTGCAGCGTTAAAGCCAAAATTTGCATCTTTGCTTATCTCAACTGCGTTTGCTACTACGCCTGCGTCAAAGCCAGCGTTCTCAGCGATTTGGCGAAGTGGAGCACGAAGCGCTCTTCTAACGATCTCAGCGCCGATTGCCTCATCACCTTGTAAATTTAAATTTACACTCTTTGAAGCAAGGATAAGAGCTGAACCGCCACCTACTACGATACCCTCTTCAACAGCTGCACGAGTAGCGCTTAGAGCATCATCAACGCGGTCTTTTTTCTCTTTCATCTCAGTTTCAGTCGCAGCACCTACTTTAATAACTGCCACGCCGCCACTTAGTTTTGCAAGGCGCTCTTGAAGTTTTTCTTTGTCATAGTCGCTTGTTGTCTCAGCGATTTGCGCTTTGATCTGAGTTATTCTAGCGTCGATCGCTGACTTTTCGCCTGCACCATTTACGATAGTTGTGTTATCTTTGTCGATAACTACGCTTGAAGCTTGTCCAAGGTCGTTTATAGTAGCGCCCTCAAGTGTTCTACCTAGCTCTTCACTGATAACTTCGCCACCTGTTAAGATAGCGATATCTTCAAGCATCGCTTTTCTTCTGTCGCCAAAGCCAGGAGCTTTAACAGCTGAGATGTTTAGCACGCCACGAAGTTTATTTACAACAAGCGTTGCAAGTGCTTCTCCCTCGATATCTTCAGCGATGATTAGAAGTGGTTTGCCACTCTTTTGTACTTGCTCAAGCACCGGAAGCAGATCTTTTAAATTTGTGATCTTCTTGTCAAATAGCAATATAAAAGGGTTGCTTAGCTCAACTTGCATCTTTTCAGGGTTTGTGATGAAGTATGGGCTTAGGTATCCGCGGTCAAACTGCATACCTTCAACAACACTTAGCTCGTCTTGGATAGATTTTGCCTCCTCTACTGTTATGACGCCATCTTTGCCGACTTTTTCCATCGCATCAGCGATAAGTTTGCCGATACTCTCGTCTGAGTTTGCAGAGATAGTAGCGATCTGAGCGATCTCTTTTGAGCCAGAAACTTTTTTAGAAATGTTTTTTAGTGCATCTATAAGAGCTGCTACTTCTTTATCCATGCCACGTTTTACTTCGATAGGATTTGCGCCAGCAGTTACGTTTCTAAGACCCTCTTTAAATATCGCATGAGCTAGCACAGTCGCTGTTGTAGTACCGTCGCCTGCTTGATCATTTGTCTTGCTTGCTACTTCTCTAACTAGGCTTGCACCCATGTTTTCTATAGTATCTTTTAGCTCGACTTCTTTAGCCACGCTAACGCCGTCTTTTGTGATGTTTGGAGCGCCAAAGCTCTTTTGGATAAGGACATTTCTGCCTCTTGGTCCCATTGTCACTTTTACAGCGTCATTTAGTTTTTTTACGCCCTCGTATAGGCGGTTTCTTGCATCATCAGAGTAAAAAATTTCTTTTGCCATTGTCTTTCCTTTTTTAATTATTTAATCACGCCTAAAACATCATCAATGTTTAAAACAAGATATGTTTTATCATCTAAATTTATCTCAGTGCCACCGTATTTTGCAAATACAACTTTATCACCAACTTTTACGCCCTCAGCTTCAGCGCCAACTGCTTTTACCTCGCCGCTTAAAGGTTTTTCTTTTGCGTTATCAGGTATAATTATGCCCGAAGCTGTCGTCTTTGTCTCTTCTACGCGTTCGACTAGGACACGCTTGCCTAATGGTTGAAAGTTCATTGTTCATCCTTTTAGTTTAATTGTCTTTTTTAGCACTCTTTATTTTTGAGTGATGAAATCCTAGCACTTTTTTCTAAAAAAGTCAATAATTTATAGTTAAATTTTATTAAAACTTTAGTCACTTATACTAAAGTTTTATGATATGTAAAACTAATATAAAGGAAATTTATGAAAAAAATAGCCTATTTAGTAGTGGCTTTGGGGCTGATAATCCTTTGCATTTTTGGCTTTATCTTTAGCTCTTTTGGTAATAAATTTATAGCCAACAAAATAGAAAAAGAGGCACTTGCTCGCGGTATCGATGTGAAATTTAAAGATTTTAACCTTGGGCTTAGCACGCTAAATTTAGAAGCGACCGTGATGAATGCCATAAATTTAAAGGCTAATGGCGATCTCTCCTTGCTTGCACAAAGTATGAATTTAAACATAGACATAAACGCCGACAAGGCAAAGGCTAGCGAGCTTGGACTTAAACAAGATATCGCGCTTAAGGCAAACGCGATCGGTAAGTTTAGCAACTTCAAGCTAGTGGCAACTGGCACGGCACTTGGTTCAAACATAAATTTAAATGCAAACTTAAAAGACTACCTGCCAAAAGCTCTAAATATTGACGCTAAAAACATCGAGCTTTCTGAGATATCAGCTCTTGTTAAAAAGCCGAATTTAGCTAGCGGTAAGCTTGATCTAACGAGCAACATGCAAGAGGTTGATGAGAAAAATGAGCCCATCATTAACGCTCAAATTTTAGCAAGCGATGCAGCGATAAACAAAGAAATTATAAAAAATGAATTTGGGCTAGATTTAGCAAAAGATATAAGTTTTAAAGGCGGAGTAAATGCTAAATTTGCAAATGAAAAAGTGAGTGCAAAAACCATTATCATCGCACCTGAAGCCACTTTAAAGGCAAATGAGACGACCTATGATCTAGCTAGTAAAAATTTAAAGAGCGACTTTTCGCTAAATGTGCCTGATCTTGCGCTTTTTGGCAAGCTCTTGGGCGAGCAGCTAAGTGGTGCAGTGGATGCAAACGGCGAAATTACAATGCAAGAAAATGCGCTTAAAAACTTAAAAGCTGAGATAAACGGCCTTGGCGGCAAGATAAATGCAAATTTTGATAGCAAAAACTTAGCACTAAATGCAACTAACATCAAGCTAAAAGAGCTTCTAGCGCTTGCTTTGCAGCCTAGCTACGCAGACGGGCAGATAAATTTAAACGCAAATTTTAGTGGCTTTGACGAGCTAAAAAAGCTTGTAGGCGAGGCTAAATTTGAGATAAAAAATGGCCTTATAGATAATGGTCTTGCAAAGCTTAAAAACGCAGCTAAATTTGAGCTAAAAGGTGGCGCCACAGCAAAAGGTGAGCTTGTAAATTTTGACGCAAACGTGCTTAGCGACCTTGGCGAGCTAAAGGATGTAAAGGGCGTTTATGACCTAAAAAACAGCCAAATTTTTAGCAAATTTGCCCTGCTTATTAGCGACCCTGAGAAATTTAAAGCAGTTAGTGGCTTTGAGGTGGGCTCAAAGATGGCGCTTGCGGGCGATGTGAAGGTTAGAGAGAGCAAGATAGATGAGCTAAATTTAGGTGGCGATGCCTTTGCTGGCAAGCTAAACGCCACCATAAAAAATGAAAATCTTGATCTTAGCCTAAAAGAGGCACAGCTAGGAGAAATTTTAGCCATAAGTGGCAACGATAGACTGGTAAATGCTAAGGCAAATGTCCAAGCAAAAGGACAAAATATCTTTAGCAAAAGCCCAAGCGTCGCCGCAACGATCGCTTTAAATGATGGCAAATTTAACACCGCAGCTCTTAGCAAAATGCTTGATAAAAAATTCCCTGAAAATGAGAAATTTAGCTCAAATTTGAGCCTAGACTATAAAGGCGATGTAGCGAAATTTAGTGGCGACTTTCTTAGCTCGCTAGCTGATATAAAGGGCCTAGACGGCAGCTTTGACGTGGGCAAAAGCACGCTAAGCTTAAAGCTTCAAGCCGTTGTTTCAGAGCTAAATAAGCTTGCATTTTTAGCTGGCCGCGAGCTTCACGGTAAATTTGCAGCGCTCATTACCGCAAATGGCAAAGTGGATGATCTAAGCGTAAAAGCTACCTCAGATGATCTATTTAAGGGCAAACTCGAGGCAAACTACAAAGGTGGCGCGCTTGATGCGGTGCTAAAAAATTTTGAAGTCAAAGGGCTAACGCAGACCCTAGCGCTTGATCATCTTTATGATGGCAACGGCGATGCTAAATTTGACTACGAAACGAAGCAAAAGTTCGGCAAATTTGACATCTTGCTAAAAGAGGGTCACCTAGCCAGTACAAATCTCACAAACAACATAAAAACCTTCACCGGCAAGGACATCACAAAAGAAATTTACAAAGACGGCAAAATTTACGGCGATATAAAGGGCGACAACGTCATCTTTAACGTAAATTTAAGCTCGCCAAAGAGCGATATAAAGGTTACAGGCGCCACTTATAATACCGTGACAAAAATGCTTAACGCGCCGCTTGTTTGCAGGCTAGAAAAGACCGACCTAAACGTGAAAATCACAGGCACGACAGATAACCTAAAATACGACGTCGGCTCGCAATATCTTGAAAATAAGGTCAAAAAAGAGATAGGTAGATTTTTAGATAAAAAGCTTGGCAAAGATGATGAAAGCACAAACGGCGAAAAGCAAAATTTAAAGGGGCTTTTAAAAGGGCTATTTTAGATGAAAAAGGCGGAAAATTTAAAGTATCTAATGGGGCTTGGGCACTTTTGTAGCGACATAAACCAAAGTGCCCTTGGCGCGATGCTGCCCTTTTTCATCGCGAGCTACCACTACGACTATGCAACAGCCGTCTCGCTCGTGACCGCCACAAATTTAGCAAGCTCGCTCATCCAGCCACTTATCGGCCGCCTAAGCGACAAAAAAGAGCTTCCCTACATCATCCCGCTTGGGCTGCTGCTTGCGGGCGGGGGCATGAGCCTCACTGGCTTTGTGACAAACTACTACCTCATCTTGGTCTGTGTGATGATAAGCGGTATCGGAGCCGCGCTCTTTCACCCAAGCGCCGCAAGGATCGTAAACTACGCCTCAAACGCACAAAATAGAGTAAAAAGCATAAGTATATTTTCATTTGGCGGAAACGCAGGCTTTGCCGTTGGACCTATTTTGGTCGCCGTTTTTGTGGGAAATTTTGGCCTAAAAGGGACGCTAGTCTTCATCATACCTCAAATTTTTCTGACACTTTTATACCTCAAAAAGGGCAAATTTATAAAAGCACTAGAAGGCAATCACAAAAAGCAAATTTCACAGAAAACTACCCTCTTAAAAGACGATTTGAGCGCATTTTTAAGACTTTGCGTATGTATATTTTCACGCTCGATCGTCGCATTTGGCTTTTCGGCATTTTTTAGCATCTACCTCATCAAAATTTTTGGCCTTAGTAAAGAGGCTGCAAATGTAAATTTGAGCCTGTTTTTTCGCCGCAGGTGCTATTTCCACGCTATTTGGCGGAGTACTAGCAGACAGATACGGTCTAGTTAGACTCATCAAAATAAGCCTAAGCATCGCCGCGCCGCTAGTCGTGCTAATGCTCTTTATCGATAGCTACGCGCTGTTTCTTGCGGCCTCCATCTGCGTGAGTGCTTGCATAAGCCTATCTTTTAGCCCTTCAATCGCCCTTGCACAGCTTTATCTACCAAATCAAATCGGCCTAATCTCTGGCGTAACGCTTGGACTTAGTATCACAATCGGCGGCATATTTGCAACGGTCATCGGAAAGATCGCTGACATTTTTAGCCTAACGCACTCATTTTACTTTATCGCTGCAGTATCGTTTACCTGCGCGGTTTCGAGCTACTTTTTAAAGCCAGTAAGCAAAACTTAAATTTATAAAAATAGCTCGCTAAAAGCGTAAAGCACGAGCTTGCCACCAAATATAACTGAGACTATCTCCCGCACAAGAGATCTCCCGCCTTTTTTTGACTTCACTACGAGGAGACGAGGCGAAATTTTACGATACGAATAGGCTCAAAAGCGGTAGTATTTTGTGATAGATTTAAATGTTGCACGGTTTAAATTTGCGCAGACTAGACGCATAAAAAATCTAAATTTTGGCTACCAAAACATCAAGGCAAAGTATCTTGTGATGATTTTAAATGTTACGAAGAAATTTTCGACCGAAGATAGAACATATAAGTTCAGCTCGTAATAATTTTAAGTTACCAAGACAAGAAAATTTTTGTTTTGTTTGGTAATTTTTAAAACCCAAGATGCAGTATTTTTTTGCTAGGCGAGGCGAAATTTTACGATACAAAGGAGCATACATATAGTATGTGACTGAAGTAGAGTGAAATTTCAACGACGTATAGCAGAAAAAGAAAAATCGCCTTATAACTTTCTCATCTTTGCTATCTCATCACGCAGCGCCGCCGCCTTCTCAAACTCCAGCTGCGCCGCCGCTTCAAGCATCTGCTTTCTTAGCTCTTTTACGATTGCGGCTCGCTCGCTAGCTGGCATCTTCTCTAAATTTTTACCTCGTTTATAAATTTCACCATCATCTTCGACGTGCAAGCTCTCTTCGATATTCCTGCTTGCAGAGTGCGGCGTTATGCCGTGAGCTTTGTTGTATTCATCTTGAAATTTACGCCTCGCAGTCGTCGTATCGATCGCCTCTTTCATCGAGTGCGTGATCTTTTTGGCAAACATTAGCACCTTGCCATTTACGTTTCTAGCTGCGCGCCCCATCGTCTGTATAAGGCTCGTTGTCGAGCGCAAAAAGCCCTCTTTATCGGCGTCCATGATCGCTATCAGGCTCACTTCAGGCAGGTCCAGCCCCTCACGGAGCAAATTTATGCCTATTAACACGTCAAATTCACCGCTTCTAAGCCCTCTAATGATCTCATTTCGCTCGATCGCGTCGATGTCTGAGTGCATATACTTGACCTTTACGCCAAGCTCAATGTAGTAGCGGCTTAGCTCCTCGGCCATCTTTTTAGTTAGCACCGTAACTAGCACGCGCTCACCTCTTGCGATGACTGCCTTTGCCTCGTCAAATAGCACCTCGACTTGATTGTCGCTATCTTTTATCTCGATGATCGGGTCAAGTAGTCCCGTAGGTCGCAAAATTTGCTCATAGACATGCCCCTGGCTGATACCAAGCTCATACTCGTTTGGCGTGGCTGAAACAAAGAGAAATTTCGCCTTTTTGCTTATAAACTCGTCAAATTTAAGCGGCCTGTTATCAAGCGCTGATGGCAAACGAAATCCATACTCCACAAGTACCTCTTTACGGCTCCTGTCACCCGCGTACATACCCCTAAACTGCGGCAAACTCACGTGGCTCTCATCTACGATAACCAGATAGTCTTTGCCGCTTATCTCAAAGTAGTCAAACATCGAGTACGGCGTCTCTCCGGGCTTTTGACCAGTTAGGTGGCGCGCGTAGTTTTCGATGCCCTTGCACATGCCCGTGCTTGCCATCATCTCAAGGTCAAACTCCACCCTTTGCTTTAGTCTCTGCGCCTCGACTAGCTTGCCCTGCTCGTTAAATTCTTTCAAACGCGCATCAAGCTCCTCTTCGATCTCTTTCATCGCGATCTTTAGTCTATCAGCGCCTACGATGAACTGGCTGGTGGCGTAAAGTGTAAATTTAGAGATATCCTTTAGTCTTTTGTTATCAAGCACGTCAAAATGATACATCGCATCGATCTCATCGCCAAAAAACTCAACTCTTAGGGCTTCGTCGTTATAGTAAGCTGGATAAATGTCCACCACATCGCCATTTACACGAAAGTCGCCCCTGTCAAAGTAGTTGTCATTGCGCTTGTAGCCCATATCCACAAGCTGTTCTAAAAGCTTTCTTTGGCTTATCTTCTCACCCACGCTAAGATATGCCACCATCCCCTTATACTCGCTTGGATTACCAAGGCCGTAGTTTGCAGAGACTGAGGCGACACAGATGACGTCGTCAAAGCTTAGCAAGCTAGCCGTTGCAGAGAGGCGCAGGCGCTCAAGCTCTTCATTTACCGAACTATCCTTTTCTATATATAGGTCGCTTCTTGGGATGTAGGCCTCTGGCTGGTAGTAGTCGTAGTAGCTTATGAAGTACTCGACATGATTTTTTGGGAAAAAGCCCTTAAATTCGCTGTAAAGCTGAGCAGCTAAGGATTTGTTATGCGTCATGATAAGCGTTGGCATGTTTAGCTCACGTATGACATTTGCCATGGTGAAAGTTTTGCCGGACCCTGTCACACCTAGAAGTGTTTGGTATTTATTGCCTGATTTTATGCTTTTTACTATCTCTTTTATCGCTCTTGCTTGGTCGCTGCTTGGGCTAAATTTAGATGAAATTTCAAATTTACTCATTGATTGCCTTTAAATTTGGGCGAATTTTATAGCAAAGATAGTGCTTTGTCAAATGAGAATTTTAATAAGAATTTAGCCTCTGCGTGTTAGAATACGAGCCTAATTATTATTTTAAAGGAATCTTGATGTTTGAAGACAACGCTATCTTAACCACACTAAGCGATAAAGTAAATGACCTGATTACAAAATATGACGAACTTTGCAAAACGAACGAAGAGTTGCGTAATGAGATCGTAACTTTAAAAGCACAAAATGAGGCAAAAAGCAATCAAATCATGCGTTTAGAAGAGGATCTTGACAAGAAAAATACCGAAGCTGACGATGTAATGAGAAAAATCGAAGCTGTCCTTGGCAGATAAGCTTGGCTAAAATATGAAAAAAATTACGCTCACGATATCATCTCGCGACTACACGATCACGCTTGATGATGATTTTGCTAAATTCTTTGAAGATGACTGGCAAAATTTAATGGGCGGACGCCAATTTATCGAGCCAAAAGAGCTTTTAAATGCCTTTATAGAAAAATGTTATGAAAATTATGCTGTGATAAAGACAGTAAAAAATTTAACTGGCAACGTTGATGAGATATTAAAGCGAGAAGAGAGATGAAGAGACGAGCTTACACCTTGCTTGAGCTAATATTTATAGTAGTTATACTAGGTATTTTAAGCACAGTCGCTATACCTAGACTATTTTTTTCTAGAAGCGATGCTACCGTCTCAAATGCCAAAACTCAACTTGCCGCTATAAGAAGTGGAATTTCACTAAAATATAATGACAACATCTTGCAAGCAAAGCCAGAATTTCCACAAAAACTAGACGATGGCGATCCAAGTAAACTTTTTAAAAATGTTATAAATATACCGATAAAAGATAGCGGTAGCAAAAATGGCTGGCACAGAATAGGCGATGACAAATACACATTTAGGTTAGATGGAAAAGTAGCAAATTTCAAATACGACAAAAGTACTGGAGATTTTGGTTGCAGTGATGAAAATGAAATTTGCAAATCACTTCAATAATGCATTATTACATACTCGCATTTTATGGGCTAAATTTAGCCCCGCTCACTTATGAAAGCGATCAAAAACTAGAAAAATTTCAAGGTGTAAAAGCTTCTTTAAGAGGCAAAATTCTCACTGCTTTTATCATAAAAGAGACTGGCAGGCCAGAGTTTAAAACAAGTAAAATTTTAGAAATTCTACCGATCAATCTAACTTCAATGCAAAGTGAATTGGCAATATTTATCTCAAAATATTACACATGCGAGCTTGGCGTCAGCCTAAATTTATTTGAACCAAACGACACTATTGCCACAGATCAAATTTATGAAAATCAAAATTTTAATGTGGCACCCAAACTAAGCGAAAAACAGCAAGAGGCTTTGGATTTTATAAATAAACGTAAAATTTCACTCATCTTTGGCGACACTGGAAGCGGAAAAAGCGAGATTTACATCGCTAAGATCAGAGAAATTTTAAACGCAGGCAGCCAAGCACTATTTTTAATGCCTGAAATTTCACTCACGCCACAAATGCAAAAACGCCTTGAGAGCTTCTTTGGCGAGGCAGTGGCTGTTTGGCACTCAAAGATCGCATCAAAGAAAAAAGAGCAAATTTTAAAAGATATAAAAAATGGGAAAGTTAGACTCGTTGCAGGTGCAAGATCGGCTTTATTTTTACCACTTGAGAGGCTAAAACTTATCATCATAGACGAAGAACACGACGATAGCTACAAAAA
Source organism: Campylobacter concisus (assembly GCF_002165785.1). Classification (GTDB taxonomy): domain Bacteria; phylum Campylobacterota; class Campylobacteria; order Campylobacterales; family Campylobacteraceae; genus Campylobacter_A; species Campylobacter_A concisus_W. The sequence continues at coordinate 65,549 of NZ_NDYO01000013.1, forward strand.
TACAGGCTCAAAGCCCCACTACAGTGCAAGAGACCTTGCCCTCTTTCTAACTAGTAAATTTGATCTACAAGTGGTGCTTGGAAGTGCCACGCCAAGCCTTACTAGCTTTTATAAGCAGGAGCATTTTCGCTTAAAAGGGACATATTTTGATTCGCAAAAAAATTACATTTTTGATGAGAGCGAGACCGGAATTAGTGAAATTTTAAAAGATGAAATTTCAAAGACACTCGCGAATAAAAAACAAGCTGTCATCTGCCTACCAACAAGGGCAAATTTTAAATATCTAGTCTGCAAAAACTGCGGTGAAACGCTAAAGTGTCCATTTTGCAGTATCGGTATGAGCTATTACAAAAAACAAAACGTGCTAAAGTGTCAATACTGCGAGCATAAAATGGCAGTGCCAAAGACCTGCCATCAGTGCGGTAGCGAGATGATAGAGGCCAAAAAAATTGGTACTAGCGAGCTACTTGAGCGGCTGCAAGCTGAGTTTGCGAACGTCAGAATCGCTAAATTTGATAGGGATGAAATAACGACGCAAAACAAGCTCGTAAAGGCCTTAAAAGAATTTAACGACGGCAAGATAGACATCCTTCTAGGCACGCAGATGCTAAGCAAAGGGCATGATTATCACAACGTAGAGCTTGCTGTCATCATGGGATTTGACGAGCTTTTAAATTTTCCTGATTATAAAGCCAGAGAGCGAACGCTCGCTCTTGCCATGCAAGTAGCCGGAAGAGCTGGTAGAAATGGAGTTGGTAGAGTCATCATCCAAAGTAAGCAAAGAGAATTTTTTGAAGGCTTCATTAGCGACTACGACGCATTTTTAAAAGAAGAGATTGGCTACCGCGAGGGGCTTTATCCGCCTTTTACTAGGCTCCTTCGCATTATCATCTCGCATAAAGATGAAAACATAGTAAAAAATACGATGAATGAATTCGTACAAAGAATAGAACCTTTAAGAAGCGATGAGCTTGAGATTATAGGATACGGAAAGTGCCAGATAGAGTATCTTGGAAGTAAATTTAGATATGAAATTTTACTCCGCTCAAACTCTCATATACCTCTTTTAAAAGCTGCAAACCTATGCAAAAGCGAACTTAGCGATATCGATATAGACCCAGTCAATTTTACTTAAAATGTTAGTCTAAAAACTATTTAACAAAGACATGGTAAATTTTAAAATAGATAATAGAGAAACCTAAGGCTTATGAAAGCATTATGAAATTTGATAAGTTGGCTATAAAGAGTAAGTAAAATTTTAGAAACTACATCCAATAAAAATACTAATTTTTATAAACTATTAAAAATAAATTTTCAAGCCTTTTAAAAGCCATTTTTCTTTATAATCCCCAATAAAAATTTAAAGGCAAAATTTTGCAACGATACCCAACAAAACAGATAAAAATTCGCAATGTTTTAATAGGTGGCGACGCGCCAATATCCGTGCAGTCGATGACCTTTTCAAAGACAAAAGACGTAAAAGGCACGCTTGAGCAGATACAAAGGCTATATTTTGCGGGCTGTGATATCGTGCGTTGCGCAGTTTTTGATAAAGAGGACGCCAGCGCGCTAAAACAGATAGTTGCAAGCTCCCCAATACCAGTCGTTGCAGACATTCATTTTAATCACACCTATGCGCTCATCGTTAGCGAATTTGTCGATGCTATCCGCATAAATCCAGGCAACATTGGCTCAGCCAAAAACATAAAAGCAGTCGTTGATGCCTGCAAACAGCGAAATTTACCTATCCGCATAGGCGTAAATTCTGGCTCGCTTGAAAAGCAGTTTGAGGACCGCCACGGCCGCACTGTGGAGGCGATGGTGGAGAGTGCGATGTATAACATCAAGCTTCTTGAGGATTTTGACTTTACAGATATCAAAATTTCACTTAAATCAAGCGACGTTGAACGCACAATGCAAGCTTATAGAGCGCTTCGACCAAAGACAAACTATCCGTTTCATCTTGGTGTTACTGAGGCAGGTACCACTTTTCACGCAACTATCAAGTCCGCGATCGCACTTGGTGGACTTTTGCTTGAAGGCATCGGCGATACGATGAGAGTTAGCATAACAGGTGAGCTTGAAGAAGAGATCAAGGTCGCAAAGGCGATCTTAAAAGATAGTGGCCGCCAAAAAGAGGGACTAAATATCATCTCATGCCCAACTTGTGGGCGTTTGCAAGCTGATCTAATGGCTGCAGTAAAGCTCGTAGAAGAAAAGACAAAAGGGATAAAAGAGCCGTTAAACGTCTCAGTTATGGGTTGCGTGGTAAATGCGATCGGCGAGGCAAAAGGCGCAGATGTTGCCATAGCATTTGGCAAAGGAAATGGCATGATCATGCGTCACGGCGAAGTGGTCGCAAGACTGCCTGAGAGCGAGCTTGTAGATAGATTTTTACAAGAGATCGATGATGAGATAAAAAGTAGGAACTAAAGGAAAAGTTGTGGCAAAGCAAAGAGTTAACGAGATAGAATTTACCAACCTTTACGACATTGATATGGAGCGAGCTATACTAAGCTCCATTTTGCAAAACAACGATATTTTAGGTGAAATTTTTGACATTATTAAGGCAAAGGATTTTTATCTAAAAGGGCATTCGCAAATATATGATGCAATGGTGGCATGCCTAAATAGCGATGATCCTATAACTATGCCATTTTTAAAAAATAGACTTGGCGAAAAATACGACGAAGAGCTAATACTAGATATTTTGGGTACAAATTCCCTAATAGACATTCAAAAATATGCAAATGAACTAAGAGAAAAATCTATAAAACGAAGTCTTGTAAAGATCGCTCACAATATACCAAGCAAAGTAAATGAAGATAAGCTAAGCCGCGATATGGTCGATGATCTTAGCCAGGAATTTTACTCTTTGATAGAAGGTGGAAGCACTGGAGTTATAAAAGAAGGCAAAGAGATCATCATGAAAATGATGGATCATATTAATGCTCAAGCCTTGCTTGGTGAAAAAGATATCGTTGGGCTTGATACTGGATTTAAAAAGCTAAATGAGATGATAAAGGGCTTTAAAAATGGAGACCTCATCATTGTCGCAGCTCGTCCAGGCATGGGAAAAACGACACTTTGTTTAAATTTTATGAGTCAGGTTTTAAAAAATAATGCTGGAGTTGTTTTTTTCTCACTCGAGATGCCAGCTGAGCAAATAATGATGAGAATGCTAGCAAGCAAGACCTCTATCCCACTTCAAGACATAATGACTGCAAAGATGGATGATGAAGCGTTGGCTAGATTTAGCGATGCTTGCGAGGAGTTTGCGGCTAGCAAGCTTTTTGTGCATGATAGTGGCTATGTAAATATCCATCAAGTAAGAACGCAAATGCGAAAACTAAAGGCAATGCATCCTGAAATTTCACTTTGCGTGATTGATTACATCGGTCTTATGATGAGTACAAATAACTACGCTGATCGTCACGTCCAAATAGCTGAAATTTCTCGTGGATTAAAGCTTTTGGCACGTGAGCTAGATATGCCAATCATCGCTCTTTCTCAGCTAAACAGAAGCCTTGAATCTCGCGCAAACAAGCGCCCTATGCTAAGCGATCTAAGAGAGTCAGGTGCGATCGAGCAAGATGCTGACATCATTCTTTTTGTTTATAGAGATGAGTTTTATCTAGAACAAGAAGAAAAAGAGAAAGAAAAACGCGCAAGTGCTGAGGGTAAAGAGTACAAGAGCAATCACGTCTTTAATAAGCTTCAAGAAAAGGCTGAGATCATCGTTGGCAAAAATAGAAATGGCGAAACTGGTTCAGTTGATGTGCTCTTTCAAAAGCAACACTCAAGGTTTGAAGATATGTCTGCAATGCCAGTATCTGATGTTTCATTTGAAGGCTGATGCGTTTTAAAGCTTTAAAAAATAGAGAAATTTTTACTATATTTTGTCTGTTTTGCCTTTGCATTTTTTCTATAAATTTAGCTATTAGCTATCATAAATATCAAATTTTTATGGACAAAGGCGAACAAGAGCTAACAGCAACCGTGATTTCTAGCTACGAAAAGCTTGGAGATGACGGCAAGAAAAGGCAAATTTTAAAGCTTAAGACTGATGAGTTTTTATTTTATACGCTTGGAGCTAAAACAGATGAGTTTAAAGCTGGAGATAGTATATTTCTAAGCGTCATAAATTTAGACGTTAGTTTTAAAGACTATCTTGCTTCCTCTTTTTACATGCCTAGCTTTTCACGCGAAAAACTACCACGAAAAGCCACGCTAAATATCAATCAAAAATTACAATCACTAATCTACGCCCAGCATGAAAATAGTAAAATTTCACAGCTCTACTCGGCTCTATTTTTAGGCACAAGTATTGACGCAGAGTTAAGAGATGATGTCTCGCACCTTGGTATAGCGCATCTTATAGCCATAAGTGGCTATCATTTAGGTTTTATAAGCGCAGTTATATTTTTTGTATTTAGGCCGCTTTTAAAATTTTTATATGCGAGATTTTTACCTTTTAGAAACTACAACTTTGATCTAGCTATTGTCGTTTTTATAGTCTTGTCATTTTACTTTTTTATAATAGGCTTTATACCAAGCTTTTTGCGAGCATTTTTAATGAGCATTTTAGGATTTTATTGCACGTTAAAAGGCGTCAAAATTTTAAACTTCAAAACACTTTTTATAGTAGCGCTTGTTAGCATGTCGCTCTTTCCGCAGCTACTTTTTAGCGTAGGTTTTTACTTTTCACTCATGGGCGTTTTTTACATATTTTTATATTTTAAACACTTAAAAGATAAATTTTCGCCTTTCATTCATCTTATACTTTTAAATTTATATGTTTGCTTTGCAATGGAAATTTGCGTGCTTTATTTCTTTCCGCTCATTAGCTTACAGCAGCTTAGTGTCCTTGCTATCAACTACATCTTTAGCGTTTTTTATCCATTAAGTGCTGCGCTTCACATCGCTTCGTATGGCGGCATTTTTGATGGATTGCTAAATAATGTTTTTAATTTTAGACTAAGCTCGACTAAAATTTTTGTGCCAGCCATTATTTTTATCTTTTATAATATCGCTTCACTTCTAGCTATAAAATTTAGATCTATATTCTACATTTTACCGCTGCTTGGGCTTTTGTGCTTTTTCGTTGCCAGCTATAAAATTTACGCCTAAGCGATCTTCATACCATAAAATTTCATTATCTTGTTATGAATTATCAAAGATATATACATTATAACAGCGCCTAAAATTAGCCTAGTTAAGTTTGTATCCTTTTGCCAAAAGACTAAATTTACAATGATAGCAGCTGGAATGAGAGCGTTATTCATGATGGCAAGCACGCCGCTATCGACCTCGCAAGCGCCTTTGTTCCACATAAAATATCCAACTCCACTAGCGACTATGCCAAGCCAGAGAAGCACTAAAATTTGTGTTGAAGTAAGTGAAAATTTGGCTGGATTGCCAAGAGCAAGAAGCGCAACGATAGCTACAAAAAATGCACCAAAGTGAAAGTAGCCAAAGACATTTTTTTGATCCACGTCAAATTTTTCTAAAAGTGCCTTATATGCGCTCTGCCCTGCTCCAAAGCAGATATTTGCCGCTTGCACTAGCAAAAAGCCCTTTAGTACACCATCGTTAATAGCGCCGTATTTTATAACCAAAGCTCCAAAAACCGCAACGCCAACGCTAAATAGATAAAGTGGCCTAAATTTAAAGCTAAATGCGTCATATATAAGCGTCACGTAAAACGGCGTAAAAATGGTAAAAAGTGCGACTTCTGGCACACTTAGATACAAAAATGAATTGTAATAAAATAGATACATAAGTCCTATTTGCACCGCTCCGATCGCCATGATGCCAAATGCTAGCTTTGGACTGATGCCACGAAATTTTGTAAATGGTAAAAAGACTAAGCTCGCAAGCGCAACCCGAATAAAAACAGCCAAATAGCTATCAACCTTGCCAGCTAAAAACTCGCCTATCAAACTAAAGCTAAACGCCCACAAAATGGTTACAAAGATTAGTTTATTCAATTATCACCTCGTTTATTTTTCTTGCACATTCGAAAAAGTACTCAAGTTTATTTAGCTCAAGTAAATCGCCATCAAGTATGAAATTTGCCCTATCGCTAAAATTTTTCTCACTCACAAACAAAAATTCTTCATATTTTATCTCGCCATCAAGATAGCCATTTAGCAGATCAATAAAATCACTATCAAGCTTATCTTGCTTCAAATCTTGCAAATTTAACTTCGCGCTTAAGCCTTTGATCGTGCCTTCTAGCTCTTTTAGGCGAGTGATTATCCTATTTTCTTCATCGCTTAGATCAAGTGCCGCCTTTTGCTCTTCAATGCGTTTAACTTGACTTTGCTTACTAAGACTTAAGCTATCAGGCAGCTTCCACTCAAACTCCACTCTAGGCCTGTTCGCATCAGCGTAAGCGCCTATCATCTGTGAAGTCGTCCTCTCACCTTTTTTAAAGCTGTTATTATTCACACTTTGCGTATCTTTTAAGTAAATTTTTGGAGCAAATTTACTCTTTTGCTTCTCATTTTCTTGCTCTTTTATAAATTTTTCTTGCTCCATTGCCCCAAGTTTTGCGCTTATATCATCTTTGCTAAAATCTGGCATCATTATCTTTGAGCCAGCGTTAAAGCCGATCTCGCCGTTTGAGAGCAAATTTATCCTTGAGTTTAGCTCGGCTAGCTTAAGCCCAAGCTCGTCTAGCTCGGCTCTTTTTTTATTAAGAGTGAAATTTATCGCATCAAATTCGCTCTTATCTATCTCGCCATACTCAAACCAAAACTCATTTTCAGCCGCAGCCTTGGCAAAGCTATCAACAAATTTTGTCTCTAAATTTATAAGAGAATTTAGTGCAACAGCATTAAAATAGACCTTTGCGACCTGAAAAGCAGTGAGATTCATAAGCTCTTCATCTTTGTAAATTTTCTCCACGCCCTTGTGGTCTAAAATTTTATCAGCAGCCTCACTCGCACCACCGTCAAAGATGAGGTACTCGACCTTTGCCGTGATCGATCCAGCCTTTGTCATATACCCGCCCTTTAGCTCGTCAGGCACAAAGGTATATCTGCCATCAAGGGATAAATTTAGCTTGTTGCTCTTATTTTTATTTATATATTCGTTTTTATTAAATTCTTTCAAACTCTCAAGCTTCGCACTTTGCGCCAGAGCGATGATCTCTAGTAAATTTCCAGCCCAAAGAGGCAAAGCAAAGAGCAAAACCGCCAAAATATTCTTCAAATTCTCTCCCTTTCATAAAATTTTCTTATAAATTTATCAAGATTATAGACCCAAGCAAAAAGCACTGGCACGACAAGCAAGCTTAGCAAGGTCGAGCTAATGAGCCCAAAGATGATGCTTATAGCCATAGGCGAGTTGGCTTCAAAGCCAGCGCCTCTGCCAAGCGCAAGAGGCAGCATGGCAAATATCATCGCAAAAGTGGTCATCAAAACAGCCCTTAGTCGCTTTTTAGCAGCTATTTTCACAGCTTCGTTTGCCTCCATGCCGCTATTTGCAAAGTGGTTTGCAAAATCAACCACCAAAATGGCGTTTTTACCGACCATGCCAAAGAGCAAGATGACGCCAACCATGACAAATAGGCTAAATGGATTGCCGCTTATAAAAAGTCCGATCACTACGCCACAAAAGGCAAGCGGCATGGCTAGCATGATGAGAAATGGCAGCAAAAAGCTCTCATAAAGCGCAGCAAGCACCATGTAAATAAGCACCGCACTAGCGCTCACTGTAAAGATAAAAGAAGCGTTCGTATCGTCCATCAGCTCGACAAAACCAAGAAATTTATACTTGAAATTTGCTGGCAAAATTTCATCAAGCTTCTTTGAAATTTCATTTGCCACGTTATTTAGCGGAGCGTTGTTTTTGGTATTTGCTAGAAATTTGATCTCATCGGCTCTATTAAACCTTGAAATGCTAGCTGGCTTTTGCTCAAAACTAAGCGTCGCCACATCACCAAGTGTGACAAAAAAGCCCTCATTGCTTCTTATCTTGGTCTTTAAGATATCATTTGTATCGCTTCTAAATTTATCATCAAGACGCATGTAAAGCTCATACTCTTTGCCATTTTCGTTTTCAAAAACAGAGACCTCGTTCTGGCTAAATGCGCTATAAACAGCACTTGCAACGCTGGCTTTGTCTAAATTTAGCCTCTTAGCCTTATCTTCATCGATAGAAATTTGCACACGCTTTAGCAGATCTTCTTCGGGCGAATTTACATCCGTTGCGTCATTTATCTCTTTTAGCATCTTGCTAATCTTTGGTACAAATTTCTCTAAATCTTTGCCATTTTCAGAGGTGATAGTAAGCTTAACTGGCTGCACATCGCCACCTTCAACTACCGGAAGATCAGCTACAATGACGCTCATATCGTCACTTTTTAGCTTGTCGCGAAACCTCTGCATGATAGCGTTTTGCCGCTCGTGATTAGCTCTATTTTTTAGCTCCTTTAACCTAACGTAAGCTTTTACAAGATAAGGCTGCTTGGCGTCTGTGTAGCCAAGGATGAAGTAGGCGCAAGCGACCTGAGGATCGGCATTTATGAGTGAAATTTTATCTTTTAGCCTCTCTTTGCTAGCTTGCAAGCTAAGTGATGGCTCAAGCTTAAAGTAGATGTTAAACTCCGAGTTATCCTCGCTTGGCATGAAGTCACCGCCTACAAATTTAGCCAGTCCAAACGAGCAAACAACGACCACAAGCGTTATGGCTAAAAATATGAGCTTAAATTTAAGCGCTAAAGTTAAAAGCTTCTCGTAGCCATTTTCAAGCGCTTCAAAAAATGGCTCGCTCTTTATATAAAATTTGCTCTCCTTAGCATTTACAAACCTAGCGCTAAGCGTTGGCACGAGAAAAATGCTAACAAAAAACGAGATGACGATGCCAGCTGCCACGCTCATGGCAAAAGAGTTAAAGTATTTGCCAACGATACCACTCATAAAGGCGATAGGCACAAAGACGCAAAGCAGAACGAGCGAGATCGCAAAGACGCTAAATGCTATCTCTTTTATGCCTGCAAAGCTTGCTTTTAGGGCATTTGGCTCATCTTTTAGCTTGCTAGCGATATTTTCAGTGACAACTATCGCATCATCGATGAAAATTCCAATGCCAAGCGTTAATGCGATAAGGCTTAAGCGATTTATATCGTATCCTAGGGCATTTATGATGAAAAATGTCGCCACGATGCTAGTTGGTATCGCTACGACTGAGATGATGGTGATCGAGAAATTTCTTAAAAATAGATATACGATCACGATGGTTAGCAAGATACCAAGGATCATATCAAAGGCGGTTTGATCGATGTGCTTTTGTATCACTTCGCTCTTATCGTAGGCTACTTTTACGTCGTATTCGCTGCCAAGCAGGCTTTTAAACTGATCTAGCTTTGACTTAGCTAGAGCGATCACGGTTAGAGCGTTTGCGTCTGGAGCTAGCTCAAGACCAAGCAAGACGCCACTTTTTTTATCCATTATCGCTGCTTCGTTTGCGTCTTTGTAAGAGAGATCAACGCTTGCGATATCTTTTAAAAAGACCCCTTGTTTGATCGTTAAATTTCTTATCTCATCTATGCTTTTGGCGCTGAAATTTGACTTGATAGCCATTTGGATTTTTTCATTTTCTATCTTGCCAAGCGGCGCTTTTAAATTTTCAACCTTTATTAAATTTGCCACTTCGTTTGCGCTAAGAGCGTTTTTATCAAGCTTAAATCTATCTAGTAAAATTTTCACCGCTGGCTCTAAAAAACCATTTGTCTTGACCTTTGAAACGCCGCTAATTCGCTCCAAAAATGGCTTTGCCACGTCATCGATCTCTTGCATGAGCTTGGTTTGATTATTATCAAGCCTTGTGATAAAGAGACTAAAGACAGAAGATGAGAGACCATTTAGCTTTTCTATCTCGTAGTTTGCGTTTAGGCGTGCTTTTTGCATCTTGTCGCGGACGTCGTTTGTAGCGCTCTCTAGGTCTTTGTTTAGCTCAAATTCGATGCTTACCACGCTTAGGTTGTCAAAGCTAGTTGAGTAAAGCTTTTTTATCCCCTCGATGCTTGAGACCTCGTCCTCTATCTTTTGCGTGATCTTTGTCTTGATGTAGTTCATATCGCCATTTGCGTAGGTCGTGATCTTAACGATTGGGATATTTACTTGCGGGTATAAATTTACATTCATCGTCTTTAGCGAGTAGATGCCAAAGACAACGAGGCTTAAAAATATCATAAGCGTAGTTATGGGGCGGTTTATGGCTATTTTTATCATTTATTTTCGCCGATTATCACTTTTCCTTGACCAAACATGCCAGGTTTTAAGCTCGTATCATAAGCCTCGGCGTAAAATTTTCTAGTCTCTCTTTTTATCTCTGGATAAATTAGCGCGATCTTAACCTCTTTTTCATCGCTTGTTGCGTCAAGCCTAAATTTAAAAATGTTGCCAACTTTTACTAAATTTGCATATTTTTCATCGATCGATATTAAAATTTTAGCCTCTTCGGAGTTTAAGACAAAGGCTGGCTGAAGCGGCGAAGCACTCTCGCCAAGCTCAATGTTTTTACTAGCGATAACGCCATCAAATGGAGCTTTTAAAACAGCTTTTTTAAGGCGATCTTGCGCATTTAAAATAGCGATTTGTGCACTTTGAACCCGAAGTATCGCTTCGTCAAATTTATACTTTACCTCGTCAAATTCTTGCTTTGAAGTGACGTCCCTTACTTGAGTAAATTTGCTTAAAGTATTTTTTGCAAATTCACTAGCATTTTTTGCCAGCTCAAGATCATTTTTTGCCTTTTTTAGAGCGATTTCTAAGCTGCTTTGATCAAGAATAGCTAAAGCATCGCCTTTTTTAACGTGGCTTGAAACATCTACAAAAATTTTATCCACTTTACCACTGCTCTCAAATGCGAGCTTTGAGCTTTGCTTGGCATAGACTTCAAAGTCGGCAAAAATTTCCTCACTAGCAAATGAAAAAATGCCAAATATCATCAAAACTATCAGCTTTCTCAATCTCTAATCCTCTCTAAAATCGACTCGCCATTTTCAAAAAAGAACTCCGCTTTTTTAATCTCAAGCTCATCTTTTGCACTCTCAAAAAGGCTAATGGCATCAAATTTTTGAGAAAGTGCCTCAAGCAGGTCGCTATATCCCAAAAGCCCGGAGTTATACTTTTCATAGCTAGCTTTTAATGCCAAATCGCTTGCTCTTACATATTCGTTTAGTGAAGCGATTTTTGAAGTGAGCACCACGATTTCACTTTGCAAATTTTTAAGCCTTGTCTCGTTTTCACGCTTTTTATACTCCAAATTTAGCCTTGCCTCATCAAGCGCGATCTTTTGAGCCTGACTCATCTTGCTAGTGGCGAAAAAATCAAAAATTTTCCATTTAAAAGCGATACCAAATTTATTGCCATGAGTATCTTCTTTTAGGTATTTATCCACGTATGAGCGGTAAGAACTAAGCCTGCCTAGATCGATATCGTAGTTATTTTTATAAAATCCATAGCTATCATAAAGCACAACCTGAGGCAAAAAGCCAGACCTTGTTTCATCAAGCTTAGCCTCATTTATAAAAATATCCTGGCTTAGTCTATCAAGCTCGGCATTTTTTGAAGCTAAATTTGAGCTAATATCAGCCATCTTTGCTCCAGCTACTGGCAAAATTTTCTCACCAGTTAGCAAATTTATCTCATTTAAGATTTGCTCCATTTTGTTTTTGTATTCAAGCTGTGTGCTATTAGCTAAGTAATATTTAGCCCTTACATTTTCAAGCTCATCTTTTGCGGCAAGGCCTGCAATGTTTGCCTTTTCAAGCTTATCTAAAACGCCTTTTAAAAAATTTGCCTGAGCCTGCTTGGCTGCGATTATATTTTCAAGTGCAGCTGCGTTAAAGTATAAATTTACAGCCTTAAGTGCAAGGTAGTTTTTAGCTTCATCACTTGCTATGGCGGCTTTGTTTTTTAAAAGCTGACTCATCTTTAGCCTCGCCTCTCTAGCTCCGCCATCATATAGTAAAAAATCAATTCTAGCCAGCACACCGGCTGACTCTTTAGCGACTATGCTTGGAAATGTGCTTGCGTTTTTGCCGTATGAGCCCTCTAGGCTAAGGCTTGGCATATATGAGCTTAATGTGGCTTCATCGTTTAAATTTGCTCTTTTTAGCTCAAGCTCTTTGATCTTTGAAATCTCATTTTGCGTTGCCTTGTTTGCGATCACACTTAAATTTGAACCAAACAAAAATACCGGCAAAAAAATGAATAAAATTTTTTTCATTAGTGAAAGCTTTTTACAAGATTTCCTATTAGTAAATTCCAGCCATCAACAAGCACGAATATGAGCAGTTTAAATGGCAGTGAGATCATTACAGGAGGAAGCATCATCATACCCATGGCCATCAAAACGGAGCTTACGACCATGTCGATGACAAGAAATGGCAAATAGAGCAAAAACGCTATCTCAAAAGATGTCTTTAGCTCACTTATCATGAAAGCTGACATTGCGATACTTAGCGGTATCTCTTCGATATTTGCTGGATTTTGTAAATTTCTAATCCTAAAGAAAAGCGCAAGGTCTTTTTCTCTTGTGTTTTTTACCATAAATTCTTTAAAAGGCTTTAAGCTCTTATCAAGCATCTCTTCATAGCCTATTTGCTCAGCTATATAAGGCTTTATGCCATCATTATAGCTCTTTTGCCCAACTGGCTCCATAATAAAAAATGTAAGAACCATCGCAAGCGAGATAAGCACTGTTGAAGGAGGAACTTGCTGTGTGCCCATCGCTTGGCGTAAAAATGAAAATACGATAACAAGCCTTAAAAAACTTGTCATCATAAAAATGAGCGAAGGAGCAAGTGCAAGTGCGGTGAGGATTAGTAAAACGTTTAGAGAATTTACAAGTTGCTCGGCATTTGTTGGAGAATTTAGACTTAAATTTATAGTTGGTAGCGCAGGATCAGCCCCAAAAACCGTGCAAAGTAAAACCGCTAAAGCAAGCAGTGCTTTCACGACTAATTCCTCATATCAAGGATACTTTTCTTAGTAGCCTCTTTATTTTTTGGCTCAAGCGATATGAAGTGAATTTCTACTCTATTGTTCTTGACTCTGCCATCTTCTGTGCTGTTACTAGCGATCGGATCAAACGAAGCTTTGCCAGAAGCTATTATTCTATTTTGTGGCACGCCATCGTTAATTAGCTCTTCAACCACGCTTAAAGCCCTTGCAGTTGAGAGCTGCCAGTTATTTTTATAAGCTGAGTCTTTACTTGGTTCTATATTATCTGTATGGCCGATGATATCGGCTTTTACATCATTAGGCATTTTCGCCACAATCATGCCTATTCTTTTTAAAAATAGCTTCGCATCTTCGCCAGAAATTTCAGCACTATCTTTCTCAAAAAGCATAGCCGCTGGAAGCCTTACGATAAAGCCATCCTCGCTCTCTTCCATCGTAATCTCAGGTGCCCCGCTAGCAGCTAGCAGCTCATTTATCTTTTTAACATTCATATTTAGCTCGCTTTGTGAGCCCTTTTGCTTGCTTGTTTTTTTTGCACGAGTATTTTCTGGATCTGTCTCTTTTTCTATCTGATTTTCAGGTCTAGCACCACCTTCAAGCACACTTAAAGCACCAGCTAGTGAGCCAACGGCAGCCTCCATCTTTTTAGCATCCATTGTCGCCATAGAAAGCAATAAAACGAAAAAACAAAGCAAAAGCGACATGAGGTCACCAAAAGCAGCTAGCCACTCAGGCATACATTTTGGACACTCTTCTGGTTTTATTAACTTACCCATTATTCAAACTGACTTTTTCTATCTTTTGGTGGTAAAAATGCTAAGAGTTTAGCTTCAAGCGTTCTTGGATTATCGCCTGCTTGTATCGACATGATTCCCTCAAGTACGACTTGTTTTTCAAGTGCTTCATCAGCATCGCGAATAGAGAGGATATTTGCCACAGGCGCACCGATGATGTTACCTATCATCGCACCATAAAGTGTCGTAAGCAAGGCAACCGCCATTGATGGACCGATCGCACTAGGATCCGACATGTTAAGAAGCATCGCAACAAGACCAATGAGCGTTCCTATCATACCCATCGCACCCGCAAAACCGCCGACTTGCTCAAAAATTTTAATATTATTTGAATGCCTTGTGCTAGTTTGATCGATATCGATCTCCAAAAGTGCTCTAATCGCATCTGGTTCATTGCCATCGACCGCCATTGAGAGGCCTCTTTTTAAGAACTGATTTGTCTCATTATTTACTTCGCTTTCGAGCGATAAGATACCATCGCGTCTAGCTTTTGTAGAGTAATCAACTATCTTTTTTATAGTCTCAGGCAAATTTACAACAACAGGTGGCTTAACGGCAACACCGTAAAATTTACCAATACCTTTAAGCGTCTCCATCTTGAAGCCAACCATCATAACGCCGATAGTACCACCAAAAACGATCATCACAGAAGGGATATCGATGTATGGTCCTATACCAACGCCTATCGCCATTGATCCAAACAAAAGCACCAGGGTCAAAACCCAGCCGACGACGGTTCCTAAATCCATTTAAGCTCACTTTATTTATAAATTCTTAAGAATTGCTATTTTATTAGCTTTTTGTTGAAACAATCGTTAAATTAAAAAAAATGTTTGCCATTTTTTGCTACAATCTGCGAAATTTTTAACGTTAAAAGGCTTAAAAATGAACAATACTTCAATCATAATTTTAGCGGCTGGTCTTGGCACCAGAATGAAATCAAAACGCCCAAAAGTCCTATTTGAGCTATGCGGCGAGCCAATGATCATTCACATCTTGAAGCAAGCTTATGCGATCACAAATGACGTTAGTGTCGTGCTTCACTACGAAAAAGAGTTAATTAGCAAAAAGATAAAAGAAATTTTTCCTCAAACTAAAATTTTTGAGCAAGATCATACAAATTACCCAGGCACTGCTGGAGCGATAAAAAGCGTAAATTTAAGCGGCGAAAAGGTGCTAGTAACTTGCGGCGACATGCCTCTTGTAAAATCAACCGACCTAATGCGTTTAGCAAATGCTGAAGCTGACGTGGTTATGAGCTCATTTGAAGCAGCAAATCCTTTTGGCTACGGCAGAGTCATCATAAAAAATGGCAAAGTTGAAGGCATCGTCGAACAAAAAGATGCTAGTGAAGCGCAGCTTGCCATAAAAAGCGTAAATGCTGGTTGCTACTGCTTTAAACGCGAAGCGCTAGAGCAAATTTTACCACTCATAAGCAATCAAAACGTGCAAAAAGAGTACTACCTAACAGATGCCATAAAAATAGCAAATGAAAAGGGTTTAAAGTGCGTTGCAGTGAATGTAAATGAGCAAAATTTCATGGGCATAAATGATAAATTTCAGCTTAGTATCGCTGAAAAAATAATGCAAGATGAGATCAAGCAAAATTTGATGAAAGCTGGCGTTTTGATGCGCATGCCTGAGAGCATTTTCATAGACAGCAGGGCCAAATTTGAAGGCGAGTGCGTGCTCGAAGAAAACGTAAGCATCCTTGGCGAGTGCGTCATCACAGAGAGCATCATTAAAAGCTCATCGGTGATCGAAAGCAGCAGCATCAAAAACTCAGACATTGGCCCACTAGCTCACATAAGGCCAAATTCTGAAATTTCAGACACTCATATTGGAAATTTTGTCGAGGTTAAAAAAGGCGTTCTTAGCGGCGTAAAAGCTGGGCATTTGAGCTATCTTGGCGACTGCGAGATAGAAAGTGGCACAAACATCGGATGTGGCACTATAACATGCAACTACGATGGCAAGGCTAAATACAAAACCAAAATCGGCAAAAACGTCTTTGTTGGCTCAGATACGCAGCTAGTTGCTCCTGTAAATATCGCTGATAACGTTATCATCGCAGCAGGAAGCACCATCACAAAAGACGTTGAAAGTGGTGCGCTAGCAATCAGCAGAGGTCGTCAAGAGAACAAAAGCGGATTTTTTGAGAAATTCTTTGGCAAAGACGATGTTAAAAAATAAGAAAATTTTACTTGCCGTTTGCGGTAGTATCGCCTTTTATAAAGCTTACGAGATTTTATCACTGCTCAAAAAGCAAGGCGCTGATGTTTACGTGGCTTTAAGTGACGGCGCACTTGATTTTTGCTCAGTAAGTGGCTTTGAAGCGTTAAGTGAGCATAAAATTTTAAGCTCACAAACGCAAAACTGGCAAGATGGCGTAAATCACATAGCCTACTCCAAAATGGATCTAGTGCTCATCGCGCCAGCCTCGGTAAATACAATAAACAAACTAACAGCTGGCATCTGCGATAATGTCTTTATGCAAACACTAATCGCCGCCTCGCATATGCCTTTAGTCATAGCCCCTGCTGCAAACAACAATATGATCGAGCACTTCGCGACACAAAATTCGCTTGAAATTTTAAAGAAAAACGGCGCTTTAGTGGTTGAGCCAGTTCTTAAAACTCTAGCTTGTGGTGATGTTGGCAAGGGCGGTCTTGCAAGCCCTGAAGTGATAGTAGAAACAGCAATAAAAAGGCTTAGCAAGACCATTTTTGCAGGCAAAAAAGTAGTGATCACTGGTGGCGCAACGATAGAAAAGATAGATGACGTTAGAGCCATTACAAATTTCTCAAGCGGTAAGATGGCGATGGCGATTGCAAGGGCTTTTTACTACGCTGGCGCTGATGTTACGCTACTTGCTAGCTTTGAAACCGCAAACGAGCCATTTGAGATTTTAAAATTTAGCTCAAGTAGCGAACTTTTAGAGCTTTGCAAGAGCGAGTGCGAGAGTACGAATTTGCTTGTAATGTGTGCTGCGGTAAGCGATTTTGTTCCGACAAAAATTGATGGCAAGATAAAAAAAGAGGACGTCGGCGAAATTTTAAGCTTAAGTCTAAAGAGAAATGTCGATATTTTGCAAAGCTTAAAAGAGTTTAAATGCAAAAAGATCGGCTTTAAGCTTGAAATCTCAAGCGAGAGCGCACACAAAAACGCTAGAGCAATGCTAGAGCAAAAGGGGCTTGACGCAGTTTGTCTAAATATCTTGGGTGAGAAAAATGGCTTTGCAAGCGAGCAAAATGAGGTAAATTTCATCACGAAAAATAGTGAAACTTTGCTGCCGCTTGCCGCAAAAGACGAGATCGCAAGACATATCGTGGAGCTAGCGGCAAATTTATGATAGAGAAAATTTCTCGCATTCAAAAAATAGCAAAAAATGCAAATTCGCCGTTAGTAGCTATAAATTCGTCACTTCCGCTTAGTATCTTAGTAAGCCAAAAGATCGGTTTTAACAGATACATTTTAAATTTCGCAAATAGAAATTTAAACACAAAAAGCGCAAAAGAGCTAAACGTGGGCTCTAGATACTGGGGCGAGGTGCAAAGTCAGGGCGAAAATATTGTCATAAAAAATTTATACGAAAAGCCAAGAATTTTAGATGAGGATGTCTTGGCTGATGGGCTAAATCTTATCGAAAATTTGATAGAAAATGAGAATTTATCGTGGTTTTATGACCATTTATTTAAAAGTTTAAGTGAAGCTAAGACAAAAGACGAGATGAAAGTGCTAGCAAAAATGCTCTTTGCTCTGCAAGAAAATGTCGTGCATATACCATTTATTTATAATGGCATAAACGGCGTTTTTCAGCTAAAAAAAGAGGAGAGTGATATGAAAATTTTTTTAATATTTTCAAATTTTGCTCCACTTATTTTTAAATTTAAAGATGAAGTTTTATACGAGATCGTGACTCCATTTAATAATGTAGCTAGCTTGTTAAAAAGTGAATTTAGCGCCAACATAACAGTGCAAAATGTAAGTGCTCTTTGGAGCAAAAAAGAACAAATTATTGATATAAAAGGCTAAAGATTGAATGAATTAAACCACCTTGCTATTATCATGGATGGAAATGGGCGCTGGGCTAAAAAACGTGGATTTTTACGGACAAACGGGCACGAAGCCGGAGCAAATGTAGTAAGCGATATGTGCGAATTTTGTATCGATAATGGCGTGAAAATTTTAAGTCTTTACGCATTTAGTACTGAAAACTGGAAAAGGCCACAAAAAGAGGTCGAGTTTTTGATGAATTTGCTTAAGAAATTTCTCATTTTAAAGCGTGCTGACTTTATAAAAAATGGGATCAAATTTAACACGATCGGCGACGTTTCACCATTTAGCGATGAGCTAAAAAACGAGATAGAAATCACCAAAAACGCTACACGAGAGAATAAAAATTTATTATTAAATTTAGCGATAAACTACGGCTCAAAAGATGAGATCATTAGAGCTGTGAGAAAGCTAAATTTAGAAGGCTGCGAGATAAACGAAGCAAGCCTAAATGCAGCACTTGATGAGAGTGAGCCGGTGGATCTTCTCATTAGGGCTGGTGGCGAGAGCAGGCTTTCAAATTTTATGCTTTGGCAAGCAAGCTACGCGGAGCTATTTTTTACGCCAACACTTTGGCCTGACTTTAGCAAGGATGAGCTTACAAGCATCGTTAGCAAATTTAAAAATATAGAGCGAAGATTTGGCGGAGTTTAGCGAGATAATGGATAATTTAGTCATCTTTTTTACCGTTTTTGCTTTTGTTTTGGGTATTTGCGTGGGCTCATTTTCAAATGTACTGATATATCGCTTGCCAAGAAATGAAAGTATAAATTTTCCAGCTTCTCATTGTCCAAACTGCGATCATAAGCTAAATTTTTATCACAATGTTCCAATTTTTTCGTGGCTATTTTTAGACGGCAAATGTGCTTTTTGTAAGCAAAAAATAAGCCTCATCTATCCAGTGATCGAACTAATTTCTGGGATACTTTTTTCGATCTGTTTTTTTAAAGAATGCAGCGAAATTTTAAGTGTAGAAACATTGCTTTACGCGCTATTTTTAGGGCTTTGCTTTATAATGCTGCTAGCTCTTAGCGTCATAGACATAAGATATAAAGCTGTGCCAGATCCACTTCTTTTTGCGGCGCTATTTTTCGCACTTATCTACGCTCTAATGCTTTTTGTATTTAAAGGAAATTTTGCCCAGATTTTAAATTTATTCCTTTTTGCACTTATCTTTTGGACGCTTAGACTTGTCGTAAGCTTTGCCATAAAAAAAGAAGCGATGGGTAGTGCAGATATCTTTATAGCAGCGATCATCGGAGCTATCTTGCCGGTCAAACTAGCTCTAGTGGCGATCTATCTTGCAGCACTTTTTACACTTCCAGTCTATGCGCTAGTTCGCAAAAAGAACTACGAGCTAGCCTTTGTACCATTTTTAAGTCTTGGCTTACTTATTACATACGCTTTTAAAGAGCAAATTTTAGAAATTTTAAGGTTTATTTATGAGTAGAGTGAATAGATATCTTTTGTTTAACTTCCTAGGGACTTTTGCGTCGCTATTTAGTACGCTTTTTTTGATCATGTCGATCGTATTTTTCATCCAGATCGCGCGCATCACTTCTTACATTGAGATCAGCTTTGGCGAGCTTTTTAAACTCTACTCATTTATGCTTCCACGCGTACTACTTTTTGTCGTGCCTATCGCATTTTTCGTCTCACTTGCGATGACGCTTTTTAGATTATCAAAAGAGAATGAAAGTATCGTTATCTTTACGCTTGGTGGCTCACCAAATAAGATTGCTAAATTTTTCTTAATATTTTCAGCATTTTTAAGCACCGCTCTACTTGTCATCGCTACCATAATGATACCAATAGCCGCACAGCTAAATGCAAATTTTATTGATTATAAAAAGACTGTCGCAAAGCTAAATTTAAAACCAACTCAGTTTGGACAAAAATTCTCTGACTGGATGGTCTATGTGGGTAGTGAAATGCAAGATAACAACGGCACTACCTATAAAGATATCGTGATGTTTAATCCTTACATTAAAGACTCCCAACGCTTAATCACTGCAAAAAATGCAAAGATCACTAATACAAATCAAAACATTGAGCTCTCTTTAGTAGATGGAAAAATGTATGACATAAAAGATGAAATTTATCATCAAAGCAACTTCAAATCTATGAAGATAAGGACTGCCCAAAGTGAAGAGATAAGCGATATAGGCAGCATCAAAGAGTACTGGGCTGAGGCAAATAGTAGTGAAAAAAGAAGAAAAGACCTTAGCACCTACGTCCTAGTGGCCCTCTTTCCGCTTGCAAGCACGCTCTTTGCGATCAGCCTTGGTATCGTCACGTATAGATACGAAAAGGGCATGGTCTATGTGGGCACCTTTGGCGTTTTGTTTGGGTATTTTACGCTCATAATGCTATTTTCATCAAAGCCAGCTTTTGCGATTCCGCTAATATTTTTCGTCTTTTTATTGGCAGGAATTTTGCTTTTTAAAGCTAAGATCATGCGAAGATACTAATGAAAATCCAACTAATTTATAGCTACGATGGCTCCAAATTTCAAGGCTCGCAAACTCAGCCACATGAAAATGGCGTAGAAGATGAGCTTTCGCGTGCTCTAGCTCACGTTGGAATATTTGAAAAAATAGTCTCTAGCTCACGTACAGATAAAAAAGTTCATGCGATTAATCAAAGCTCAAGCGTAATTTGTGGCGATCATTTTAGAAATTTAGAGCACTTAAAAGAGCTAATCAACCGCCATGCCCACCCAAATATTCATATAAAACGTATAAATTTAGTTGATGAAAATTTTCAAGTAAGATTTGACGCCGTAGCAAGGTCTTATAGATACATTATAGATCATGGAGAATTTGATGTTTTTAGCTCAAATTATAAAGTCTTTTTGCCAAAATTTGATATCAAAAAAGCAAATGAAATTTTATCTAACTTTGTTGGTGAGCATGATTTTAGCTCCTATATGAAAACAGGAAGTGACACAAAAAGCCCAGTACGAGAAATTTTTAAGGCATTTTGCTATGAATACAAAAACCAAACTATCATAGTTTTTAAAGCGAATGGCTTTTTACGCGCTCAAGTACGGCTTATGGTTGCAAATCTACTTAAAGCCTTGAGTATAAAAAATAGTGGTGAGCTCATCAATGCTTCGCTTAATGGACACCTTGCCTTAACTCGTATCCCAGCTCCAGCTGAGGGACTTTATCTAAATAGAGTTTTTTATAAATTTAACTAGGCATTTAGAATATTTGATAGTAAGCTTACTTAAAATATTAAATAGAGAATCCTAACCCTCCTTCAAATTTTTAACGCAGTAAATGATAAAGAAAAACTTTTTAAAATTCACTCTGACTCACCTAAAGCCTGCCCACTTGGTAGCAAGATCGAGGGACTTTTAACTGGTCACTTCCTAAAAGCACAAGAAGCTTTAGAGGATAGTTTAAGAAGCATTACTTTACAAGACCTATTAGATGAGCTTATTAATTTATAAAATTTAAAAAGTAGGTAAACTAAGTTATAGAATTTAAAAAGTAGGCTGATATATAAAAAACCAATCTATTTTATTTATTAGGAACGCTATGCGCTCCTAACTATTTTTATATATCTTTATGTAAGAATTTTTATAAATTTCTAGCTTTTTATTACTCTTTACTCTTCTCTTTTTTAGCTTTACTCTTTTTCTCTGTTTTATCTTTTAGCTTTTCTTTCTTATCTTTTATCTCTTTTATACTATTATCTTTAGCGCTATCTTTTTTCTCTTTTACTTCATCACTCTTTTTACTTGCTTTTTCTTTTATCTCATCTTTTTTAGATTTTATTTTTGATTTTGTGTCATCTATCTTTGTAGTGCCTGATACTGATATATCTGATTTTAAATTTTCAAATGTCTTATCACCTATACCATTTACATTTTTTATATCTTCTATTGAGTTAAATTTATTTGCTTTTCTATACTCTATTATTGCATCTGCCTTTGAAGATCCTATACCATCTAAACTCATTAACTCTTCTTTTGTAGCTGTGTTTAAATTTATGGCTGCTAGTAATGTAGAAGCTGCTACTAATAGTGAGAATACAATCTTTTTCATTTTTGTCCTTTTTGGGTAAATTTGGGTTTGGAGTCTATCATATTTGGTGTTTTTAGTCAACACTCGCATAAAAGCATAAACTAAAAGATATTTATAAATGTAAAGATAAAAAGTCTAATTATTTAAAAATATAAATAAATATAAGATTTGATATTTTGTTATAAATTAAGAAATAATATTAAAGGAAGATTGTTTAGATAAAGAAGATTAAAAATTAACAAAGCCCGCAACGACCTACTTTTCCAACATCCCAGTAAGGGAGAGTATCATCAGCCAGGACGAGCTTAGCTTCTTGGTTCGAGATGGAGCAAGGCGTTTCCTCGTCTGTATAGTCACGGGCAGTGTTAAATAAAAGATACATTAGATAAATCTCTTATTTAACACTACTTGATAAAGTTAAAAGTCATAAACAAAGTTTTATAAAAACATATCTTATTAAGTTTTTATCCTTAACAAGGAAGTGATGCTTATTAAAAGATAAGCAGACGAGCTATTAGTACTGGTCAGCTAAAGGACTTTCATCCATTACACACCCAGCCTATCAAACACATAGTCTATATGAGCTCTTAAAAGAAGATTCATCTTGGAGTTGGCTTCCTGCTTAGATGCTTTCAGCAGTTATCACATCCCAACATAGCTACCGAGCGGTGCTCTTGGCAGAACAACTCGTACACCAGTGGTTGGTTCGACCCGGTCCTCTCGTACTAGGGTCAACTCTCCTCAATCTTCTTGCGCCCACGGCAGATAGGGACCGAACTGTCTCACGACGTTCTGAACCCAGCTCGCGTACCGCTTTAAATGGCGAACAGCCATACCCTTGGGACCTGCTCCAGCCCCAGGATGCGATGAGCCGACATCGAGGTGCCAAACCTCCCCGTCGATGTGAGCTCTTGGGGGAGATCAGCCTGTTATCCCCGGGGT
Organism: Campylobacter concisus; assembly: GCF_002165785.1. Lineage (GTDB taxonomy): Bacteria > Campylobacterota > Campylobacteria > Campylobacterales > Campylobacteraceae > Campylobacter_A > Campylobacter_A concisus_W. Next base: position 88,355 of record NZ_NDYO01000013.1, read on the forward strand.
ACCTTTTATCCTTTGAGCGATGGCCCTTCCACACAGAACCACCGGATCACTAAGACCGACTTTCGTCTCTGCTTGACGTGTATGTCTCGCAGTTAAGCTGGCTTATGCCTTTATACTCTACGAACGATTTCCAACCGTTCTGAGCCAACCTTTGTAAGCCTCCGTTACATTTTGGGAGGCGACCGCCCCAGTCAAACTACCCACCAGACATTGTCCTACTTGAGGATAACTCAAGCTAGTTAGCTATCAGAATAAAAAAGAGTGGTATCTCAACAACGGCTCACCATAAACTGGCGTCTATGGATCAAAGCCTCCCACCTATCCTGCACATTTTTATCCCAATAGCAGTGTCAAGCTGTAGTAAAGGTCCACGGGGTCTTTCCGTCTTGCCGCGGGTAGGAGGAATTTTCACCTCCACTACAATTTCACTGGATCCCTCTTCGAGACAGCTCCCATCTCGTTACGCCATTCATGCAGGTCGATATTTAATCGACAAGGAATTTCGCTACCTTAGGACCGTTATAGTTACGGCCGCCGTTTACTCGGGCTTCGATCAAACGCTTCGCAGAGCTAACGTCATCAATTAACCTTCGAGCACCGGGCAGGCGTCACACCCTATACATCCTCTTACGAGTTAGCAGAGTGCTGTGTTTTTGGTAAACAGTCGGGAGGGACTCTTTGTTGTAACCTTCAATGCTTACGGAGTAAATCCTTCACAAAGTTAGGCACACCTTATACCGAAGATACGGTGCTATTTTGCAGAGTTCCTTGAAGAGAGTTCTTCCACGCGCCTTAGAATACTCATCCCACCCACCTGTGTCGGTTTACGGTACGGGCAACTATAACTAAACTTAGAAACTTTTCTTGGCTCGACAGTATCGGCAATTCGCTATCCATTCCGAAGAACTTCAAACGCCTGTGGGGTCTCGGCTTAAAAAGATCCGGATTTGCCTGGATCTTAACCTACACCTTTCGACTAGCACTACCATCCGCTAGCTTGCTTAACTCTAAGCGTCCTTCCATCGCACATTATAGTTGGCATTGGAATATTAACCAATTTTCCATCGCATACCCCTTTCGGACTTTGCTTAGGACCCGGCTAACCCTACGATGACGAGCATCGCGTAGGAAACCTTGGGTTTACGGCGTTGGGGATTCTCACCCCAATTATCGCTACTCATGCCTGCATGCTCACTTGTATTCGCTCCAGCACTCCTTACCGGTATACCTTCAACGCAAATACAACGCTCTCCTACCACTTAGTAAAACTAAGTCTAAAGCTTCGGTACTCATTTTAGCCCCGTTATATTTTCCGCGCAGAATCACTAGACCAGTGAGCTATTACGCTTTCTTTAAAGGATGGCTGCTTCTAAGCCAACCTCCTGGTTGTTTAAGTAACTCCACATCGTTTTCCACTTAAATGAGATTTAGGGACCTTAGCTGTTAGTCTGGGTTGTTCCCCTCTCGACGACGGATTTTATCACTCGCCGCCTGACTGCCATGATTACACACTAGGTATTCGGAGTTTGATAGGGTTTGGTACATTGGTGTATGCCCTAGCCCATTCAGTGCTCTACCCCCTAGTGTTACTACATGACGCTATACCTAAATATATTTCGGAGAGAACCAGCTATCACGATGTTTGATTGGCCTTTCACCCCTATCCACAAGTCATCCCATAGCTTTTCAACGCTAGCGGGTTCGGTCCTCCACCGGCTCTTACACCGGTTTCAACCTGCTCATGGATAGATCACATCGTTTCGGGTCTGCAACGTCTGACTAAACGCCCTATTAAGACTCGCTTTCGCTACGGCTCCGGGTTTCCTTAACCTTGCCAGACATCACAACTCGCAGGCTCATTATGCAAAAGGCAGTCCATCACCCTGATAAATCATAGGGCTCTGAATGATTGTAAGCAAATGGTTTCAGGTTCTATTTCACTCTGATCACCTCAGTTCTTTTCACCTTTCCCTCACGGTACTTGTGCACTATCGGTCTAGTAGTAGTATTTAGGGTTGGATAGTGGTCTACCCAGCTTCAGACAGAATATCACGTGTTCCGCCCTACTCAGGATACTGCCAAGTAAAACAAAGCTTTCATATACGGGAGTATCACCCTCTATGCTTAATCTTTCCAAATTATTCTATTAGCTAAGTTTAGTCTATATTGCAGTCCTACAACCCCGTTAGTAAACTAACGGTTTGCCCTCTTACGCGTTCGCTCGCCGCTACTAGCGTAATCTCTTTTGATTTCTTTTCCTGAGGGTACTAAGATGTTTCAATTCCCCTCGTTCGCTCCATATTAGGTAGTTAAGCTCGCGCTTAACTGGGTTGCCCCATTCAGAAATTCCCGGATCAAAGCCCCTTGACGGCTCCCCGAGACTTATCGCAGCCTGGCACGTCTTTCATCGCCTCTACTAGCCAAGGCATCCACCACTTGCTCTTTGTAGCTTACCTTTTCTATATTAGATTATTCTAATTCGCATCACTTCCTTGTTAAAGATAACTTTATGTTACTATATTTAAATTCTAGCCCTCAAGACGGAAAGCATTGACTACTATTTAGATAAGTTTTAAATCCTAAATAGATTGTGATGTCAAACTTTTGCATTAAATGCAAAGAGAATAGAAATTTAAATCTTTAACAAGTCCTGTAAAATTGTTTTTAAAACTTGCTTGTGACTATTAACAATATTAATTAAAAGAACATTTAGACAAAAGTCTAATTAGAAAGTTTAATTTTTAAGCTCTCTAATTAGACTTAATATAGTTAAACTATTTTATGGTGGAGAATAGCGGGATCGAACCGCTGACCTCCTGCGTGCAAAGCAGGCGCTCTCCCAGCTGAGCTAATTCCCCAATTAAATTCTCTGGTGGGCCTAACAAGACTTGAACTTGTGACCTCACCCTTATCAGGGGTGCACTCTAACCAGCTGAGCTATAGGCCCCTATAGGTCTATCAATCTTTCAAAACTAAACAAGGATGATTGAGAATATCTTTCTTATAGATATCTTGTGAGAGAATATCTATATGTACTCTAGAAAGGAGGTGATCCAACCGCAGGTTCTCCTACGGTTACCTTGTTACGACTTCACCCCAGTCGCTGATTCCACTGTGGACGGTAACTAATTTAGTATTCCGGCTTCGAGTGAAATCAACTCCCATGGTGTGACGGGCGGTGAGTACAAGACCCGGGAACGTATTCACCGTAGCATGGCTGATCTACGATTACTAGCGATTCCGGCTTCATGGAGTCGAGTTGCAGACTCCAATCCGAACTGGGACATATTTTATAGATTTGCTCCATCTCGCGATATTGCTTCTCATTGTATATGCCATTGTAGCACGTGTGTCGCCCCGGACATAAGGGCCATGATGACTTGACGTCGTCCACACCTTCCTCCTCCTTACGAAGGCAGTCTCATTAGAGTGCTCAGCCGAACTGTTAGCAACTAATGACGTGGGTTGCGCTCGTTGCGGGACTTAACCCAACATCTCACGACACGAGCTGACGACAGCCGTGCAGCACCTGTCTTAACATTTCTGCAAGCAGACACTCTTCTATCTCTAGATGATTTGTTAGATATCAAGTCCGGGTAAGGTTCTTCGCGTATCTTCGAATTAAACCACATGCTCCACCGCTTGTGCGGGTCCCCGTCTATTCCTTTGAGTTTTAATCTTGCGACCGTACTCCCCAGGCGGTATACTTAATCCGTTAGGTGCATTACTGCCAAGACTAGCTTAGCAACAACTAGTATACATCGTTTAGGGCGTGGACTACCAGGGTATCTAATCCTGTTTGCTCCCCACGCTTTCACGCATTAGCGTCAGTTGAGTTCCAGCAGATCGCCTTCGCAATGGGTATTCCTGGTGATCTCTACGGATTTTACCCCTACACCACCAATTCCATCTGCCTCTCCCTCACTCTAGATTATCAGTTTCCCAAGCAGTTCTATGGTTAAGCCATAGGATTTCACAAGAGACTTGATAATCCGCCTACGCGTCCTTTACGCCCAGTGATTCCGAGTAACGCTTGCACCCTCCGTATTACCGCGGCTGCTGGCACGGAGTTAGCCGGTGCTTATTCGTTAGGTACCGTCATTATTCTTCCCTAACAAAAGGAGTTTACGCTCCGAAAAGTGTCATCCTCCACGCGGCGTTGCTGCTTCAGGGTTTCCCCCATTGAGCAATATTCCCTACTGCTGCCTCCCGTAGGAGTCTGGACCGTGTCTCAGTTCCAGTGTGACTGATCATCCTCTCAGACCAGTTATGCGTCATAGCCTTGGTGAGCCATTACCTCACCAACTAGCTGATACAATATAGCCTCATCCTACACCGAAAAACTTTCCCTATCTAACTTATGTAAGACAGGAGTATAGAGTATTAGCAGCCGTTTCCAACTGTTGTCCTCTAGTGTAGGGCAGATTAGCTATACATTACTCACCCGTGCGCCACTAACTCATAAGAGCAAGCTCTTACTTGTCCGTTCGACTTGCATGTATTAGGCACGCCGCCAGCGTTCACTCTGAGCCAGGATCAAACTCTCCATATTAATTACCTATCAAAATTTATTTGATAGGATTTTATTATGAAGTTTTTAATCAAAAAACTTTTAGTTTTATTTATTAGTTTGTCTAATCTATTATAAATTATAAAATAATAGACTGGCTCAATCGATCACTTGTTTAGATTTCAAAGATTGACTAATAGTTTAACAATTGTAAGTTAAAAGAACTTTCTGCTCTACATTTTGCAAAACAGAAAGTGAAGTATATAGAAGTGATGCTTAAATGCAGATAAAAATCAGGCTAATTTTTTAAAAACCCATAAAGAAATTTTGAAGTCCAACTTTTCCATTAAATATAATATCTTTTTTGTTTGGATCATATTTAAATTCACTTATTACTTTTTTGTCCTCTTCTTTAAAATATCCAGCAGATATCAAAGTAGGCTCAACAAAAGCTACTTCTGGCACTAGTGTATCAAAAAAATTCGTCAGACTTTCATCGACACTTATTTTTCCACTAAGAGATAATTTATCAAAAATTTCTGACTGATTTGTTCCCTTTTTAAAGCCATTTACTGCTGCATCCAAATTTAGCTTTAAAGTCTTATCTCCTTTTTTAAAGCTTAATGTATCTATTTTTATACTTGGATTCTTTTCTAAGATTTGATCTATTATCTCATCAAAATTTAATCCAGCTAAAACATTATAATTTTCTTCATTATTTAAATTATTAAGCTTGTCTAATACATTATTTAATGCAGGCACATTGATATTTGCGATTTTGCTATCAAAGACAAAATCTGTATATTTTACTTTATCAACTGCTACTATACCTATTTTTATAACATCGTCTGATCTTCCAAGATCATTTGAGATTTCAAATTTTGAGTCATACTTAAAGTCATCTATCAAAATATTACTTACATCATTAGATGCGAAAGACACCCTTTTAAATTTAACTTTTGCTAAATAAGGCACAAGCTGACTCTCTAAAATTTTTGAAATCTTAACTGGCTCTTTATAGCTTGAGTCGATATAAAATCCTTCGATATTTAGATCAACTTTGTTGTACTCACTAAAATCTTTCAAAACAATCTTATCTGCTTCAACCTTTAAGCTGTTTATACTATCTTTTGAATCAAGCGTCATACCAATCTTTATATCTTTTGTATTAACGGCGGTTTTTTGCTTATCATTAAATTCAATATTGCTAAATTTAATATCCACATCTTTATCGCCAGTTAGGCTAACTTTTGTTTTAGTTGTTGCAATGACATTTGAACCCATGAATGTTGCGATAATATTTTTAATCATATCGTTTTGGATAGAAATTTTTGAGTCTATTTCAAAGCCATCTATAAAAGCAAGCACTGTATGAGAAATTTCATTTTCTACTTTAAAAACCAAATCCTCATTTACATTTTTACCAAATATATTTTCCAAAAGATCTTTTGAAACACTAAAATCAAATGATCCTTTTGAGCCAAAAAAACCTTTTTTGTAATTGTTATTAGAAATTTTAAAGCCCTTAATATTGTTTAGATCATTCACTATCCTTTGATAGTTTTTCTCCACCTCATTTGAAGCAAAATAAACCGCTCCAATGGCTACCACGATAACTACGATTAAAGCAGATATCACCTTTTTCATACTTTTCTCCTTTTTGTAATATGTTGTAAAAAAAACCAAATTCCAAGCAACAAACAAACCATGGCAATAGGCATAATATATCCATGCTCGCCAAGATAGTCGCTTGCACCTACAAAATAATCACCCGCTTTAAAGCTGGCAAATCCGATAATGATCGCCCAAAGCACTGACGAGATCAAATTTATAATGCTAAATTTATAAAATGAATACTTCGTAAGTCCAAGTGCGATAGGAACCAAAGTTTTGACGCCGTAGATAAATTTCTTGATAAATATTATCTTATCGCCGTGTTTTTTAGCCAAAATTCCTGCATAAGCAAGCTTTCTTTTATGATTTTTGATATAAGGTATAAGTGAGTTTTTATTAAATCTTGCGACATAAAAAATTAGTGTGTCACCGATTGTATTTGCTACAGCAGCGACAATTATACTAAGAGTGATATCCATCTTGCCAGCAAAACTTAAAATTCCAGCGGCGATTAATGCAACCATGCCACCACCAAGACTATAAAAAAACAATACAATATAGCCGTATGTTGAAACTGAGTTTATGATATCTTGCATTAATCTCCTAAAAGTTTAGATGCGGAGGCTATTAGCTGTTCATAGGCATAGCCACTTTGCTTTAAAATTTCTTCTCTTGCACTGATGACTGCTCCACCAAAGCTAGCTCCCGCAAAGAAACCATCATTTGCGGCATATGCGTAAATATCACTTGAAAATTTAAAATCGCTTACTTTACTGTAATTGCGTCCAATGTCACCAAAAGCTACTGAAAGCTTTGTATCAAGCGTGATCTTGGCATCTTTAATATCGTGGATAATGCTATCTTTAAATATAAAAAGTACAAGTGAACTATCTTCATAACCAAGCTGTATACCGATACTGCCGCCACTTATGCTAACTGGTAAAATTTCACTTGGCGAGTTAATATTGCCAACAACCATGATGCCATCTCCGCCCATGCCACCAACTACAAAACCGACCTTTTTAACACTTGGAAAGATGATCGTCGCTTTTGACTGCTCGATTAGCTCTTTTATAGGAGCGTTTCTAGCGCCTCTCATCGTTGTTATAAACGAGTTTGCCGAGTCCAGCACGAGCTCCTCGCTGGCAAAGCCAAGTGAGAAAAATAATAAAATTGAAAAAAGAAATTTCATATTTTGCCGTTATTTTGCAAAATCAACAGCACGAGTCTCTCTGATGACGCTTACTTTTATCTCACCAGGATACTGCACCTTGCTCTCGATCTCTTGAGCTATCTCTTTTGCTACAAGCACTGCCTCGTCGTCGTTTATGAGTTTAGCATTTGCGATGACACGAATTTCACGGCCTGCATTTATCGCATAAGCTTGTTTGATGCCATCTTTACTTTTTGCGATGTTTTCGATCTCTTCGACACGCTTTAAGAAACTCTCAAGCACCTCACGCCTTGCACCTGGACGAGCTGCACTTAGTGCGTCAGCTGCGCAGACAGCCGCACTTTCTATACTTGTTGCCTCTTCGTGGCCGTGGTGAGCGTAGATGGCGTTAATGACAACTGGATGCTCTTTGTAGCGTTTGCAAATTTCAGCTCCAAGATCAACGTGGCTGCCCTCATACTCGTGAGTTAGCGCTTTACCGATATCGTGAAGTATGCCAGCTCTTTTTGCAAGTTTCTCATCTCCGCCACACTCAGCTGCAATAATACCAGCAAGGTGAGCCACTTCAAGGCTGTGTGCAAGAGCATTTTGTCCGTAGCTTGCTCTAAATTTAAGCTTGCCTATTAGTTTTACGATCTCTGGATGAATTTTATTTAGACCAAGATCCATGACGATATTTTCGCCCTCTTCTTGTATGCTTTGCTCAAATTCTTCAGTCACTTTTTTGTGAAGGTCTTCTATCCTTGCTGGCTGGATTCTGCCATCCTCTACTAAAAGTTCGATCACTCTTGTTGCGATCGCACGTCTGTAAAGATTGAAGCTGCTTAGTATGATCGCGTGAGGCGTGTCGTCGATGATGATATCAACGCCAAGCACCATTTCAAGGGTCTTGATGTTACGTCCTTCTTTGCCAATGATCCTACCTTTTAGCTCATCGTTTTTAATATTTACGACATTTATCAGACGCTCAGCCGCAAATTCTCCAGCAAATCTTGACGTAGCTTGCGCCAGGATGTAATTAACCCTCTTTTTGGCTTCTCTTTTTGCTTCTTCTTCATACTTTCTAACGATATGAGCGATATCTGCACGAGATTTTTCCTCTACTTTTTTTAGCACAACTTCTCTAGCCTCTTCTTCTGTTAAGCCAGCTGCGTGCTCAAGTACCCTAATAGCCTCTTCTACTTTATTTTGATAAGTAGCCTTTAAATTTAACCCCTCTTCGTAAGTGGTCTTTGCGTCTTGCTTATCCTTCTCAAAAAGCTCCTTGCTTTCATTCAAAAGCTCTTGCTCATTTAGCAAAATTTTCTCTTTTTTGGTTAGTTCATCAAATTTATTTGCATACTCTTTTTGAAGCTTTGTAGTCTTATCGTCGTATCTCTTCTTTGCTTCAAATTCAGCCTCTTGGACTGAAATTTTAGAATTTTTAAGCGTTAGCTCGGCTTCGTATTCTATTGCTTTTGCTTTTGCTTTTGCTTGTTCTAAGAATATGTTGTAGTTTGCATCATTTATCTTTTTGGCGTATAGATACCCTGCTCCAACGCCCGCCACACCGGCTCCTAAGCCTATTAAAACCTCTATCATTTATTCCTCTTTTTATATAATTTTTATTTGGGGTTATATAAAAGTCTGCTACCGCGTCTTGTGCATTTGAAAGCACATCTTTGGTGTAAAAGTCTTTTATTTCAAGAAAAACTATCCGTTTTGGCTTAATGAGCAAAGAGTCAAAAAATCTATCATAAAATCCTTTTCCGTGCCCTATCCTAGCCATAGCTCCATCAACCCCAATCGCTGGAACTACTGCCATATCAAGTCTAACATTATCCATTTTTTTGCCAGATGGCTGTCTGACGTTAAATTTATAAGTTATAAATGGCAGTCGCAATCTTACCATCTTTAAGCTAAGACCTACCATAAAAGGGGCAAAAATTTCACATTTATGTGATAAATTTCGCCTTATTTTAAGCACATCAACTTCGTAGTTAAGTGGCAAATAAAATAATACTTTCTTGGAATTTGTAAAATTTATCAAATTTAAAAGAGTTTTTGTGGCTTTATAATGTGAGCATTTGGCCTTAAATTTAGTAAGTTGTATCAAATTTGCTCTTGCATTTTTTCTAAATTCATTTTTTTCTAAATTAACGCTCATTTTATGCTCTTTCTTGTATAATCCTGAAATCTTATTCAAAAGGAAATTTATGACATTAAAACGAGCAATTATAACATCACTTTGCATTTTTGCATTTTTTGGATGCGGCGACGAGAACAAGCAAAAAAACGAGCAAAATACAAGCGAACAAACGCAGGGCAAAATTTTAGATAAAAATGCTAGCAAAGATGAAAATTTAAGCAAAGACTCACTCACTCCAAAAATGAGTGAAAGTGCCCAAGATAGCGAGATAAAAGAGATAAATCTAAAGCTACTAAATGGTACAACTATGCAGATTACAAAAAGAAGTAATGGCTTTGACGTAAAAGATGGTAAAAAAGCAACTCTTTACGTATTTTTCGCCACTTGGTGCCCTCCTTGCAAGGCTGAGATCCCTCACCTAAACAACCTAAGCGAGAAATTTAAAAACGAGCTAGATATCGTTGGTGTGCTACTTGAAGACAAAAGTGAAGATGAAGTAAAAGATTTTGCTCAAAAATATAAAATAAAATATGAAGTCGCAGTTGGCGAAGGAAATTTTTTATTTGAAAAAGCGATGGGCGGCATAAAAGGCTTGCCTGCGTCAGCACTTTTTAAAGCAAATGGCGACTACGTTCAAGGCTACATCGGTCTTGTGCCTGAAGAAATGCTTGAAAATGATATAAATAGGGCTACAAAATAATGCTTGAATTTTTAAAAAAAGGCTTTGAAAAGACCTTTGGAGCGATCAACTCAGCTAAAAAGTCAAAAAAAATAAATAAAGATAGTTTAGAAGAAATTTTACTAGAAGCTGATGTTGCATACGAGATCGTGGAAGAAATTTTATACTACTTACCACCACAAGATGAAGTTGACAGAGCTGATCTAAGACGTGTTATGAGTAGCTATTTTATCTACGAAAACAAGCGTGTGATTGAGCCCGATAAGCCATTTGTCGATCTCATTCTTGGTGTAAATGGCGCTGGTAAGACGACAACGATCGCAAAGCTTGCAAATTTATATAAAAATAATGGCAAAAGCGTCATTTTAGGCGCTTGTGATACATTTAGAGCTGGAGCGATCGAGCAGCTGCGCCAGTGGTCAATTAGGCTAAATGTGCCAATAGTCGCAACACAGCAAGGTCACGACCCTTCGGCTGTTGCTTACGATACGATTAGCTCAGCTCTTGCAAAAGGTATCGACCGTGTGATCTTAGACACAGCCGGCAGACTTCAAAACCAGACAAATTTGGCAAACGAGCTAGAAAAGATCGTTCGAATTAGCAAAAAAGCCTACGAAAAGGCACCACACCGTAAAATTTTGATTCTTGACGGAACGCAAGGTAACGCCGGAGTTGCGCAAGCAAAGGCGTTTAACGAGATCGTCTCGCTTGATGGTGTCATCATCACAAAGCTTGATGGCACCGCAAAGGGTGGAGCACTATTTGGCGTGGCAAGAGAGCTTGAGCTACCTATATTTTATATAGGTGTCGGCGAAAGTATGGATGATATCATCAAATTTAACCCAGATGAGTTTTTAGACGAGCTGATGGACGCCATTTTTGAGTAGAGTGAAAATTCTAAGCAAAATTTGTTTTTTCGCCACTCTTTTGGCGATTGATTTTCTTGCATTTACTCCAAAAAGTCCTGTGATCATCGAAAACTCGTGGGACAAAGCAAACCATTTTTTAGCTTTTTGCGTCCTATACATCCTGCTCTATCTTGGCTATGAGTTTAAAATTTTTAAAAATTTAGCCCTGCTTTTAGCCTTTGGTGTGCAAATAGAACTCGTTCAAGCATTTTTTACCAAACAGGAGCTTTAGCTTGCTTGACATCGTGGCTGACATGATCGGAGCAGCTTTTGGAGTGATAGTAGTTGAAATTTTAAAAAGGATAATTTATGGCAAAAGCAAAGCCAGTTTTTGAGTGTCAAGCCTGCGGAAATCAGCAGAGCAAATGGCTAGGCAAATGCCCACAATGTGGGGCTTGGGATAGCTTTATCGAGCTTAGCCAGCAAGAGATAAAGATAAGCAAAGAGATAGCAAAAAGCACCGGAGTAGCCAGCAAAGCTATAAGCATAGACGAAGTTGAAATTCAAAATTTCACGAAATTTAGCACCAAAGATAGCGAGCTAGACCTCGTTCTTGGTGGTGGCGTTGTCGAAGGCTCACTTGTTTTAATAGGTGGCAGCCCGGGCATTGGCAAATCGACATTGCTTTTAAAAATAGGCTCAAATTTAGCAAAAGATGGCAAAAAAACGCTCTATGTAAGCGGCGAAGAGAGCCAAAGCCAGATAAAAATGAGAGCTGATAGGCTAAATGCGGTGGATAAAAATTTATACCTGCTAACTGAAATTTGCCTAGAAGATATCCTGCTAGAAGTGCAAAAGAGCGACTACAAGGTGCTTGTAATTGACTCCATACAAACACTTTATAGCCAAAATATAAGCTCCGCTCCAGGCTCGATCACGCAGGTTCGCGAGATCACATTTGAGCTGATGAGACTTGCAAAGAGTCAAAATATCTGCGTTTTTATCATAGGTCACATCACCAAAGAGGGTTCGATCGCAGGGCCCAGAGTGCTTGAACATATGGTCGATGTGGTGCTTTATTTTGAGGGTGATGCGAGCAGAGAGCTGAGGATTTTGCGTGGGTTTAAAAACCGCTTTGGCTCGACAAGTGAGGTTGGCATATTTGAGATGAGCCAGCACGGACTAGTGAGCGCAAACGAGGTCTCAAGTAAATTTTTCACACGTGGTGGGGCGATGAGTGGCAGTGCGATAACTATTATAATGGAAGGTTCAAGAGCACTTAGCATCGAAATTCAGGCTCTTGTTTGCGAAAGTGCCTATCCAAAAAGAAGCTCGACTGGCTTTGAGAGAAACCGCCTAGATATGTTGCTCGCACTTCTTGAGCGAAAGCTAGAGATCCCACTTGGGCACTACGACGTTTTCATAAACGTTTCAGGTGGCGTTAAGATAAGCGAAACTGCGGCCGATCTAGCCGTCATTGCAGCGATAATCAGTAGCTTCAAGAACCGCCCTATTAGCAAGGATAGCGTATTTATCGGTGAGCTAAGCCTAAACGGCGAAATAAGAGAAATTTTCAACCTCGATCAGCGCCTAAAAGAGGCAAAAACGCAGAAATTTAAAAATGCGATCATCCCAAACAAACCGCTTGAAGCGCAAGGATTAAAATGCTTTTACGCAAAAGATATCACGCAAGTGCTTGAGTGGATGTAAATTTATCTTGCCAGCGATTTAACATCAATACTTTGCTGGCTAGGCCATGTTTTTTGAAATCTATCTTTTGTATAAGTCTGAGAACATCTATGCTTTTTCTTTGAAATTTAAATTATAAAAATTCCATTCTTTGCTTATAAAATACCTATGCCCTCTTATCCACTTTAAGCTTTGCCACTTTTTCTAAAATTTCAAACATACTCTTGCCACTATCAAATTCACTCTTTATAAATTTATAAAGCTCTTTAAATCTCTCATCGGCTTCAAGCTTATAGGTGTGAGATTTTTTAGTAACTTGTATAGGTGTAAATTTCTTCTCTTTAGCGTTGTCTTCTTTTTCAAGATTATCTATATTCTGAATACCTTTTTCGTTTAGCTCTTTTAGTATATTGACAGCATTTTTAGCATCTTCACTAGACAAAGTTAGATTAAAACGCTCTTTTAACGCATATTTAGCCCACTCCTCTTTAAACTCATCAACGCTCATATCGCTATCAAGCAGATCAACAGTCCTTGAGTTTTGCATAAATAGCAAATCGCTATCGCCACGATATTCATTTAAAAATTCATTTACGGTATATGGGGTATCTCTTAAAATTTTTGGCTTATCATTGTCTGGTTTTGCTTGCTGACCTTGTATATACTCTACAAACAAACCCTTGCTTTCATTTATGAAATTTTTAAGATCTGATAGCTGCTCGCTTGTAAAATCAGGATCATAGCCTCTAAGCTTTCCTATGATAGTGACTTTTGCTTCATCGCCTTTTGTAAAGCCAGATAGTGGATATATGTGTCTATC
>NZ_NDYO01000014.1:0-9758 GCF_002165785.1 Campylobacter concisus
CTTTTTCATCTGTTATCCTATGTAAAGACCATCTTCCATTACTATGGTGGTAGCCAATTTTTTAATTCATATAAGTAAGGATATTTACCAATCATTAGATCATAAGCTTTTTGCATATCTATATCTGACTGTATTAAGCCACCCACCAGCCCAGCACCTGTCTCAAATATAGTCTTATATTTATCATCTTTGCCTATCAGTATCCTCTCACCTATCTTTCCAGTTACACTTATAATGAATCCCATAAATCCGCCAACTATAGTCTTTATAATAATTCTATTTGCATCTGTATCTTTTGGTATATCTTTAAGTTGAGAATATAGCTCTATGGGTGAGTTAACAAAAAGCACTTATTCCTACCGCCGCTAGCCAATTACTAGCACCTCCACTGAATCCGTCACTTAAAGCGTTTATTAATACTTCAGTATAGTCTAGCCATTATCTATATACTATACCCATTACCACATTAATGCTGCCAATTTATTTATTTCTTAATTTTACATTTGTAAAATTTAACTTTTTGCTTCTTTTGTTTTTTAGGGTTTCTATTCTGTGGTTTATCTGGTATAAATTTTTCAGGTCGAAAAGCCCAAAAAATCACGCCAATAGTAGAAATCCACGAAAAGATGCAAAAATAAACTAAACATCCATTTGATTTGTAGATTGTGAATTTAATGAGAAAGTAAAAAACAATAACAATAGGAATAAAAAATGATATACCTATTTTTAAAATTTTTATATTTTTAGACTTATTATAGATTATATAACAATGGCGAATAAACTTAAAAACAAAAATATAGTACGAGCAAGCCCAAAAAATATAAGATAATCCAAGCAACTAATGGGTGATGATTGGCTAAATCTACGATTAAATCTACGATTTTATATTGAAATTCTCGCCAGAAAGCATTAAAAAAATCATTCATTACCACTACCACCGATAGTATTGTCTTTTATTGTATTGCGAAGTTCATAATTTGCTCCTTGAAAAATTGTATGTCTAAAAATATTTCCACCATTTCCTATCATATTATTTAATAATTTATCTTCCCTATTTATTGATTTTGTATTTAAAAAATCTCTCCATTGTTTTGATATTGTCCCAATTGAATGCTTTACTTCTTTTGCAGAATTTATCATGCTAGGCACGGTCGCTGCACCTGCGACTGCACTAAAAACAACACTAGAATAATTTAAATGAATATCTCTAAAATCTACATACCCATTATTGTTTATAGTTTGATCATAAATTTGAGTTCCTACTTGCTAACCAGCATCTATCGTAGCACCAACTAAACCGGCTTTAACCGAGGTCTTAGCTTCTTGATTTAGTATAAGTTTTGATAATCCTTTTGTTCCTGCATTTGCAATAAAGCCACTACCGCCTGCCCCAAAAACATACCCGATATATCGATTAAAGCTCCGGGAGTATTTTGGTTAAAGTCTTTGCCTTTATAAAATTGATTATTTGTAGCCGTGAAATAGTCTTGAAAACGCAGTAATTCATCGCCGTCATAATAGTTTTCAAATTTAAGCCCTTGCGAATTTTCATTAATTCTTCATAACGGCAAGTATTATTAGTGTCATAACAACTCTTTCGTTTTTGTTATGCAAGACTACTTTGCATAGTCTTTCTCAAAGCTTCCTTGATAATCTTTAAGTAAATTTTTCAAAGGATCTATTGTATAAATCATCATCTTTAGCATTAAAATTTGTAACGATTAGCGGTGATTGGATGTTTAATATGTTTTAAAGGTGACTTGAAATAAAAGCTAAAAGTAAAGATTTAAAACAAATTTATTTTTATGGTATTAACAAGGATGATGGCTTTATAATCGTTGGAATTTTTAAGAGGCTGTCCCACTTTAGTAACTAAGTATTCCACTCTTAAAGGAAATTTTAAAGAAAGGGAAACTGCAAAAAGGGCAGTTAAAGTATCGATAAGTAGGACATCTATGGTGTCACGGGGGAGACTTGAACTCCCGACCTCCGGCTTATGAGACAAATTTTTAAATATCACTTAAAGCCCTGCTACATCGCCATTACAAACAACTTTTTCTAATAAGCATTAGTCAAGTGTCCCACTTTTGTTCCACTACAAAAGCATGGTACATCTAAAAAATCGTAATGGAATTTATTACTACCGAAGCGTAGTAAAACCAAAAGTAAGAAAAGTTTTTAACTGTTCAAGGGAACTATGTTTCTCCTTGGGGACTTGTTCCATATTAAAAGCCAGAAAATCTGCTAGAATTTATGATAGATATATTTATCTCATAACAAAGGCAGTGGACATGAAGCTAAATCAAGGAATTATAGATTCATTAGTTGATAGTTTTATGCAAGCAAAGGTAGACAAGAGCATAAAAGAGCATTCGCTTTATGATAAAAAGATAGATGTTGACTTTGCGGATGCACTAAATCAGCACTTCAAAGAAGCCTTAAAAAATGACAGCTTTCCTGAATTACTCAAGCAAAGCAATGAGGCTTTAATAAATAAAGCCAAAATTTTATCTAATAACTTAGATGAAGCAATAGATCAAGACGATAAAGCCAGTATAGCTCAAACCCTACTTGAGAAAAATATATTATCACTAAACTATCTTATATCAAAGCTTGATAAGAGTGCAAATCTTGTTTCTAAAAAGCTTAAATTTTTAAACAAACAAGATAAAAACTATAGCTTTGAATCAAACAATATAGATAGCTTTCAGGATAATATTGAAACCCTTGATGAGACACATGGACTACCTCTCAATAAAGAAGGTATGAAAAATTTAATTAAAAATTTCTCACATGCCATAATGACAACTGCCAAGCAACAACATGGACTCAACACGCCCATTAAGCTAGTAAAAACTAAAGACGATGAGAGAAGTGTAGAGCAGATACTAACTAGTGATAGTCATATCATAGGTAAACGCATAAAAGTAGGTGATAAAAGCTTTAGTGTAGGTATTTTAAATGATGAAATAAGACAAGAATATGAGGTAGTACCATGCTCCACTAGCCAAAGAAATGTAGAGAGTAAAGAGATCATTACACTAAAAACAGCATTTGAAAATTTTATAGCAAATACTAGCATTAGCCAAAAGTGGTCAAATAACACCATGGATCTGGTGAATATAGTAGGAAACATACTATTTAAATTCTTTAGCCCCAACAAAGAGATCACGGCCATATCACGAGATGATTTGCTTAAATTTAGAAATACTTTGGCTCTCATACCAACCAAGCTAAATCAAAAAGCCAAATATAAAGACAAAAGCTTAGAGCAAATCATACACATAGGTAAAAACGATCCTAAGCTATCACAAGTAACTATACAAAAGTATATGATAAGGGTTATTCAGTTTTTTAAGTATTGCTATAACAGCGACTATATAAGTAAGAGCATTGTAAATGATCTAAACGTAAAAGTAGAGATAAATCCAATGGAACGTAAGATACTACCTTACAGCAAGGATGAAGCTAACGCCATCTTTAAAATAGTCCAAAATTTTAAAGAGGCAAATAAGTCACCAAGCAAGCGGATAAACGCAAATGATCTATACTATATAACCATGATAGCAGCATATAGTGGCATGAGGATAAACGAAATAGTTCAGTTAAGAGCATGTGATATCATGCAGCACAATAACGTGCTTTGCTTTAGTATAAATAGAGATGATGGCAAGAGTACTAAAAATATAAATTCCATAAGACTCGTACCAGTGCATAGTAAGTTAATAGAGCTTGGGCTAATGGAGTTTGTAAAACAAAGAACTAGTACAAACAAAAGCATCTTCAAAGTAAGTAATAAAGACTTTTCTGAAATTTTTAGATCTCAAATACAACGAAAACTAATAAGTAGCGACAAGCAAAAGACTTTTTACTCATTTAGGCACTATTTTATAGATACGCTTGTCCAACAAGAAGTAGAGCCAAATATCATAGCTCAAATAGTAGGACATGAGAAGCAGTATAAAATTTTATTAGGAACCTATGCTACAAATATAAATGCTAGTTTATTAAAAGCAAAAGTTGAAATGGTAAGTTACTAATATATCTCATAATACATTTTATTACGTAACTTTACTTCACTATACGTGTTTTACATGGTTTTACTTAGGTATACGTGTTTTACTTCACTATACCTTACTTAACCTAACTTCACTTAACCATACTTTACGTGACTTCACTATACGTAAAATACGTATACTTACTTTACTATACTTAATTTACGTTACTATACTTAAGTATACCTATTTTACGTGGTTTTACTTTGGTATACGTGTTTTACCTTACTGTACTTCACCATACGTATTTTACATGGTTTTACCTTATGTAACATTACGTAAAATTATGCTACCATACACTTTAATTATCTAGATTCACTTCTATTAAACATCAACATTTTTATATGTTGATAAACTTACTTAGCAAGCTCAGTCCGAGCTTGCTGTAAGGTCTTAGCCAGACGGGCAAAATTTTTATTTGGCCGAGCAAAAGAAAAATAGAAAAACTTGGACGAAACTTTATCTACTAAATATGATTTTTGGTAATAAAACATTTAAATTATAACTAAGGATCCAATAAAAAACTTGAGAATATTTAAAGATATAGCACTGAGAATTTTTAAAGAGCAAATAGATCGTTTTATAATGGTTCTTTGAATTACTAATAAAAGGTAGATGCTAGGCTACCAGCAAGATCAACCTATTAGTGTAATAAAATCAACCAACTACACTAAATTTAACTATCCATTTTTTATCGACTTTATCGGAACCAAAAACTGTAGGTACTTTGTAGTCTATGTATTTGGTTTTAGACTAAGCCGTCTAGCAAAACGTCTTAAATACTATAATTTATATTAGAAATAATATAAAAAAGATCAATATATGAAGATAAAAATTGCGACGAGTTTTAAGCTCGTCGCAAAGCTTTCTTAGAAGTCGGTATGAATTTTTTGGTCTACCTCTATTTTAACGGTATGCCCATTGATTTCATACATACTTTCGTAGGTCCTATTGCCACTATTGGTATCTGTTGTTCTTTTCCATTCATGGTTATCTAAATTAACTCTATCGTGATCATCGCCCAAAATTTTTAATCTAACGTCTTTATTGTCAGTTATATCTAAAACATTTTTCGGACTAATCGTTAGATTAACTGCGCCGTTCGCTCCGTCATCTCCAAGCTTAATTTGTTCAAATTTATAAACTTTATCGCCCAGATTCGCTACATTATTTAGATCTACGCTTTCTTTAAATACTAAAGTATCCGTACCGTTGCCGCCGTACATTCTATTGTTATTTGCGTTAAATTCTACCGTATCATTACTGATATCTTGCTCTACTTTTATAGTAAACGAAGATGCTACGCTGTGATTTGAACCACTTGAATCAGCCGTTTGAGCCACCACTTTTACGTCATAGGCTTTTTCCGGATTTACGTTTATTTGAGTCGAAATGTGACCGTTATCTATATCGGCTTTAGTTAGTCCTTCTAGCTCTTTCATAACAGTTTTGCTATGATCGTTCGGATCTGTATAAGTAAGAGAAGTTTTATCTCCCTCTCTAGCGTCTTCCGGCAAATATAGCGTTACGTTATGCAAGCCCTTGTTGCTCGCATCTTCGCTTTCGCTATAAGAGCTTATATATTGCATTTTTTCTAGCTCGACCTCGTTAGTAGACGTTTGCTTGTATTCGCCTTTACTGTTAGTTAATTCAGCTTCTGCGCTATACTTATGGCCTATACTCACATCTATATCTTTTAGATTTAACGCTCCTCCTTCAAGAGATATCTTGTTACCATTAGCACTTTTAGCAACAAGTTCACCGTTTTCTTTTTCAAGCGTAAAATTTTCGGTTCTGGTGACTTGACCGTCGGTTTTTATAGTAACGCTAATCTTATCTCCGGCCATAACGTTGCTTGGAAGCTTTAGACCAAGAGTAGTTTTACCGGCATTGCCGTCTATCGCCGCTTCGTCTCTGCTTAGAACTTTATTGCGACTTAAGTCCTCGGTGAATACCGCTTCGAGTTTTCCGCTAAAGCCCATATTTAAATTTATATTCTTATTGTCTATCGTTTTATCTTCGCCGTATGCGTCGGTTAACGTAGCTTTTACCGTAGTCGGAACCAATGCTGGAGCCGGATTTCCCGAAGTTGGCGCAGTATATGCAAGCTTAACGTTAGGAATTTTTATCGCGTTGTCTACTACGTCTAGTGTTTCGCCGCTTGACGAAACTGCCTTTATTTTACCGTCTACGCTTTTTAGCTCGTATTCTCTAGGCGTAGATTCTGTGCTAATCTCTACTTTTAATTTATCGCCGATAGATGCGTTGTAAGGTATAGTCACAGTTGCCGTAGTTGTATAAATATTGCCATCTTCGTCGGCTTCTACGCGGTCTATTGTACCATCCCTATTTAGATTATCTTCGTCGAACGTTACCTTAATAGGCTTATCATTTAGTCCTCTCTCTAACTCTATAGGTTTTTCTCCGGTTGTGCCCTTATTAACCCCAGTGCTATCTTCTAGCGTTACTTTCGTAGTCGTTTGTGTACCAACTTGAACGTTTACTGGAACTTTGATAAGCCCTTCTTCGATATTTACTGGATTACCGTTTTTATCCACAGCACTTATGGAGCCGTCATTATTTTTAGTAAGAATGTACTCTAGCTTTCTATTGCCGCTTGGCTCGCTTGGCTCATTTTTTATATCTACCGTTAGTTTATCACCGGTTACTATTTTGCCAACAGGTAGCGTTATAACAGCATTCGTCTTGCTTGCTGTTCCGTCTTGATTAGCTTCGGCTCTACTTAATTTAGCGTCTCTATTAGTATCCTCCTCATAAGTTACCATTAACGAATTGCCGCCGCCGGAAGCTTTTTTAATATCGTTTGTTGAATTCACAGCTACGCCTTTACCTTCGTAATCGACTACCTCGGCGCTAACTTTCGTAGGACTTACGGAATTAATAGGAACAGAAACTTTAACTATTTTATTATCGTCGGCTTCTATCGGCGTACCTATTTTGTTTTTAGCGGAATCTATTTCGGTAATTTCAAATTTTCCGTTCGCCTTCTTCTCGATGAGGTATGATTTCTCGGGATCATTACCTATCTTAAGTTTTAATATATCACCATTAACAGTATTTGACGGAAGCTTAATACTTGCCGTCGTTTCATTTGCCGTAGTGGCTATAACTCCGTCGTTATTTTTGTCTTCGTCGAACTTAATTAACATATCGTTATTTAAGGTGTCCATAGATATATTATTTTTAGACTCTGCAACCGCTCCGTTTTTATCGGTAACGCTAACCGAAATCTTCGTGTCGCCGCTCGTTTTTAGTTCTATATCTTTTATAGTTACCGCACCGTCTTTTATTTCTAATTTTTCGCTTCCTTTAGAAAGAAACAGATTGCCGTTTGAATCTTTTTCAACGATATAATCCTTTTGGGTTCCATCTATATCAATAGTTACCTTGTCTTTTTCCAAGATATTATTCGGAAGCGTGATTTTGGCGGTAGTTTTATAGATCGCTAGATTACCTCCGCTTGCGCTTTCAGGTCTTGAGAGTAGCGAATTTTCGTTATCGTCTTTATCAAAAGCTATTGAAACTCTATTTAGATTAGAGACTGTTACTGTGGCTTTAGCCTCCGTACTCTCATCTACGGCTACACCATTGTGGGTAGCCGCTGAGAGTACTTTGGCTGTTACTTCGGTTTTCTCGCCGGTTTTCATCAATACGTCTTTTATAACAAAACCTTTTTTATCCGCCGTAGTATTTATTTTATGACCGTTTTCATCGGTTAGACTGTCGATCTTTCCGCTTTTACTATTGCTTTTATTTATGGTGTAAATTTTTTGCGTAGGGATTGGTTTACCTGATTCATATATTTTTACCTCTATCTTATCACCATTTACCGCATTTGATGGAATTTTTATAGTAACGTCGGTTAGGTAGTCACCATTTGCGCCTTTTCTAGCATCGGTTCTACTTACGCTTGTACCGCCCTTTGCGTCTTCAAATATAACTTCTGGAGCCTTGATGTTCTCTATCTGGGTAGTCGCTTTTTTGTTTACGTCCGTCGTTACCGTATCGTCATTTATTCCTTTTCGGTAGTCTAAGGTAGCCTTTACGGTAGTTTCTTCGCCTGCTTTTAGCCCTACGCCTTTGAGTATATATTCGTATTTTTGATTTGAAGTCGGTTCGGCAGACGGGAATTTACTTTCTAGGTCAGGATAATCGCTCGAGTTATTTGACGTTATAGAGCTTAAAAATCCTTTTGCGTCCGTATGGATAGTGTACTTCCTTTCGGTCGCCCCTTTGATAGGATCATATATTTCGAGTTTTAATATATCGCCATCTCTTACGTTTTTAGGGATCGAGATGATTGCATCTATTTCATTTACCTTGCTGTCCTTCATACTGTCTGATCTTGATAGCGCGTTGTCGCCACCATCTACTTTTACGCTTTGTTTTTCGGCAAATTCTACGTATATACCCTCTTTTTCGACTATAACTTCGTCTTTATTAGATTCGTCGCTTTTTTCGGTAATGCCATCGTTTTCCAAAACTACGGCATTTTCTATGGTCGTCTTAAAATCTCTAGATACCGGTACGCCTTTTAGAAAAACACTTTGTTTATCTGCCGAAATAGTCGCCGTTATACCAGGAGCTATCGTAGTCTCAGTAGTATCCGAAAGATCACTTAGTTTAACCTTTATATTAGACGTACTGTTTGTTGTAATATCAAATTTTAAATAATCGTCAGCCGCCTTAACGCCGTAAGGAAGCTCAATCTTTGCCGTCGTAGTTTTTAGATTACTATCGCCGCTTCTATTTTCATAAAAATTTAGCATTCCGTTGTTACTAGAATCTTCCGTGAAGGTAACTCTCGGAGCGACTTTAGGCGTAACGTAGTCTTTTCCTTGATCGCTAGCATTGCCGTATTCGTTTGTTATCGTAGCGGTAACGATCGTTTGATCGAAATTTTTAACTTTAGGATTAGGTTTTACAGTTTCGGTCGTGCCGTCGGACTTGATATTTTTAAAGGTATTTGAACCGTCCAGCATAAAGCCGCTACCTTTTAAATCGTCTAAAATTTCTTGAGTAATTTTGACGTTAAATGTTTCATTGTTGCCTCCGCCGGAGATTTTTATATTTAGCGTATCGCCTACTTTAACTTTCTCGCTCTCTGGCAGTCCGGTTTGATCCGGTATAGTTATTTTTACCGGAGAAGTACCTCTCGTAGTCCCATTTTCTTCGCGAGATAAAATACCATTATTATCTACGTCTTCCGTAAATTCTACTACCGGCGGCTTAGGTTTATCGGATACTAGTTTTACTTCGTCGTATGCACTTTCGCTAGTATTTCCTGCCTTATCGGTAATAGTCGCATCCACTCTAGAAGTTTGTCCGTTTCTAACTGGAACGTCTAGCGAGTATTTATTGCCGTTATCTATCATGGCTTGAGTTATAGTTATTTTTTGCGTCGTAGGACTAGGGCTCGTTGGATCCTTGATAGTTATGTTTAGCTTATCACCAGCGGTTACATCGCCTGGAAATTTTATCTCGACTTTTGAGGTATCTATCTTGCCGTCGCTCGCGTTTTCTGGATTATTTAGTATACCGTCACTCGTATCGTCAGGGTTTGTAGGATTCGGCGTAGCTTTCGCGTTCTTATCTTCGACAAACGTAACAATCGGTGCTTTAGCCGTAGTATCGGTAGTTATCGTATCTCTGCCTTCGCCGCCCTTATTTCCGGCCTGATCC
>NZ_NDYO01000015.1:0-9045 GCF_002165785.1 Campylobacter concisus
ATGCTTTAAAATTTTAAATTGTGTATTTTTATTATAGGTTTAAGGGTTTAGTTTTTGAAGTATAAATTTGGAGAGTTTTTGCTCTCCATAATATAAAACATTAAATTATGTGAACTTTTACACAATATCTATTAATAAGCCGCGATAAGCTCTATTTCCACAAGTGCGTCTTTTGGCAAGGTCTTAACGGCCACTGTACTTCTAGCAGGATAAGGCTCTTTAAAAAATTTAGCATACACAGTATTTACTTTAGCAAAATCTCCCATATCTGCTAGAAATATTGTGGTCTTTACAGCATTATCAAAAGTAAGCCCTGCCTCAGCCAAGATATTTTTTAAATTTTCAAGCGATTGCTCAGCTTGAGCTTCTACGCCACTACCTGCAAACTCACCCGCTGGTGTGACACCAAGCTGACCTGAGATAAACAAAAATCCATTTGCACTAATAGCTTGAGAATATGGCCCAATCGCTTGTGGAGCATTTTTTGTTGAGATTTGTTTTTTCATATTTTCTCCTTTTGAAATTTTTTAAAATCCTACTATAAATTTTCTAAATTTTTAGTCTCCAAAAGCTATAATGAGCAAAATTTCAAAAGGATGAAGATGCAAAATATACTCGCACCAAATGAGTTTTTAGATGATTATGTGCTCGGTGCTGAATTGGCTAAAAATGCCGGCATCTCATCAAATGCTTATTTTTTTTGGAAAAACGTCATAAGTGCTAAATTTGAAAACTCAAGAATAGTTTTTCTTAGAAAAAATAGCATTCCAACCAAATTTCAAAACATTATAAAAACTTGCACGCCTTTAAATGGCCTTATTCCAACAGGCGTATTTTGCTCTTTTACCTCGCTTGCTCCTTCTCATCTTGTAGCAAAAAATGGCTCTAAGATCTACGAGCTCTTTAAATTTTATGAGATTTGCGGCATCAAATTTATAGACTTGAAGAAATTTTATGATGATTTTAATCTTAGCTATTCTTATAGAATTTACATTGAAAAGTGCAAATTTTTCTCACCTGCTCCATTTGAAAAACGCATAAAATTAACTGAAACGATGTGTCTTGGATATTACTAAAGTCCGCTAGCTAGCTTGCTAGCGGGATAAATTTATATCTTTTTGTAAGGTGCTTGACCGACTTCATAGAAGTTATTACCTTCGCAGTCAATGGCAACTATTGCTGGGAAGTCCTCAACTGTAAGCCTAGCAACTGCCTCTGGTCCTAGCTCTGGATAAGCTAGCACTTCATATTTTTTGATACTTTGGCTAATGAGCGCTCCGATGCCACCGATAGCAACCATATAAACACAGCATGATTTTTTCATAGCCTCGACTACTGCGTCACTCCTGTAGCCTTTACCGATCATACCATTTATACCAACTTCATTTATCATAGTTGGGGTGTATTTATCCATTCTGCCGCTTGTTGTTGGGCCTGCTGCGCCGATAGCTTGATTTGGCTTGGCTGGAGTTGGTCCGACGTAGTAGATAGTCTCACCCTTTAGCTCAACTGGTAGTTTCTCGCCGCGTGCTAAAGTTTCAGTAAGTGCCTTATGTGCAGCATCACGAGCTGCTATGATAGTGCCTGATATTAGGACATTATCTCCTGCTTTTAGGCTTTTTACCACCTCTTTATCAAATGGCGCTGTTATTCTTTTTACTTCTGACATTTTCTCTCCTTAAAGCTCGGCATCTGCGTGGCGCGCAGCGTGGCAGTTAATGTTTATAGCAACAGGAAGACCTGCTATGTGGGTTGGATACCACTCGACATTTACTTTTACGGCAGTAGTATCGCCACCAAGTCCTTGAGGACCAACACCAGTTTTGCAAGCAAGCTCTAGTAGCTCGTCTTCTAATTTGGCATATCTTGGATCAGAATTTTTACTATCGACTGAACGAACTGCTGCTTCTTTTGCCAAAAGTGCTGCCTTATCCATCGTACCGCCTATGCCAACGCCTATTGTTAGTGGAGGACAGGCATTTGGTCCAGCGTATTTTACAGCCTCCAAAAAGACTTTTTTTACACCTTCTATGCCATCAGCTGGTACAAGCATTTTTAAAACTGATTTATTCTCACTACCAAAACCTTTTGGAGCCACTTTTATCTTTAGCTTATCTCCTGGCACGATTCTAGTGTGAATGACGGCTGGAGTGTTGTTTGTGGTATTTTTTCTCTCAAAAAGTGGCTCAGCAACGACTGACTTTCTTAGATAGCCTTCAATGTAGCCTTCCGCAATACCCTCATTTATCGCATCTTCAATATATCCACCCTCAATATGCACATCTTGGCCGATCTGCACAAAAACAACCGTCATACCGGTGTCTTGGCAGATAGGTGCAACGCCCTCTTCCGCAAGCTTAGCATTTTGTAAAATTTTGCCCAAAATGTCTTTGCCTAGTGACGAGCCTTCGTTACTTTGAGCCTTTGTAAAAGCAGCCTTTAAATCTGGTGTCACGACATAACAGGCCTGTTTGCAAAGCTTGGCAACAACTTCTCTTATATCTTTTGTATTTATTATTCTCATCTTTACTCCTCGTAAAAAACAATTTTTAATTATATTAACTATATTTAAAATTTAAGATTAAATTTTACTGCTAGATATCTGCTAAAAAATTTATATGGATTTATTTTGCTTGACTACAACTAGAAGACTTGTCTAAAACAAATTTAATGAAATTAAGTGGTGGCGAAAATTGAGTCTAGAGCATCACAATATTGATAGAATTTTACATAATATGACTTATTTAAGCCATAAATATATAAATTTAAGATTGAATGCTCTCCTCTTCATTTTTTATCTTTTTTCTAACTTTTACACGTGAGATACTGGCTCCATCCATCTTTCTTACTTCGTAGTAGCAGTTTTCATCCTCGATCTTATCGCCTACAACTGGCAAACGACCGATTAGGTTGAAGACATATCCACCGATCGTTACTTGATCCGTCTCTTCATCAAAGCTTATACCAAGAACCTCTTCAACACTCTCTAGATCGTATCTGCCTTGAAATTCATAAATATTGTCATTTATCTTTTTATAGTGCTGATCGACCTCGTCGTGCTCGTCGTTAAAGTCACCAAGCACCTCCTCCATGATGTCCTCCATCGTAAGAAGACCAGCCGTGCCACCATACTCATCAACGACAAGTGCAGCTGAAATTTGCTCTTTATTCATCATTACAAGCACTTTTGAAATAGAAAGGCTCTCAGGCACGATGACAAATTTACGCACAATCGCGTCAAAACTCTTCTCTTTGTCTTTACTAAAGTGAAGCTGTAAAATATCTCTAATGTGTATCATGCCCAAAATAATATCTTTTGAGCCGTCTATATAAGGAAAGCGAGTATATTTTGACTCAAATACGACTTGTAAATTCTCTTCAAAACTTTTTTGCTTGTTTATACAGATCATATCGCGCCTTGGCGTCATGATCTCTTTTGCGACTGTGTCACTAAAATCAACCGCATTTTTAATGATCTCAGTCTCAAAGCTATCAAGCACACCACCCTTTAAGCTCTCGCCAACGATGATTTTTATCTCTTCTTCAGAGTGAGCTAGTTCATTTTCTTTGGCTGGCTGGATGCCTAAAATTTTAAGTCCGATAGTTGCTAAAATATCAAAAAGCTTAATTACAGGCGAAAATAGCACCCAGAAAAAGTGAAGTGGACGAGCGATTTTTAATACTGAAGTCTCAGCCTTCGCGATAGCAACTGACTTTGGCACAAGCTCGCCCATTACAACGTGAAGTAATGTAATAAGCGTAAATGCGATCGCAAAACCAACCGTATGAACTAAGATATCACTAAAGTTGAAGAAATTTTTAAGTGGAGCCTCTATAAGTCTTGCAACTGCTGGCTCACCGATCCAACCAAGAGCAAGTGAGCTTAGCGTGATGCCAAGCTGAGTGGCGCTAAGATAGGTATCAAGCTTGTTTGACATCTCAAAAGCAAGCTGGGCGTTTGGCTTTTTCTCTTTGATAAGCTCTTCAAGTCTAGACTTACGAACTTTAACAAGAGAAAATTCTGATAAAACAAAAAAGGCATTTAGTAAAATGAATACAATGGCAAGTATTACCATTAAAAGCGAGTTATCGCTACTGGGGTTCAATTATGATCCTTAAGAGTTAAAAATTTTTGCCTGATTATAGCGAATTTATATTTAGCGGTCAAATTAGCCACGCCCAAAAGTAACAACATTTCTTAAATTTAAGATTTATAAAAACTTCTTAAATCATATTTTGATAACATTATTTTCATCACTAAATTTATGGATTTTACAATGAGCAAAAAGAATTTTTCATCGCGTTGGGCATTTATATTGGCCTGTGTTGGATCAGCAGTTGGCATGGCAAATGTCTGGGGCTTTCCTTATAAACTTGGCACAAATGGCGGTGCAGCGTTTTTACTCATCTATGTTTTTTTCATAGCTCTTTTTTCATATGTTGGTCTAAGTGCGGAGTATGCGATTGGAAGACGTGCAAAAACTGGTACGCTTGGATCATATAAATATGCTTGGCAAAGTAGAAATTTAGGCGTATTTGGCAGTATCATCGGCTGGCTTCCGCTTGCTGGCTCACTTTGTATAGCCATCGGCTACGCAGTCATCATCGCTTACGTGCTAAAAGCTCTTACTCAGGCACTTACTGGCTCATTTATGAGCGTTGATACGAACGTTTGGTTTAACTCATTTGCACTTCAAGATTACTCAGTCTTGCCTTATCATTTTATTATCGTTGTTGGCACGCTTCTTACACTATTTTTTGGAGCAAAAAGTATCGAAAAAACAAATCAAATAATGATGCCACTATTTTTCGTATTGTTTAGCATCTTGGCTATAAATGTCGCAATGCTACCAAATGCATTTGATGGATATAAA
Organism: Campylobacter concisus; assembly: GCF_002165785.1. Classification (GTDB taxonomy): domain Bacteria; phylum Campylobacterota; class Campylobacteria; order Campylobacterales; family Campylobacteraceae; genus Campylobacter_A; species Campylobacter_A concisus_W. The sequence goes on from NZ_NDYO01000015.1 coordinate 4,875, forward strand.
TTCCTTTTTATCCCTGACTTTAGTAAGCTTGAAGATCCGATGGTATGGGTTTCTGCGATGGGTCAAGCCTTTTTCTCGCTCTCTATCACAGGATCTGGCATGATAGTTTATGGGGCTTACCTTTCAAAAGATGAAGATATCGTTGAAAGTGCTAAAACTACGGCTTTTTTTGATACTATCGCAGCTCTTGTGGCCGCTCTTGTTATGATCCCAGCGGTCTTTGCCTATGCTATGGATCCAGCCGAAGGTCCAAAGCTACTTTTTGTAACGCTTCCAAAAATTTTACAAAACATGATCGGCGGTCAAATTTTTGCGATCATCCTATTTACGGCGGTTATCTTTGGTGGCATTACTTCGCTTCAAAATATGTTTGAAGTAGTCGCCGAGTCACTAATGCATAAATTTCCATTTCTTAGTAGATTTTGGACACTCACGCTACTTTGTGCAGTTTGCTTTGGCATAGGAGCATTTATGGAGCCTATTAGCAGTTGGGGACCTTGGATGGACTTTGTGTCGATCTATATTATTCCAATCGGCGCGGTAATCGGTGCTATTTCTTGGTTTTGGATTATTAAAAAAGAAGAAATTTTAGACGAGATAAATTCTGGAGCAAATAAATCTTATGGTAATTTCTGGTATTTTGTAGGCAAATTTATCTATGTTCCGCTAACATTTTTACTTTGTATCATAGCCGTAAGTAAGGGAATTTCTTTTTAAATTTAGCTCGCTAAAAAAGGATAAGCTAAATTTAAAAATTTTTGAAGTTATCTTAGTTTTTTTGTGCCGATGTAAGTGGCAAAAATTTCTTGCGAGCCATCTTTTTTAAATAAAATAACATCGTATTGCTCAGCTTTACTGCCTTGCTCCATACCTTGACTCTCCATCGGCATGCCAGGTACTGCGATACCAATTACGTCTTTTGGCTTAAGCTCTAGTAGACGTTTTACCTCATCGGCTGGAACGTGACCTTCTATGATATATCCATCGATGATTGCTGTATGGCAGCTTGAAAGCTCTAGTGGCACATTAAATTCTTTCTTAACTTTAGCTATATCATCTACTTTTATGACCTCTTCGCTAAATCCAGCCTTCTGCATCGCCTCACCCCAGCTAGTACAACATCCACAAGTTGGGCTTTTATAGACCTTCATATCAGCCGCAAATGCAAGTGTTGTAAAAAAGCCAAGAGCCAAAAATGCTAATTTCTTCATCATTTTCCTTTACATAAAATTTGCAAAATGATATAGCTCACATTTAAATTTTATATAAATGCTTAATATTGCTTGCTATAATTTCGCAAATTTTACAAAAGGTAATTTATGTTTTCATCATTTTTTAAAGATAAAAAATGGGCGCTCTGGGCTTACGGCGGAGCGATATTTATCATCTTACTTCTTGTCTATCAAACACACCTAAATGTCCGCATTAACGAGTGGTATAAAAATTTCTACGACATTGTGCAAAACTCAAAAGATCATGATGTAAGTGAGTTTTGGCGAGAAATTTTTAACTTTATAAAAATCGCTATGCCTTACGTCGTGACTTACACTGTGATCTCGTTTTTTGCTAGCCACTGGGTCTTTCGCTGGAGAGAGGCGATGACATTTAGATATCTAAAATTTTGGCAAAACTGCAAAAGTGACATCGAAGGTAGTTCGCAGCGTATTCAAGAAGATGTCTACCGCTTTGCAAAGATAATGGAAAGTCTTGGCGTGCAGGTTTTAAGGGCGATCATGACGCTAATTGCCTTTATACCAGTACTTTGGGAGTTAAGTAAGAGCGTGAGTTTGCCTTACATCAAAGATATCGAAGGCTCGCTTGTTTATATCGCTTTAATAATTAGCATCGGTGGCTTAATTATTTCGTGGTTTGTTGGTATTAAACTCCCGCATATCGAGTATAACAACCAAAAAGCAGAAGCGGCGTTTAGAAAAGAGCTAGTTTACGGTGAGGATGATAAGTCTAAATTTTGCCAACCAAACGTCATGCTAGAGCTTTTTACGGGCGTAAAGTTAAATTATTACAAACTATTTTTGCACTATGGCTACTTTAACCTTTGGCTCATCTCTTTTTCACAAATTCTTGTCATCGTGCCTTACATCATCATGGGCAATGGCCTATTTAGCGGTGTTATAACGCTTGGTGTGCTTATACAAGCTAGCAACGCTTTTTCTCAAGTTAGAGAGAGTTTTAGCGTCTTTATCGATAACTGGACGACAATAACAGAGCTAAGATCTGTAAATAAACGTTTGAGAGAATTTGAGAGAAATATAAACTATAAGGCATAGGCGTAAATTTACATACCAAATAAACTCTAGTAAATTTTAAAATTTCATGAGCGAGTAATTTCGGCTCTAAAATTTGAGCTAAGCTATAAGCGAAGCCAAATTTTAGTAGTCAATTCTTGCGAGTGAATGAGATTTTAAAATTTGCAAAATAGCTTTATTAAATTCGTAAATTTCTTTTTATTTAAAAGGGAGACAAGGGGACTTGAATTACGAAGCCGTCCCCTTATCCCCCTTTTTGAATCCCCTAAACCCCTCGCATGTTAGGAGTGGCATGCAATCGTGCTGGCGCACTGCATGCGTTTTATTTTAGAAAATTTCTGACAAATTTTAAAATTTGTAAGCCGTTTCAGCTCCAAAAATTAAATTTCCCCCTCGTTTAACAATGCATATCTAACTCAGGCTATAATACGCAAAATTTTAGTCCAAAAATGATAAAAATGAAAAAAATTCTACTTACATTGTTAGCGACTAGTTTGCTCTTCACTGGCTGCTCAAGCGTTACAAAAGCAGGCGTTGTTGGTGCTGATCGTAAGCAATTTATGCTAGTCTCATCAGAAGATATGGAGCAAAGCTCAGCCCAAGCCTACGTCAAGACGCTAACAGCTGCTAGGAGTAAAGGTGAGCTAAATGTCGATCCCATCCTTACAAAAAGAGTTCAAGATATCGCTAAAAGGCTCATCGCTCAAACTGTAGTTTTTAGAGACGACGCACTAAAATGGAAGTGGCAAGTAAATGTTATTAACGAAGATACGCTAAATGCTTGGTGTATGCCAGGTGGCAGGATAGTCGTTTATAGTGGCATTATAAAAAGGCTGAATTTAACAGATGCACAGCTAGCTGCAGTCATGGGACACGAGATCGCACACGCTCTTAGGGAGCACAGCAGAGAGCAAGCAAGTGCTGATCAGATGAAAAGCATAGGTATCTTTGCAATAGCTACAGCTACTGGCCTTGGCGATCTTGGAGCTAATGCTCTAAATTTAGCTAGCGAATACACCATATCTCTGCCGTTTTCTCGCTCACACGAAACTGAGGCTGATCATATCGGTACTGAGCTAATGGCAAGAGCCGGATACGATCCAAAAGAAGCGGTCGAAGTCTGGGTAAAAATGAGCAAGATGAGTGGCGTAAAAGTGCCTGAAATTTTAAGCACACACCCATCAAACGAGAGCAGGATAAAAGACCTAAAAGAGATCGCAGCAAAGCTTGAGCCGGTCTATCAAGCAGCCAAAAAAAGCTAGGCTTCAAAAAATTTGAGCGATCTTGAAATGGTTGCTCAAATTTATAACTAGTACATTTTAAAAAACTATGACCGCTGATATTCGGCTAGTTAGCAAGAGTCTTGGTTTAAAGTTCACAACAACTCTCGCCCAATCTTTGTCTATAAAGAAAATGGTGAAATTTTAGGTTACTGCTCGCTAAGTGACTTTAATCCCAAGATCGCTTACGATATAAGCGTAGGGATAAGCATATATGTCGCTAAAAAGGCTCTTGGCATGGGCTTTTGTAAGTAGCTCTTAGCTCACAGTCTAGATGAGGCAAAGAGGCTAAATTTAAAAAATTATCACTCTAATATTTAGTGAAAACAAAGCAAGTCCTAAGATGTTTTTAGAATTTAGCTTTGAAAAATGGAGTGAACTGCCTGACATTTGCCTGATGGATAATGAGTACAAAAATGTCGTTATCTTGGGGCTAAACTTTAAAAACCAAGCATTAAGCAAATAAAGATATAATTCCACTTCTTCATGGGTAGATGTCCGAGCGGTTTAAGGAGCACGCCTGGAACGCGTGTGTGGGGCAACTCACCGAGAGTTCGAATCTCTCTCTGCCCGCCACTATATTAAGAAATACATAGAATTATTAAGCAAGTTACAGCAATAAAA
>NZ_NDYO01000016.1:0-7987 GCF_002165785.1 Campylobacter concisus
CTTTGCAATTATGCTAGCTCCGCTTTCGGTTATCGTGATATATACGGCTTTCATATTTGCTCCAAGTATCGCTCAAATATCTTTTTGCCTATCTCATAATCAACTTCGTTTCTTATAGCTTGGCGTTTGTTTTTTATCTTAAATTCGTCTAAGCTAAAATCTTTAAAGTCTGCATTTTTTACGTGTTTTATCACTCTAAAAGCTGGAGTATTTATCCCATCAAGTGCAAAACTACTCCAAAAATAATGCCTGCCTATCTCAGCGGTCGGCTTTATGAGTGGCTCATAGTATGGCACTACATTTTCAACTACAAAAGCTTTTTTACAAAACATCTTAAGATACGATATAAGCTCATAAAGCCTAAAATCTGGCAAAACTCTCGTTGCCTCATTGCGTGAGTTATTACAAAAATTTAGCCTGCTGTGGCTTTGGCACGGAGGACTAGCCCATATAAAATCAAAATCTAAATAATTTTTAGCAGCATAATCCCAAGCGTCACCAATTATCACGTTGTCGTTTGGATAACGCTTTGTATAAGCTTTTGCTATTTCAGGGTCAAACTCAACGGCTGTTACCTCTGTACTTACGCCTTTTTCTCTTGCTACATCATCCCAATACTTGCGGTTACCGCCAAGCCCTGCAAAAAGGTTTAATACTTTCATCACGCCCCAATCCTTTTTATCACGCCCGTTAATATCGCCTTAATAGGTGATTTTTGCTCAGCTAGGGCTTTAAATTTAGCCACGCCCATAAACTTGCCGTCGTTAGCTCCACCGATAAAATATACTGGCTCGTTTCCGCCTACGCCGTTAAAGCCGTTATTCGCCTCGCTCTCGCCGATTAGATAATCGGGACAAATTTGCGGGGTTTTCGTGTAAATCTTATAAAGCTTGGCAAAGTCCCACTTTTTAAAATTCTCCCAGTCTTGCCCCTCTAGGTTGCAAACCTTTACCCAGCCACCCCTAGCACGCACTACTGACATTATCGCACCGTCTTTAAAGCATACGCTACGATAAGGTCCGTAGCGGCCTATCGCGTAAACTAGCTCGTCTAATGCCTTTTGCGCTTTGGCACTCTCGTCTCCGTTAAGCGCTTCTAAAATTTCCGCCGATGTAGGCATCGTAGGATATTTTCGTGTTTGTCTGACTAGTTTTAGCGCCGCGGCTAATTCACTCGCCTCGTAGTCCATTAAATCCTCGAAATAAAGCGCGATAACCGCCGGACTAAGATCAGCCTTGTAGTATTCGACTATCGGCATAAATACGTCATAAAACTCATTTGTCGTCATAATTTCCTCCTACTCTGTGACCTTGACCGCTAGCTATTAGCTGGGCTTCAAATTCCCTAAAAGCTCGCATCGTGTTTAGCGTGCCTTGATTTAGTCCGTGTGGGTTTGTCGTAGCATTGTTTGGCACGTTTCGCCCGCTACCCCCTTGCGTCTTGGGCTTAAACACCCCTTGCCACTCGTTTGCCATAGCTTCACGTATGCAAGCATTGACGTCTATACCATCGTTCGCCCATTTAGCCCACTCGCTAAATTTCGCCTCGATACCCTTTTGCGTCAATTTTTCTCGTCGTTCTTTTTTGTAGGCTAGATAGTCTTGCCAAAGGTTTGGATCAATGAAGTCAGGTAGTGAAACACCCTTAGGGGGTAGGGGGTTTTGTTTGGTCTGTGTTTGAATTGTTGTTTGGTTTGTGTTTGAACTGTCTTGATTATTATTCTTTATTGATTTTGTATTTTCACAATATCCATTTTGCATTTTAGCTTTTTCCATTTCGCGTTTTTGCAAAATGGATTTTTCGTATTCGCAATTTGGATTTTGCAATTCTAAATTATCGTTTTTGCACTCGTTCGTAACATCAAAATTAGCATCAATTAGATAAAGAAAATCATCGCCTAAAGAATACCAAGCAGTGCGGTCAAATTGACTTTTGTTAAAATTCCCTTTTACTATTGCATTAATCTTTTCAAGTTTCTTTAAAATTCGGTTTATTTTATCCGTGTTTTTATAGTATGGAAATTGTTCTAAAAATGCATCAAGAGTATTATAAGTCCAATGCCTGCCATTATAAAAATTTTTATTATTATCTTTGTTGTGTTTAGTCCAATAAGCAATATGCCCCAAGATATTTGCTTCATCAAAGCCTATTTTACAAGCCAATTCAACATCTACGCTATGAGTTTTAATCATCACTTAGCTCCTTACTTACTCTAGACACGTGTCTAGCACTAAATTTAGCCTTAACCGTTTGTAAGTCTAAACGATAACCGCAGGCACACTCCATTCTCACTGGATAATCCATTTTTAAAAACATTGACTCTTCTTTACATTTAGGACAAGCTCTCGGACTACCTAGTTCAGGATAAATAGCTAATTGGTCTTTTAAATTTAGAAATATCTCGTTAAAAAACTCGGTTTTTCGCTTTTCTATCTTGTACCAAAACATATCGCGCCTTTGTCCTACTGGGACGTTCAAGCTTTCATACAAGCTCCAGCCACCTTTGCGACGTTGATTGCAAAAGTGGTGACACACATCTTTAAAGTGCTTCTTTTCGTATTGGTTTTCGTAAAGTCCGCCATGTTTAGCATAAATGCGGAAATTAGGCGTATCTTTGCCTTGCTTACCTACAAAATTTTCTACGCAGTTCTTATGGCGTGACACAAAACGCACATTTGAGGGCTCATAATCTCCATCTGGGTCTATACGATCTATCGTAAGCCCCTCGCGTCCTTTGTTTTCTTTAAGTGCAAAAAGATAAAAGCTAGTTGGATTCTTCATCCACTCCTCGCAGATTTTTATACCTCTAGCACCATAAAATTTGTAGTCTTTGTTTTTAGGATCGTTGCAACGCCTCTTCATATCTGATAGTCGCCTGCGTTCTCTTAAAATTTGCTCTTTACTAAAGTCGCTTAAACTCATGTTTTCATATCCTAAAGTTGAAGTAATTTATCAACTCAAACAAGATAACGCCAGCTACAAGCGATGTAATCGCAAGCTCTATACTAGGCATTACGCTATCCTTTCAGCGGGTTTTAGTATTGATGTGCTGCACCCACTTATCACGTCTTTTTTTGATCCGATCTCTATCAAATAGCCTTTCTCTACTAACTCATTGACACGTCCGCAGACGCTGTTTATTGCTACGTTATACCAACGCGCTATCTCTTGCCTTGTCGCACCCTCTTTGTGCTCACAAAACATTTCATATACAGCTCTACGTTTGCCGCTTAGTTCAGGCTTTAGTTTTTTGTATGCCTCTAGGCTGTTATTCGCTACCATTTTTATTCTTCTCCTAGTTTTTCTACCTCTAAAATATATGCATTTAGGTTGTCGCCCCAAGCATAAAAAGGGTGTCCAAACTCTTGCAAAGCTGCGAATCTCACATCTCCATTAGGTTTTTTGTTGTTTGATCCACTCGCATATACATTGCAAGTCCCAGCCGACTTGTAAAATTTACCAAGCCATTTTCTAATCTTTTTTCTATATTCTGTCTGTTTCATAACCTTATATTACTATCTGTTATATAAAATATAACTTAAGGTTATTTGATTTTTAATTATTTTAGTTATAAAATATTACGCAAAGTTATATCTTGCGAAGGGGTAAAAAATGAAAGAATTTAAAGAAAAATTGTCAGATTTACTAAAAGAAAAAGGTATAAATACTATACAATTTGCCGATATTTTAGGCATTTCACAGCCTTTAGTTAGTCAGTGGTTAGCTGGAGAAAAGAGGACAAAAAAACATTTATTACCACTGGCTAAATTTTCAGGCTATCCGATCGCTTATTGGTTAGACGATACCATAGAAAAACCGACAGAAGCCCATAAATATGCAGATAATATCTCTTCTAACAGTACCAAAACTGTATATATCCCTTTTTATAAAGACGGGGTAGTTTCTGCAGGTCGTGGCGCTGAAAACGACGATTTTGGCGAACCTGAATTGCTACCTTTTAACCCAAACGATTTAAAAATTATGTTTAACGTTAGCTCTCACGCAAAATTAGGTATTGTCCCTTGTTTTGGTAACTCAATGGAGCCAACTATTAAAGAAAGCGACTTGGTTGTTTTTTGTGATGATATAAACCAAATAGAGGGCGCTATTTATGTTTGCAAATATGAAAACGAAATATTTATAAAAAGAATAAAAAAACGTCCTACATTGGCGTTAATAAGTGATAATAAGGACTACGAGCCAATAATTATTGAGGAAGAGTTAAACGTCGAAATTTTAGGACGTGTTGTTGGTTGCTATGCCATAAACTCCAAGAGAATATAATAAAAGTCCATTGCGAAGTATATAAAGGGCTAACGTTTGAGGATTATGGGATAAAGTAAGGGAAGTTTTTTAAAACAAAAAAGAGAGGTTAATAATGAGAGATATTGAAATAAATTCAGTTGCCGATTTGTTGCGAGCAAAAGATTTTATGTTGCAAACACAAAGCGACATAAAAATCTCTAAAATAGGCGATATAGAGTATAAAATTAAACTTGATGGTGGTCGTTTTAACGACTTCGATTTGACTTATATAGATGCAGGTGTTGCAAGAGTAGTATTGGAGTATCAAGCCCAATATGAGAATTTTATTGCTGGGTTAGAACAAAAATTTAACATTCAAATTCCCCAAAGCCAAAGAATGTTAAAATTTAAGCTTGAAAAGGGTTGTTTAGAAATTTCAACTGACATAAAAGATATTTTGAAAGAGGGGCTAAAACGTATGAGTGGATGGCAAGTAATGGTAGTTTTTATAGTTGCCATTGGTGGCTGGTTTGCTAATAGCAGCTTCCATAAATATACGGATCTCCAAGCAGAAAGTATCCAAAAGCAAGCTCAGCAAGCAAGAGATGAAGCAGAACAAAAACGACTAGAAACATTATCTAAAATGGTAAAAGACTTGTCTGCTGATCGTAGTTTGCAAGAGCCAGCTAATCGTGTTAAAAAAAGTGTTGCAGAAGTTTTACAAGACCAAGAGAAAGCTATAATAGCCCCTGAACTAGACGATCAAATAAATGCTCCTATAACTTCAGCAGATAAGGACAAATTTAGGGTCGTATTGCCACAAGTTGAAACACCAGATATAGAAGAAGAAATAGATGATTTGTTTCATATACAATCTCAATTTTTTACAAGCGAGAGACCTTTTAGAGTCAAAGAGCTTGGCAACGTAAATTTAAACTCCGATATTCTCTCTGTAGAAAAGAGAATAACACTTATACAAAAAGCCGAAAAACAAGAGCCAGTTAATTTAAAAATAAAACTTATTAAAGACGGCAAAACACAAAAAATAAAGAGTGCATATATTTTAGATGTTATTAAATAAAATATTAGTTGCTTTTATTGTGGTTGCTCCCCTCTTTGCCTTTTCAGCCAAAGTCATAAAAATATCTGACGGCGACACTATCACTGTGCTAAGCGGCAAAGAACAAACAAAGGTAAGGCTATATGGCATCGACGCACCTGAGAAAAAGCAAGACTACGGACAAAAATCAAAACAATTTTTAGCCAGCCTGATCGCAGGGCAAGTTGTAGAAGTAGAGCCAAAAGGCAAAGATAGATATAAACGCACGCTAGGTATTATCCACTACAAAGGGCAGGATATAAACGCTCAAATGGTACTAAATGGCTACGCTTGGGCTTATGTAAAATACTCAAAAATGTATGTAGATCAAGAAAAAATGGCTCGTGAGAATAAACGTGGGCTTTGGCAGAGCAGTAATCCTACTCCGCCGTGGGAGTGGAGAAAGCGTTAATTTTTAGGCAGTCTTAGGATTAGTGCTACTCCGTTATTGTCGCCTTTTTGTGTTAATATGTTAGTGGCTACATCATTTAATCTTATAACCACGGACGAGTCTTTTGGCATATTAAAATCAATATAATAGGTTGGAGTGTCATCAATAAAAGCACTCTCGGCTATTAAGTTTTTTACTTCGGCGCCAGTATCATTAACTACCTTAAACATTACAAAAAAATCAAATTTAGAAATACTTTGTTTTTGAAAATTCTCTATTTTATCACGCAGTCCCCTCGTTGCAATAACTAAAAGATTATTGTTTTGGTCTTTGCCTATTTTTAGCTCAGCGCCTTGTATTTCCGTTTCAAGTACGTTTTTACCAAAATAAACTGGTATAACAAAAGAAGCCACAGAATCCATTTTTACTTTATAGCACTCTTTAAACTGCGCTCCATTAAATACTTGCGGGATTTTTAATTTTAAATCGATAAGCGCCTTTGACTCCTGCCTAGAGTCCTCATAAGAATTACACCCCGGCACCTCAATATTTAAAATCGCAGTCCTTGCTTGATTGTCCACATTAAGCGTTGATAATGGCACCTCGGTTAAAACGGCTGTTTTACACCCTGCAAAAAGAAACCCGATTAAAACTAATAACAAAAACTTATTCATCCTTTACTCCTTATTTTTGATTAGCGTAAAATTTAGCTACCTCGCATAATTTTTCAGAATAGGCATAAATATCCTCAATTCTATCAAGTTGAAACCTTGTTTCATTTTTTTCGCTATCCATTATGCCGATCTGTTTTTTATTGTCGGTAAAATAAAGCCTGCATATCGGCTTACGGTTATTATCTGTAAAAAATATTGCAAAATAAGACTGGGCGTCTCGGTATATTATATTTTCAAGACTAGTAACCGCTGCCAAGATCGCCCTAATAATATAAAAAGCGTCTATCTCCTCTTGTGTGGTTATAATTTTATTTTCGTCCTCTTGTAGCGGTAGTGACTCTGTCTCTTTTTTTGTCTCTTTATCTAGTGCTGACGTTAGCCTATCCCTTACCATATCGTTTATGCGTTGAGCAAAAACTGCTTTTAATAGTGGTGTTATTTGATCTATTCTTTTTTCAGTGGCTACTTGATCGCTTATTTTTTTAAAAAAGAATGCTGCAAATTCACGGCTAGGATTTTCAAGCTCTGCGGCTACGATTTTATCAAGCTGGTTTGTGTACTTTAGGTTGTTCGCCGTGTTAAAAATATTTTCTAGATCAAAATTCTTTTTATGAAATTTCTCAAGCTCAAGCACTTGTGTATCTTTTATTTTCGTCACATCAAAGCTTAAAAATGGCGTTGTGTCCATTATATTTTTTTCTTCTAAGTCGGTATAAAATTTATAATCACGACCATTTGTCAAAATCGCAAATTTAGCTTTACTAACATTAAAGTATCTAAGCAGTTGTGACTCGTTTTTGGCGTTAAGCTCCGCCCCTATCTTTTTACATTCAATTAATAGCACTGGCTCGTTATTTTGAAAAATAGCATAGTCTATACGCTCGCCCTGCTTTGTGCCAATATCTTGGGTGTACTCAGGCATTACCTCTAGCGGGTTAAAAACATCATAGCCTAACGCTCTAATAAACGGCATTATAAAAGCATTTTTTGTTGCTTCCTCTGTTGTTATACTAGCCCCTAGCTTTTCTATATTAGCAGCTATCTCTTTTATTTTTAACTTTAGTTCCTCCATAAAATACACCTCCTAACAAAAAATTAATAAATTGATTATATCACAAAAGATTTTTTAAATATATAACTTTAAGTAATATTTTAAATAACATTAAGTTATATTTAATATAACCTTTGGTAATATTCTCTCATCGAAACAAAAAGTAGATAGGCTTCAAAGCAAAGCTTGACAGAGTGAGCCTCCTGCGAGTTGCAGGTTAATCACGTTTCAATCTGAAGCGTCAGTGATAGGGCGAAAATCTATCACTCAGCACCAGCCCTGATTTAGGATAGTTTTTCACAGGGTTATTAATAAAACGAAAAACACTACTTTTTCTAATAAAAGCCTTGCTTGCTTGGAGTAGGCGAAAGCCCACTAATATTTTCATATACAAATTTTCCTTTAAGTATAAATTGATTTCTAACATCTAGCTGGCGGTGGCGAGCAAGGTTTCTATTAGAAAAGGAGCAGTCATGCAAAACATTAATGACCTAGAGCAAGCTTTAGAGAGCCTAAAAGCGCTTATC
>NZ_NDYO01000017.1:0-6619 GCF_002165785.1 Campylobacter concisus
GATAAGCGCTTTTAGGCTCTCTAAAGCTTGCTCTAGGTCATTAATGTTTTGCATAACAGCTCCTTTTTCTAATAGAAACCTTGCTCGCCACTGCCAGCTAGATGTTAGAAATCAATTTATACTTAAAGGAAAAATTTGTATATGAAAAATATTTAGTGGGCTTTCACCTACCCTAAGCAAGCAAGGCTTTTATTAGAAAAAGCGGTGTTTTTCGTTTTATTGATAACCCTGTGAAAAACTATCCTAAATCAGGGCTAATTATGGTCGTTTTTTAAACGTCAGATGCAATTCATCGGCAAAATACCTCCGAATGCTTAACACCCTCTGCGGTGGTGCTACCTCGTAGCTTTAGGTTACGTAACCTCGGCGTGGGTCGCCTCTCCTTGTTTGGATAAGTAAATTGTAGTATAACTACATTTAAAAGAAGCTTAAAATTTGCAGTAATACTACATTTTATCTAAAATATTTTTTATGGTATAATTTTAAAAAAATGGTGGCCTTAGGCTAGCAATTAGCTGGGGTTATAGTAATTTAAACATCGACGTCTTTATCGTATTACTCTTTATTGTTGTGGGCGTAATAGCTTATTTAGTATTTTTTAAAATCAAGGAGGGCAATATGAGGAAAAACGTAATTGGATTTGCTAAAAAATGGCAGAGAAGATCGGTGGCGTTGTTTTGAATAAATTGCTAGCCTAAGATCAGCGCCTTCTCCACTCCCAAGGCGGGATAGGCTCTTTATCTCGCCAAAGCCCGAGCTTTTGAGACTTTGCCTTGTTTTCATGCGCGACACGCTCATAGCCCGGGGCATAGATGTGATTATTTTACGATAGCATTGTTTTGATTATCATAGTGCAACGTTAGTTTCTCTTGTCCGGATGTAAAAATAAAAGAAAATCCTTCTTGCTTTGCTCTTAGTCCTTGTTGCTGTTTGATTGTGCTAGCTCTTGGATTGCCTGTGCCCACGATAGCTCCGTATGTCTTATTTCTGAAGCCTCCGAAAAGTCGATTTGTTTGGAATATTTGCTCATATGCCGTTTTAATATCGCTGCCCTTGAGTTCTACATATAATATAATGTTACATCCCGCGTCTTTTTTCTCGGAAACGACGGCATAATCGCATTTTTTACCGCTATAACACTGATAGCAGGCGGTAAAATCCTCGTTATCTACATGCAGCTCCAAAAAGGCTTCATTATTGCAATCAAATATCAAGTTTGATTTTGAACCCTTATCCTTTAGGCTTATTATTTTACAATTTCGCGTTGCTGTCGCTAAAAAGCTGTCTATCATTGCAGTTCCATAAGCCTTTCGAAATCTTGCATAATACTTCCAGAAACGCTATCCAACTCATCTGCATTTATCAGATTTGTTTCTTTATCTATGATCGATTTTGCAACCCCGCCCTCTATAAGGTAAGCACTGCAATTCTCAGCATCTAATAAAAATTTATCGTCTATTATCTCGGTTACTTTTTCTTTTAGGCTTTGATCCTGCTTTACGAGTTCGCTAGCATATAATAGATTATTTACCGACGTTAAAATATACGGGCTATGCGTAGATAAAATTAACTCTGGCGCATTTTTCGTTTTTTGCAATGAAGCTAAATAATACGCTATTCGTTTTTGCTTCTCTGGGAATAGGTTTGCTTCTGGTTCTTCGATAAAAATATCCATAAAACTTTGTTTTTCATTGTTTTTTAAATAGTCTTGCAATCTTCCCAAATTTTCAAAGACTGCTCCATTAACTATTAAGCCTGTAAGTGTATTGCTAAAACTATTTGCAAAATCATAATGCTCAGCAAAATAGCTACATATAAGCTCTATTATCGATAAGTTTTTTTCGCCTGAGCTAGCATTTTCAAATTTAATTTCACTACCTTTTCTAGTAACATATATTTGATCATACGCTACACGTTTTTTGCTGCTAATAGACAGATCTATTGTGTCTAGATCGTATTTCTTAAAATGATAGAAACTTTTATAAAAATTTTCTATCATATCACTAGTATAATAAGAAAATCTAGCTCTTTTCCCACTAGGGCTTGATAAGATCTCGGGTAAAGACGACCTTATATCGTTTAAAAATAATATTTTTCCAATTGCTAAACTATTTTTCTTTATATTTTTATACTTTGGTGTAAGTTTTCCATTTTTAATAACTATAATGCTAACATCGTTTTCCAAAAGTTCTACATAGGTATCTTTTGTAAAAAAATCCTCTAGCATAGAGTTTTTAAGCAACCCATCAAGCCTAAACCTTAGTGCATCTGTCTTTGTTTTTGAGTGTTTTAGTATCGCCTTATATTGCATTTTTTTATAGATCCATTTTAATAAACTAATAGTTCTTAAAATAATGCTTTTGCCTGTGCCACTATCACCGATAAAAATCGTAAAAGGTTTGATTGTTATTTCGCAATAATTAATAGGCCCTAGTTTTTGTATGATAACTTTTTGCATATTTTTTTTAAACACCTTTTTATATAAAAAGCATAGCTTTTCACAAATCACTATACGATTATTTTAACAAAAAATACATTTTCTAATATTAAACACCCTTACTTTATCCCATAATCCTCAAACGTAAGTCCTTTATACACTCCACAATGGACTTTACCGCAGACTTTACCAGCTATCAAATTTGCCAAAAACTGCTTTGACTTCTTGCCGTATGGCTGCTTTAGTTCGGGTGCGTCAATGCCGTATAGTCTTACTTTTGTTTGTTCTTTACCGCTTAGCACAGTGATCGTGTCGCCGTTAGATATTTTTATGACTTTACTTTGCTCGGCAGTTAGCGAGATCAGAGGCGTTAGTATTAATAGTAGTCGTACTATTAGTGGTTGTTTTATGCTCATATGGGTGGTAAAAATACCATGCTACAGCAGTAAGGATTATAATAAGTAACATGATAATATTAAATGAGTTTAGCGACTTAAACTTGGAGCTTTCATCATCTTTTCCATAATGTATCTGTTTAATAAACGAAAATAAAGAATTAAGGATATTAACTATAAAAATAGCAATTAGCGATATAACTGCAATTAGCCTATAAATACTAGCCTTGTCTATATTTTGTAAAACGGAAGTAGAAAAAGCAAGACTGCTTACAAACGCGAGGACGATAGAGGCAAATATACCTAGGATAGTAATATAATTTTTTTGCATATCCTCGGCATTTTTCTTTATATCGTTTGTTTGCTTTGTAAGATCATCGACTTTGTTATTCGCTTCTTGTATTTTTGAGTTGGTACCTTGTATCTTGGGGAGTAGGTATTTTAGCCTAACTAATTCTAAATTTAAGTGATCATACAGCTTAAAAATACGCCCTCTTAAGCCCCTGTCGTTTATTTCCTCAAGGATTGCTTTTATGCGGCTTACCATAGCTTCCAATTTTGAATAATCAGCTTCGGTTATGTTAAATAAATACATCGTTACGTCAGAATAGCTATGTCGGAAATCCTTGTCATAAATTCTCAATAGCTCTTCTTTTAATGTGCTATTGCTTATATCTATATCGCATAGTTTTTCTAAGAAAATTTTTATCGGATCGTCATCTTTTTTAGGGAGCTCGGGAGGGGCGGCGTCTTCTTGTTTTATAAAAACCTCCGATGCCTCAACGACATCGGACGGTTTACGATTATTCTTTCTCATTCTTTATATTTTGCGCATATTCTCTTAGTAGCTCATTTGGAATTTTTTGATGATTGCCTGCCACGTCGTGATATATTTTACTCCACGGGGTGTTGTCTCTATGACTATACTCTACTAATGCCCACGCATCTATTTTTGCTAAATGGTCGATATTGTTTATAATCGAATTTTTATACTCTTCAGGCAAATCGTTTTCCGGCTTTTGCCTAATTCTTATCGAACTGGCCGCGAAAAAAGAGTATTTATCATAAACATCTTTTAGAACCGGCCCATATTGCCAAGCCTCAAAATCTTCATCGATGAGTTTTTTATCAAAATTAATTAAGAAATTTATCTCTAAAAAGTAAAGCATTTTTTGGAGCTTTAAATTACTAACTGGCATATCCAAATCAATGCATCTATTGACTACGTGTCCCGCTAAATCCATCGCTTTCATTTTTTGCTCCTTTCGATAAAAAATCAGTGAAATTATATTAAATTTTTAAGACATTTTGTGTCTAATTTATGGTTTAAAAGTATAAAATTTTAAAAGAACTGTTAAAAAAATCGTGAATTATATCAAAAAATAAACTATTTTTGTACATATTTTAGCAAAAAATATACCATATTGAGCTGAAATTGATCTTTTTTTAAAAGCAGGCTCGAACGATACCTGCTTTTTCAGATCAAGCCTTCCCCTAAAACCTCTTTGAATTTATGGAGTAGCTGCCGACTACGTGGAGTTAAAACCCTAGCTCTTTTATTCTGGCTTTTCTGCCATTGCGAACAGATTTTTTAATATCTACAACCTTAATCTTGCGCATATTTTGTAGACTCTCGTCGTTTTTACTAAATTCTTGCGTTTCAAAATCTTTATTGAGAGGTACAAGATAAAATTTGTTTCCTTTTTCAATGTAGACTTTAATAGCGCTCTCCCCGTTAAGCTGGTAGTGTATTATGTCGCCGCTTCCTACTGTGGACAATGGGTCGCAAATAACCTCGTCGCCCCTTTCAATAAGCGGGCTCATACTATCGCCGTCAGCAATAACGGCGTAAAGCTCTTTATTCCAATCCTTAGCCCCCATAGAAGTATAAGTGTCTGCCTCTTGATATGCGTTTTGCGTAGGGATGCCGTAGCTAGCTGTACCGACGATCGGGACTTGCTTGACCGTTGAATATCCCTTGACGATTTCTTCGGCGATTTCTTCGTCTATTGTCGCCAAATTTGAGAAAGGTTGTTTTAAAATGTCGGCCATTATTTTTATCTTTTCAATTTCCGGCTTATTACCTTCTCCTCTAAACCAATAATTAATCCCATCCACAGTAATAGGCTCACCGCGATCAGTAAGCATTTGAGCCATTTTGGCGTATGATATTTTTTGCTCTCTCATTGCTTTTTTGAAAAAGTATTTGTTAAAAGTATATTGCATTTTTACACTCCCCCTTAACAAAAGTATTGTAGTAATTATACATTTTTTCTAAGAAAAATATACGCAGTTAAACTACATATTTTAAGCTTATTTTAAATGTAGTTTGACTACAATTATGCTTATGAAACAATATACGTATGAAGAAATAAAAAGATTGCATTTACAAATAGGTTCAGAGGCTTGGACGGCCAGTAGAATGTGTGGCAGGTGTGGAATATCCGACAAAAGGCTAAAAGAAGCAAAAAAAATTAGGCCTGATATTCCGACCGACGTTATCAAATTCCCTAAAGAATTCGTCGTCAAAGCCAAACAGCTCAAAAAGGCTAAAAAGGAGAGCAGATGAATGAAGATCAAAAAATAGACTACGAAGCGCAGGCCAAGCGTTTCGATAAGGCTTTTAGAAAAATAAGCAAAAAGTTAAGGGAATTTGAGCGAGACGACCAAACTAAGCTGATAAAGCTCATCGCGGCTAGGTTTAACTACGACGAGCGACTAAGATACGATGAGCTCAAGCTTGCTTCGTTATTTCATCGAAAATAACGTTGTAAATGCTAGCGGCTTCTTTTGCAACATCGGTTTTGGCTACGTCTTTGTATCTAGCCTCACCGTCTTCCGGGTCATATTCGGTGTCGGTATGCGTTTTTAATCCAGCCGCGCCGATCACGATTTTAGTTAGTTCTAATGCTATTTCTTTATCTGTCATATAAGTCCTTTTTGTGGATTTCTTGGCTTGGTTACTTTGAAATTTTAAAAGGGCTTATCTGAAAGATAACTTTAAGGAGCGTGCAATGGTAGCGAATAACAGCCTAGAAGCATACAACAAACTAAAACCTGAGCTAAGCGGCAAACGTAGAGCCGTTTATGAAATGTTTTGCCAGCACAAAGAGGGTGCGACAAGGCAAGAGATAGCACGCTGGTACAACGTGGCAATAAACAGCGTCTGCGGGCGTGTAAATGAGCTAATAGCGCGCGGCTTCCTGATAGAGATCGGATCAAAAAAAGATGTGATAAGCGGATGTAGCACAGGGGTACTAAAACCTACGGAAAGGATAGCGTGATGGATACTCCATTATATCTTTTAGTGGCTCTTTGTGCTATGGCGATACTTGACGCATTTATAGAAACTTGGCGGGGGTTTAAATGAGTGATAATTTGCAAAATGGATATGCGATTTGCTTTAATTCTTGGCTATTTGATGAAAGAATACAAAACGAGCTTAGGCTTTTGCTTATAATCTCCTCATTATCGGCTAAAGAGGGGTATTGCTACGCCAATAATGACTACTTAGCAGGCAAACTAAATAAAACATCGGTTTGGGTTTCAAGCGCCATTTCTAAATTAAAAAAATATGGCTACATTGAAACTGAGTTGCAAAAATTTGGAGCAGTGGTAACAAATAGAAAAATCAAACTACTTGCCCTAAATAACGAGGAACAACCGCCGTTAAAAAATCCTTTAACCGCTGATAAAGAAAATCTAAACGCCGTTAAAGAAAATTTTAACGGCGATGCAGAAATTTTTGAACCGCCATATAATGTATGCGCGCGTAATAATAATAATA
>NZ_NDYO01000018.1:0-1092 GCF_002165785.1 Campylobacter concisus
ATACAAGCTATTAAAATTACAAGCTAATAATAACCCCCCTACCCCCTAAGGACATTTCGCTACCTGACTTCATCAATCCAAATCTTTGGCAAGAATATCTAGCTTACAAGAAAGAGCGACGAGAGAAACTAAGCACTAAGGGTATCGAGATGAAATTTAGCGAGTGGGCTAAATAGGCAAGCGAAGGCATAGACGTCAATGAGTGCCTAAGAGAAGCAATGCGAAATGAGTGGCAGGGCGTCTTTAAGCCAAAACCTAGTTACAGCGCAAAGACGGCTAGTGGCGCGCAAGGCATAAGCGATGATAACCCTCATGGGCTAAAACAAGACACGTTAAACACAATGGCGGCGTTTAGGGAGCTAGCTAGAGAAATGAGAAAAAACGGGCAAAGTGACTTAGTAGGAGATTTTCAATGACGATACAAGAATTTTACGGCGTATTTATGCCGACGGTGGAGTATTACGGAGCGAATTTAAGTAAAGCCGTGATCGCACTTTATTTCGAGGACTTAATGGACTACGAGGCGAGCGAATTGGCTGTGGCGCTAAAACTAGTTAGGCAAACGCGAAAATATCCTACGATGCCTACGTCGGCGGAAATTTTAGAAGCGCTTAACGGGGACGAGGGCGACAAAGCACAAAAAGCGTTAGACGAGCTGGTTTACGCGATAGGACGCTACGGACCTTATCGCAGCGTGTGTTTTAAAGACGGCGCGATAATGTCAGTAGTGCGTGCTAGAGGCGGCTGGGTAAAGGTTTGCAACCTAGAAGGGCAAGACTGGGAGAATTTTAAAAAGTGGGACTTTGCCAAGCTTTATAAGATTTACGCGAAAACCCCACAAATTTGTCCTGATTATCTAATTGGCGAGAGCGAGGCGAATAACGGCTTTAACGGCGTAGGTGGAAACGAGCCAGTATATTTTATCGGTGGAACTAACGACGGTAAATTTATGGGCGCGGCTAAATTTAAAGCCTTAACTGAGCAAAAGTCGCCTATTAAGTCGATAGTGGCGGGCGTGATAAAAAGGATTGGTGCGTAATGAAAGCCGTATATATCACGATAACCGAAAGCGGAGCTAGCATAATTGCAAAG
>NZ_NDYO01000019.1:0-6628 GCF_002165785.1 Campylobacter concisus
AAACTAAACCCTTAAACCTATAATAAAAATACACAATTTAAAATTTTAAAGCATCCAACAATTTTTTCTAAAATTCCCTAATTATTTCAACTATCTTTAAGTATTGCTCGTATATAATTCCAGCTCACGAAACGAGAAACCACCTTTAACTTCACTGGTTAATAAAGCCTTTTCTTTTTATCGTTGTTCTTTTAACTTACAATTGTTAAACTATTAGTCAATCTTTGAAATCTAAACAAGTGATCGATTGAGCCAGTCTATTATTTTATAATTTATAATAGATTAGACAAACTAATAAATAAAACTAAAAGTTTTTTGATTAAAAACTTCATAATAAAATCCTATCAAATAAATTTTGATAGGTAATTAATATGGAGAGTTTGATCCTGGCTCAGAGTGAACGCTGGCGGCGTGCCTAATACATGCAAGTCGAACGGACAAGTAAGAGCTTGCTCTTATGAGTTAGTGGCGCACGGGTGAGTAATGTATAGCTAATCTGCCCTACACTAGAGGACAACAGTTGGAAACGGCTGCTAATACTCTATACTCCTGTCTTACATAAGTTAGATAGGGAAAGTTTTTCGGTGTAGGATGAGGCTATATTGTATCAGCTAGTTGGTGAGGTAATGGCTCACCAAGGCTATGACGCATAACTGGTCTGAGAGGATGATCAGTCACACTGGAACTGAGACACGGTCCAGACTCCTACGGGAGGCAGCAGTAGGGAATATTGCTCAATGGGGGAAACCCTGAAGCAGCAACGCCGCGTGGAGGATGACACTTTTCGGAGCGTAAACTCCTTTTGTTAGGGAAGAATAATGACGGTACCTAACGAATAAGCACCGGCTAACTCCGTGCCAGCAGCCGCGGTAATACGGAGGGTGCAAGCGTTACTCGGAATCACTGGGCGTAAAGGACGCGTAGGCGGATTATCAAGTCTCTTGTGAAATCCTATGGCTTAACCATAGAACTGCTTGGGAAACTGATAATCTAGAGTGAGGGAGAGGCAGATGGAATTGGTGGTGTAGGGGTAAAATCCGTAGAGATCACCAGGAATACCCATTGCGAAGGCGATCTGCTGGAACTCAACTGACGCTAATGCGTGAAAGCGTGGGGAGCAAACAGGATTAGATACCCTGGTAGTCCACGCCCTAAACGATGTATACTAGTTGTTGCTAAGCTAGTCTTGGCAGTAATGCACCTAACGGATTAAGTATACCGCCTGGGGAGTACGGTCGCAAGATTAAAACTCAAAGGAATAGACGGGGACCCGCACAAGCGGTGGAGCATGTGGTTTAATTCGAAGATACGCGAAGAACCTTACCCGGACTTGATATCTAACAAATCATCTAGAGATAGAAGAGTGTCTGCTTGCAGAAATGTTAAGACAGGTGCTGCACGGCTGTCGTCAGCTCGTGTCGTGAGATGTTGGGTTAAGTCCCGCAACGAGCGCAACCCACGTCATTAGTTGCTAACAGTTCGGCTGAGCACTCTAATGAGACTGCCTTCGTAAGGAGGAGGAAGGTGTGGACGACGTCAAGTCATCATGGCCCTTATGTCCGGGGCGACACACGTGCTACAATGGCATATACAATGAGAAGCAATATCGCGAGATGGAGCAAATCTATAAAATATGTCCCAGTTCGGATTGGAGTCTGCAACTCGACTCCATGAAGCCGGAATCGCTAGTAATCGTAGATCAGCCATGCTACGGTGAATACGTTCCCGGGTCTTGTACTCACCGCCCGTCACACCATGGGAGTTGATTTCACTCGAAGCCGGAATACTAAATTAGTTACCGTCCACAGTGGAATCAGCGACTGGGGTGAAGTCGTAACAAGGTAACCGTAGGAGAACCTGCGGTTGGATCACCTCCTTTCTAGAGTACATATAGATATTCTCTCACAAGATATCTATAAGAAAGATATTCTCAATCATCCTTGTTTAGTTTTGAAAGATTGATAGACCTATAGGGGCCTATAGCTCAGCTGGTTAGAGTGCACCCCTGATAAGGGTGAGGTCACAAGTTCAAGTCTTGTTAGGCCCACCAGAGAATTTAATTGGGGAATTAGCTCAGCTGGGAGAGCGCCTGCTTTGCACGCAGGAGGTCAGCGGTTCGATCCCGCTATTCTCCACCATAAAATAGTTTAACTATATTAAGTCTAATTAGAGAGCTTAAAAATTAAACTTTCTAATTAGACTTTTGTCTAAATGTTCTTTTAATTAATATTGTTAATAGTCACAAGCAAGTTTTAAAAACAATTTTACAGGACTTGTTAAAGATTTAAATTTCTATTCTCTTTGCATTTAATGCAAAAGTTTGACATCACAATCTATTTAGGATTTAAAACTTATCTAAATAGTAGTCAATGCTTTCCGTCTTGAGGGCTAGAATTTAAATATAGTAACATAAAGTTATCTTTAACAAGGAAGTGATGCGAATTAGAATAATCTAATATAGAAAAGGTAAGCTACAAAGAGCAAGTGGTGGATGCCTTGGCTAGTAGAGGCGATGAAAGACGTGCCAGGCTGCGATAAGTCTCGGGGAGCCGTCAAGGGGCTTTGATCCGGGAATTTCTGAATGGGGCAACCCAGTTAAGCGCGAGCTTAACTACCTAATATGGAGCGAACGAGGGGAATTGAAACATCTTAGTACCCTCAGGAAAAGAAATCAAAAGAGATTACGCTAGTAGCGGCGAGCGAACGCGTAAGAGGGCAAACCGTTAGTTTACTAACGGGGTTGTAGGACTGCAATATAGACTAAACTTAGCTAATAGAATAATTTGGAAAGATTAAGCATAGAGGGTGATACTCCCGTATATGAAAGCTTTGTTTTACTTGGCAGTATCCTGAGTAGGGCGGAACACGTGATATTCTGTCTGAAGCTGGGTAGACCACTATCCAACCCTAAATACTACTACTAGACCGATAGTGCACAAGTACCGTGAGGGAAAGGTGAAAAGAACTGAGGTGATCAGAGTGAAATAGAACCTGAAACCATTTGCTTACAATCATTCAGAGCCCTATGATTTATCAGGGTGATGGACTGCCTTTTGCATAATGAGCCTGCGAGTTGTGATGTCTGGCAAGGTTAAGGAAACCCGGAGCCGTAGCGAAAGCGAGTCTTAATAGGGCGTTTAGTCAGACGTTGCAGACCCGAAACGATGTGATCTATCCATGAGCAGGTTGAAACCGGTGTAAGAGCCGGTGGAGGACCGAACCCGCTAGCGTTGAAAAGCTATGGGATGACTTGTGGATAGGGGTGAAAGGCCAATCAAACATCGTGATAGCTGGTTCTCTCCGAAATATATTTAGGTATAGCGTCATGTAGTAACACTAGGGGGTAGAGCACTGAATGGGCTAGGGCATACACCAATGTACCAAACCCTATCAAACTCCGAATACCTAGTGTGTAATCATGGCAGTCAGGCGGCGAGTGATAAAATCCGTCGTCGAGAGGGGAACAACCCAGACTAACAGCTAAGGTCCCTAAATCTCATTTAAGTGGAAAACGATGTGGAGTTACTTAAACAACCAGGAGGTTGGCTTAGAAGCAGCCATCCTTTAAAGAAAGCGTAATAGCTCACTGGTCTAGTGATTCTGCGCGGAAAATATAACGGGGCTAAAATGAGTACCGAAGCTTTAGACTTAGTTTTACTAAGTGGTAGGAGAGCGTTGTATTTGCGTTGAAGGTATACCGGTAAGGAGTGCTGGAGCGAATACAAGTGAGCATGCAGGCATGAGTAGCGATAATTGGGGTGAGAATCCCCAACGCCGTAAACCCAAGGTTTCCTACGCGATGCTCGTCATCGTAGGGTTAGCCGGGTCCTAAGCAAAGTCCGAAAGGGGTATGCGATGGAAAATTGGTTAATATTCCAATGCCAACTATAATGTGCGATGGAAGGACGCTTAGAGTTAAGCAAGCTAGCGGATGGTAGTGCTAGTCGAAAGGTGTAGGTTAAGATCCAGGCAAATCCGGATCTTTTTAAGCCGAGACCCCACAGGCGTTTGAAGTTCTTCGGAATGGATAGCGAATTGCCGATACTGTCGAGCCAAGAAAAGTTTCTAAGTTTAGTTATAGTTGCCCGTACCGTAAACCGACACAGGTGGGTGGGATGAGTATTCTAAGGCGCGTGGAAGAACTCTCTTCAAGGAACTCTGCAAAATAGCACCGTATCTTCGGTATAAGGTGTGCCTAACTTTGTGAAGGATTTACTCCGTAAGCATTGAAGGTTACAACAAAGAGTCCCTCCCGACTGTTTACCAAAAACACAGCACTCTGCTAACTCGTAAGAGGATGTATAGGGTGTGACGCCTGCCCGGTGCTCGAAGGTTAATTGATGACGTTAGCTCTGCGAAGCGTTTGATCGAAGCCCGAGTAAACGGCGGCCGTAACTATAACGGTCCTAAGGTAGCGAAATTCCTTGTCGATTAAATATCGACCTGCATGAATGGCGTAACGAGATGGGAGCTGTCTCGAAGAGGGATCCAGTGAAATTGTAGTGGAGGTGAAAATTCCTCCTACCCGCGGCAAGACGGAAAGACCCCGTGGACCTTTACTACAGCTTGACACTGCTATTGGGATAAAAATGTGCAGGATAGGTGGGAGGCTTTGATCCATAGACGCCAGTTTATGGTGAGCCGTTGTTGAGATACCACTCTTTTTTATTCTGATAGCTAACTAGCTTGAGTTATCCTCAAGTAGGACAATGTCTGGTGGGTAGTTTGACTGGGGCGGTCGCCTCCCAAAATGTAACGGAGGCTTACAAAGGTTGGCTCAGAACGGTTGGAAATCGTTCGTAGAGTATAAAGGCATAAGCCAGCTTAACTGCGAGACATACACGTCAAGCAGAGACGAAAGTCGGTCTTAGTGATCCGGTGGTTCTGTGTGGAAGGGCCATCGCTCAAAGGATAAAAGGTACCCCGGGGATAACAGGCTGATCTCCCCCAAGAGCTCACATCGACGGGGAGGTTTGGCACCTCGATGTCGGCTCATCGCATCCTGGGGCTGGAGCAGGTCCCAAGGGTATGGCTGTTCGCCATTTAAAGCGGTACGCGAGCTGGGTTCAGAACGTCGTGAGACAGTTCGGTCCCTATCTGCCGTGGGCGCAAGAAGATTGAGGAGAGTTGACCCTAGTACGAGAGGACCGGGTCGAACCAACCACTGGTGTACGAGTTGTTCTGCCAAGAGCACCGCTCGGTAGCTATGTTGGGATGTGATAACTGCTGAAAGCATCTAAGCAGGAAGCCAACTCCAAGATGAATCTTCTTTTAAGAGCTCATATAGACTATGTGTTTGATAGGCTGGGTGTGTAATGGATGAAAGTCCTTTAGCTGACCAGTACTAATAGCTCGTCTGCTTATCTTTTAATAAGCATCACTTCCTTGTTAAGGATAAAAACTTAATAAGATATGTTTTTATAAAACTTTGTTTATGACTTTTAACTTTATCAAGTAGTGTTAAATAAGAGATTTATCTAATGTATCTTTTATTTAACACTGCCCGTGACTATACAGACGAGGAAACGCCTTGCTCCATCTCGAACCAAGAAGCTAAGCTCGTCCTGGCTGATGATACTCTCCCTTACTGGGATGTTGGAAAAGTAGGTCGTTGCGGGCTTTGTTAATTTTTAATCTTCTTTATCTAAACAATCTTCCTTTAATATTATTTCTTAATTTATAACAAAATATCAAATCTTATATTTATTTATATTTTTAAATAATTAGACTTTTTATCTTTACATTTATAAATATCTTTTAGTTTATGCTTTTATGCGAGTGTTGACTAAAAACACCAAATATGATAGACTCCAAACCCAAATTTACCCAAAAAGGACAAAAATGAAAAAGATTGTATTCTCACTATTAGTAGCAGCTTCTACATTACTAGCAGCCATAAATTTAAACACAGCTACAAAAGAAGAGTTAATGAGTTTAGATGGTATAGGATCTTCAAAGGCAGATGCAATAATAGAGTATAGAAAAGCAAATAAATTTAACTCAATAGAAGATATAAAAAATGTAAATGGTATAGGTGATAAGACATTTGAAAATTTAAAATCAGATATATCAGTATCAGGCACTACAAAGATAGATGACACAAAATCAAAAATAAAATCTAAAAAAGATGAGATAAAAGAAAAAGCAAGTAAAAAGAGTGATGAAGTAAAAGAGAAAAAAGATAGCGCTAAAGATAATAGTATAAAAGAGATAAAAGATAAGAAAGAAAAGCTAAAAGATAAAACAGAGAAAAAGAGTAAAGCTAAAAAAGAGAAGAGTAAAGAGTAATAAAAAGCTAGAAATTTATAAAAATTCTTACATAAAGATATATAAAAATAGTTAGGAGCGCATAGCGTTCCTAATAAATAAAATAGATTGGTTTTTTATATATCAGCCTACTTTTTAAATTCTATAACTTAGTTTACCTACTTTTTAAATTTTATAAATTAATAAGCTCATCTAATAGGTCTTGTAAAGTAATGCTTCTTAAACTATCCTCTAAAGCTTCTTGTGCTTTTAGGAAGTGACCAGTTAAAAGTCCCTCGATCTTGCTACCAAGTGGGCAGGCTTTAGGTGAGTCAGAGTGAATTTTAAAAAGTTTTTCTTTATCATTTACTGCGTTAAAAAT
>NZ_NDYO01000020.1:0-4948 GCF_002165785.1 Campylobacter concisus
GAGGCATTGGCTCAACTGTCAAATTTTCTTTTACAGTTGCGATTTCAACTTCAATGGGCGCGGCTTCGGTGTATTCAGTTTGTGAATTTTTTACACTAACTGAGCTGTTCGGTTTTTCCGAACTACTCAAAAGCTCGTTTAAGCTAGCTTTTGGCGATGTTTTTGATTGTTCTTTAGGCTCAAATGTAACAATATCCTCCACTTCATCAGATGTTTTTAGTCCATATTTTACCTCTGGGAAAAATTCATTTATAAAAAAACTTTGCGCTCTATATTTCATCATTAGCTCTGGCATTGTTTGCCATTTTGAGCCATTTTTACTTAGCCAACCCTCACACCTTGCCATTTCCATTGTTATGGTTGTGCCTTTTAATAATTGTCCAGTTTGGGCGTCTATGGCTTCACAATGCGCGCTATTGCCATCAGGGCTTACAATAGTTTGCAATCGCCCCTTTAAAAGTCCGCTTGAGTTTAGCCTGGCAACTAGGAATTTCGTTTCAAAACTAGGTTTGCCGTGAATGATATAAATACTTTGTGCTACCTCTAAAGCGCCTATATTCATACGCTGAGCTAAATCAAGCACAATAATCGCCGTTCCGATATTTGCTGTTTCGTTACCCTTGCGTAAATGAGTTGGAAAAAAATCAGTAGCCACAAAAGCTTTAGCTTTCCTTTGTTCAAGCTCAAATTTTTTTACTTCAAGCTCCGTTTTCCTATCTTGATATTCTTGTATTTGGTTCATTTTTTATCCTTTTAAAATTTCATTTTGTTCCATAAAAAAGCGGTCGTCGTTCGCCACGTATGCCTCAATCGCGCCTATCGCCGTAAAGACGTGGTCTAGCCGTTCTTTCGTCTGCTGCAACGCTCTAAACGTCCTCAATTCCTTATCCCTTTTTTCATTCTCTAGCTTTATGCTCTTCGTTCTGTAAAAATCCCGCTCTTTCCTTGCGTGTTCTAGCAGTGTTTTTAAGTTTTTATATCTAGGCTCGCCGTTTTTAGGTTTAAATTCGGTTAGTTCGGTTTTAAACTAGCGATAAGGGCGTTATGCTGCGAAATTTGGGATTTGTAGCCGTTGATTTGGCATTCTTGTAGCTTTTGCCTCATATCATAAAAGGCTTTGACTAGTATCTTTTTTGCTTCTCTAACTTTAGCCGTGTTTTTCATATACGTAAGTAGTAGCGTTGCTTGCTGTTCGTTTAGGCAATAAACTTTTCTGTATGTAAGCCCTAAGCCTGCTTTAACTTGTACGTTGTGAAAATTTAGCTCGCCGAATTCTCTTAAGTCGGCCTCGTAGGTTCTGATAAGTCGTTGGACTGATTGTTCGTTGTTATCGGTTAAAACCGAAACTTTGTCTTGCGTGGTGGCTGGGATGCCGTTGTAATTTATGACTAAATCGTTCATAATCAATACCTTTCCAATGAAATATTATTGGAATTATATTGAAATAAAATTGATTTGTCAATATATTTACATCATTTTGTTAATCTTTTCACATTGATTTCGCATTGAAGCGGTCGGATATTAAATCCGAGCGCTTATTTTTGGACTTCTCTAATAAACATAAACATTACGTATTGGTTTAACGATACCCCCGCCTCTTTTGCTAAGCTTTCCAGCTTTTCTTTTAGTTCTAACGGAATTTTGATTTGTAAATTATAGCTTCCGCTTGCTTCTTTTTCTTCTGCCATCACGACTCCTTTGATTTATCTAGTTTTTTAAATTTTTTATCTATCTTTTTAAGCTCTTTGGATACTTCTTTGATATGTTCCGTTCTGGCGAGCATTTCAGGGCGCACGCCGTCGTTTTCTATCATTATATTTCGCACTTTGCGGCCGACTTCGTAAGCCGTGTTTTCTAGGTTTTTTTGCCCGTAAATTCGGTTATTTTCGATCTTGGCTTTGGTCTCTTGAAGTCTAAAAAGATTTGCGGCTAGCTCGCGGGCCCCCATAAAATCAAATACCTTATCTTTTAGAGTAAGCCCTTTGATATGCAAAAGGTCTTTTAGGCGCATATTATACATCCCCATATACCCCGCATCCATAAAATAAGCGTAGTTTTCTACTCCGTGAGAGTTGGCTACGCCCGTTAAGGCTTTGTTTGCGTCTTTCGTTTTTTCTCTAACGTCTAGGCGTTCGAGCTGCTCGGCCTCGATATAGTGATGTAAGGCTTCGGCTATGGTAGCTAAATACGCTTGGGCTTTTGCTACCGCGGGCTTTTTAGAGTCGGCATTCATAGACGTCAAAAAGCAGGCAAAGCGCGATAGCTTGTAGTCTGCACCGCCGTTAATCGGAGTAAAATGTTCTAAGATATTGTGACCTATGTTCGAGCATATAGAGATAGCTTTATTTATAGCTTTGTTTAGCGACTTTACACTATCGTATTCTAGCATTTGAGCCAAGTCGCTCGCTAGCCAATATGTAGTGCCGTTTTTATGCGACGATAGCTCGAATTTGTCGTTTTCCCTGTTATCTACGTCAAAAAGTGTTAGTTGCGTTTGCATAGTTTGTTCCTTTTGCGTTTAGTCTTATCTCCGCTAACTCTCTTTGAGTTATGCCAAGCTCTTTGCATACGCGTTTTACGATGTTGTCGTCCATTTTATTCCTTAGTATAAAATTTCTTTTATTATCTCTCGCAGTTCGTCTTTACTTATGCTATTTTCGGCTAATCTTACGACTACGTCCTCCATAGTTACCGCAAAATGCACGAAATAGCCCTCTTGTTTGTTTAGCTCTAAAAAGAAAACGCCCAGATAAACCGCCGTGCGCTTATTGCCGTCTAAAAACGGGTGAAATTTAACGCAAGAAAAGACTAAATGCGTGAGTTTGTCTAAAAAAGTAGGGTAGTATTCGTCATTTTTGATATGTTCGAGCGCGGAGGCTAGATAACCTAAGCTGGTTTGATTATAGCCTTTCGCTCCGCCCATACTATCTATAATCATATCGTGAAGCTCGACCGCTTCGTCTATGTCGAAATAGTTCATTTGTCTTTTAATCTTTCGAAAACCGCTCTAACTTTGGGGTTTTGCAAGACTACGTTTTTCATTTTTTCTTTCACGGCTTTGCGCTCTTTTGCGCTTGCTGCGGGTATAACGACTTTGGGCTGCATTATTTCTCCTTTAAATTTACGCGATTATACAAAAACCTACTTTGATTTCAGATAATCCATTAAAATTTTACGCAAGTGCATAGCTAAAGGGCGGTACTCTTTTTGCGCGTCGTCTTTTAACTTTTGTAGCGTTTCGTCGTCTAGGCGTATGCTAACGATATTGGCTTGTTTGTCTTTCATCATCTATCCTTTCAAGTCACGCTATCTGCTCGTAAAATTTCCACGCTGGTAAGCTCAAAGTCTGCACCGCTTTTATCTTATCGCCATCTTTTTTCGCATAGCCCCACCACTGATTATGATCACGGCAAAACTTGTAAAGCTCTAGCAATTCAAGATATGTTTTCCGTCCTTGCTCTATCGCTGCGGCGTCAAGCTCATAAAAGCCTACGAAATAAGGGGCTTTCGTTTCAACGGCGATAAACAAGAAGTAATTAACCTCTTTGCCTAAGCTTCTTAAAATATCGCTGTAAAAAGCCGCTTGGACGTGATAATTAAAACTAGCGACCGATCTGGCAAACCCAGTAGCTGAAGCGTCGGAAGTTGTTTTTAGATCGATCACTGCACCCATTTTCTCATTATAAAAATCAGGGCGACATTTGACCGCAACGCCTTCTATCTCACTAAAATAGCTTTGTTCGGCTAATCCGTCTTTTAAAAATTCAGCTGTTTCATACATAGAATTAATCGAGTTTGCAACCTTTAAAGCTGTTCTAATACTAGCCCAATTTATCGGCGTTTTTCCACCTAGTTTTTTTAAAAATTCTTCGTGTATAGCTTTGCCCTCTTTGGTGCGTTTATCTACTTCAGGCTCTACACTAAACTCGTTTGAAAAATCTTTTGGCTCTAACACTAACTTATGTACCGCAGAGCCTAAAAGCAAAGCCTTTGTAGGCTCACTTTTAAGCTCATTTTTCATTTTTAAGTGTAGGGGGCTTTTTGCTAGTAAGTCAAGATCGCTCTTTGATATTTCAGGGCGTGCGTGGTATTCTTTATTTGTTAGCATTTTTTAACCTTTTTAATATTTTTTGAAATTCTCCCCAAGTCATATTTGGCTCGCCATAAAACTCAACAAGCCTCTTTAGTGTGGAGTATCGCATCTCTTTCAGCCTCCTCTCGTAGTTTTTTAAGCGTTTGTTTGTAAGTAGTTGTATAGCTCAAGACTGCGTCGTTACTCATTTCAGCTTCAACGCATAACACATAAACAAGCGCTGCATAGGCGAAAAAGTCTTTTTTGCAATGCTCAATAAGCAGATCAATTATTTCGCCACTATCTTCGCCAAGTGCATTTTTAAAGGTGTGGCGATGGCGGCTATATACAGCTTCAATGTCAGTTATTAGCTCGTCGTATTCTTTGTTTAAATTTATGTGTGCCACGTCGCTCTCGGCATATACTAGGTCGTAGTTCAAACTCATTTTTAACCCCTTTTGATATTTAAATAGGCGATATTCTTTATCTCGCCACCATTGCTGAAAAGCACCCTAAAAAACTTAATTAGCGTTTTCATTTTTGTAGTTCCTTGTATCTCTT
The DNA here is from genome assembly GCF_002165785.1 of Campylobacter concisus. Lineage (GTDB taxonomy): Bacteria > Campylobacterota > Campylobacteria > Campylobacterales > Campylobacteraceae > Campylobacter_A > Campylobacter_A concisus_W. The sequence goes on from NZ_NDYO01000020.1 coordinate 4,634, forward strand.
TGGTACTTTTGGCAAATACGCAGCGTGGTATATATGTCCTAATCCTGCACTTTGCCTTAGCTCTCTTTGCTCATAGCGCTCTTTCATCTCACAAAGTCCAGCATCAACTAAGTCAGCGTGAAGATTGTCAGTTTTAACTTTCACATCAAACGCAGCGTCGCCCAAACGATTACTTATCCTTACTCTTTGTGAGCGAGTAACATCTTTAAAACTTACGTTGGCGTATTTGGTGCTTAATTTCTCGTAGTCTTTTTTAGCTTTGATAAGCGCTTTTAGGCTCTCTAAAGCTTGCTCTAGGTCATTAATGTTTTGCAT
>NZ_NDYO01000021.1:0-4448 GCF_002165785.1 Campylobacter concisus
AACGCCTCTAGGCTTGCAAGGGCGGTTATGTGTTTTTCTCTTTGGGCTACTCATTACTACTCCTTTTAAATATTTTCAATATAAAAATAAGCCAGTGTTTGGCTATCCTATGCCTCTTTGCGGTATTTTGTATCATAGCTCTTATTTGAGATATACGCTATTTTTTCTTTATTTGCCGCATAAAAATCAGCCAGTATCGGCACCAGTCTTTGCCCTTTGCGCTCGTGTGGTGCTAGCCTTAAATAAAGCAGATCGCACGCTAATTGTGGGGCGGTCGTGCTAAAGTTTTGCTTGGCAATACTCGCCTTATTATCAAGGGCGTTTATTTGTGTTTCTATCCTTGATTTAAAAGTGTGATAATGCCCCACTATTGGCGTCATTGCGTCGATCAACTCCGTAATAAACCTAGAAGCCTTTTTGTTTATGAATAGTCCTAGCTTCTCGGTGCTGTCCATCTGCAAAAAACTATACGCCATAATAAAAATGGCGGTGTCCTTTAATTCAGCTGTTGTCATTTTATGCCCTCATACTAAAGCCTAAAGTGTAAAAAGGTCTAAAATTATGGATATGATCATCATAGGGGGCATACTCTTTGGTCATTTCGTCAATAGTTAGTCTCCCTACATCAAAGATAGACCATCTCCCTTGGCAGCTGTCGTATACTTCAAAATACCACAAAACATCTCTTTCGTTAATAAATTCTTTTTCGCAGTATTCCGTTGATCTAATTATTGTGTCGTCTAATTCATACCCGTCTTTTAATATTTTGGTAATCTCATATCTGTCAGGGGTAGGGTAGCCTACGTCGCTTTTATATACCACGACATCTCCTAGCCTAAATGTAGTTTTAAAATTTTCATTTGGTTTAACTCTATACTTAAACCTGCTAAAATCAAACTCTGGGGCAAGCAAATTTCCCCAAAACTCATCAACAACGCTATTAATATTTGTATATTCAATATCCTCGCCGTTATCATAAGCTCGGATAACTTCAATTTTTTCTTTAGTGGTCATTTATTGCTCCATTTAGGTTTTTGCCTTTTAATATTCGTAGCACATCCTGCTTTGAAAATTTAGAGCTGGGGCTTAGCTCGATTTTGCTAAGCCAGTAGCGATCTAGTTTTTCGCAGTAGTATTTCATCGCACTTTCAAAGCTTAACCGCTGTGGCAGTGGCACGCCTATCTTAAACGTGCCATTTACTATCTTCATCTTATCTTTTGCACTCATAATCGCTTCGCCGTAAGTCATCACACTACCTTTAAATCATCAATGTTAAATAGTTGTTTTAGTATCTCAACGTCATAGGTATTTACTCTGCCATATCTTGGATCGATCACCGCACCCATAAAAGCCCCTTGCTCCTCGCTTAGCTTTTTAGCTTTTTTACCCAAGCTTGGGATATGATGCCCCTTTTGGCTGATGCCGTATAAATTCATAAACGCTATTATCGTCATATACCTATCGTTGCTTAAAAGGCGGTTTATATTGTGCTTTGTTTTTAGTTGCTCTTTGTGGATTTCGTCAGTTTTGTTTTCTAAGGCATAGATCTTTTTATCTTGCTCTTTTAGATAGTTTAACTTCAACTGCATATAATCAAGCTGATTAATCGGTGTTGCTTTGTTTTGATAGGCTTTTTCTACTTCAATAAAATAACGCCTTACTTTTTTACCTATCTCGTTTCGCTCAAGCATAGCTATCTCTTTAGAAATGTCTGTTGATAAAGCGTATTCAATAAGCGGACGACCTTTTTCAGATTTTTCTGAAAAACGATATAGTCGATATTTTCTCTCGTATCAGTCTCCTCAAGTCTTGTTTTTATCCAATCTGCGAATTGATATTTACTCTCAAGCACAGCATGCAAATCTCTAGCATTGACTGAATTTACTTCAGCACCATTTATTAACGTTGGTCTAATGATAATTAATTCGTTCATTGTTTGATCCTTTATATGAAATTTCTCATTTACAAAGTAGTTGTCGTTATTTAAATAAGCCATAACAGCTCCGACTTTTGTGTATATCTCGGTCGTCGCCGCCTCTAAGTCGTTTTGTATACGGCTTAGATAAATCGTTGTTTGCTCGGTGGTAGGGGCTTTCATTTTTGCCCCCTTGTAAGTTGCAAGATGATATAAGCAAGTAAAAGTACTTGCAAGACTTCTAATACTTCACTCATTTTAAGCTCCTTTGGCTAAAATATGAGTAGCGCAATGCGTAGGTGGGGCTTTTGCCCCTTGACTAAATCCATATTTTAAGGATTTTGCAGATTAGATAAATCAGTATCGCGAGTTTGATTAAAAAACCTAACCTTTGCATTGTGCTACTCCTTTCTATCAAAGTCCTTATTTGTCCTTTGATAGAGCAATTATAGCTAAAATAAAACTATAAGTCAATAGAAAAAGTATAAATTAAGTATATTTTCTAAAAAATGAAGTATATAAAAGGACTAAATGGCGTTTAGTTAGTCCGCCAAAAAGTCTTTGAGATTGTTTTTAAAAGCTTCTGATTTTTCAAGCTTTGATTTTAAATTTAGGGTCTCTTTGTATAGCTCAATAGCTTTACGCATAGGCTCGCTAGCTTCGCCGCTACCTGCATTTTTTATTGCACTTTCACTATACCCTATCGCCTCGCCTAGCTGTTTATACGTCAAATTTAGCTCTTTGCAGGTGGCTTTAATTAGATTTTCTTTGGGTATATGCAAATTTGGATGATCGGAAATTTCATCATCTAACTCTTGATCGTATATGTCTCGGTTAAATTCATTAGATGTACCAACAAATCCACAATCTTGACATATTCTATCGCCAGTATCGATTGTTCGTCCAGCTTCACGGATATAAAGTCGCTCTTTCTTCACGCTAGTGCTTCCGCATTGAGGGCATTTATACATTTTATTCCTTTATCTCTAAATTTCGTTGCTCGGTGTTTTTAGGTGCTTCGATACCCAAAATATCGTCTAAATAATAATCCGTGCTAACGACGTTTAAGTCGGCGTCTATCACGGATTTGGATATTAGCGTGCCTGCTATCTTATCGCCGTATCTCAGGGCTATCTCGTGGCTTTTTAGCTTTTTAGCCACGCTTCGTCTATGATTTTCACGTCTATGGCGGCTCCGTTTATGATAGTCCATTTGCTAGCGCCCGCTAGATCCGGCTTTTTGATAATAAAAGCACCTTTAAACTCGCTTTTTTGTTCTATTGCACCGTCTAAATCGTCGGCGCTAAACTCGTAACCACTTTTTACTTCTCGCTCTTTGCCTTTTAAATTTATGCGTGGTGGCATTTTAAATCCTTTCGTGCTTTGGGATAGGTTTGACATCGCCCGTAAAAGAGTGGTCTTGTTATGTTTATAGCCGTAACTTTTTAACTCACTATCCTCTATAATTTCACAAACTATATCGTCGACTCTATATGGCAACTGCTTTGGGTCGTCCTCTAAAAGCTCTATTAGTTTATCTTTAGCCTTAATCAAAAAATCAGCTATGGCGTCTCTTGGGTCTTTCACGTAGCTCCTTATCTTGTCGCTATCTATGCTTTTTAGCACGTCTTTTACTTTAGCTTTTAGCGAGCCGTTTTCTACGCCCTCTAAAATAACGCGGGTTGTTATTTCACTATCGACATAGGAGCAAATAGCGACGTTTAGCTCGTCTAAGCTAGCGATAAAGGTGGATACGTTTTTAAAAAAGTCCGCTCCGCCGTCCGCGTCGAAATCAAAATGCAGGTCGTAGCTTGCGTCCATGTTTGACCTTTTACAAAAATTAGACTAAATTCTACAGAAACCTAAATTTAAAAGCCCTTACGACTTAAAATGGTATTTCATTGGAGTAGCCGACATCATCGCTATCAATATCAGGGTAGCGTGGCTCGTTGTATTGCTGGCGTTGAGGCTGTTTTTGCTGCGTGTGTCCGTTTTGGGTATTGTTTTGTGCGTCGCCTAACATTTCCATTACTTCCACAGCGACACTATGCTTACTTCTGTTTTGCCCGTTGCTATCCTGCCACTGGTCGAATTTTAAGCGACCCTCTACTAAAAGCTTACTTCCCTTTTGTAGGTATTGGTTACTTACTTCCGCTTGCTTACCGAAAAACGTGAGATCAATAAAGCACGTTTCCTCTCTTTTTTCGCCGTTTAGCGTATATTTGCGAGTTACGGCAATGCCACAGCTACCTATCGCCGCGCCGCTTTGAGTGTATCTAAGCTCGATGTCTCGCGTGAGATGCCCCACTAAAATTACTCTATTAAACATATCAGCCCCTTAAATTCTCTATTAAATTATCAATACTGCTTGGATCATTTAGATACGCAGTAGCATCATCAATGCTTAACCTCTCAACTAATTTTTCAGCCTCTGTTTCACTTGCACCTCGTTTAACTAGCTCACTTTGTAGTAGGTCAAGAGGCATTGGCTCAACTGTCAAATTTTCTTTTACAGTTGCGATTTCAACTTCAA
>NZ_NDYO01000022.1:0-1739 GCF_002165785.1 Campylobacter concisus
CCGCCACTATATTAAGAAATACATAGAATTATTAAGCAAGTTACAGCAATAAAATCTCGATTTTAACAATAATTTAAAGCATTATCTCATAAACTTACGGCAATAAAAAGAAACAAAAAGAAAATAATAGCAAAGACTTTTTAGCTGACTTTTGGCTGATCGTCTTTAAAAAAGTAGCTAAAAATATAAAAATAGTCAGCCAAAAAAGGATTATAAATGCCTAAGTTATCACGCCAACTAACGATCACGCAATTTAAAAGTCTAAAAGCTAAAGAGAAGCCATATTTTGTCAGCGATGGCGATAATCTGCTAATTAAAATAATGCCAAATGGCACAAAGTTTTTCATATATTAGTTTCGAGAAAACGGCAAACGTCACCGCCTAACTCTTGGCAAATATGATGGAATAAACCTAAGTGAGGCAAGGGATAAAAGAAACGAGCTAAGATTAAAACTCAATCAAGGCGAAAGTCTAGTACAAACAGCAGAAAAAACAAAATTTAAAGCAGTATTTGAAGCGTGGTATAAAACAAAAAGTAAGTTGAGCGAAAAACAGCAGTTTTGGGTAAAAAGGCGGTTTGAGACGTTGTTATTACCAAAACTTGGTGAGATGAGCATAAAAGACATAAGCAGAAAAGACATAATAGCTGCCATTAGTCCCCTGCTCGAGGACGAAAAGCTAGAAACAGCCGATAGAGTGCTAAGTATATTAAACGGTTTTTTTAAATATGCCCTATTACACAAGTGTGTAGATCACAATATAATAGCGGATATTGACAAAAAAACTCTACTAGGGCGTAGAGAAGTGAAACATTTTGCATACTTAAAAAATGATGATGAAATAAGAGCTGTATTAATAGCAATAAAAGAATATTTTGGGGATTTAAGGGTAAAGGTGTGTGCGATATTTCAACTATATACCGCAGTAAGGGGGCAAAATGCCAGAAATGCCAAATGGTCGCAGATAGATTTTGAAAATTGTGTTTGGCATATCCCAGCAAGTGAGATGAAAACGGCAAAACCCCACGATGTATTTTTATCTCAAAGTGTGATCACCTTGTTAAAAACATATCGTGAGCGCCTGCCATTAAAAAGTGAGTTAATTTTTCCGTCCATAAAATCAAATGTTGCGCCATTAAGTGACAACACTATCCGTGTAATGCTTAGGAATCTAGGTTTAATAAGGATATGGTAACTCCACACGGCTTTAGAGCCACGTTTAGCACAATCGCTAACGAAAACATAGATAAGCACGGCTGCAATAGCGACGTTATTGAGCTTTGCCTCGCTCATGTTGAGAGCAACAAAGTCAAAGAAGCATACAACCACGCCAAAAATTTAAAAGCTAGGGCTAGGCTTATGCAATGGTGGAGCGATTATTTAGATAGTTTGGGTGGCTTTGCCTGATTTATAGGCACGTATAGATTTTAGAGAATAATAAATTACTCTAGAGTTTATTTTATTAGCGGTTATTACGCCTTGTTTTACTTTATCATAGAGTGATCGTGCAGATATGCCTAATTCCTTCAAGGCTTCATCACGAGTAATAAATTTATCGCTCATTTCTTATCCTTTATGTAATTTTTTAAATCTCGCAGAGCGTGCCGTAAATAGCGGACGTCGCATTTAAAGAGCAAACCTTGTATTTGCTCGACTAGCTTTGTTTTTTCATTGTGTGCCTCATAAAACGCCTCTAGGCTTGCAAGGGCGGTTATGTGTTTTTCTCTTTGGGCTACTCAT
>NZ_NDYO01000023.1:0-1409 GCF_002165785.1 Campylobacter concisus
ATGAAAGCCGTATATATCACGATAACCGAAAGCGGAGCTAGCATAATTGCAAAGGTAGCGGACGAAAACAAAAAGATACTTGATAGCTTTGAGGTAAGCCGTAAGGATGCAAGCGGAGTGCTTGAAGTGATGAGAAAGTGGAACGAGAAGCATAAGGACGATGACACAAAGGGGCTATTTTGATGGAGCTAAATAAAATTTACAATACTGACTGCTTAAATTTTATGAAAAATATGCCTGATGCGTGCGTTGATTTAGTTGTTACTGATCCGCCTTATATCATACACACGAAAGGTGGAGGGCTAGGTAAGTGTCCTATTTATGAAAAGGGCGATTTGGCAAAGATAGCTGATGGCTTTGATGTAAAAACAACACTAAATGAGCTTGAACGAATTTGTAAAAAAACAAATATTTTTATCTTTTGCTCTACCAAACAAAAGCCTGAGATAATGGGCTGGGCTTATGAAAAAGGGCATAACGTAGCTGAGTTATTTTGGCACAAGCCTAACGCAGCACCATTTACAAATAATACTTTTAAAAGTGACATTGAAAACATTCTTTACATAAGAGCCAAAGGCGTCAAGATAAAAGGTAGATCAAAGCTCTTTACTCAAAACGCAAAAAAGAGCGAATACGGACATCCTACTGAAAAGCCACTAAGTATTATTAAAAGCTTGATTTTAACTAGCTCAAGCGATGGTGAGTTAGTTTTTGATCCATTTATGGGTAGTGGCACGACCGCGGCGGCGTGTAAGGAGCTAAATAGAAACTTCATTGGCTGCGAGATAGAGGTTAAATACTGCGAAATGGCGGAGAAAAGACTAAAAAATACGATAAAAGGACTACTATGACCGAAATTTTAAGTTATGCCGTGTATCGGCTAGAGCTTGACGAGATAGAGGGTAGCGACGATTGGTTTGATGCCGATGGCAGACTCAAATACAAAGAGCGGTTTTTATTTGATACACTCAAAGAAGCGGGCGAGATAGAAAAAAGTTGGCTAGTGGCCTTATTTGCAAGCGAGCAAGACGCGATAGAGTTCTGCGAGGGTGCAGGGCTAAGTTTAAACTCGGATTATTTTTATTTTTGTTTACGCACAGAGGCTACGGCCACTATCGGAGAGGGCGAATACGTAGAGGTGGGGTATTGATGATACCAAAATACGAAAACACCCTAGCATATGCGAAAGCTACGGGGCAAGTACTGCTAGAGGATCACGAAATGATGTATTTTGCCGACTGGCTACGGGTAAATAAAATTCCCTTTACACACGTAGCAAACGAAAGAGTAGCCAGCGTGCAATACAAAAAGAAACTAAAAGCTATGGGGACTAGCGCAGGCTTTCCCGATATGCTCGTATTTTTGCCCAGCAAGATCGTATTTGTCGAGATGAAACGAGCAAAAAAGAG
>NZ_NDYO01000024.1:0-955 GCF_002165785.1 Campylobacter concisus
GCTACCACCATAGTAATGGAAGATGGTCTTTACATAGGATAACAGATGAAAAAGATTATATTTACAGCTTTAGCTATCTTAGTAATAGCTACATCACTAATAGCAATAAATAAAAGAATGAATAAAGGAAATTTAATGGATAACAATAATACATATATAGTTATAGCTCCGAATGGAGATGAAATCGAGGTGGACAAAAAAACAAATTTAATTGCTTCAAAAAATATTGCAAATGATGAAGCTTACCTAAAAGAAAAATCCCAAATGCTCCTAGACTCCCGCTCCATCCTAGACTCATCTCCATATAAAGACTATAAACCACTATACTATAATCCTAAACCAAATTCTCTAGGTCAAACAGACTATCTATCATTTAAGCCTTGGCTAGATATTAGCTATAAATCAAGTTCAAACAAGATAGCCCCTTGGACTAAAACAGAAAAAGCTTATTATGAAAGTCTAAAAGATAAAAGAGATAGATATATCTATCTAGTAAAAAGAAGCAATCTAAAATGCACTATGATAGATATCCCAGAAGATGCTATAGGTAGAGTAGATAGTAAAGGCAAATTAACTAAACCAGAATATGCTGAAATTTATGATGAAGTAGATAGAAATAAAAATACACTTAAATCAGAACTCTTTATAGGAGAGTGGGGAATTTGTGCTGGGGTATTAGGAGATAGTGAATCACTAGGCAATGGAAATGAAGGTGGATTTAAAGCAAGAGAATTTCAAGCAGTATTTTTAGCAGCCCAACTAGGAGAAGTAGAAGCATTACATGTATTAGCAGATTGCTTTAAATACTATACATATACAGTTGGAGTAAATAAAAATTTAGACACCTACGAAAAAATTCTTAAACTATATAAAAATCCCCCACTAGACGAATATGGCATGATGCCCTATCTTGATGAGATAGTAGGAAGCTATTTCGTGATGGATTTTAATAGGG
>NZ_NDYO01000025.1:0-483 GCF_002165785.1 Campylobacter concisus
ATGTTACTAATGTGGCCTCCTTCTGCAAAGCTAGTAGAAGATAAGCTTACACCATCTCCACCATTACCACCTGCTTGTGGACCACCTGCAGCAGTTTCTTCTAGAGCATTAAGATCTGTTCCTTTTAAGATGGCTTGTTGTAAAGCTGAGATATCAGCTACTGTTTCGTTATTGTTAGAGTCTTGGTCTAGAGTTAGAGTGTCTTTACCTATTAAAGTTATATCTTTACCATCAGTTTGAGTTATTGTTACTTTAGAGTTAGAGCCCTCTGTAACTATCTTTTCACCTTGGTATACAATATCTCCTACACTTAATTGTCTTACCTCTCCTGTTAAGTCATTAAGTGCTCTTGCTATTCCTCCGTTTATGCTTTTAACTACTCCGGCTTCTTTAGCCATCATGTTCTCCTTATTGTTTATAGTATTTGAAATTTTGAATGAATTATATAAATTTTAGAAGGACTTGTCTATTGTACTGGGGTAC
>NZ_NDYO01000026.1:0-398 GCF_002165785.1 Campylobacter concisus
CTTGACATGTAATAATGTTTTTTGTATAATCTCAATTCTTTTTTAAGTAAATGTCTTGCTAGCTCAGTCGGTAGAGCATCTCACTTTTAATGAGGGGGCCGTTGGTTCGAATCCAACGCAGGACACCATTTTTGGGTTTATGACCCTTTCGTCTAGTGGCTCAGGACTCTACTTTCTCTGTGTAGAAACAGAGGTTCAAATCCTCTAAGGGTCGCCAGATATTTTTAAATTTTAGGTCGCTTAGCTCAGTTGGTAGAGCGCCACCCTTACAAGGTGGATGTCATAAGTTCGAGTCTTATAGCGACCACCATTTTAGGTGCAGCGGTAGTTCAGTTGGTTAGAATGCCGCCCTGTCACGGCGGAGGTCGCGGGTTCGAGCCCCGTCCGCTGCGCCATCT
>NZ_NDYO01000027.1:0-334 GCF_002165785.1 Campylobacter concisus
GTATCGGTAGTTATCGTATCTCTGCCTTCGCCGCCCTTATTTCCGGCCTGATCCGTTATATAGGCGCTTACGGTAGAAGACTTTCCGTCTTTAACAGGAATGTCAGGTATTATATAACCGTTATTTTTTATTTCAGGAGTAATGGTTTTGGTTATATTCTCGGTCGTACCGTCTGGTTTAGTAATAGTAATTTCTAGCGTATCTCCTACATTTGCATCCGCAGGAACGGTAATTTTAACAGGAGTAGTATTCGGATCACCATTTGCTTCATTTTCGCTTTTATTTAAAAATCCGTCATTATTTGTGTCTCTCGTAAATTCTACGGTTGGAGTAG
>NZ_NDYO01000028.1:0-290 GCF_002165785.1 Campylobacter concisus
AAATTTGGCAAAGTAGGCACGTATAAACGCAAAAGCGGGCAAATTTACGACCCAGAAACGGGCGGAATGACCGAGCAAATAAGCGAATACAAAGTAAAGGCGTATATCGATAGCGCGAAAAGCTACTCAAATTTAATAGAAAAAAGCTTATTAAACGAGGGCGATAACGTGATCTTGATAGCCGCTAAATCCTTGCCTTTTATGCCGCAAAACAACGACGTAATAGAGTTTCCTCACTGCTCCTATACCATCAAATACAACGACGCGGTATGGGGCGGCGAGGACGTAGC
>NZ_NDYO01000029.1:0-231 GCF_002165785.1 Campylobacter concisus
TTATTCCTTTATATTATGCTCTTTGGCATAGCTTAGTATCTTAGCTCTAAGATCTTCAGGAAAACTTTCTCTATACATTACTGGCGTTAGTGGATTTAGCTTTTTATCTAATTTACCAGCCTCATATAGTCTTGTTAGCTCTTCTGGAGTGTTATAGTATGGTGCATTTGGGTAGCCCTCTGGTGGGGTTAGGGACATTATTTTAGCTTCTAGGAGGGTGGAGTCGATGTA
>NZ_NDYO01000030.1:0-226 GCF_002165785.1 Campylobacter concisus
GCCTTTATATCAACATCTCTTTTTATACCAAGCATATCTACTAGATATTTTCCAGCTGGGTTTTCATTTAGCTCTTTTACTAAATTTAAAGGTGGCATACTAAATTTTAAAAAGCTATCCATAAAGTCTTTGCTCTTTTTGCCATCTTTATCTATCTCACCAAAGAGTAGCTTTAGCATTTTTAGATTATGCTCCATCATCTTTTTAAATGAGAGTTCGTCTTCTT